>NZ_JBQEOP010000005.1:40574-863272 GCF_052045305.1 Chitinophaga sp. 22308 | reverse complement strand
AGCGAAGAACTGAAGCTGCCTTTGTTGAAATTAGATCCTGATGCGGCTTTTGAGCAATATGGTATTGATTCTGTGTTGATCCACAAACTGACCAACCGTCTGGAGGCATCTTTCGGGAAACTGCCGAGGACATTGTTTTTTGAGTACCAGACACTGAGAGAGCTGGCCGATTATTTTGCCGCACATCATGCAGCGAAGCTGTCAGCATTAACGGGTGTCGTCAATTCCCGCGAAGAATTGCCAGTGACGCCTTTGGCTACATCGCCGTCTGTTAGTCGGGCAGCCGGCTCAAAAGACATAGCCATTGTGGGCTTGAGCGGCCGTTATCCCGGCGCCCGCAATATCGGTGAATTCTGGGATAACCTGAAAGCAGGACGAGACTGCATCACGGAGGTGCCGGCAGACCGCTGGGACATGGAAGCATGTTACGATCCCCAAAAAGGCAAGGCGGGTAAGAGTTATAGCAAGTGGGGCGGTTTTGTGGCAGACGTGGATAAATTCGATCCTTTGTTTTTTAATATTTCCCCACGGGAAGCGCATTATATGGACCCACAGGAGCGCCTGTTCCTGGAAGCCGTATGGGAAGCGCTGGAGGATGGCGGTTATACCCGCAGCCGGCTCCGGTTGCTGGATGGACTTGTCAGCGTTTATGCAGGCGTGATGTATGAAGAATACCAGTTGTATGGCGTTGAGGAAAGTTTAAAAGGTAATCCGGTAAACATTGCAGGCAACCCTGCCAATATAGCCAACCGGGTATCTTATTTTCTGAATCTGCATGGCGCCAGTATGTCTGTCGACACGATGTGTTCTTCGTCATTGACGGCAATCCACCTGGGCTGTCGTGCGCTGCAAAGCGGAGATGCGGCGCTGGTGATTGCCGGCGGGGTGAATGTAACGGTACATCCGCATAAATACCTGATGCTGAGCGAAGGCGGTTTTGTTTCCAGCCAGGGCCGGTGTGCCAGCTTTGGGGAAGGGGGCGAAGGATATGTGCCATCAGAAGGGGTAGGCGTGGTTTTGTTAAAACGCCTGTCTGATGCGGAAGCGGACGGAGACCAGATCTATGGTGTGGTACGTGGCAGCAGCATTAATCATGGCGGCAAAACGAATGGTTATACAGTACCTAATCCGAAGGCGCAGAGCAGCGTGATCATGGCGGCGATGAACGAGGCCGGCGTGTCCGCAGAACAGATCAGTTATGTGGAAGCCCACGGCACGGGCACCAGTCTGGGAGACCCTGTTGAAATAGCAGGTTTGTCGCGCGCATTTGAAACGGGGAAAAAACAATACTGTAGCATCGGGTCTGTCAAGTCTAATATCGGTCATTGTGAATCGGCCGCAGGGGTGTCTGGCTTAACGAAAGTGCTGTTGCAGCTTCGTCATCGTCAGCTGGTACCTTCGTTGCATTCGCAAACATTGAATCCTCATATCGATTTTGAGGGCAGCCCTTTTAAAGTACAGCAGGTACTAGCGCCCTGGGCATCGGGCTCAGGGTCCTTACGGCTTGCTGGTATCAGCAGCTTTGGGGCAGGAGGAAGTAATGCGCATCTTATCGTGTCTGAGTACACGGACCGCCGGCCAGCGGGCAAGGTGTCCGGAGCTGTATTGTTTGTGCTGTCAGCGCGCAACAGAGGCCGGTTACAGGCATACGCTCAACGTTTACATGCTTACCTGGCAAAGGCGGAAGGCATCAGCCTGCATGATGTCGGGTATACGTTGCAGACCGGAAGAGAAGCCATGGACGAACGCCTGGCAGTGGTGGTGAAAGATGTCCCGTCGTTATTGGCCCAACTGGAAAAATATATATCCGGTGAACCCGGAGAATATTATCACGATAACTGCCGTAAAGAAAAGGAAGAAAGCGTGGCGGCCGGGATGTTATCAATACAGGACCTGGCAATGGCCGGCCAGTCATGGGTGAAGGGAGCAACTATTAACTGGCAGGAGCTTTATTCGGCAGGCCACAAGCCGCGACAGATCAGCCTGCCCACATATCCTTTTGAACAAAAGCGCTACTGGTATAACCTTAGACTGCATGCCAATAAACAGGAGCCGGGTCCGCCGCAACAGAAGCAAAACAGGATTGTACTGGCTCCGCCAGGACATGTACAACGAGCAGCCGTTACTGCTGCTGCCGCCAGGATTAGCCTGGAACCACTGGTAACTGAAAAAGAACAAGCTATGGCTCGGCCAATTATTACACTAACATCTGAACAGGATATGATAACAGAAAAAATTTACGATGCGCCACAGGTGTTACAGCAACTGTCGTCTCTGCTGGCTGATGCGTTATATATAGAAAGCACACAGTTTGATAGAGATGAAAAGTTTATTGATCTGGGACTGGATTCCATTATTGGTGTAGAGTTGCTACAAAAAGTAAATAATTGTTTTCATACGGATATCAGTGTTACAGATCTTTATAATTATCCCACTTTAAACACGTTAGGCGCTTACATATACAGTCAGCTACCGAACGCAGTGGCAGTACCGGAGAAAGAACAAGCAGACGAACAATATATTTCCTCACGACAGACAGCAGTTAAAAACGAAATACCGGAAATATTGAGACAGCTGTTGGCAGATGCTTTGTATATAGCTCCGGAGCAAATCAATGACGATGAGAAGCTCATTGATATGGGGCTCGATTCCATTATTGGCGTGGAATTGGTGAAAAACATGAACGAGCAACTGGGACTTCATATAGAAGCGACTGATCTTTATAATTACCCGACGCTGAGAGAACTGGCAGCTTATATTTCAACGCTGCCGCCACATGCTGCCAACCCTTCAACTATCCCCGATACGCCCGCTCTCCCGGAAACTTCTCCGATAGCAGGCCGGCAGGATAAACAGGAAACACCAAAATCTCAACCCGTCGTGGTAACAAGTGATATTGCCATCATTGGTATGTCCGCCAGAATGCCGGGCGCTGCCAGCGCTGATATTTTTTGGGAACATCTGAAAGCAGGCAAGGATATGGTGACAGAAGTGCCGGAGGAAAGATGGCGGCAGTCGTCTTATTATCATCCGGACCCTGCTGAAAGCGGCATGTCTTACAGCAGGTGGATGGGGATACTCGATGATATTGACCGGTTTGATCCCCTGTTCTTCAATATTTCTCCTAAGGAAGCAACATTTATGGACCCGCAACAGCGGCTCTTCCTCGAAGAATGCTGGAAAACCATTGAGGACGCGGGATATGACCCCAAACAGCTGGCAAACCGGGCTTGCGGGGTATACATAGGCGCTGGCTATGGTGACTATCATAAAAGAATAGGGTTCAGCAATAATGACCTGGCATATCTGTTGACTGGTAACAGCAGTGCTATTTTAAGCGCGCGCATTGCATACCTGCTTAATCTGAAAGGGCCCAGCCTGTCAATAGATACTGCTTGTTCCAGCTCTTTAGTCGCTATTGCACATGCGTGTGACGGCTTGTTGCTGGGTAACTGTGACATGGCATTTGCCGGCGGCGTTTGTGTGCTGACAACTCCGGATATGCATATCATGACCAGTAAGGCAGGCATGTTAAGTCCGGAGGGGAAATGTAAAACATTTGACCAGCAGGCCGACGGCTTTGTGCCTGCGGAAGCAATAGGTGTGGTGTTATTGAAAAGACTGGACCAGGCAGAAAAAGACGGAGACAGAATACATGGAGTGATAAAAGGCTGGGCTGTGAACCAGGATGGTGCTACCAACGGCATTATGGCGCCAAGTGACAAGTCGCAGACCGCATTACAACGACATGTATATGATAAATTTAAAATTCATCCCGAAACCATTACCTATGTAGAAGCTCATGGTACCGGTACTAAACTGGGCGATCCTATCGAGGTGAAGGCGTTAAAGGAAGCTTTCAAAACCTACACCAGCAAAACCGGCTTCTGTGGTTTGGGAAGTGTTAAGTCTAATATAGGGCATTCACTGGCGGCAGCGGGAGTGGCCAGTGTTATAAAAGTGGTGCAGGCATTAAAACATAAGCAGATACCCCCAACGATTCATTATACAACGCTGAACGAACATATTTCACTTGAACAGACACCATTTTACATTAACACCAGTCTGAAAGACTGGGTGATACAACACCCTGGCCTACGCCGGGCTGCTATCAACAGCTTTGGCTTTAGCGGTACCAATGCGCATATGGTGATCGAAGAATATCCAGCCAGGCATGTGACTGTTGCCAATACATCGCCAGCCATCATTGTCCTGTCTGCGCAGCATCCCGACAGGCTGAGGGAAATGGCCGGCAACTTGTTACAGCACTTGAAAGACTATCCTCATCTGGAGCTTCATGAAATCGGCTTTACACTGCAGACAGGGAGAGCCGCGCTGGTAGAAAGGCTTGCATTTGTCGTAAAAAGCCGGGAAGAGCTGTTGACCCGACTGGAAGGATACATTACAGGAGGCACGGGCGAAATTTTCACTGGTAACGTAAGAAAAGACAAAATAGACTTTTTGTTGGAAGGGATAGCGGGAAAGGCCTATATCGAGGCGGCGCTTAAAGCGAAAGAACTGAAGTCGCTCGCCCGGTTATGGGTAAAAGGTGGTGATTTCAACTGGCATTTGCTGTATGACGGCAAATTGCCCGCCAAGGTGGGACTGCCTGCGTATTCTTTTGCGAGAGAATCTTACTGGTACGACGAAACCGCGCCATCTGCGGAACCTTCCCGGGCAGATTACCCTAAAACGGAGATAAGTCAGCAACAACGATATACCAACGTATATTCCGGTCAGGAGACTTTTTTGACAGATCATATCGTGCTGGGGGAAAAGATATTTCCGGGAGCAGCCTATCTGGAACTTGCCCGTGAAGCCGCTTCCCATACGACAGGCAGGCAGATCACCCAGTTAAAGGATATTGTCTGGATGCGGCCAATGACGATCAACGGAGTAGGGGCGAAGGTAGATACTGTACTCACCCGGACGGGAACTGAGTGGTGCTACCAGGTTCTCCGCACCAATGGCCATGGAGAAGAAATGCATAGCCAGGGCCGCATAGGCACCGCAATGTTGTCGTTGCCGGGAAGCCACGATCCGGAGATTATCAGAAGACGGTTGCCCCGCGTTATGCAGAAGAGAGAATGTTACAACTGGTTCTCCGAAAAAGGACTTCATTATGGAGATAGTTTTCAGGGAATAACCACACTTTATTTTAATGAAACGGAAGCGCTCTCGAAAATAACGCTTCCTCCAAGCCCGTCTTTCGTACTTACCCCGGGGATGCTGGACAGCGCGCTGCAAACTTGTGTTTGTCTGTGCACAGAAAACGAAACGCAAAGGTTACCGTTGCCTTATAGCATAAGAGAAGTGAATATCTACAGGGAACTGCCAGGAGACATCTGGTGTTACGCCAGAAAGGCGAATGGGAATGGCGTTGCACATACTTTCAACAACTTTGACCTGGACATCTTAAATGAAGATGGTGAGGTATTGCTGACTATCAGAGACTTTGCCGTCATTCCAATGAATACCGTGCCCCAATATGCTGCCAATACAAATGCATGCCAGGTGGCACCTACTGTGACACCGGCCACAGATACTGCCGGTGATCATATGCATACAGCAGCGGACCTGGATAGCAGGATTAGGGAATTGCTTATCATGATCGTATGTAAGGTGTTGAAGTTGCAGCCTGCCCAGGTTGACCCCGATACACCGTTGTTTGAATACGGTATCGATTCAATACTGGGACTGAATCTGATCAAGGAGCTGAACGAAGCCTTGCAAACCGCTATACCGACCACTATCCTGTTTGATTATCCAACTATTAATCAATTTGCAGCATACCTGAAACTTGAATATGCTGCCAGCTTCAGAGACAGCAATCCGCAGGCGGTAAGTGGCCCGTACCGGCAACAGGCGTCGGAGCCGGCAGGAATAACAGCACAGCATACCGGTGTTGCTGGCGGCGCAGGAAAGAGATTGTTGCTACAGGCGCCGGGTACTGTTGCCGATATACAGCTGATGCCATTTGAACCGATGGCTCCCCGCGCAGGAGAAGTACTGGTAGAAGTAAAAAGTTTTGCATTGAATTTTGGGGACCTGTTATGCGTTAAGGGGTTGTATCCTAGTATGCCTCCTTATCCCTTTACACCGGGCTTTGAAGCTGCGGGGATTGTTAAGGAAACTGGTCATGGTGTTACAACCTTTCGTGTAGGCGATGAAGTGTTGGTTGCCGGAAATAAAGGCCTGGGAATGCATGCAACCCATGTAACAGTTGACTGCGGGCAGCTCCTGCCCAAGCCTGAGAAACTTTCTTTTTCGGAGGCATGTGCCATGCCTGCTGTCTCCATGACAGTGGTGGAAGCATTTAGAAGGGCGGGCCTGAGGTCCGGAGAAACGATACTTGTCCAGAGCGCTACCGGTGGAACCGGATTGATTGCCATACAAATGGCGCTTCATACAGGTGCCAGCGTGATCGCCACAGCCGGAAGTGAATTAAAACTTAATTACCTGAGAAAGTTAGGTGTCAGTCATGTAATAAACTATCTGGAGCAGGATTTTGAAGAAGAGGTGAAAAAGATCACTGCCGGAAGAGGGGTGGACGTATTGATCAATACCCTGGGAGGTGAAAACATCCAAAAAGGCATTAACTGCCTGGGTAAACGGGGAAGGTATGTGGAGCTGTCAATGACCGGCATTAAATCGGCCAACAAGATTGATCTCAGTAAGTTCTCCAACAACCAGACGTTTATCAGCCTGGATATTAACCGGTTGTTGAAGGACGACGAAAGTTATGCCAGGGAACTTTGGGATGCCTGCCAAACATTGATAGAACAGCATGTAATAACGCCTGTTATAGGGCGGCAATTTGATCTGCAACAGTTCAGGGACGCATACACGCAACTGGAAAATAGGAGTAACATTGGTAAAATAGTTATTAATACACAAATCCCTGGACCAGTAGTCGGAGATTATAATACGGATAAGACCAGGGAGATACGGCCGATATCACATATGGAAAGTGATATTGCGATCATCGGCATAAGTGGCCAGTTCGGGGCGGCAAATAATCTGGATGAGTTCTGGGATGTGCTCAAAAGCGGTACCAGTCTCATTGAAGAAGTGCCGCCCGAGCGTTGGGATGTGAATGCGCTTTATAGTACCAATAAGGAAGATAAAAACAAGATCTATTGTAAATGGGGCAGCTTTTTGAAAGATATTGACAAATTTGATCCTCGCTTTTTCCGGATCACGGGGGTGGAAGCCGAAACAATGGACCCGCAACAGCGCCTGTTTCTGGAGCATTGCTGGAAAGCCCTGGAAGATGCGGCCATTAACCCGGAGCAGCTCAATGGAAGCAAGTGTGGCGTCTTTGTAGGTGTTGGCCCCGGTGACTATGTGCAGCTGTCCATGAAGGCTACCACAGAAGCTTCTGCTTTCTGGGGTAATACCAGTTCTATCCTTGCCTCCCGTATTGCTTACTATTTAAATCTGAAAGGCCCGGCAGTAGCAGTGGATACCGCCTGCTCCAGCTCGCTGGTGGCCATGGATATAGCCTGTAAAAGCCTGCTGTTGGGAGAGACCGATCTTATCATATCCGGTGGCGTGACGGTATATACCACCCCCGAGTTTTACCGCCAATCATGCCGGGCGGGGATGTTGTCACCTCATGGCCGCTGCTATACATTTGATAGAAGGGCTGATGGATTTGTTCCGGGTGAAGGTGTTGGTGTTGTGGTGATGAAGCGGTTAAAAGATGCCGAAAGAGACAAAGACCATATATATGGTGTTATCAAAGGAATATTAACCAATCAGGATGGAACTACCAGCGGTATAACAGCGCCCAGCACCACCTCGCAGAAAAACCTGGAGACGGCGCTTTATAACAGATATAATATCGATCCGGCGACGATCTCTTATGTAGAGGCGCATGGTACCGGTACCAGCCTCGGCGACCCCATTGAGTTTCAGGCCCTGTCGGCCGCATTTGGCCAGTTTACCGGCAAAAAACAATACTGTGGGCTGGGGAGCGTAAAAAGTAATATAGGCCATACCGTTATGGCGGCAGGCGTGAGCGGTGTTTTGAAGGTCCTTCTGGCACTGAAGCACCGGCAATTGCCTCCGACGATCAATTTCGAAGCCTGTAATACACTGATTAGCCTCGAAGACAGTCCCTTTCGCATACAGGACAGGCTAACCAGCTGGGAAGCACCAGATGGTCTCCCACGTCGGGCTGCAGTGAGTAGTTTTGGCTTCAGTGGTACAAATGCCCATGTTGTCATTGAAGAATATGTGGCGCCGGATACAGGAAGACGTTTTTCCGGACCAGTTATCCTGCCTTTGTCCGCCAGGAACGCTGACCGGCTCCGGAAGCTGGCAGAAAATCTGAAACAATATGTGGAGAAGTTCCCGGCATTGGAACTGCATGATATCGCTTATACGCTGCAGATAGGCAGAAAGGCAATGGAAGAACGACTGGCAATAGTGGCGACAGATAAAGAAACACTGGTGGCAGTACTTACAGCTTATGTAAAAGGAGACACCCATCATCTTTTAACAGGCAATATCAGGAAGAACGCAACACCGGGTGGCGTGGAAAGCGGTACTGTAAAGGCATTGGTCGACCGGCATATGCGGTACAGGGAACTCAATGCCCTGGCAGAACTATGGGTGCAGGGTGCTACGGTCCGCTGGGAGCAGCTATACGCTCAGCAACTGCCCGCCAGGATCAGCTTGCCGGCTTATCCCTTTGCAAGAGAGAGATACTGGCTCGCTGCCGCAGACAATGCTGCGCAGCCTGTAATACCCGCTGCTGCGAAAGAAAAGGAAACGGCAGAAATATTATGTTTCGTTCCCGAATGGGAACATGTGGCTACACAAAGTGCCGGACAGCTGTCTGGTAATGGTGTCCACGTCGTGCTCCCCGGCGGCGCAGACCGGCCGTTCACGGAAAAACTGGAGGCGATATTGCAGCAGCGTGGCCTTCCGGTGGTGGTGCAACAGACCGCTGAAATACTACCAGACGGAACGACAGATGTCTACCTGCTACATGGCCTGAACAAAGACACAACAGTAATAGGAGATCAGGAACGACAGTTTTTTATGGCTGTAAAGCAGTTGTTATTTTCCGGGTATCGTGACAGAAAGCTAAATCTTACTATTGTCATTGCCCATACCCAGCAGATACTCGCGGCCGATAAGGTATCAGTAACAGGTAGCGGTATTACCGGCCTGGCTGGCTCGCTGGCCAAAGAACAACCATTGTGGCGTGTGCGGGTGATAGATATCGAAAATGATAATGACATTACAGCCCTGCCAGACACACCTTACCATAAAGACGGAACGGTATGCGGCTACCGGAATGGAGCGTACTATGAACGCAAGCTTCGCACAATAAAAGCAGGCAACACCGGAAAAAGCCGCTTCCGGCAAAATGGGACCTACGTGATCCTCGGCGGTGCCGGCGGTCTTGGCCGGGAAACGACAGCATATCTCATCAGGAAGCACAATGCCCGGGTGATCTGGCTGGGACGAAGAGCACAGGATGAACAAATCAGCCGTTGGCAGGATACCGTGTCAGTGTCCGGCAACCGGCCGGTATATATTCAGTGTGACGCAACCGACAGGGCCGACATGGAACATGCGTATGCTGCAATTAAGTCGGCATATGGGCCTGTACATGGACTGATCCACTCAGCTATTGTATTAAATGACAAATTGCTGAAAGATATGAGTGATCAGGACTTTGAAGGTCCATTTACCGTGAAAGCCTCCAGCAGCCATTATTTGGTGGAAACATTCCGCAATGAACCATTGGATTTTATCTGTTTTTATTCTTCGGCGCAATCACAATGGAATGCTGCCGGACAGAGTAATTATTCTGCCGGCTGTAGCTACAAGGACAGCTACGCCCATGCCGTTAGCCATCAATTGCCAATACCGGTGTATATCATTAACTGGGGATATTGGGGAGAAGTGGGAATCGTATCTTCTTCCGATTACCAGCGGAGAATGGCGTTCATGGGAGTGGAAAGCATCTCCTCTGCGGAAGGAATGGCGTTGCTGGAAGCGGTACTGGAAGGAAATACAAGGCAGGTGATTTATGCTAAGTTAACTGCAGCGGCCAGAGCTATGCTGCCTTTGATAACGACCAAAACCGAAAAGGTCCTCCCGGAATTATCGCTGCCACCGGTACCGCCTTACCATCCTGCAACAGAAGTGGAACAGCCATTTGAAGCCATCTGCGCGAAAGGGCTGTTGCAGGTATTCCTGGAATTCGGGCTTCAAACGGAACAGCCAGCGGAAATAGCCACAAAGTATCATCGTTTGTTTAAGGTATTGATAGGTTTCCTGGTGGACCGTGGTTATCTGGAGAAAAAAGGAAGCGCATTGGTGATACCGGAAGCCATACAAAACAGCTTGTCGGGCTTTAATGTGGCAGCATCTATCGATGCATTGACCGCAACTCATACATCCTATACACCCCACAGTAAACTGTTAAAGGCTTGCCTGGGAGCTTTCGGCGCAATATTGACAGGAAAAGCGAGGGCTACAGACGTCATCTTTCCGGGAGGAAGTATGGAGCATGTAAGCGGAATATACAAAGGAAACTATCAGTCTGACTACTTTAATGATGTATTATCGGAAGTAGTACTGAGCCGGGTGAAAGATATCTCTGATCATTTAGCCGGCGGAGAGAAGGTGCGTATACTGGAAGTAGGGGCCGGTACAGGAGGCAGTAGCGAGGTCATATTCCGGAAGCTCCGGGCCTATAGTGATCAGGTCGAATATGTGTACACCGATATCTCCCGCAGCTTTCTGTTACATGCTGAAGCTCATTACAGAGAGTTGGCTCCTTACTTAAAAACGGCCGTTTTAAACATAGAATCGCCGGTAGCCGGACAAGCACAGCCCATTGAATATTACGATATAGTGATAGGCTCCAATGTAGTACATGCCACCCGTAACATATACCGGACATTGAACAACATCAGGCCTTTACTGAAGAAAAACGGGTTATTGCTGTTGAATGAAATTGTTACCACTAATCTGTTTACCACACTGACATTCGGATTACTTGACGGATGGTGGCTATACGAAGATGAGACCTTGCGAATGGAAGGAAGCCCCTGCCTGTCGTCTGGAAGCTGGGCGGCCGTGCTGGCAAAAAGCGGTTTTGGACAGGTCTCTTTCCATCCGTCGGTCAGTGGGTTACCGCAGCAGATCATTGCCGCAGTCAATAGTGGACAGACGGAAATTAACGCGCATGAAGCACCGCCTGTTTCTGCCAATGTTGCCAGGGCTCCTCAGGCGCCTGTAAGCCCCCCCGCGGGACAGCAGCATAATGAATGGCTGACCGCACAGCTGCTGGCGATTGCGTCAGCAACCATCAAAATACCACAGGCCGATCTCGATGTGAATGAACACTTCATGGATTATGGTTTTGATTCTATATTGGCCAATACTTTTATACGGAACGTTAATGAAGTATTGAAGATAACGCTGACGCCTTCTGATATTTATAACAATACCAATATCGTTGACCTGGCCGGTTTTATACAGACCAGCTATGGAGAAACTTTAAACCGTCCGGCAGAATGCAACCCGGACAAAGAACCCGCAGATGATGTTCCTGTTGTGCCTGAAATACTGCATTATCCGCTATCCGAAGCACAAAAAGGCCTGTGGTACAATCAGGAAATGGATGCCGGCAATTTTGTGTATAATATTCCCCTGGCATTTACTTTTACCGGGCAGGCCAACAAAGATCAGCTGGTGTATGCCTATCGCCTGATGTTGCATGAACATCCGATTTTGAGGGCCGGTTTCGGTATTGACGAAGAAACAGGCGCCGTTTGCCAAAAGATTAATATGGTGGAGGATGCGCTGTTTGTTGACTTTGTAGAAATTGACGAACAGCATGATGTCAGTGTGGAGTTCAACCGGTTACTGAAAATGCCGTTTAATCTGAGACAGGATACACCTGTTCGCTTTTATATCCGACAGGACAAGATGAGCAAACAGATGTATCTGTTGTTTGTATTTCATCATATCGTATTTGATGGAATGTCTGGCGGGGTATTTATGCGGTCGTTCCTTGAGAAGTGCCAAAAGCTCCACAGTGGCGGTATTGTGATTCCGCGGGACGAGGACCGGGCCTTTTTCAGTTTTGTGGAAGATGAGCGTTTGTTTATGAAAAGTGAAAGAGGAGGTCTTAGCCTGGCTTACTGGAGGGAAAAGCTTTCAGGTACGCTACCGGTATTGTCATTGCCTTTTGATACCGTTGCTTCCACTGCGGGCACCGGATATAGTGAAAAATTGGTTTCCCCGGAGATGTCACAGGAACTGAGATCATTGTCAAAGAAACTGAATGTTAGTCTGTCTTCGTTGATGTTGAGTACTTTTACTCTATTGCTGTACAAAATAACTGGTGAAGAAGACATTCTTACACTAATGCCTGTGGCCAACAGACCTGGGAAACAACACGAATCGGCCATCGGTTTTTATGTCAATATGATGATTGTCAGAAATAGTGCCCCAGGCGATAAAATATTTGCAGCGTTTGTGGATGACGTGAAAAACGGGGTAGTCAGCGGTTTTGACCACATCGGGTATCCGTTTACAAGCCTTGTTTCGGCCCTGCAGCTGGGAGGGGGACAAGGGAAACTGCCACTGTTCAGAACGACCTATAACTTTCAGAATATTTACGACAATGTGCTGAAAATGCAAAATGGCCCTGAAGAAGTGAAGATGATGAACGGATTTTTACAGGAAACGGAGAGTGAATATACGATGGAGGTATTTGACCTGAAAAAAACACTCTGTCTGCGTCTGAAATATGACCGGTCATTGTTTTTACCGTCAACAGTTGAGACTCATCTCACCTATTTTACCAATCTCTTAACCGCTGTTCTGGAAGATAGCAGTAAAAAATTAAAAGAATATGATATCTTATCCCCGGAAATGAGAGAGCAGTTATTAGCGGGATACTATCAGGCATCTGATTATGATGAAAATGAAACCTTTACGGGACTGTTTGAAAAGCAGTTCGGACACAGTACGGAAGTATAATCCCGAAGCCGCAGACTTATGGAATTATCAGGATACAAAAAGTATGGCATGACTTTGTTGAAAAAGCGGCTGTTATGGTGCATTCCAGTGATGCTGGTGGCCAATGCTGCCAGGGCCCAGTTGCGTTTCGCCTCCCTTCAGGACATTTGGGCCTATGCCGAACAACATAATATTCAGTTAAAGAGCGCTCATTTAAATGGCCTTATTGCAGGTATTAATATTAAACAGGCATATGGCGCCATGTTGCCGGTAGTGACAGCCACAGGAGGGTATACTGACAATATCAAAATACAACCTACGCTGATTCCGGAAAAACTACTGCGCCCAAATGTGCCGGACGGCGTTTTTACCGAAGCAACCTTTGGACGGCGATTTATTTACAATGGCGGCATTTTCGCCCAATTTGATATCCTGAATATTCAGGATTGGTACACAATAAGAAGAGCACGGCTGAATGACGCCATATCCCGGTTCAATATAGCCAACGTCAAAATGGGCCTCTATCAGCAACTGGCGGATACTTACTACGCCTGTATGTTATTGACAGAAGCAGAGCGGCTCTCCCGGGAAAACTTAAAAACCACCACGGCGATTTATGAACTGGCGGATAACAAGTTTCACGAGGGTGTTATTAGCGAAGCAACGATCAATACCGTATTAATTAACAGGGAAAAGGCCGGGAAAAGCCTGGATGCCGCCACGCAGCACAGGCAGCTGCAACTGAATAACCTGCAACTGTTACTGAATGTATCTGATAGTATCGTCCTTACAGGTAATCCGGACGAGGGTACGCTGATGGATGCGGAGGACAGCTTCCCGACAGATCCCGCCATAAAGCTGTCAGACGCACGTATGCAACTGTCGGAGAACGAGCTGCGGAACGCCAGAGCCGCTCTGGCGCCTACTTTAAGCGCAATATATCAGTATAATCTTCAGCTTTCCACAAGTGAATTCCTGAAGTCCAAAGATGGCAATACGATGCCCCAGCAGTATTGGGGGCTGAGGCTGACAGCACCATTGTTCGCCGGGAAGACCCGGTTGTATAATATTCAGAAAGCAAAAATTGATTATGACATACAACAGAAAGAGCATCATCACACCCGCTTACAGTCGGATATCAATAACAAAAATCTATTGCTTGCTTATAAAGCGTCGCTGAAAACCTATGAAAAAGCCAAAAATATCCTGGCTTTGTACCAAAGTAATGACGCCCATGCAACAAGGAAGTTTAACGAGGGTATTATCTCTCTGGACGAACGGTTAAAATCATATTCGGACCTGATCATCAATCAGAACGAATATCTGCAAAACATGAGTGATTACTTTATCCAACAATATCTCCTGAAAATTCGTCAAACAAATTTTGTGGAATGAGAAAGATGAGAATAATGGCGGCCACTATGCTGATGTTAACCATTAGTTGTAAAAACAGAAACGAAGAATGGACTTCACCCACAGTTTCATCCATTACGGAATCTGTATTCGCCTCCGGCCATATTGAAGCGGTAGGCCAGTTTGCGTTGGCGGCGCTTAACGACGGATACATTAAGAAAGCGACCGTAAGCGAAGGAGATACCGTAAAGGCCGGCCAGACACTATTCTTTCAGGACAACGCGACTTCTGCAATTCAACAGCAAACCGCCGCAGAAAATCTCCGGATTGTCAAAAAGGAGGCTGCTGTCAATTCCGCTGTTTTCCGGCAACTGGAAGAACAATTGAACATGGCAAATGAAAAACTGAATAATGATAAAATCCAGTTGGAACGAATGCAGCGGTTGTATACCACCAACTCCGTCGCCCGGGTGGAGGTGGAGGCTGCGCAGCTCAGTTATAACAACGCTGTCAGTAATGTCAATGTACTTAAACAAAAAATAGAAGCAACCAGCCTGGATTTACAACAGGCAGTTGTTAACAGTCACGGGCAACAGCTGAGCGCAGCCGTAAATACCAGCTACTATAATATTAAAGCGCCAGGTGAATACAAGGTATATGCGTTGCTTAGAAAAGAAGGCGAATGGGTGCGTAAAGGAGAAACGGTAGCCGTATTGGGTGATGCTCAAAAGCTAAAAATCGTTCTGAGCGTGGATGAAACAAGTATCGAAAAAATTCGCCTGGGGCAAAAAGTGCTGGTGGAGTTAAATACCGGAAAGGGCGTGGCACATATTGCGCATGTGTCTAAAAAGTACCCGGCCTTCGATGCTGCATCGCAGGCGTATACTGTGGAAGCCCTTTTTGAAAAAAACAGCCCTTCGCTCATCAACGGAACGCTGTTGCAGGCGTACATTATAGTGGCCCGGAAGGACAATGCCCTGTTGATACCCAGAAAATGCCTCGGTCCGGATGGCAGCGTTGTGGTGAAAGCATCACGGGGGCGGGATACGGTGATGATCAAAACAGGCATCGTGTCAAACGAATGGGTGGAGGTCCTTTCGGCATTAAACCAATCCACCAGAATTCTGAAACAGTAATGGCAACAGCATAAGATATACGATAATGAAGTTCGGTGTTAATACTGAAATCGCTTTCACTTATATGGTCAGCCGTCATCGGCAAACTATTGTGGCGGCTCTGGGCGTGACTTTTGGAATAGGAATGTTCATTTTTATCAATTCCCTGATCTCCGGCACCAATCAGTGGTCAGAGAAAATCATGCTTAGCAGTACTCCCCATCTGCGTTTATATAACGACAGCCGATGGTGTGATACCAAACTGCTGGATAAATATGAAAATAAAGGAACGGTCCATCTTATCAGTAATCCCCGGTACGTAAATACGACCAATAATATCATTAACCCTGATAATGTAATACAGCAGCTGTCTCAGTATGAAGAAATTACAAAAATGAGTAAACAGGTAAGCTCAAACGTGATCTACTCAAATAATAACCTGCAGGAGAATGGAAGTGTGGTGGGCGTCAATATTATTGAACAGGATGACATGTTTGATATCTCTTCCAGTATGATTTCAGGTTCTGTTAGGGCACTCGCTGAAAATAATAATGGTATTATCATTGGTGCGGGATTGTCGAAAAAACTAAATGTCAAAAAAGGAGACTACATCACCCTGGCAGCAGGAAACGGCTTTACAAAAAGACTGCAGGTTGCCGGTATTTTTAAAACCACCGTCAAGGCAGTGGACAATGGTAAATCCTATACGAATGTTCCGGTTGTTCAACAGTTATTGCAAAAGGACCGGGGATATATTACCGATATTTATATCAACATAAAAGATTATAACAGAACATCCGGGCTGGCCGATAAAATACAACGACAAACGGGTTATGCTGTTGAAACATGGCAAAGTACCAATGAACAGTCGCTGGCAGGTAAAAAAATAAGGGACATCATCGCCAATGCCGTTGTTATCACCATTTTGCTGGTGGCCGGTTTCGGTATCTATAATATTCTTAATATGGTGATCTATGAGAAAATGAAAGAAATTGCGATTTTAAAGGCAACGGGATTTCAGGGGTTGGACGTAATCAGCATATTTATCAAACAGGCATCACTTATTGGATTGGTTGGTACAATAGGAGGACTGTTGTTTGGCTGGTCGGTTTCTTATTTTGTGTCAAGGATTTATTTGGGAGTTGGTAGTGTTACATACCTGCCGGTCACTTTTCAGTTTAAACATTACGCACAGGGATCTGTATTTGGCCTGATAACGGCCTTCCTGGCGGGATACATACCTGCCAGAAAAGCAGCGAAAGTAGATCCGATTAAAATTATAAGGGGATAAATGTCTGGTGCATCAATAGCCTTGAGGGCTCGAAATATCAATAAGTACTTTTATACACCGGACAAACTCCAGGTATTGAACAACGTAGGATTTGATGTGGAAAAGGGAGAGTTTGTTTCGGTAACAGGAAAGTCCGGCTCCGGGAAGTCTACAATGTTGTACATTCTATCAACGATGGACACTGATTATGAAGGCACAATTGAATTAAATGGAGAAAAAATTTCCGGCAGATCTGAGAATTATCTGGCTAAGTTCCGGAATGAACATCTGGGGTTTGTGTTTCAGTTCCACTATCTGTTACCTGATTTTTCCTGTCTGAAAAATGTAATGATCCCTGCATTGCGTCTTGGAAGGTTATCCCCGAAAGAGATAGAACATAATGCTTATGAAAAAATGAA
Organism: Chitinophaga sp. 22308; assembly: GCF_052045305.1. Taxonomy (NCBI): domain Bacteria; kingdom Pseudomonadati; phylum Bacteroidota; class Chitinophagia; order Chitinophagales; family Chitinophagaceae; genus Chitinophaga; species Chitinophaga sp. 22308. The sequence continues at coordinate 846,116 of NZ_JBQEOP010000005.1, read as the reverse complement.
ACAACTGGGTGTAGGGGAGCAAGCGTTGAAGCCGGCCTCAAAGATCTCCGGAGGGCAGCAACAGAGGGTCGCCATTGCAAGGGCGCTGATCAACGAGCCCTCCGTTATCATGTGTGACGAGCCTACAGGGAACCTGGATACTAAAAACACCGGTATTGTTTTCGATATTTTTCAACGTTTATCTGCAGAACATAAAAAAACTATTATCGTGGTTAGCCATGACAACGATTTTGCTTCAAAAACGAACCGTATCATAGAATTGCGGGACGGAAGAATTCTTTGATGCTGTTTCCTCAAAAAAAAGCGGGGTAGAAACCCCGCTTCCATTCCTCATCCGTTTTAATTGGATTTCTTCATCACTCCGGGATATACCATCCCTTCTGCATCTTTCAATGATATACCCAATAATTTGGCTACCAACGGCGCTACATCTGTCAGTTCCATCACCGGAACAGTAATATTCTCTGCCAGTCCTGCGCCATAAGCAACGAACCCTGTCTGTATCTCCCTGAAATCGGGGAAATAACCATGGGCGCCGCCATTGGCTTTTTTCACCGCTTCTCCTTCCCGGTTGGCGGAGAATGCGATCCCCTGCACGGCGGTGAGCGCGAGCACGGCGTCAGGATCGGCGCCGGTCTGTGCCAGGGCGGGTTGTTCTATCACACGGAACTGTTTGCGGATGCTTTCGGGCAGTTCGTTCAGGATGGTTTTTACCTGTTGCAGTGTTTTAGTATCGTTTTTATCTTTCAGCTTCAGGAAGGTGGAGCCGCCGCCGCTATGGAACAAGGCTTTCCAGCTGCCTGGATTGGTTTTGGTGCCGGCCAGTCCTTTTTGTGCGAGCCATACATTGGGCGCCAGGGAGGTGTGGATGTCCACGAAGCCGTGATCTCCGGTGATGATAACAGCGGTGCTGTCGCTGATGCCGGCTTTTTCGATGGCTTCGAGGATGGTGCCGATGCCGTGGTCGGCGGAAGCTACGGCGGTGGCTACAGCGTTGCCTTCCCGTCCTTCGCGGTGCTGCACTTCGTCGGTGCATGGCAGGTGGACGGTCAGCAGGTTGGGCTTGTAGCGACGGACCAGGTAGGCGGCCATGCGGCTAAGGGTTTCGTTCATGCCGAGGTAGCGGAGGTTCATGTCGGTGGACTCTAACTCGCCGGTGGCATGCTGCTGTACTTCTTCGAAGAGGCCTTTGGGCGTAGACTGCTCGCTGGTAGGCGCTCTGCGGTCGCCGGGATTGCTAAGGGAGAATGTCTCCGGGATGTTGTAGTTCACCGGAGCGCCTACTGACACCGGCCAGGAGACTGAGGCGGATATCAGTCCGGCTTTGCCGACAGCATCCCACAGCGTTTCGGCTTTGATATGGCTGGTCTCTGAGTACCAGCGGCCGCTGGCCCCTTCCGGTTCGAAAGGGGTATTGTAGCAGACGCCATGTTTGGCCGGTTTTACACCGGTGATCAGGGTGGTATGGGATGGATAGGTGATGGTCGGGAAAATGCCTTTTACACCGGTGGCATGCACGCCTTTTTCTTTGATGCGTTGCATATTGGGCGCGGGCCAGGAACGGTCGAGATAAAAATCGGGACGGAACCCGTCGATACTGATTAATACCACATATTTAGCCTGTTGGGCCATGGCGGCGGCAGATACTAGCAGTAACGCATATACGGAAAAGAGTAGTTTTTTCATGATAATAATCTTTAGTTGGTGAACGGGAAAATTTCTTTTGCGTGTTTGTTTTTCACCAGCACGGCATTCATGTCGTATTTCATAGTCACCACGCCATTGGTTTTATCGTAGGTGAAATCATCCATGCCCCGGCCCAGCGGGATAAAGGAGGGGACCTGTGCTTTCAGGTGTTCCGGTTTCACGTTCGGGTTGTTGAGTTGTTCTGTTTGGGAAACAGGGAATTTAATGCCCAGGTCTGTCATCCGTCTGCCTTCTGCCATGAATATTTCCTGGCGCAGACGGTAGAGGATGTATAACAGCTGGTCTTCTGTGACGGCGGCATCGAGATCGTTATTGGTGACCAGCGTGCCGGACACTGTATATACTTTAACGTTACCAGCCTGACGGTCCAGCACATAATTGCTGCGCAGGGTGTCGTTGGCATCAAATTTTACTTTTACGGCTTTCAGCGGATAATCAGTGCGGTTGCCACCGTTGCGGGTTTCTTTTTTATCATCTACCATGACAGAAGGACGGTTGGTCACCAGCTGCAACAGCTGTTTCAGCGCGTTACGGCCTTCGGTGAGGTTACCGCCGGCAATCTGTGTTTCTGCGATGATCAGCCAGCCTTCTTCCGCTTTGGCAATGGTGACGGGCTTCTGGTCGTTGGCAGCCAGACCGGTATGGAAATATTTAGGGTCCAGGAAATCCAGTCGTGGCAGCGGCGCAAACTCGTTGTTGGTGGAAGAGAAAAGATAGGTCTGCATGTCATTGGGAACGTTGTTCACGCCGTCATATTTTACCTGGCGAAGCAACGTGCCGTTATTGTTGGTAGCTGCGGCAGCGAATTTAGCGGCGTTGGCGGCATCTCCGAGGGCGTAGTAGGCGCGGGCTTTGAGCAGCGTATAAGCGGCTGTTTCCGCGGCATTTTTACTCAGGGCAATAGCCTGGTCCAGCTGACGGACAGCTTGTTGCAGGTGCTCTGCGGGGGTAAGCACCGCACCGCCGGCACTGCCGGGGAGGCCTACAAACAATTCTCCGCTGAGGATATGTGCAAAGGCGCTGCTGAAATAAACCTCCGCGGAATCTGCGGCGGTAGCGGCAGGATCGGCGGGCAATACCTTGTTAAGGCCGTATTCAGACATTTCCCGCAGGCGCTGTACCTGTATCTGCAGGTTGTTGACATCCAGATCGTAATAATCGATCTGAGGGATATCAAAAACTTTACTGCTCAACGTGCGATTGTTGTAATAGTTGTCTGATACCAGTTCAGTGGAAACCACCACCTGGTTCATCGTCAGCGCCAGCTGCCGGCGAAGGCCGGTAACCCAGCTGGAAGCGGCATTGGGGTTCTCCAGAAATACCGGCTCGGTGACATTCGGATTTAATACGGAACAGCTGTCCATAGCAAGCATACCTGCAAAGAGGGCAGCGGTGATATATCTTTTTTTCATGATTGACAGGTTTAGAAGTTTAAACGTAAAGTGCCTAAGAACTGCCGCGGCGCGGAATAGGTGGCATAGGAGATACCGCCGGTAGTGGCGCCTCCCTGGCCCTGCGCACTGCCGCTGATGGTAGCTTCCGGATCAAAAGAGGAAGCCGCGAAATTCAGCGGGTTCACAGCGGAGAAGCTGACAGTGGCATTTTTGATCACTTTGTTGAACAGCGCCGGTTTCCAGCTGTAGCTGCAACCTATCAGCCTGATCTTCAGGTAGTCTGTTTTTTCGGTAAACATATTCGTGAAGTTCAGCCAGTTGGTACGCTTGTTTTTATCGATCTCTCCCTGTGGAATGCCCTCGTTGCCGGCGCCATAGTTAAACCGGAACTGACGGTCGAAAGAGTTGGCATAAGCCCCTTTCTGATAATCACCGTTGACGAAGAAGTTGAATTGTTTGTAACGCAGGTTCAGCCCCAGGCTGCCGAAGAGGTTCGGAATGGTGGTGCCCAGGTTCTGCTGCGCGGTAGTGCTCTGTAATACGCCGTCAGGGCCAAACACGCCGTAGTTGCCACGCAGGAAACCGATAGGGTATCCTTCCTGTACAACGGTCTGAATGGTACGGGCGCTGAAGCCGTTGATGTTAAAAGGCGCTACGCCGCCGGCACTTTCTACATTATTGTACATGGTGTTGGCAGAGGCATTCAGCCGGAGAGTGAAATCTTTGGTATCTACCGGGATGGCGGTAACGCTCAGCTCCCAGCCACGGTTCAGTATCTTACCGACATTGTACAACTGCGACAGTGACTGGCCGGTGGACGGTGTTGGTGGCACATAAAAGAGCGCATCGTTGGTCACGGCATTATAATAACCGGCAGATATCAACAGGCGGTCTTTCAGGAAACCTAAGTCTATGCCGGCTTCCAGCGTCTGTGTCTTTTCAGGCTTCAGGTTGTCGTTGCCCGGTTGACCGAAAAATGCTGCCTGGTCATTGTTATAACCCTGGAAGGCAATCGTTCTTTCGTTGGCGAAAGCAGTTGGCAGGTTACCGGCTATACCGAAACCGCCGCGTACTTTGGCGGAAGACAATACCTGCTCAAAGCTGGCAAACCAGGGCTCTGCACTGGGAACATAAGAGAAACCTACTTTGGGATAGTACTGTATGCCGATGTTACGGCCGAAGGCAGGATTACCGTCGCCACGCAGGCCGAGGTCGAGGAACAGTTTGTTTTTGAACCCGATGTTTTCCTGTACATAGATGCCATAGTTCACTACTTCCAGGTAGTACTCATCGCTGGTTTTAGAGGCTGCGTCTTTGATGTTCCTGGCGCCATCGCGGATATTGCTGCCATTGTAGGCGATCTGCTGGTCTTCGTTGCGGAAGAACTGAGTACCTACAGTGGTAACGAAAGAAAACTGATCTGTTTTCCACTCATGCTGTCCGTTCAGCTCCAACGTGATGCCCAGGTATTTGCGGTCGTTGTTGGTAATGCTGCCCTGATCTTTTACCGGATTGCCGGTGGTGAAAGACAGGTATTTGTTGGTGGTGATGACCTGGTTTTTCTGTACACGGTAATCGATACCACCAGTAGCTTTAAATACCAGGTTTTTCAACGGACGGTATTTGAAAGATTGTGAAGTCTGGAAGCGGTTAACAGTGATGTCATTGTCCTGCAGCCGCTCTGCTTCGCGGACATAATCTTTCATCCTTTGAAATTCCGTGTCGGAGAGGTTATCGATGTCCGGGTTGAATTTAGGGCCGGTGATGGCGGAGGCGCCGCTTTCGGTAAACCATAATCCCGTATAGCCGCCCTGGTTACCATTTCGGTTACGTTTGTATTTGTTGTTGACATAGGTAAAAGAGCTTTCGTAAGTCACCTTTTCACCGAGGCCGGCGCGGAAACCGGTGCTGAAGTCGATTTTACGGTTGCTGTTCTGATCGAATATTTCGGTGCCTTGTGAGTTAAGGTAATTTCCGGAGAAGCTATAGCCGAATTTATCCTGACCGCCATTGAGGCCGATATGATGTTTCTGGAAGAAACCATTCTGCATCAGCAGTTCTTTGGTGCGTTTAAAGTGAAGGAAGTCGGCGGTGGGTGTTTCAATGCCCATCTGTGTTTCTGCGTTCACCGAAACATTGCCGGCGCCACCTTTTTTGGTGAAGATCTGGATCACGCCGTTGGCTGCATCGGAACCGTAGAGGGTAGTTGCAGCGCCGCCATTGATATATTCTATCTTCTCAATATTCTCCATCGGGATATCGGCAATGGCGCTGATAGCGGCGCCTTGCGCGCTACCGCCGCCCAGGGCCGACGCGGTATTGAGGTTGTCCATACGCACCCCGTCCACATAGATGATGGGAGTGGAGTTCACGAAAGCGGAGTTAACGCCCCTGGCGCGTATAATGGAAGTGGCGCCCGCCTGGCCGCCGGTAAGTTTGATCTGTGCATTGGGCAAACGTGACTGCAGCAACTGGTCGATACGGGCGGCGGGAACATCTTCAATGTCCCGTGCGCCGATGCTGACAACGTTGGACGATAATCTGCGGCGCGCGATGTCTACACCCTGTCCTGTCACCACCACTTCATCGAGGCCGAGCCGGTCTTCTTCCAGCTGAATGTTCAGGCCTGTGGCGTTTTCCCTCTTCAGCACAATTTCTTTCTTCTTAAAACCCACGAAGTAAACAGACAGTGTTACTTCTTCTTTGCCAGCCGGAAATCCCAATGAAAAGTGTCCGTTGACATCTGTTTGTGTACCGGAGGAGCTGCCTTTGATACTGATGCTGACGCCGGGTAAAGGCTCATGGGTTTTACCGTCAGTAATGCGGCCGCTGATTTTTACGGCCTGTTGTTGGCCGCCGGGCTGTATCAGCAGGTACTTGTCGTTCACCTGTACGATGTTCACCGGGAAGGAACTTAGCAGTTCCCTTAACACTACCGCCACGGTTTTGCCGTTGGCCGTATAGTTGACCTTACTTTCAGCAGGGATGGCACTGATATCATATCCGATGGTGAGCGATGATTGTTTTTCAATCATCTGCAATACCTTTTTCATCGGTAGTTCTTTGGCCTGGATGTCCACCCTGATCTTTTCCATCGACTGACCTTCTATATGCGCGGCAGAGGCCATAGAAGTGGAAAGGAATGCGAAAAAGAGTGCTAGTCTCATTTTTAAGGAAAAAAGAGTTTTGACCGGCTTGACGCAACCGGCGTAAAATTTTCTCATTTTTGTAATGTTTTTAATGTGAGTCGTTAAAAATGCTGTGCCTTTCAACAGGCACAGGGACTAAAACCGGGGTGTTGGTAGCACTTCCGGTTTTTTTTTGTCGATTACTGATTAGTGTGCATAAGTTTTACTGTAAATAATGATTTGTTCATTTTCATGTTTATAGGTAATACCGGTAAGACCTGTCAATACATCGAGGATGTTATGAATGTCTTCCCGCCGGAAGCGGATGTTGTAATGAGCGGTGTCCGCGGGTGTTGCATGTAGTTGTATACGGACGGGGTATTGTCGTTGCAGTTCTGCCACCATGGCCTTTAGCGTGTACCCGTTGAAATCCAGCATCGCATGTTGCCATTGGCCTATCAGTGTGGTATCTTCATGGCCTTTTACCGCGAGGCCGTTCCCGTTGTTGTATTGCAGCGTTTCACTACCTTCCAGGATATAATTGTCGCGGGCTGTAGCTACCTGTACTTTGCCGCTGACAACGGCCACTTTGGTGTTTTCTTCGCCGGGCCGGGAGCGGATATTAAAAGACGTGCCCAGCACGGTGGTGGTCAGTTGTCCGTGTTGCACCCTGAAAGGACGTGCGGCGTTGGGATGTACCACAAAGAAAGCTTCCCCGTCCAGTATGACCGTTCTGTTATGTTGGCCGAAATGTGCGCTGAGCTGTAGCGTACTGCCTGCGTTGAGCGTGACGATGCTGCTGTCCGGCAGTACGACCTGCCTGGTAGCGCCAACGCCTGTTTGCACCATTACAGGACGTGCCGGTTGATAACGGGCATACAGCCATCCGCCTAAACCTGCCACCAGTGCTGCAGTGGCGGCATACCGGAGCCATTTTCGGCGATAGAGCGGCGTCACAGGCGCCGTTTGACGGGTGATGTGGTGCAATATTGATTGTTGCAGTATCGCCCGCTCTTCGGGAGATAAAGGCGACTGGGCAGGGGTATGCAGGGTACTGTACCAGTACTCCACCTGCTCCTTCTCTTCGGGAGAAGCATTGCCCAGCAGGTATTTTTTCAGCAGCGCTTTTGCGCCGCCCTGATGTTGTTGCGGATGGTCCATACAAAGAGAGAATCTCTCCGGAGGGCGACTGGTACCGCAAAACTGTGTTACGGAATTATTAAGTTGTTATAAGAGGGAATAGCTGCCAGTAAAAGTATGGTGCTGAGGTAATGTTCATTTTCGTGCAGGCGTGCACGCAGAATACGCAGTGCCAATGTAATATTGTTCTTGACGGTTTGTTCGGAAAGCGACATTTTCAGAGCGATGTCTTTCATGCTGAGGTTGCCTTCCCGGCTAAGCAGGTAGGGCGTTTTGAGGCGGTCCGGCAGCTGTTCCACTTCCTGCCGGAGATGATGCTCCAGCTCTTTCAGGTATAGCCGGGCCTCGGAATTGTTTTCCATTTGTCTGTCAGCCGCAGCTTCCAGTAACATATCGTTGTAAATAGTAACCCCTGGCCTGGAAAAGTAATCGATGACTGCATACCGGGCAGCCTGGTAAAGATAGGCGGTAAGTCGCCCGTTTTCGCCGGCGTACAGGTGTGCGCGGTTGTTCCAGCAGCTGACAAAAATATCCTGTACAATATCCTGGGCATCCGCCCCTTGTCTGATACGCGATTTCGTATAGGTATAAATCTCCTCCCAGTAGCGATTCACAAAAGTGGTGAAAGCTGTGTGATTCCCCTGCTGAATCAGTAATAACAACCGATGGTCCGTTAGCTTTTCCATATCCGGTAGCAAACTTAGACAGCAGATGTGAACTGAATATTAAGAATGGCTTTTAGTATACACTAAAAGCCATTCAATAATATTTTTTGAGAATATCTATTTTATTTTCTCCATGAAGTCTTCACTGAGAAATCCTTTTTCCTGCAGCTTCATCTTATCAATTTTTTCCATGCCTTTCTGAAAATCTTTCTGGTAGGCCGGATCAAACTGCATGGCTTTGTGCCAAAGCAATACCTGCGTTTCATAGAATGGGTTCAGCGTGCTTTTGTCTTCAATCGGAGAGATTGTCTTCATGGTGATTTTAATATGCTGAAGGCCTTCCTTCACCTGTTGGAGGTCTTGCGCGGTTTCATAGCAACGGTATGCCAGGTTGTTGTGCGCATTGCGTAAGGCGGAGCGAACAGGCGTATATTCTTCCAGGTAATCCCAGAGCGACAGTTTCCCCAGTTCAGCGATGATTTTGCGGCATACGTCCAGCGATGCTTCCTGTTGGCCGGCTTCATAAAGCGCGTAACGCTGATGGTCCCACACCTGCGACCATAGCCACATTTCGGTGCATTGTGCGTCCTGTAGCTGCTTTTCGGCCTGTGACAGCAGGTCCAGCGCCAGCAGATAGTTATTGCTTTCAATCAACAGGCTGGCTTCGCGCATATAGTGGCCAAAGTCATCGCGACTGAAATCATATACGTCGCCAACAGGTGGCAGTTGGAAACTGTCATAGGGGAATGTCAGCCAGTATTCTTTTTCGATCTTCCGGGTTTTGGCGGTGTCCTGTGCCTGGCGCCAATATTCGGTGGCTTGTTTACTGTCACCTTCCAGGTGATAGCTCCATCCGGTATAATATAATGCCTGATGGATATAATGGTCGCGTACTTCCGCTGATTTCTCCACTGACAGCAGTTGTGTGCGGGCATCGGCATAATGTTGCTGGTAAATCAGGCCCAGGCCCAGGTTGACCAGCATCATATCTTCATAAAGGCGTGCTTTATGTTTCTGTAGCAGGGTGCTGAACACAGCTGCATAATGCTCATAAGGGACAAACTTGAGATAGGAGCTGTTGCTCAGGACCACCTGCAGGCAGCGCTGCTCCGTACGTTGTGCCAGTGGCATAAAGCGTATCGTTTCCGCATCACGTCCCAGTGCGAGGCTGCATACTTTTTCCGTACGCATGGCCAGCGGCACATATTCGAGCGCCGATCCGTAATCCTGGGAACAGGCTGTTTCACACATTTCCTGCGTCACAAACTGTTTGGGCACGAACTGAAAATCATAGGAGTTGCGTTTAACCGCGATGTCGCAGATTTTCTGCGTGAGATATTGCGGCGGCACGCCGTAGATCCTTTCGCTGGAATTTGTCTCGTGGGCCGTGAGGGCGCCAATGATGAAGTCTTCGTCCCAGAAACAGGCCCATACCTTACCGAAAGTATCGTAATCGAATTCTTCCGGCTTCTCAAAAACAATGTTGGTCCGTGATTCCCATCCATACTGTTTTACTTTTTCCTTAAAGTCAGGGTGGTCGCCAAGATGTTTTTTAATGTACTGGTAACTTTGCTGGTTGACCGCTTCCTGACGGATGTGCAGGAAGATGTCCATGCCATGTTTCATGATCAGCCGGCCTATCGTTTGAACATCGTGACGGGAACCATAGCGCCAGCGCTGGCGGTCAAACTGCTCCACGATAAAAGGCCATTCCGGCTGTTGTCCGTATTTGGCAGTGGCATAGTCATATACGGCTTTATCTACATGTTGCGCCGGTATCCGCTCTATCACATGGATGCCCAGGTCAATTGCCTGTTGAATATACGCACTGGTGTAATATTTCGATGGAAGTACTTTGCCGGATGAGTTGCCCAGGACGCCGCCGGCTATCAGCGCAATATTCATGCGTTCATCCTGGAAGACGGCCGGTACCGATGCATAATTGTATTGATTGTTGCTGACGGCGAGGAAACAAAGGTCATAGGTCCTTTTCTCTTCAGGCACATAGGAAAGGTCAATCCCATGTGGATGCGCTTTAAATATGTCGTCTGTGAGCAGTGCCGGGGGGATGTACCGGTAATGGCAGGCATCTTCCCGGCTAACGGCCAGCAGCGCTATTTCCGGTGTGACAAAATCTGTATTGAACTGCTCGAGGATGCCGCCATCTACATCATATTCACCCAGATGCTGGTGTTGCATCAGTGCCAGCAGCATGCTGGCACTGCGGTATTCCTTCGGTATGGTGGCAATTTTACCGGAAAGCCAATACGAGGGGAATTGCCCGGTTTTTTTGTACAGGTCAGGGCCATATTGTTGTAGCGCGTCGGCAAAAAACTGGTCCCAGTAGGCCTGGTCTTTTACGGCTGCCGTGGGCTTATGTGTGTCCCAGTTGACAGTAACCGGTTTCCCATAGATGTAGGAAAGGTCTGTGTGTTCTGTGTAAGGGCGGGCCTTCTGGTTATTGTCATAGGCTGCCCGGTAATACTTGTCAGCCTGTTGTTGATCTCCCTGAAGGTGATATATTAAACCCAGTAACCAGTTGTTGGTAAAAATACATTTAATGGCGATGGACCTTTCGAGATAATCTTTTGCTTTGTCCAGCTGTTGCTGATGTATAAGGGCTTCCGCTATGATCCTTAAAGAGAAGTGTGCGGAAGGGAACTTTTGTACCGCCATTTCCGCCCATTGCAGGGCTTTGTCGTCGGCTCCGGTTATCACCGCGCAGAAGGCAGCTTCCTGCATACAGGTAAATTCGTAGGCCACTTTCTCCGGGGTGTACGGAATACCTTTGGCGTAGTGTTCCATCGCCTGCGTATATGCTTTCTGGTTATAGAGCACGTTGCCGGCCTGGTAGTAGGCCCAATAGTAACACGGAGATACGGCAATGGCTTCTTTGAAACATTGATAGGCGGCGGCGAAATCATCCTGTCCTTTCAGGCCGATTCCCTGTCGGACCAGCTGAATGCCTTTGAGCGTAACGCCCTCCTGTAATACAGGTTGTTTGTCCCGCAGGGCCTCATACATCCGTTGATAATAGATCCCCATGTTATCGTGCCAGTTTTCACTGATGGAGCCGTAGAACTCCGGCCGGAAGGCATAGGCGTATTCGTGCCAGGCCAGCAGGGCGTTATTGGTATCGTAGGCAGAAAGGTCGTCTTCATTGTACATCGCCGTAATCAACGTTTGCGGCGAAAAGTCAAAGCAATGGAGGCTATAAAACCAGGAGAAGAAATAAGGGGCGTTTATTTTCCGGTGGGGCATGGTGTGGACCACCTCATCATCCTGGCCGAAGGCGACGGCCATATAGCGCACGTTTTCAGTGCCACCCGTTTTCTGGAATGAGTTCAGGTAAAGGAAGTCGATGGTGCTGTCGCCTGTCACATAGTAAGGCGTGGATGATGGCACCTGTCCGCGGATAGTCATATTGCCTTTTACCACAACCAGGCCGAGGTGCCCGTTGGGTAATCTCAGGTCGCCGTCTATGGCCAGGTCACCATCACAGAAATAGATGGCAGAACTGTCTTCGAAGTATTCGTGTTCCGTTTCGTAATTCTCGGTGACCCAGTTGATATCGGCCGGGTCGTAGTCGTCATTATCCCAATAGTCAAACAGCATCGTGGTACCCAGCCTGTCCAGTACCTCTTCATAGGAGAGCTGTTCCAGCCGGTGTTGGGCGAGGAATGCACGGGTTTCCGCGTCTTCATCTTTTTCCTCTTCGTCCTTTTCTTCCGTTTCAACGGCCGCTTTTTTCTCAGGCAACTGAAAGAAGGCTTTCTGCTCCACCAGCGGCGCAAAGGCTGCGGCGAGTATGTCATCGTCCACTTCTGTGAAAGAGGGTTCGATATAAACACGGTTTACCTCTCCCAGCGGATCAACGAAGAAGAACCATTTTTTTTCGTCATCCATGATCATGCCCAGCATCCAGCAGTGTGACAGGAGTACTTGTTCCTGTGCGAGCCAATCGCTCTGATGGCCGTAAAATCTCAGGAACGTCTCCAGCATATTGTATAGCGTGGTGGCATTTTCAGCGGTATCGTTATAGGCGTATATGGCACAAAGGAACTCATCTTTTTCAAAGAGGAAATACCCTTTTTTCCGCCAGAAATTTGTAAATGCCGGTGGAAAAAGGAGACCGGAAGCGATTTCCATGGCCCGGATATTTTCTTCGGACGCGGGATGCAGCGCCTGCACATTTTCCGGCCATGCTGTTTCCACATGGTTGGCCATTGCCAGGATATCATCGTAGAGGAAGTCCGGCATGGTTAAGCCGCTTTGTTGCGTTTTTCCTTCTACAGGTCCGGAGGTTTGTGCTTCTGTCGGTGCCGGTCCTTTTTCTTCCACCGGCAGATACCCTTTTTTCGTTTTTTCTGAGATGAGTTTATCAGCGGCTTTCAGGCATTCGGCTTCAGTAGCGAAAGTTTTGACCTGTGTCTGGCCTTGTGTGCCGGCTTTTCCAAAGGTAACGGTGAGTTCGGGCCCATTGATGTCAATGTCCCAGAACTTGTGGGATTTTTCGTCCTGGTAAATAAATTTCTTTTTCATGCAGTGTTTTCATTTCTCTGTTGTGGCAGTTCCCGGGCCGCAACTTTCGGAAGGGGCTGGGGTGCTGAACTATAGGTGTCGGGTTGACAACGAAGCTAAGATAATATAAACATGCACAGAAATGTATCCGGACAGCAAACAAAAAAAGGTCTGTTCTACAGACCTTTTTCCGGAAGGGAAGTAACCGGCTGTTATTTTTTAAATCTGAATCTACCGGTAATGGCTTTATGTGGTGGATTTAGCGCCCCAGTCCACAGGTACAGGGTAGCGGAGAACGAACCTTCCACATAACCATCGCTGGTATCGAAACGGGTGATATTCACTGTTCCGGGGGAGAAGGCGGAATTGCAGCCGGTACACGGCAGGTAGCTGGTATGATAACGTTGGTCATTGTTGGTGGTGCCGGTGCCTTCAATGATCTGTGCTGTACCATTCGTGTCTCCGTAGCGATAGGCGCCCTTGCCGCTGCCTGCCGGGATCTTTATTTCAAGGAAGCGGTTGCCTGGCTGCGTGGCTTTCAGATAGAAGTTGTCATTGATTTCATGGGAGATACAACCCGACACGCAGTCGCCGGTGACGAGATAGTTGTCGCCGCCGGTATAGTACTGCACATACTGATCGGAGCCGATATAAACGGGAGTGGTGAGCATCAGCAGGGCGCCGTAGGCTAACCGGTCGTGCTGTTGCCCGTTCCAAATCAGGTTTTTTATATTGGCGGTGATCATAGCCGGATTTTCTACCGGTTCACTATTGGCGGCCGTGTAGGTGCAGCTGGCATCTTTGAAGTTCAGGCTGCCTTCGCCTGCGGGCATTGTCCAGGTGATGGTTGATACTTCATCTGGCTTGTAGGACGTGAGTGGCGGGAGTTTGATGTCTTTAACGAGCGGTGCGGCGAGATCATCTTTGGAAAAGTCGTACCACATCAGTTTCAGGTTGGCCTTGCCACCATAGGGCACCGTTGTTTTATCTGCCTGTACCTGGAAATATTCGCAGATGGTCCAGTCACTGAAGTGGGTGGTTTCAGTACTTAACACTTTGTTGGAAGTATCCAGTTGGGTATTACGTACCAGCCAGTAATAACCGTCTTTGTCCTGGTAGGTCAGATATAAGAAGGCCGGCGCAGTTCCTGAAAGATCAACGCCGGAATAATCATATTCCAGTTTGATGGGTTTCTCAAACCGGACGCCTTCCGGTTGTAACCTGAATGACCTGGCGCCCGTACCATCGTTCAGCGTATTGGTCACCTGCTGAATACTGAAAGCGACCGGCATGGTGACCGCCCGCTCGGGTATGGTCACCAGCATGTGATTGTCGCCGGAAAGGAGGGTGCCGCCTTCCGGCCCGATAGTTTTGCTGACGGGTACTCCCATGGGCAGCCCCGGTTCCCTTTTTACGGCCTCGGTATCCGGTCCAGCGGACTTGCCGTGATGGTCTTTTTTACATGAACCCGCTAGTAGCGCCAACAACAGGAGCTTCGATAAACTTAATTTCATAATTTTGGGTTTGACTTGATTCGTTTTGTTTTGGGGTGTTGTATAACAGTTGCATTCCGATAACGTCCGCAAAATTAAAATGTCCGGATTTCCGGGAAAGTCGCATATTTATGCTATAAAATTGTAAAATCATATAACCCTGCCCGTGAGGTATTAAAATCACCATATCATGAACTGTTTTCCCCTTTTCTGCAGAATTTTGATGGCCGCCTTCCTGTTGACCGCTACAGTGTCTTTCCAGCAGCCAGCCTCTTTAAAAACCTTTATCCCCAAAGGCTATGAGATTTTAGACACGGCCACCGGTGACCTTAACCGTGATGCTTTGCCCGATATGATCATGGTGCTCCGTAAAAAAGGAGAAGATTCCACTTCTGACGTGGTGGAACATCCGGAGAAACGGCCGTTGCTGATACTGCTCGGTCAGCAGGACCATTCCTACAAGCTGGCCGCCCGTAATGACAACGTGGTGTATTGTGTGGACTGTGGCGGGATGATGGGCGATCCTTTCCAGGGAGTGACCATTAAAAACGGCTATTTCTCTGTGGAGCATTATGGCGGCAGTGCCTGGAGATGGACAAGGATCATCACTTTCCGGTATTCTCCCGATGACAAAAACTGGTACCTGCATAAAGATGGGGGCGACAGTTTTCATGCCTCGCAGCCTGACAGCGTGACCACCAAAGTGCGTACTGCCAAAGATTTTGGAAAGGTGCCGTTTGTGAAATATGATATCTACAAAGAGAATTAGTGTAACGTTATCCCCCTTCTATAAACTTTAAAAAAATGTTATGAACGGCGATGCCCGTCCGGTCTCGATTTCCTGCCGTTTTATCCTGCCGGCGTTAAAAGTTGTTCAGTAAAAAACGGTTTCAAGCATACTTTTCAATAATTTTGCGCCCTCAAGGTTAAAAAATGTTAACCAGGAAACCATTTTGCTTGTAAAGAGATTGCCTGTGCCCAATGAGAAAAATTAGCACCCAATACTTGTAGCAAGTCTGTTATTCGTCCTTTGTAGCCCGGCCCTCGCTGGGCGTTGCTGTGGCATTTCATTACCTCAGTTGTACCTGAGCCAGCGGGCCGGATTGTTGTTCCCTGAAGTATTGTCTGTACAATCTTAACAACTCCTATCTATGCACGCTAACTACAGGAAACTGTTATGGCTACTGCCATGCGTAGCCCTCTTTACATCCGTGGATGTAATGGCGCAATCGAAAAAGAAACGTAGCTGGCTTTTCGGCAGGAAAACACCTGTCGTTGTTGCCGATACGACCGCCAAAAAGAAACCCGATACCAAAGGACTGAAACCTTACAAGGAAGTGATTACCGCCGATGCTGTCACTGTTGACGGGCTTTTTAAGGTACACCGGGTGAAGACAGACTATTACTTTGAAATCCCCCTGAAACTGGCCGGCCGGCAGATACTGGTGGTAAACAAACTGTCCAAAGTACCGGAGCAGTTGAATGAAGCGGGTGTCAACAAAGGAATGAACTATGCCAATATGGTCATAGCTTTTGAAAGAGATACCCTGCTGAATAAAATTTTCCTGCGCAAGCAGAACCCTTTCCTGGAAGTACCTGCCAGCAACGCTATTGCACAGTCGGTGGCCGATAACTTCATCCCGTCACTGATCGATCAGTTTAAGATAGAAGCATATAATAAAGACACCACCGCTTTTGTGGTGAATGTCTCCAAACTGTTTGATGGCTCCAACAGCAGCATCAACAACGTTTTTGAATCACTGGGCCTGCCAGGCTCCCCTATTAAGGACCTGTCCCGCATTCGTGGCATCAAATCTTTTCAGGACAATATCGTGGCCAAATCGGAGCTGACCGCCAAAATCACCGGCGTTGAAATATCCATTGAAACCACGACCAACCTGGTACTGCTCAGCGAACAGCCCATGAAGGCCCGTTTCGCCGACAGAAGAGTAGGCCTGTTTACCACGCCCCGCTGGTATTTCAGCGATGCACAGCATAAGCTGGAACAAAGAGAGCTGATCACCCGCTGGAGACTGGAGCCGAAACCGGAAGACATGCAGCGGTACCTGAACGGAGAACTGGTAGAGCCAAAGAAACCGATCGTATATTATATCGATGCCAGCACGCCTGCCCAGTGGCGTCCCTATATCAAAGCCGGGATTGAAGACTGGCAAAAAGCTTTTGAAGCGGCCGGTTTTAAAAACGCTATTATCGCGAAAGATGCGCCGGTGAATGATCCTGACTTTGACGGAGACGACGCCCGCTACTCTGTAGTGACTTACGCCGCTTCAGCCAAAGCCAATGCCATGGGCCCTTCCGTCATAGATCCCCGCTCCGGCGAAATCCTTGAATCAGACATCATCTGGTGGCACAATGTGATGAGCACCCTGCATTCCTGGATTCGTATCCAGACAGGCGCCATCGATCCGCGTGCCCGTGGCAACCACTTCAGTGATTCGCTGATGGGCCACGCCATCCGCTTTGTGTCCAGCCATGAAGTAGGGCATACTTTGGGCCTGCAACATAATATGGGCAGCTCTTTCGCCTTTGACGTGGACTCGCTGCGTTCTCCGGGATTTACTTCCCGCATGGGCGGTACGGCGCCGTCTATCATGGACTACGCCCGTTTTAACTATGTGGCGCAGCCCGGTGATAACGTGACGCAGATCACGCCAGCCATCGGCGTATACGATAAATTCGCCATCGGATGGGCTTACCGTTATACTGGTAAAAATCCCCACGAAGAACTGCCGGAACTGAACAAACAGTTACGCGCACACGAAAATGACCCGCTCTATGCATTCGGCGAACAACAGGATATCCGCGATGCCATTGATCCCCGCGCGCAGATAGAAGATCTCGGCAACGACGCGGTGAAAGCCAGCCGCTATGGCTTGCAGAACCTGAAACGTATTGTGCCGCAAATCCTCAGCTGGACCCGCGAAGAGGGCCACACCTACGATGAAGCCGGTAAAATGCTTAACAGCGCTATCGGCCAGTGGAACCAATACGGTTACCACGTGATGGCCAATGTAGGCGGTATCTATGTTACACCAACTGTTTTTGGTCAGCAGCAGAACAGCTATGTGCACGTGCCCAAAAAGAAACAGCAGGAAGCTGTGAAATACCTGCTGGAAGAAGTGTTTAACACACCGGCATGGTTGTTTAAAAATGAGATCTACGCTAAAAGTTATCCGATCAAGGAGAGCCCTATCGGAAATATGGAGTATGGCGCCCTCGTATATGCGAAAGGGTTACAGTCCTACTTCTTCTATGACCTGCTGCGCGATGAACGCCTGTCCCGCATGATGGAGAACGAGGCGGCCAACGGCTCAGCAGCCTACACTGTATCAGACCTGATGCATGATATGCATAACGGCATGTTCGCCAAAACTATCAAAGGCCAGCCGCTAGACATCTTCGAGCGTAACAGCCAGAAAGGCTTCGTGGACGCGCTGATCGTGAGCATCGATAAATCCGTTGCCCGTCCGGACGCGAAGAAGTTACAGGAAGAATTTGCGCCGGCGGACCTGCATAACTTCTGCTCTTTTGCCTTGCAGCCGCAGCAAAAAGAGACAGAACGTGCCTCCCGTAACCTGCAGTACTTCTCTATTCACCGTGTATCTGATGCCGTTAGTGCCAAGCGGGGAGAGATGGTGCGTCTGCTGCAACTGCTCAACAGCCGCAAAAACAGCAGCGACCGCGCTACTGCCGATCACTACAATGACCTGATCATCCGTATACAACAAGCGCTTAACAACAAATAATAAATCAATTATCAACCTGTACATCTGTCAACAATGAAGAAAAATCAGATTTTGGCAAAAGTCTTTTGCCTGCTGCTGGCAGCTTGTCTTTCCCCTTTCCTGG
Source organism: Chitinophaga sp. 22308 (assembly GCF_052045305.1). Classification (NCBI taxonomy): domain Bacteria; kingdom Pseudomonadati; phylum Bacteroidota; class Chitinophagia; order Chitinophagales; family Chitinophagaceae; genus Chitinophaga; species Chitinophaga sp. 22308. The sequence goes on along the minus strand of NZ_JBQEOP010000005.1, from coordinate 828,198 downwards.
CACAGGCGCAGAGCGCCCCGCGCGTTATTAAGGGTAAAGTCACGGATGCCACTTCCGGCGAGGCTTTGCCGGGGGTGTCCGTATATGCCGGCAATAGAACCATCGGTACTGCTACCGGTACGGAGAATGTGATCGAGAACATCAGCATTGGGGCTATCACTGACGAGAAAGGGGAATTTTCCCTGAAGCTGCCGGACTCCCTGTCTGTAAAGCAGCTGACCATCGGTTATATGGGCTACGAAACCAGACTGCTGACCCTTACCGCCAGCAACCAATATAAAGTGGGCCTGTCTTCCAGCGGTAAAAACCTGAACGAGTTTGTATTTACCGGTTACCAGACCGTTAAGAAGAATAAATCCACCGGTGCCATCGACAAGATCAGCATGGACAAAGTGGAAGTGGCGGGTGTAATGAGCGTAGAACAGATGCTGCAAGGCCAGCTCTCCGGTGTGGCTATCACGCCGCAGTCCGGTGCGCCCGGGCAGGCGGCTAAAATCCGTATCCGTGGTACTTCTTCCCTTCAGGGCACACAGGACCCGCTGTGGGTGATCGATGGGTTGCCTATTGAAGGCACAAACCTGCCTACCGCTGATGACGCCAAATCTATCGACCAGCTGTATACTACTGCTATCGCGGGCTACAGCCCTTCCGATATCGAGAGCATCACCGTGCTGAAAGATGCGGCGGCTACTGCCATCTACGGCGCCCGCGCTGCCAACGGCGTGATCGTGATCACTACTAAGTCCGGTAAGAAAAGCGAGCGAATGACCGTTAACTACCGCAACAACTTTACGTTCACGCAAAAGCCTGACCTGGGCCGTCTCAACCTGTTGAACAGCGACCAGAAAGTAAATCTGGAACTGGACCTGTTCAAATCAGATTTCACTTTCATGGCCAACAACGGGAGCGTGTCCAAAATCTTTAATAAATATAATGTAACACCGGAAGACCTGGCCACTAAAGGATTTGATGGCATCAATCCGGCTGCCCGCAATGAGATCAATGCGCTGAGAGGCATTAACACCAACTGGAATGACCTGATCTTCCGCAGCGCTTTCACGCAGGAACATAGCGTAAGCGTTTCCGGTGGCGGTGATAAATCCACCTATTACTTCAGCGGCGGTTATTACGACGAAAAAGGCGCTACCATCGGTACCGGCGCTAACCGTTATAACATCACGCTGAAAACGGATTACGATATTACCAATAAGCTGAAATTCTCTGCCGGTATCTTCGCTAACCAGCGTACCCAAACGTCCTTTAACGCTAACCGTGCTGGTAATACAAACCCGGTGCAGTATTCCCGTCTGGCTAACCCTTATACCCCGGTATATGATGCTAGCGGCAATTATGTTTATGACCGGAACATTGGCGGCGATAGGAACGTAGTTGACTTCAACATACTGGAGGAACGAAAGAATACCAGCAATACCCTGAAAACACAGTCAGTAAACACCAACTTCAAACTGGACTATGAAGTGCTTCCCCGTCTGCATATCAGTTCTCAGCTGGGTATCCAGTCTGACATCACTACCGGTGAGCAGATTGCCCTTGGCGAAACTTACTTCGTACGGTTGCTGGCAGACCAGAACATGCGTTTTGATCCAGCCACCGGCACGCAGAAAACCATCCTGCCCAAAGGGGGTGTTATTACCAACACCAATCAGAACATGCAGCAGTATACGCTCAAAACCATGGCGGAATACAGCTTTAATGTGAATAAAAACCATGATTTTAACTTCATGGTGGGCAACGAGGTGAGAAGGGTAAAAGATAAATACCAGACTACCACAGGCTATGGTTTTGATCCTAAGACACTGACCACTATTCCGATCAAGTTCCAGAATGACAATGATGCCAAAGACCTGTATACTAACAGGAACACCTATGTGGAAAACGCTTTTGTGTCTTTCTTTGGTACTGGTAGCTATACGTTAAACAACCGCTATACGCTGGGTGGTAGCATCCGTTTCGATGGTTCTGACCTGTTTGGCGTAGACCCGAAATACAAATACCTGCCGCTGTGGTCTGTGAGTGGTTTATGGCGTGTGATGGAAGAACCTTTTATGCGTAATGTACGTTTCCTCAATACCCTGAATGTGCGTGCATCCTATGGCTTGCAGGGTAACGTGGACAAAAATACCTCACCATTCGTGATGGGTACTTATGTCAATACGCCCATTCTGCCCGGAGACCCTGTACAGATCATCAAAGTAGATGCTCCGCCAAATGCGAAGCTCCGTTGGGAAAAAACCATCAACAAAAACATCGGTATCGACCTGAGCTTCCTGAAAAACCGGATCAGCATTACAGCAGATTACTATGATCGTCATGGTAAAGACCTGATTAACATGTATGCGCTGGCACTGGAAACCGGCTATCAGAATATGGCTGTTAACTGGGCCGAGATGCGCAACAGCGGTGTGGAAGTAAGTGTGAGCACGCGTAACATGGTCCGTAAGAATTTCCGCTGGACCACCGACTTCAATTTCTCCTATAACAAAAATACCGTGCTGCGTGAAACGCTGGCGGACAACTCCTATTTCCCTTCCAGGGAAGGTCATCCTACCGGGACCATCTGGGGTATTGACTATGCGGGCCTCAATGAGCATGGCATGATCATGGTGAACCACGATGGTAAAACAATGTCTTTGTCGGAGCTGTTGAAGCTGGGAGATGATTTTGCCGGCGATCCGGACCTGGGCGGCCTGTTCCCGTATTCCGGCCTGACCAACGACCAGCAACGTGCGCTGCTGCGTAACATGGGCAACAGCGATCCGTTGTACACCGGTGGCCTGAATAACAACTTCGCCTACAAACAGTTCGACCTGTCTATCGGGTTATTGTTTAACCTGGGGCAGAAAGTGAAGATACAGCCGCAATATAATCCGTTCTATTTCGATCGTGGCGCAAATACTACCACCGCTATCCTCGACCGCTGGACGCCTTCCAATCCGAACGGGCAATATCCCGGCCTGTTTGGCAGTGGCGCACAAACACCGGAAGAGGTAAGGCTGCTGGGCAACTGGCTGAAAGATAAGTATTACCAGTATACAAGCCTGGGAATGTTTATTCGCGATGCGGGTTATGTGCGTGTTCGCAACATCACGCTGGGCTACCGTCTGACAGAAAATGTATGCAACCGCATTCATCTGAAAGGGCTGAAAGTAACCGGTGAGGTGCGCAACCCATTTGTATTTGGTGCTAACTATGACGGCTATATGGACCCTGAAACCATGGGCAACATCTATGCACAGCCCATTCCAAAGACATTCACTATTGGTCTGAACGCCACTTTCTAAAACTGTAACACATGCGTAAAGTAATATATACCACCGGACTGATCGCTGCATTGGCAGCTTTCTCCTCCTGTAAAAAATACCTGGACATTGTGCCGGTAGGGAAAGTAGTTCCCACTACGGTAGAAGACTTCCGTAAAGAACTGGATGCCGCGTATACCCTTGCCAGGTTGGATAAAGGACTGGCTTCTTATCGCTCTGATGAAATAAAGATGAATGAAGCACGTAGCAATGACGTTAACTTGTTGAAACCGAACTTCTTCTGGGAAGAAAACCAGGACTTGAACGCTTTGTCATATAACTGGAAAGATTATTATCAACAGATATTCTATGCCAACCACCTCATTGACGCGGTAGGCGGTGCTACAGAAGGTACACAGGCGCAGATCAACCAGTTGGCAGGCGAAGCTTATCTGATAAGGGCTTATGCCCACTTTAACCTCGCCAATCTCTTTGGTAAGCCTTATAACGAGGCTACAGCCGGCACTGACAAAGCTGTCCCGGTCATTACAAAGATTGACCTGCAGAAAGCCACCCCGCGTAATACCGTCAAAGAAACCTTTGACCAGGTGATTGCGGATGTGGAAGCGGGGCTTGCTTTGGTGAACGTAGACCAGTTTGAAACTGCTTCTTCCTATCGTTTCTCCAAACTCTCCGGGCTGGCATTAGCCGCGCGGGTATACCTCTACACCCATCAGTGGGATAAATCCCTGACTGCCGCAAAAGCACTGCTGGAAAAGAAACCTACCCTGACTGACTTCAATAAGAGCAACAACCTGCCTACGTTGTATAATTCTGTAGAATCCATTCAGGCGTTTGAACAGAACTATAATGCCATCAGTATTCAGACGGCTTTTGTATCCGATAAACTGTATGCGCTGTACGACCAGACCGGTGATTTACGTCTGAAAATATTCTACGGAAAAGACGCCAAACAAAACAATACCGTTGTGAAAGTGGGCTTCAGCAACAGCTTCCGGCAGTCTTTCCGCGTGGCGGAAATATACCTGATCGCAGCAGAAGCCGCTGCTCAGCTGAACCAGCCAGACCAGGCCCGCAACTATCTGAATGAACTGAAGAAAAACCGCCTCACACCGGCGTTTTACCAGGCAGAAGTTGCCCGTCTCTCTGCCCTCACCGGCGCTGACCTGTTAAAAGAAATACAGGACGAGCGTTTCCGCGAGCTGGCCTTCGAAGGGCACCGCTGGTTTGACCTGCGGAGGACCACACAGCCGCAGATTGTACACACTTTAAAAGGCAGAACGGTAACCCTGCAGGCAGGTGATCCGCGGTACACCATTAAAATACCTACCGATGCTATTGCCAACAACCCGCTGTTGACAGAGTAACGGTGAAAGTTATACGGACCAAAGAGAATGCCCCCGGTATGTGCCGGGGGCATTTTTATGTATATTTGTAAACATCATGTTTCACCGCTTTCCTCCCATATCCGCTCCTGTTGCCGACCCGTCTTTCCTGACCAGTAACGGCGAAATCTTCGCCAAACTGAAGCAGGAAACCGAAGCCGGCAAGCGCACTGTTTTTGTGACAGAACATACCCTCATCTTTGTTACCAAAGGAGTGAAGCTGCTGCACCTGCCAAACGAAACGGTCGAAGCTGGTCCGAATACCGTGATATTGCTGAAAAAAGGCATTTACGTTATGGCGGAATACATAGAAGAAGGGCTGAACTTTGAAGCGCTGATGTTGTTTCTGCCGGTGAAGCTTTTAAAAAGTATTGCTACCGAGCCTTTTTTCCATAGCAGTAAAACACCTTCCACGACACCATATACCGTTTTTAACGGCAACGAGCTGGTGCAGGCTTTCAAAGCCCATCTGCGCCTGTACTTCGATAAACCGGTATTATATACCAGCCAGCTGCTGGCATTAAAACAAAGAGAAATATTATTACTGCTGATGAACGGAGTGCATCAGCGCGAGGTGGTGGACTTTATCACTGCTGCGCTCAGTACCGAACCCGCTGATCTGGACGAGGTGATGCGTACGTACCTGTTGCAGCCTGTCACCCTGGAAGACCTGGCCAGCCTCACCAACCGCAGCCTGGCTACTTTTAAGCGTGATTTCCAGCGCATATACCATATGCCGCCCCGGCAATGGATCAACGGGCAGCGGTTGCAACACGCACGGATGCTGTTGGAGAATACCCGTCTGCCGGTGGGAGAAATCGCCGGAGACTGCGGCTACGACAGTACTTCCCATTTTATCCGCATCTTTAAAAAGAAATTCGGACATACCCCGCAGGCTATACGAGCCGAAATGACGATTGATTGAGCCATCCGGACTATCCGCCGGCTGATGCCTTCCATAATTTTGTGTTATAAAATCATATAGCATGAAAATAATATTGATAGGCGGGCACGGCACCATTGGCAAAACTGTCGCCGCAGCGCTGTCGCCCAGGCATGAAGTGATCATTGCCGGCCGCAATAGCGGCGATATCCAGGTAGACATCTCATCCGAATCATCCATCGAGAATATGTTCCGGGAACTGAAAACCGCCGATGCCTGTATTTGCACCGCAGGTACCGGTTACTACGGCGATTTTGCTGCCATGCGCCAGCAACATATGATGCCCGGCATTCAGGGTAAATTAATAGGGCAGATGAACCTTGTCCTGATCGGAAAGGACTATCTCACCGAAGGGGGCTCTTTTACGCTGACATCGGGCATTGCATCAGGGATGCCTGCTAAAAACGGCACCTGTGTGGCCATGATCAATGGGGCGGTCAACAGTTTTGTGCTGGGCGCGTCCCAGGAGCTGAAAAGAGACCAGCGCATCAACGTGGTAAGCCCCGGCCTGGTGGAAGACAGCCTGGAACGTTATGGAGCACTGTTTCCCGGCTATAACCCGGTACCAATGCAACGGGTGGTAAATGCTTACTTACTGAGCGTGGAAGGTGCTGTGAACGGCAGGGTTATCGAAGCGCATTTTTAGTCATCTACCGCGTCGTTAAGGGACGTAAAGTTCTATTATATTATCGCAGCGGCAGCTTTACCAGAAAAACAGCTGCCGCTCATTTCCCACATAATCATCTGGCGTTATACTAATCTACGATGGCATATCTTTGCACAGATGACAGCCCTCCAATCCTTCCAGCAAGCCATCTACAAATTCTATCCGCTTACCCCGGCGGAGTGGGAGGACTTTTCTGCTAAACTCATCATCAAAAAATACGTTAAAGGTGATTTCCTCGCTCGCGAAGGGCAGGTGGAAAATTTTATTTATTTCCTTCATAAAGGGGCTACCCGCAATTATTTCCTTCGGGATGGAAAAGAGTTCACTGTTGATTTTCATTTTGAAGGCGAGATGGTGACGGCTTATTACTCGCTTATCACCCGGGAGCCCAGCACGATTTTTATCGAGTTACTGGAAGATGCCGACATTGTGGCCATCCCTTTTCGTTTCCTGCAGGAGTTCTATAACAAATACCACCACGGAGAGCGTATAGGCCGGCTGGTGGCGGAATACCAATACGTGAGACGGTTAAAAAAGGAGATGGAACTGTTATCGCTGACGGCAGAAGAGCGTTACGCAGCGCTATTGCAACGTAATCCCGCACTGGTGCAACAAATATCCGTAAAACACCTGTCTTCTTTCCTGGGCATTCAGCCGGAGAGCCTGAGCCGTATCAGAAAGCAGCACGCCAGAAACTAACATACATCATTTTCCGGGGAAGCGGGAAGGTGGACCTTTGTACCAGACAAAAACACACCATTACATGAAACCTGTCATTATCCTGATAACAGTATTTGCGGTGGCCTTACTTATATCCAGACCGGTTACCGGCGACTGGCAGCTGATTTTTGCCGGTAATCTGGGCATGTGCTGTATGTTGTGCTTCACCGCCCTCGGCCATTTTCTTTTCCCTAAAGGCATGACCATGATGATGCCGCCGGTGATACCGTTCAAAACAGCCATGGTATATATTACCGGCGTGGCCGAAATTATTATGGGGATTTCCCTGATGATACCTTCCCTGCGGGAGATGACCGGTTATATCACCATTATCTTCTTCATCCTCATTTTTCCGGCCAATGTCTATGCGGCCATCAAACATGTAGACCTGGAAAAGGCCACCTACGGCGGACCGGGACCGCGCTATCTCTGGTTTCGCGTGCCTGAGCAGTTACTGTTCATCGCCTGGGTGTATTTTTTCACTATCGGCTTTTAAAACGGAGTCGTATGTACGAAGTAGAAATCACTAACGCGGAGAATGTTGTGTTTGTTAACAGTATCCGGGCACGTAACCTGAGAGGCTTTTGCTGGTTATGGCTGCACCTGCCGGCTATTATCCGGTCTGTCAAGCGGCATTATGGCGCTTATGAGTGTATTCCGGCGCTGGTAAGTCCTGTGCAGATAGTGATGGTCAGCTACTGGCTTAGTTGCCGCGAGTTGGGAGAGTACCATCAGGGCAGTTTTCACCGCCGTTTTATGGATTTTGTTAAGAGATATCCTACGGCGCTGGGGATGTATTTTGAAAGCTATGCCCCCGGCAGGTCAGGGAAATATATCAACGGTGAATTCGGCCTGGCAAAGAATTTCCGGCGCAAATTATAAGGTTATTCCCATTGCCACGCGTCGGAAGCGGAGGCGCGCCAGGCACGCTGTCCGTAAGACAGCTGGTGGATCGCTACAATGCCTGGATCTATCTTTATGATCGAAGAAAGTGCCACCAGCCTGACATCTTCTTCTAATGGATCATCTTCGCTATGGAACTGCCAGTCGCCATCTTCATCATGATAAACATACAGGATCGGTTTGCCTTCCAGCACATGCCGGGTGGTAAATACGGCGACATTCTTTTCTTCCTGGAACATAAAGTCTGCGTCCCGGTCCAGCAGCGGTTGCTTACGCCGCCAGTCAGGATTAAAATCCGGCTCCCACGGAAAACGTGATTGTTTGTCAGGCCATACCAGCTGTATCGCAGGAAATTCCTGATGTTGATAGAAATAACCGGCTGTGCCCAGATAGTGAGGGTAGTAAGCCGGATCTACCGGAAGGAAGTGTACGGGATAATCTTCCAACAGCCCGTTGTAGAAGGTGTTTGGCGTAAAGGCACTACCTGTTTTTATTTCCCCGCAGGCATCATTCAGCAAATCTTTCATCAATGTCAATGACAACCCGAAGCAAATAATTTCCGGATGATTAAAACGCTGATGTAACCCAATGGTATAAGCAAATCCGGGCAGGTAGTCGTCTGCCGGCACCTGCACAATAAAACAGCCGTATAAATCAATTTTCTCCTGTATAGACTCCCGCGTAAGGGGAGGGCAGTGGTCTGCTGACATGTGACAAATATATCGATAAAAACACGCCATAAACTGTATTTTTATCCCAAACAGTGAACACATGATGAAATGGACCTTACCATTGCTGCTCCTGCTGTCATGGCAGGTACAGGCAGCCACCACGTTAAAAGTATTGCAGTTTAATATCTGGCAGGAAGGCACCGTGGTGCCCGGCGGATTTGAAGCTATTGCGGACGAGATTATACATACCGGCGCAGATGTCATCACCTTCAGCGAAGTACGCAATTATCAGCAGACCCGCTTCTGTGACCGGATCAGGGAGGCGTTGGCGAAAAGAGGCCGTACATTTTACAGTGAGTACAGCTACGACTCCGGTATCCTGTCGGCCTACCCGATTGCTCATTTTGAAACCATCAGCCCGGAAAAAGACGACCATGGCTCCGTTTACAAAGCGGTGGTACAGGTAGATGGTACTAACGTGGCCGTATATACGGCACACCTGGACTACCTGCATGCGGCCAACTATCTGCCCCGCGGTTATCACAGCAGCAGCTGGAAGAAACTGCCCGCGCCGGTCACCAGTGTGGACAGTGTATTGACAGACAACCGCGCTTCCCAAAGGGATGAGGAAATTGAATTGTTCCTGGCCGATGCCCGCCGCGAAGCTGCAAAAGGCAGCGTGGTGATACTGGGCGGCGATTTCAACGAACCATCGCACCGGGACTGGACCGCCGCCACGAAAGACCTGTTTGACCATCATGGTACCATCGTACCCTGGAACGTGACCCTGGCCCTGGAAAAGGCCGGCTTTACAGATGCGTACCGTCAGCTGTGCCCTAATCCGGTAACACATCCCGGCTTTACTTTCCCGGCAGGCAATACAGCCGTTCCCGTTAGTAAGCTGGCATGGGCGCCGGATGCGGACGATAGAGACCGTATCGACTTTGTTTTCTTCCGCCCGGACAAAAGGCTACGCCTGAAAGATGCGGCTATCGTGGGGCCTCGCGCTTCGGTGGTGTATGGCGCTATCACGGAGGAAACGACCAAAGACAAATTCATGGCGCCCAAAGGCGTATGGCCTACCGATCACAAGGCGCTGCTGATTACTTTTGAGCTGAAGTAAGATATCTGCTGATACTGATAAACAACAGCGACAGTAAAAGAAATACGCCGGCAATGCCCAATGCATTGATCAGCGCCTGCGTTATCCCTATCCGGTTCACCTCAATGAACGGGTAGGGATAAAAGCCGGAAATAGCGCCTCTGGCAAGGATGTACACGAAATAAAGAAGCGGATACAACAACCACGGCCAGCATTGTTTCCATTCAAGCCGCCGCCTCGCGGTAAACAGCCCCCAGTATACGAGCGACAACACGGGGATCACACTGTGCAACAGTTCATCTACCACCCATTGCAAGCCCTGCGGCTGCCACAGCCAACGTAGTACCGCATTATAAATAATCCCGACTACCAGGATATACACGGTAAGCGCCGTTTGCGTGCCGGCACTGGAAAAAAAACGATTGCCGGGATTCAGCCACAACACAGTGTTACAGATGGCCACCAGCAGATTGGTCAGTATCGTAAAATAACTGAAAAACCGGATGGTCAGCTCCTCCGGCGGCAAAGTACCATTCCGGACCATCAGGTAATACTGCGCTATCAGGGCAAACCATCCCGGTAGGGAGAGGATAGCCGGATATATGCGGGACCGTTTTATTTCCATAGCATAAGTATACGGATTTTTTCATGTTCTATTTATCAGGCAAACCTTTTTGATGGTATCAGAAAGTTTTCTTTCTTTATATGGCGATAAAAACTATCAATCCCTTACCTGAAAAACCATGGAACACAGACAGATGTACGCCGAGCCCGGTATTACAGAACTGAACGATTTAAAAGAAGCCAAAGATTGCCCGCATCCCAAAGTGAGATTTGTACTGCATAGCAAGCGTCTGAAGAAAATGCCTGATGTGAAAGAAGCTGCACATATACCTCATGTGCAGTTCGATCTGGGATATAACGAAGGGCTTGATCATGCCGGTGCCATAGAGCAACTGGCGTCACTACCCAATCTCAAAGGCCTTGGCATGACGAAAACCAAAATGGGCAAGCTGCCAGACAGCATCGGCGCATTAATCGGATTGGAAGCGCTGGAAATCACGGGCAACCAGCTAAAAGAACTGCCGGACAGCATTCAGGCATTGAAAGAACTGCGTATCCTCAACCTGCGGACCAACCGGTTTACTACCTTCCCTAAAAACCTGGCCGGCTTGCCAAAACTGGAAGAGCTGAGCCTGCGTTTCAATGAAATTAAAACCCTGCCGAAAGAAATTGCTGCATTCCCGGCTTTGCAGATATTAGACCTCTCTTCCAACAGTATTGCTGTTTTGCCTCCGGCGATCAAAGAGCTGTCGCGACTGAAGGAACTGCACATAAAATATAATAAGCTCACCCTGCTGCCCGATGAGCTGGGCGAACTACAGGAACTGGAAGTAGTGGCGCTCAACGGTAATAAGGGACTCGACTTTGACCAGGCCTTCCGGGTGCTGGCCAATTGTAAAAAGCTGAAACGTTTGCGGTTAAAGGGCTGTGGCCTGAAGTCCCTGCCGGGGTCCATTACCCTCCTCGAAGGCCTGGAATCTATTGATCTGCATGATAACTACTTTGAGGAAGTGCCGGAGATTTTGCTACAGCTGAAAAAGCTGCGTGAAATTAACACCCACTACGCGTTGCCTGTGCCCTTCTTCATCAACATGATAAAAGACAATCCGGCATGTACCACTTTTAGTACCAGCAACCTGCAACCGTATATCGTCAATGGAAAGAAAACGTTGCCGGATGATATTACGCAGCTGCGGCATGTGACCATGATGTGCCTTTACGACCTCGATGTGTTGCCGGCATCGCTGTCACAAATGTCCTGGATAAGGACTTTAGACATTGCCGGAGGTACCTTTCAGGACTGTCCGGACCTTGCCGGGCTGAAAGGACTGGAGGCGCTTTTCCTGCAAAGTGAAACATTACGCCAACTGCCCGGATGGGTGTACCGGTTGACGGGCCTGCGCAAGCTGACGTTGCCGGAATCCGTTTCGGGGGTAGACTTCGCGGGGATAGCACAGCTGCCGCGGCTCGAAGAATTAGGAGTGCCACATATAACGGAAGAGGACACACGATTGTTAAAGCAGTCTCCTTGTCTTCGTTTGCTGGGATTGCCCCACGGCACAACACATCTTCCGGACGCGTTTTTTGAGCTGCCCGCTATAGAAACATTCAATTTTGATCACTACCGGACCATTGATCCAAACATGATCGTGCCGCAGTTGAAACGCCTGCCAGGCTTAAAAATCATTGATTTTGGCACAAGGGCTCAGTCATTTGACTGGTATATAACATGCCTGAAAGGCCTGCCGGCACTAAAGGAAGCTATTTGTTACGCAGATTCCATGCAGTTACCGGAATCATTATTGGAGCTGTCTCACCTGGACAGGCTGCAGCTGCATTTTACGCATGATGCGCTTTATGGCCGCAACTGGGAGGAGAAAAAGCCTGTGGTCCCGTTGGCGCTGGGCCGTGCCAAAGGAGGCCTGATCGCCCTGGAAGATAAAGGGCCGCTGAAGCCCTACCATGCAGCGTTTGCGCAGATGGCTTCCATGGACATAAAAGATGGACATCAACGGGAAATAGCTTTCGGATTACTGTCGCACCAATATGATGCATTACATGCGCTGTTGCCCTATCCCTTCGATGATACCGGCAATATACCGGACGCTAAAGTATATGTAACAGGAACGCCTACCCTGGGAGATAAAAAATCACTGGCAATGCTGCTGCAAAACCGAGGTGCTGTTATCGTGAAAGAAATAACAGCGGCCACACATGTATTCCTGGGACAAAACATTCCGGAAGAAGCGGTCAGCGGGCTTTTCCGGCAGGATTGCCAGTATATTCTGGAAGATCATCTCAAGGCACAGGAAATAAAAGACGACACGCCTTTCCTGATGGCGGCGGAAAACGGCGAACTAACGGAGCAGATTACACGTTTATTGGCAGATCAGCATACCAACAATATGGAGCTGGTGCTGCAAATGATTGAAGGTGGCGGCGCCGGTAAGGTATTGCTCAGTTATCTGGCGGCTATTCACTTGTTTCATCAGGACCTGACGATCCGTAAACAATCCAGAACGTTGTTCCGCAAATATGCATCGGCTACTTTGCAGCATCATCTTAAATCCTCCTGGCAGGCCCGGTTCAAAGACAGGCCGGAAGATGATTGCCGGGCCCTGTACGTTCACCCCGAACTGGATGCCTGCGCATTTGTACTGGCTTTTCAGATGGTGAGAAGACAAGAAGCTAAAAGTTACCGGGTGAACAGCCTCGTGCTGCGGGATATGCCTGCCAGTGATATTTCTGATGTGCTGGCGCATTTTCAGCATGTCAGATCAGTGAATCTTGACCTGAGTGAAACGACTGACCTGCCGCGATTGGTGGATTACCTGCGGCAACTGCCGCTAACGGAGCTGTCTGTCAGGATTACAACAGATGAAATACCGGCATCTCTTTTTACCCTGCCGGTGGAGTTGCGTGTTGGGCGTAAACATGACAGGGAGCTGGCAATCCCCGACCTGACAGGCGTAGAGGTGCGCCTGAAAAAACTCTGGATGGCCTATGTGCCGCTGAAACATACGGAAAGACTTGCTGCCTGCCGCGACCTGCTGCATCTGAGCCTGGAGTTCTGCGAAATTCCTGACATGACGTTCGTTACGGCGATGACTAAACTGGTCACTGCCGAGCTGCAAGGCAACCGGTTCACACAGGTGCCTACGGCCCTGGACGGGCTGCAGCAGCTGGAAAAACTTCGATTGGATTATAACCTGTTCCCACCGGATTGTTTCGATTTTAAACAACTGAAAAAACTGGAAGACCTGAGGTTGCCCAATCCGTAATACTTTATCAACAAAAAGCTGCCTTGATAAAAGGCAGCTTTTTTTATTTCGTGTATTCACTTTATCTTCGCTGCGCAAATGTTTTTTAACCTTAAACCATTTCCTAACTAAACAGTTGTTTTATGTTTGTTTTTACTCGCTGTAGCATTGTTTGTGCTATTACCCTTGCTTTGGCTTCTACTGCCAGCGCCCAGTTCAAACTCAATTCCAAAACCATTGGTGCAGGCGTGAAAGCTGCGAAAGCTGCTACCCTGAGTGATGATGAAGTCATCAAATACACCAAAGAGTACATCCAGTGGATGGACGAGCATAACCCGGTAGCTCCTGCTGATGATCCGCTGGCCCAACGGCTGGCTAAACTGACAGCCAATGCTGCTAATTATGAAGGTATGAACCTGAACTTCAAAGTGTACCTGGTAAGGGACATCAACGCCTTTGCCTGTGCGGACGGAAGTGTGCGTGTATGCGCCGGCCTGATGAAGGTAATGACAGATGATGAAGTGATGGGTGTGATCGGTCACGAGATCGGGCATGTAAAGAACAAAGATTCCAAAGACGCCTTTAAAACAGCGCTGATGACTTCCGCCCTGAAAGACGGTGTGTCTTCACAAGGTGGTGCTGCCGGCGCCCTGAGCGATTCCCAGCTGGGTGACCTGGGCGAGGCGGTCGCTAATTCTGCTTACTCCCGCGGCCAGGAAAGCCAGGCTGATAACTATGGATATGATTTCCTGAAAGCGAATAAACTGAATCCATGGGGTATGTCCACCGCCTTTGAAAAACTGTGGAAAGCATCCCAGGAAGCTAATAACGGCGAAAAGAAAAAGAAAGGCGCCCAGCTGTTCTCTTCTCACCCCGACACCGAGAAAAGAATGGTGACCATGGCTGAAAAAGCCACAAAAGACGGTTATAAGAAACCGTAATCATTTAGAGATTTTTTGATTTTGTGAATAAAAAGACCGAAACGATTAACTTATTCGTTTCGGTCTTCGTTTTTTATCGATCAAAAAATCGTAAATCAAAAAATCCTTAAATGACTATGTTCTGCCTGCAAATTCATTGATCAACCGCACATTCTCATTCATATTGTAATCTGCGTCTATGTGTGGCGCATATTTAAACGGAAAGGTACGCAGGGTAATGGCGGTGGCGGCTGTGGCATTGTCCGGGTTGAAGACGCTGCCTGGTTCGGCAAAAAGCGTGGCATCGTCAATGTCTTTACCGCAATGTTCACAATGGTTGCACCAGTAGAAACCATCTGCGCTTTTGGCCGGGCCCTGTTTGTAAAGCGGGTAGTTGTCCCTGAAGAAATTGAACAGATGGGCTGAGATAACGGATGTTTGCTGAAACAGCGTGAAAAAATCCAGTTCAAACCATACCAGTTCGTCCCGCTCGTTCATGTCTTTTTCATAAAAGAAATCGCTGCCAATAGCGATGACGGGGGTGGTGTTCCGGCAATGCGGACAGGTATGCTGCGCATGGGCAATAATCACTTCGTCAGACAGGATGATGGCGGTGTCCCGGTCAGTAATCCATTTGTCTACCTCCATGATATGATCATAGTTGATATCCGGCAGGTACCAGGTTTGCAGGTTGGCGTCCCACAAAGCCCCTTTTGACTTGGCTTCGGTTTCTTCCGCAGCAGGAACATTCAGTAGTAATGACATAATCTTGGAATGTGGTCACTGAATTTAACAAAAAAAGACCACTCCCGCCTGTTATTTTTTAGGGAGATGACCGGTCTTTTGTTACCTGCTGCCCGGAAGTTTAGTATTTATCGTCGTTGATTTCGATCCAGTAGCCGTCGGGGTCGCGGAAATAGATCTGCTGTACGCCGTCCACTCTTTTGTTGATCGTATTGGGTTTGCCCGGCCAATCCTCGTAGGTGACGTGGTGCTGTGCCAGCACGGCGATAAAATCCTTCATGGAGGGAACGCTGAAGCAAAGATGGGTGTCTTTGGGGTGTACTTCCGCTTTGGCGGCCCCGGAGATGATGTGCAGCTGACTGTGGTCCCCAACCCTGAACCAGCTATGGCGGCCGTCTTTAAAAGGTTCGTCCATTACTTCGAGGCCGATAACGTCCCGGTAAAAAGCAGTGGCGCGCTCCAGGCTGACAACATAAATCGCGATATGGTTCAGCGACGGGTATTTTTTGGTCTGTGCTTGTATGCTCGTGGAAATTCCCATGATGGCAAAGAAAAGAATAACTATCGTCTGTTTCATACAAACAAGATAAAAAAAGATTTATGAATTTTTTGATTTACGATTTTGTGAATAAAAATGCAGCGGAGATTACTCAACATAGAGCAATCTCCGCTGCATTTTAAATTCGTAAATCAACAAATTCGTAAATCCGTTAATGATT
Organism: Chitinophaga sp. 22308; assembly: GCF_052045305.1. Lineage (NCBI taxonomy): Bacteria > Pseudomonadati > Bacteroidota > Chitinophagia > Chitinophagales > Chitinophagaceae > Chitinophaga > Chitinophaga sp. 22308. The sequence continues at coordinate 812,319 of NZ_JBQEOP010000005.1, read as the reverse complement.
TAGTTGCTTTTGAACGCCACCGACTGAATAATCACATCCAGTTTTTTTAACACGGGGAGGTCTGAACGAAGGACTTTATCACCAGTCACCTGGTCATATTGTTTGGGGTCGCCGGTATTGTTGGCTTTCAGCTGGATAACAACGCCTTTGCCTTCGAGGGCGCCGCCCTGCCAGTCGCTTACGAGGCCGCCGTTGGTCCATTCGAAAGCATTGATACGGAAAGGACGGCCGTTTACCTTGATCAGTTTCTCCAGCGGATCACCGGCTTTGATACCGTAAGGAGATTTCCATTTGGAGGGGAAATGGGAAAAGGTAAGGATGTTGCCGTTTTCGCCGTCAAACTGTACTTCCAGTTCGTCGTCGGTGTCAGGATAGATCACGTAAGCTTCTCCTTCTTTGGTGCCTGCCAGATCGGTGGCTTCGCGCTGCGTCACATTGTCTTTACCGTACATTTCCACCAGTTGTTCCGGTGTACGCACCTGGAACAACGGTTTCACCTCCCAGCTGCGTGTATCCGCCACAGTGGTGGTGGCGGCTGCAGGAGCAGCGCCTTCTGTAGTTGCGATGGCAGCACCGGCAGCGGCTGTTTCACCGGCGGAAGCCGTGGCGCTGTTGCTGGTGGAGGCTGTGGCCTGCGCAATAGCGGCCGGGGCCTGTTTGCCGGTCACCGGACCGGTATAAGTCTTCAGAAAATCGCTTTTGTCTTCCAGCAGCGCTTTGGTATCGTTCTTATATTTATTGGCGGTATACGTGGCCAGTGGAAAAACGCTGTTGGTTTGCAGGTCCATGTTGCGCAGATTGGCGATGAACCGCTGCCGGTTACAGTCACTGTACTGGTACAGGTATTTCAACGCTGCGTCCAGGGCAGGAAGATCGTTTTTCAGGTTGAACATAGTGGAATCAATGTCCAGCCCGCCGGAACCACTGCGGTTCAGTTGCTCCGCGATATAGCCGGTAATGGAGTCATTCTTCAATGTATAATGATGGGCCACCCGGGCAGAGAAATCTGCGGCAACAGTTTCCGACAGCTTGGTCTGTGCGCTTAAAGCCAGCGGAAAAATCAGGGCAACCAATACAAAAAGCCTTTTCATGTGCGCGGTATTGAATGATAGTAATAGTGACAGCGATGACTGCCAGAATCATCACTAAATTATGTAATATTTGCCATTGCCGTTGAAAATACTGCGGTGATGGCCGGAATATCTTAAACGTACAGATACTAAAATATAGTATTTTTAAATCCGCCAGGACTTCGTTCCGGCTTATTTTTTTAATTGACGATTGCCTGAATCACCCGTTGTTATGCGAAATGTTTTGTACCTGTTGTTGGTATCCCTGTTAATGTCCTGCGCCGGCCAGAGAACGAAGTACTCAGTAGCGGACGTGCCGGACCCCAAAAAAAGCGGTGGCGGCTATATCAGTAACCCCGATCATCTACTTACTGCCGGAACGGTAAACGGCCTGAATGAAAAACTGGCCACTCTTGATAAGAGCGGCAGGGCACAAGTGGCCATGGTACTGCTGAAAACCATCGGCGACAATGAGCCCCGCGATTTTGCCCACAAGCTGTTCAACTACTGGAAAATCGGAAATGCCAGTACCAATAACGGCCTCCTGGTACTGTTGGTGGAGGATGCCCACCGGCTGGTATTTGAAACAGGCAAAGGACTGGAAGCGGATATGCCTGATGTGATCTGTTTCCGTATCCAGCAGGACTATATGATCCCGTATATCAAAAACGCGGATTATGACCAGGCATTTGAAGAAGGTCTGAAATCCATCTCCGCCCAGCTGCATAGCGGCAATTATGCCTATGATAAAGACGCGCAGCAACCGGTGGAAGACCATTCCCTGCTGCCGGACGCCAGGGATACCCGGGAAGCGCCCGAGCCACAGGCACTGGTGGCCGCTCCGCGCCCGGAGCCGGCAGAGGTTTCCAATGATCCCAATGCGGCAGCAGGAGCGGAGCCTTCAGGCCTTACTGCGGACGAATATGTCGCCAATGCCCGGCCTTTTGTGACGCAGCCCTCACAAACGACTGACTACGCCGTGAGGGGAGAATTCGGCGGCAGCACTTACTTCGCGGGCTTCCTCTGGCTGGTTATTTCGGCAGCTATGATGAATGTGTTCTTTGGGAAAAAGCCGAAGCAGAAAAAAGGCAGCGACCCCATGCCGGTGAGAATTAAAGACCTGCCCAACGACTTCCTGCGCCCCGGTCTGGCGGGCCTGTTCTTCATTCATGTGACGGCCTTCGTCACCCTTAACTTCCTGGCTTTTAAACGAGGCTGGTCCGTCAATTTCTTTACGGCCTTTGTGCTCTATTATATCCTGTGGACGCTGTTTATGATCATCGCGGTGCTGGTGATATCCATCAGGGCAAAAAGCATCCTGCGCGACAAAGACCGTCAACAGCAATGGTTAAGTCACTCCCGCACCGCCAATAGGTTCAGAGCGGCGAAATACGTTTTCCCGCTTCCGCTCTGGTTTTATCTGGCGGGGCTGAAACGGCACATGGACAAGCTGCGGAACAATCCGTACAATTGCCCGGACTGTTCCCATGCCTTGCATAAGCTCTCAGAGGAAGACGAAGATGTCTACCTTAAAAAAGAACAGGTGATAGAAGAAGACCTGATGGCAGTGGATTATGACGTCTGGAAATGTGATACCTGCGATCACCGGATGGTACTGGATTATACCAATGTGAACACGGCGATGTCGGAATGTCCGCATTGCTCCTATATTGCGTTGGAGGCCAAACAGTCTGTCACCAAAAAGAGAGCCACTACCAGGGCGGCAGGTTGGGGTATCACTACCTACACCTGTGCGATATGTTCCTATAAACACGACTACCGTTTTGAGATACCCCGTATCAGGGAATCTTCATCATCTTCTTCGTCATCCTCCTCCTCTTCGTCGTCCTCTTCTTCCAGCTGGGGAGGCGGATCTTCCGGCGGCGGCGGCGCCAGCAGCAGCTGGTAAAAGCGTATAAAAAGGGCGTACCGGATGAGGGTACGCCCTTTTATGTTGTTCGTTCCTTTGTTTTATTGGCCTGCGTCGATTTTACCGACAACCTGGTAACCTGTGCCATTGTTGGTATTTACCTGTTGGTAATACATACCATCGGGTGACAGGAAGTACTGTTGTCCGTTGATCTGTACAGAACGGCTGCCTTCAGGGAGCGCTTTCAGGAGATCACCAGGAACAGCTTCGGTGCCATTGTTGGTGTTGTTGTTATTGTTGTTATTGTTATCCTGTGGCGTAACCACTGTATCGCCGATTTTACCGTTTTTGCCCACTACTTTAAATCGACGGCCGCTGTCAGTCATGGTTTCCTGATAGTAGGTGCCATTCAGCTCGTAATAGGTGTTACCGTTGAACTGTATTTCAGAAGCGCCATCCGGCAGGTCCGGAACAGCTGCGCCCATCGGTGGATCTACCACACGGTAGCCGTTGTTGTCATTGTCAGATTCGTAGTAAGTCCCGCCGGAATAATATATTGGGCCGAATTGAGGGCCAAGGGCAAAGTATCCATATGGCAGGGTGGAAACATAGAATCCAATGGGAGGAAAGTAGTAAGGACGGTACCGGTAATAACGACGGTAGCCTGGTCCATACCATCCATGGCTGTAATAAACGCCTCCGTGGTAAACAGGTCCGCGGTAGCCGTGGTAGAATCCCCTGTTTACAGGAGCCATTGTTCTGGGAGCGCTGAAATTGCTACGGGAACCAAAATTGGGAGCGGACATCCGTGCTCCTCCGCCAAAGTGACCGCCGCCACCTCCAAAATGTCCTCCGCCACCACCATGACGTTGAGCAAATGCGCCGGTTGCTGTAGTTGTGCATAACAGCCCAATCAACACAAACAGCATATAAAGTCTGTTTTTCATCTTCTTCGGATTATAATGTTTAGACTGATACCAGATCAAATAGTTTAAGCGGAAACTCAGGCAGAAGGCGTACTAAGCGCATCCGTGAACTGTTGTGACAATTCGATGATTTTAGCCGATTTCGCCACGGCCTGTACCCATTCCGCAGGAATGCTGTCCAGCCCGTAATGCAGGCCTGCGGCAGCTCCTGCTACAGCACCGGTGGTATCGGTATCGCCGCCGAGGTTGACAGCTGCCAGCACGGCATCCTTGTAATTGCCGGTGTTCAACAGGCACCAGAGCGCGCTTTCCAGCGTGTGAATCACATAGCCGGAACTCTGAATATCGTTTTCTGTCAGATTGGTAATGTTATCCTGTAATATCCGGTTGAAAATCCTGATCTCCGCCGGATTGAACTGTTGTTCGATGATAAAATCATTCACCGCCGCCTGCATGATCTGGTAAGATTCCTGTATGTCTTTTACTGTTAAAAGGTTCCGCAGAAACTCCACATATATGAAACAAGCCATCACAGAACGGAAATGCAGATGCGTAATACCTGATACCTCTTTAACAATATGATAACGTTGTTTAATACTCTCTTCCCGCGCCAGGTAAATGGCTACCGGCATCATACGCATCAGGGAGCCATTGCCGTTTTCAAATTCTTCAAAACCACCGGACAACAAAGGAGAGGTGCCGGCGCCTATCCGCCTTAAAGCACGTTGGGTAGTATGCCCGATGTCAAATACCTTGTCATGTGCGCCCCAGTATCCATCAGCATACCACTTCAGGAAGGTATGGGCCATATGTGTAAGGTTATATCCGTGAGTGAGGCTTTCCGCTGTACAAAGGGTAAGGGAGGTGTCGTCTGAAAAGGTCCCCGGAGGCTGGTTCCAGCATCCATAACCAATAAATTCCCGGATGGGATTTTCCTGGAGGTAGCTCCTGGTTTTGAACTCAACCGGAACACCGAGCGCGTCGCCAATGGCGGTACCCAGAAAAGCGCCTGTGATCTGTTGTTGCATAGAATGGGGATTTATATTGTATATATACTGAAAAACGTGCCAACAAATGTTTTCGGTATGTGAAAGCCGCTGTTTTGTTCAATTTGACCAGCGGATAGAGGTGTGTTCACTCTTGTTCATTAGTCAGATAACCCGGATGGCTGTCTCTTTGTTCGGTTGGCGTTTTATCTTTGCATAGTAACATTTAGTACTGACACCAGCATTCACCCCGGTGGGTTTTTGGTAACAGGAAAGGTTAAACGGAAATTATTACCCAATGTTAACTCCGGCAACTGCCGCCCCATTGTTTGTCTGAAAACAGGCGTCAACAGCTTGTTTGATACGTACCAAGGCAGCTGCCCTTCAAAACCCGATCTCTTATGCACGCTTTTTTGTTCAACGCACATCGCCAGACATGTACCTTCCTCGGAAAATATCATTGCTGCTTTTTTGCTCATTGCTGGCCTAACTAGCCAAAACTGCTTTGACCAACCATTGCTACTGATTCAACAGCAATTTTTATGGGAATAGGTGGATGAAACGGACTGTTTTTCCAAACAGTCCCCCGAAAGAAATTTCTGAGTCCAAATGCAGGTATATAAGATGAAGGCTGAAGGGACTGCCTTTCCAGGCGGTCCCCCTCAGAAAACGTCTTGCTGCCGGCAAACGGACCACTACATAAATGTTGGAATGCCATGTAAAAGAAGGATAGGAAAGGACCATCTGTCCAGATGGTCCGGTTTTCCGCCTCGCATGACAGTACCCAAAGCTACTAAAAGTGCCATATGAACCATGTGGGCAACTGCTATCAACAGCTTGTTCGCAGTACGATTGATTCAGCTTCAGGGACCGTCTTTTCAGACAGTCCCCTGCCAGACAATTCAGGTTGCACCGCAACCTTCATCATAAATAATAAATAAACAGGCTCTATTCATAAGCGAAACGGTGGAATTTAACCACGGACCGTTTGTCCAGGCGGTCCTGCTAAAGATTTTCAGATTAAGGACGGATTGAGAATGGTAAGATCAATATCAGCATAGGCCGCCTTTCCAGGCGGCCTTGTACTATACAACTGATGAGTCATGGGTTAAGCATGGGGCGTTTGTTTAAACTGCCCCGCTTTTTTAACTTCGTCTGGTATGCTTCTGCGGAAGCGATAGCCGGAAACCTGTTAAAACCCGCTTTTATGCAATATCATCAGTTAGGCAGGTCAGACCTGCACATCAGCGAAATCAGCTACGGCTGCATGTCGCTGGGCAGCGACGATGCAGACAACGCCCGCCTGGTACAACAGGCCATAGACGGAGGCATCAACTTTTTCGATACCGCCGACCTGTATGATCACGGGCGGAATGAAATCACCCTCGGGAAAGCGCTGGAGGGCAAAAGACAGGATGTTGTCATTGCCACCAAGGCGGGCAACCAATGGCGGCCGGACGGCAGCGGCTGGGACTGGAATCCCCGCCGGGAGTATATCCTGTCCTGTGTGGAAGAGAGCCTGCGCCGGCTCAATACGGATTACATTGACCTGTACCAGTTGCACGGCGGCACCCTGGAAGATCCTGCGGACGAGACCATCTCGGCGTTTGAAACGCTGGTGCAGCAAGGCAAAATCCGTTATTACGGCATATCCTCCATACGCCCCAATGTGATCCGGACTTTTGTGGAACGGTCCAATATCGTGAGCGTAATGATGCAATACAGCCTGCTGGACCGCCGCCCGGAAGAAAGTTGTTTCCCGTTGCTGGAACAGCACAACATCGGTGTGCTGGTAAGAGGCGCCGTGGCAAAAGGCCTGCTGGTCAATAAAGCACCGGAGCCATACCTCAACTACGATGCTGCCGATGTGGCAAAGGCCGCTGCGGCGGTACAACGTTTGTCCGTTGCCGGCAGAGGGCCAGCGGCCACGGCATTGAGGTATGTGCTGCAACAACCGGCTGTCACGACGGCCGTAGTGGGCATGCGTACCGCTCAACAGGTACAGGATGCATTGGCTGCCGCCGGCGCAGTGCCGCTTACAGCAACGGAAATACAGCAACTGCAACAGGTATTGCCGGTCAACAGGTATGAGCAGCATCGCTGATGCCCATCTAGCAGGATCATTTATTATATTGTAGATAATCAAAAGTCCTTCGTATGCAGAAACTCAAAATAGGCATGCTCCTGTTCCCGGACATGACCATATTGGACTTCACCGGCCCTTATGATGTATTTGTGAAAGCGCCCTGTTTTGAAGTGGTGCTGTTGGGAGAATCCACTGCTCCCGTGAAGGTGGAGGGAGGCCTGACGGTACAGGCTTCCGTGGCGCTGGCCGACAGTCCGCAGCTGGACGTCCTGTTTGTCCCTGGTGGCAAAGGCATCAATCCTTTGCTGACTAACCGCACGGTGCTGGATTTTCTGCGGCGGCAGGCGGCGGGCGCAAAATATATTACCAGCGTCTGCACCGGCGCGCTGGTATTGGCGGCCGCAGGGCTGTTGCAGGGATATAAAGCCACTACGCACTGGCGTTCGCTGGAGCTGTTGCGTATGCTCGGCGTGGACGTGGTGGAAGAGCGGGTGGTGAGAGACCGTAACCGTATCACCGGCGGCGGTGTAACGGCCGGTATTGATTTCGCGCTTACGCTTACTGCCATGATCGGCGGCGAAGAGCTGGCCCGTATTGTGCAGTTGCAGCTGGAATACAATCCGGCGCCGCCTTTCCGGGCGGGTTCACCGCATACGGCGGGCACGCCGGTATTACAGGCTACCCGGGAACTAACGAAACTGATGCTCGAAACCAGAAGAGGTATTATCCGTGAATTGCTGCAGGCGCACGGAATGCCTGCTGCGCCTCAGTCCTGATGGCGCAAACTTCCCGCAGGCCAATCATGCGGCCCCTTTCCGGGTCCCACACTTTTAGCCGGAAGCAGGCGCGTATATCGCGGAAGCGCAATGTGGTAACGGTGACCTGTTGCAGTTCAGGAAACGCCTCCATCACTTGTGGAAGGCGGTAGAAAGGAATACGGGCGTTCAGGTGATGGATATGATGGTAACCGATATTGCCGGTAAACCACGCCATCACCGGGTGCATCTGCATGTAGCTGGAACTCAGCAGCGCTGCTTTGTCATAACACCAGTTGTCATTGTCATTAAACACAACACCCGGGAAATTATGCTGTGCATAAAAGAGGTATGCACCGATGCCACAGGCTATGGTAAAAGGTATGAGTATAAAGAATAGCCAGCTTTGCCATCCCAGGAAATAAAACACTGCTATGCTGCCGGCGATGTGCAATACCATGGCCAGCAGGGAATCCGCATGTTTGCGCGGGCTGCTGGTGAAGGACTGCCAGCACATACCGATCAGGAACATAAACAGGTAGCCTGCCGCAACAGTGGCAGGATGGCGGGTAAACAAATAACTTCTCCGTTCGCCGCGGGACAGCTGCTCAAAGCGCTGGCGCGTTACGATCGGGTAGGAGCCTATGCTGGCGCTGAAAAGCTTTGAATTGTGTTTATGGTGGTAATCGTGCGACCGTTTCCAGATGCTGGTGGGCGCCAGCACATAAATGCCAAACAAGGTCATGATCACATTCGCTATGCGGGAATTATGCAGGATAGCATGATGCTGGTGGTCGTGGTAGATGACGAACATCCGTACAATTAAAAGACCGGAAAGCACGCTGCCGGCTATACGAAAGGGTAGTGGCAGCAAAAGAGTGCTGGCAAGGGCCAGCCCTAACAAACATAAAGTGGTAACCAGGTGCAGCCAGCTCTTGGCTCTTTCCTCACATGCATATGGCTTGGTAGCCAAAATCAAATCTTTGCCTTGCAGCATAATGGTGGGTCGATTTCGTAAAAAATACAGTTGTCTTTATTGTTGAACAGTTGGCCGCTTGTGTTTCCACCGTTTGTGGGACCACAGCCAGGTGGAAGGTTGTGTAATGATATCTGTTTCCAGCTGACGTGTATGCAACGCAGTTATTTCGCCTTCTTTTTCTGTAGAAGGGGAGGCCGTAAGCATATGGGCAGATACGGTATAGTAGCCTCTTTTGTCCCGTTGTACGCTGACGTATACTACCGGGTAGTTTAATTTCTGGGCAATCTTTTCTGTTCCTTTGAACACAGGCGTATCCTGGTGGAGGAAGGTCATCCAGTGCGCTGTCTGGGGCTGTGGCGCCTGGTCAGCGATAAAGGCTGTGGCGCTCACATGGTCACGGTTTTTTACCATGTCCCGGAAGGTGTCCTGCATGGCAATGAGTTTGGTCCCGAAGCGGGTACGCATTTTATACATCAGGCCATTAAAATGTTTGTTGGCCAATGGGTGATAGATCACATACAGTTGCTGCCGGCATAGGATGCTGAAGGTATTGCCGGCCCATTCCCAGTTGCCTTTATGCCCCATTACCAGCACCACGCTCTGTTTGTTCGCTGCCAGCTGTTCAAAGAGGGCAATGGTCTCATCGGTGAAACGGCAGTGCTGTACCATCGCTTTTTTGCTGATAGTCAACGTTTTGAACGTTTCAAGAAAAAGATCACAGAGGTAGTGGTAGAAGTCACCGCATATCTTTTTAAGCTCGGCCTCGTTTTTGTCAGGAAAAGAATTGCGAAGATTCTGCATTACCACTTTTTTCCGGTAGCCAAGCAAGCGGTACAGCAACAGGTACAGCAGGTCGCTGACGAAATACAGCATCCGGAAAGGCAGCAATGAAACAAAGTAAATTACTGGCAGTAACAAGTAATAGGCAATAACAGTCAAGTCAGCGTAGGTTTTTGTTGCTCTGACGAGCATTATGAAAAATGTAAATATATAGGAAAGACGGAACTTTTCACAATATAGCCTTAAAAACACGGCATTGTTAGGTTTTATTATCTTTATCCAGGCATCTTTTATAAACTTTAACATATACAGATGAACACTATCCGACACCTGACAAGATGGGCCTGTATGGCTGCGGTTATTGGCTTGTACAGCTACTGCGCGCGTTCTCCGTATGCGGCCACCAATAAAATATACCGGCAGAAAGCCAAAGGGTACGCGCATGTGATACGCGAACAGCCCGGCGCCCTGCCCGGCGAAAACGGTATCAGGCCTGCATGGTGGGCTGGCACCACCAACTACAATCTCCGCAAACCGAATATGGTCATTATCCATCATACTGCCCAAAATTCATGTGAACAAACACTGAAAACCTTCACCCTGGAGCGGACGCAGGTAAGCGCCCACTACGTGGTATGCCGTGATGGTACCATTCACCATATGCTGAATGATTACCTCCGCGCCTGGCATGGCGGCGCTTCCCGCTGGGGAAATATTACCGATATCAATTCCGGTTCCATCGGTATCGAGCTTGACAACAACGGCGCAGAACCCTTTTCTTCCGCACAGATCAACAGCCTGATCATCCTGCTGGACACGCTGCAGCATCGCTACAATATCCCCGCTGCCAACTTTGTGGGCCACGGAGACATTGCCCCCGGCCGCAAAGTAGACCCCAGCGCGTATTTCCCCTGGCAACAGCTGGCGGCAAAAGGTTTCGGCCTCTGGTACGATGACACTGCCCGGATAACGGTTCCTCCCGCATTCGATAAATGGCAGGCCCTTCGTATCATCGGCTACGACCTGAAAGATACCACCGCGGCCCTGCAAGCCTTTAAGCGGCACTTTATGCCGCAGGACACCGTCCTCCCCTCACCAGACACCGACAACAAAGTGCTGTACAGCGTGATGAAAAAATACCAGTAGCCGGGCCTTTGGAGCAATGACACTTCAGGGGCCGGTTACCCCTACGCCTATACTTTATTTATTTTGTGGAGTGCGATAAATGAAGTATTTTAATAATGAGTTAGATCGAACCTGTAACCAAAATCTGAGACCCAAACATCACAACGGCATTGCTATTACCTATTTCCTTGTTATCATAATTTTCTCTTGCCATGAAACGCACACTCCAATTCCACCTGTTGCTGTTGCCAGCTGCCCTGTTTTTAATGGCTGCCGGCCAACGGCCCGCTTCTGCAAAAATCCATTACCAACCTGTGTCCGACACCACCTGCCTGGTAAAAAATGAAACTTCCTTCGATTTCGCTGACAACCTGCGCAAAAAAATCAATGCGCTCATTGAAGACAGAGTAGCCGGCGGTATTGAAGAAAAAGGCATTGTTACCTGGGAAAACTCACCCGATGCCCCCGAATACTACCAGATCGTACTGCGTAAAAACAAAATCACTATCAGATACAAGGGCACCATCTGTCAGGATAAACTTATTGCTGCCAACCTCGATACCTGTAAGATCGAGCTGAAAAAATTACTGAACCCGTAACAGCATCACAGGACGGTCCTTTCGGCTGTCCCTGTTGCCTTTGAGCTGATCGTCCCCGGGCTTGTGCCCGGGGATTCCTCCTACTTATTCCCCATCATTATCTCCCATAACCATTAATTATAGTGATGCCCTGCCTGGCCGCCACCCTATATATTGATCTATTGATCAACCGTTTATATGTTGATGATAGATGATCAGAAGCAGAAAAATCAGTAATAATCAAATAAATCAGAGTTATGTTTAGTCTATCGGTTTTGTAGATTAATAAATCTTGATTACTTTTGCGCGAGATATCTGGTCATGTGCACGCGATTGTCATTCCTGACGGTTGTACAGCCATGATCACACCAACGATCGTACACCAACTGCAAAGACCAAAACCAAATCGGTAGTAAACGGAAGAACCATAGTTGTCCGCCAACGACCAAAACTATTTTTAAATCACCAGTTACGAATGAAGTACGTACAAAGGCTGCTCGGCCTGTTGCCCGCATTATTGTGGCTACAGCAGAGCTTTGCCCAGGAAATCAGGGTAAGCGGGGTAGTCACCTCCCGCAACGATGCACAGCGTGTACCCGGTGCTGTTATACGGGTAAAAGGCGCTTCCCGCGGCACACAAGCGGATGCTGACGGTAAGTATACGATTAATGCCAACGCTACCGATACTTTACAGGTGTCCTTTATCGGTTTCCAGACAGCCCTGGTGCCGGTAGGCAACAATCGCGTGGTGAATATCGCGCTGGAAACGTCTGACAGCAAATTACAGGAAGTGGTGGTGACCGCGCTGGGCATCTCCAAAGAGAAAAAATCACTGGGATATGCGGTGCAGGAGCTGAAATCAAAGGATATCGCTGAAGCAAGGGAAACGAACCTCGTCAATGCGCTGTCAGGAAAAATTGCCGGCGTACAGGTAACCAACAGCCAGGGCAGCCTCGGGTCTTCCCGTATCGTGATCCGCGGCGAAACCTCTATCGCAGGGAATAACCAGCCACTATTTATCCTGGACGGTATCCCGGTAGACAACAGCCAGCTGGGCGTTGGCACGGGCCGCGACTTCGCGAACGCCATCTCGGATGTGAACCCCGATGATATCGCTTCCATCAGCGTGCTGAAAGGCCCCAATGCGGCGGCATTGTACGGCTCCCGTGCATCCAACGGCGTAGTCCTCATCAAAACAAAAACAGGCAAAGACGTGAAAGGCGGCTTAGGCGTCACCGTCAATTCCAACGCCACATTCGACAAAGTGCTGATCCTGCCTGACTTCCAGAACGTATATGGTCAGGGCGCCGGAGGCCAGTTCTCCTATAAAGATGGTAAAGGCGGCGGCCTCAACGACGGTACAGACGAAAGCTGGGGCCCTAAAATGGACGGCCGTCTTATCCCGCAGTTCTTCTCCAATGGCGAAGCCGTGCCGTTTGTGCCACATCCCAACAACGTAAAGGACTTTTACGAGACCGGCTATACGCTTAACAACGGTCTGGCTGTAGGCGGCAGCTCTGAAAAAATAGACTACCGTTTTTCTTACAATAATACCAAACAGGCAGGTATTCTGCCTAACACGGGCATCACCCGCAATACTTTCACGGCCAGCAACACATTCCGCATTGCGCCCAAACTCACGCTCAATACCTACGCCAATTATATCCGCAGCAGCGCAGATAACCTGCCCGGCGTAGATGGCAGAAGAGGCAACAGCGTTACCTTACAGTTTATCTGGTTTGGCCGCCAGGTAGACGTGGCCAGGCTCCGGGACTATAAAAACCCCGATGGCACCGACTACAACTGGAACCACAGCTACTATAGCAATCCTTACTGGATACAAAATGAAAATACTGTCAGCCAGCTGCGTAACCGCTTCTTCGGAAACGCCCGCCTGTCATATGAAATCACCGACTGGCTGACCGCCAACCTCCGCATCGGTACTGACTACTACCAGGACAGAAGAAAATACAAAATCGCTTACTATACCAACGGCACTCCTTTTGGCTCTTATACAGAAGATGCTTACATGGTAAATGAAACCAATGGAGAGTTTACTCTCAACGCCAAAAAGCAACTGAGCCATGACTTCAACCTGGACGTGCTCGCAGGCGGTAACATCCGTAACAACCGGTTTGAACAAAACTATCAGCAGGCGCCGAAACTGGCAGTGAAGGACGTATATACGCTCAATAACTCCCGTGATCCGCTGATCTCTACCAGCTCCTTCACCAGGCAGCGGGTATACAGCACCTTCGGTTCTGCACAGCTCGGGTTCCGCAACTACGCCTTCCTGAACGTGACAGCCCGTAACGACTGGTCGTCCACGCTCCCGGTAGAAAACAACTCTTATTTCTATCCTTCCGTGAATGGAAGCCTCGTGCTCTCCGACGCACTGAACATTAAAAGCAAAGCCCTGACACTGCTTAAAATCCGCGGCGGCTGGGCACAGGTAGGTAAAGACACAGATCCCTATCAGCTGATCAACACTTATCCGTTCAATCAGCCATTCGGACAATATCCGTTGCTGACCGTATCGGATAAGTTCCTCGCCAGAAACCTGAAACCGGAAATTACCAGCTCTACAGAACTGGGACTGGAAGCGGGTTTCATCGATAACCGCATTCGCCTCGATCTCACCTGGTACCAGTCCAACAGCCGCAACCAGATCCTGCTGGCAGACGTGAGCCCTACTACCGGCTACCTGAAAAAACTCATGAACGCCGGTGAGATCAGTAACAAAGGCGTGGAAGTAATGCTGGGTGTAACGCCGGTGTCTACACGCTCCGGTTTCCGTTGGGACGTTAACGTTAACTACGCCCGTAACGTGAGCAAAGTAGTGGAGCTGGACAAGGAAGGTTTCCTGAACAACTATGTACTGGGCAGCAGTGGCAATATGCAGGTGTTGGCCAGCAAAGGACAACGTTATGGCGCACTGTACGGTGCAGCGTACCAGCGTGACGCACAAAACAGGATCATCGTTAATGCTGACGGTACGCCGGCCATCGACCCCAATAAAAAGATACTGGGCTATTACACGCCCAAATGGACAGGTGGTATTTACAATACTTTCACCTTTAAAGGTTTCAGCCTCGGTTTCCTGATAGACACCAAACAGGGCGGCTCTATCTATTCCGGCACCAACTATACCGGTAACTATACCGGTGTACTGGCCACCACATTGCCAGGCCGTGATGAGGAACACGGTGGTTTGCCCTACTACCGCAGCGGCCAGCAGAATATCCAGCTGCCGTCACATTCCGCTACCGCTCCCAATGGCGCCGAAGTACACCATGATGGTATCATCTTCGACGGTTATACGGCGGATGGTAAAAAGAATAACGTCATCCTGGGCGCAGAGGATTATTACAAAGCCGTATACAACAGCAGCCTGAATGAAAGCTCCGTTTTTGACGCTTCTTTTATCAAGCTGCGTGAAATCAAGCTGGGTTATACATTGCCCAAAACACTGACTGACCGCTGGAAGCTACAGTCTGTGAATATTGCGCTGGTGGCCAGAAACCTGGGTTATCTGCAGAAACATGTCCCCAATATTGACCCGGAAACCGCTTTCAATACCGGCAACGGTCAGGGCCTGGAGACACTGCAAATTCCTACCACCCGCAGCATCGGCGTTAACCTGAATGTTTCATTTTAATTACGCACCGGATTATGAAAAAATTGTTGATACCAACTTACCTGTTGTTCGCTATTGTGCTGCTGGCTTCCTGCCGCAAAGACCTGGAGCGGATCAACAAGAACCCGAACGAACCTGTCACCGTACAGCCGGATTACCTGTTGAGCAACGGCATCAAAGCCAATGTGGATACCTACTGGGGACCTGATGCGGCCATGGACGGAACACTGTTGTATGTCCAGTACTGGTCCAAAATACAATACACAGACGCCGACCGTTATATTGCCGGAGCTACCGGTACACAGAACGTGTGGAGCAATTTTTATGCACAGGGTATTGAAGACTTTACCACGCTGGCACAGCTGGGTGATAGTCTGCATAACCCCAATTATAAAGCCGTGGCCGTGATCATGCGCTCCTGGATTTTCCAGCAGCTAACTGATCTCTATGGTGATGTGCCTTACAAACAGGCAGGCCAGATTGCTCAGTACCTGACACCGGTATACGACAGCCAGAAAGATGTGTACACCGGTTTGCTGGACGAGCTGAAACAGGCTGCGGCCACCATCACGCCCGGCAGCAACAACATCGATGGCGACATCCTCCTGGGCGGTGATGTCACCCGCTGGAAGCAGTTTGCCAACGGCCTGCGCATACGTATCGCTTTACGTATAGCCGACCGCGAACCGACAATCGCCAAAACGGTATTTGACGAGGTGACTGCCGGCGGTGCCGGCGCGTTGTTGCCCAAAGACGCTGTGGTGAAACTCAACTACCTCGCATCGCCCAACCAGAACCCGGTAGGCCGCAACCGTGAAACCCGCAATGACTACCGTATCAGCAAATCCATTGTAGATAAGTTGAAGGCTTTGAACGACCCACGGTTAAGCATATACGCTACCATGCCCAAAGATACCAATGTGATCATCGGCGTGACCAACGGTCTTCCCAGCGATTCCGCTGCCAGACTTGGATTCAGCAAAACATCCGATGCCGGTGCGGTGTTTACCGCCACCACCGCTCCGGCGGTTTTGTTCAGCTATGCAGAACAACTGTTTATCCTGGCAGAAGCAGCGCAACGCGGTCTGGTTGCCGGTGACCCGCTCACGCTGTATAATCAGGCTATCGCCGCTTCCTTTGTGCAATATGGTCTCTCTGAAGCCGCTGCTGCTGTTTATGCGGTACAACCGGGCGTCGCTTATGACGCGCTGAACTTTAAGAAAAGTATCGGTGAACAGAAATGGCTGGCGCTCTTTGGTCAGGGTATCGAAGGCTTCACCGAATGGAGAAGGCTGGACTATCCCCAGCTGAAGGCTGCCTATGCCGGCGCGCTGGGCGGCAGTATGCCGGTAAGATTTAAATATCCTTCCAGTGAGCAGGCGCTCAACGGCACCAATTACAAGGCGGCTGTTGCCAGACAAGGCGCAGACCTGCTGACCACCAAACTGTGGTTTGACAAGTACTAGTTTTAGCTGTTGATAAATTGAAAGCCGGCGTGAGGATTCATGCCGGCTTTTTTTATAATTTCCAAACATACATTTAAAAAATTAACATATAATAAATAAAGTTTTTAATTTAGCGGCATCAACAACTGACCGGGAATGCATAGAGTATTTTTATCCTTATTGATTGTATGTGCCACTGCTTGCCATAATAATACTGCCGATGATGAACCCACTGCCGTGCCGGCTCCCTCTGAACTGGCCATCACCTCACTGGAAAAAGTGGAAGACGAAGACTCGGTCCTGGAAGCCCATGAGGACATTGACTGGAAAGAGATAGAAGTCTTTCAGTTTTCGAAAGCGTTGATAGACAACAAAGTGCCGCTGCACACCACCTTACCGCGCTTCACGGCGGCGCTGGGCGAAGCGGACAGCCTGGTGGAGCCCAACTGGGAATATCTCTGCGGCACTCAGTTTGAAGATAATTTCCAATACTTCTATAAAGACGGCTCCCGTTTTGAATTATACAAAGACACGCTTTATTGCAGTGAATACAAGCTCACAGCAGGGCATACGGTAGTGCATGCAGGTGTTACTTTCAGCAGCAACACCACATGGGCAGATGTGAAAAAACATTTTCCGAGAGCAGTACAACAGGCGGAAAATGGTGGCTATACAGATATGATCACCCTGCGGGACGCAGATGTGGAAGACAACGACAGCAGTGTACGTTTTTATTTTGAGAACGGGAAACTGGTACGTATTGTCTATTTTGTTCCCTGTTAAGCTAACAGGTAGATACTCAGGCTTCTGGCCCCCTGTGCGCCATGTACCAGTACCGCGCCGATGTCTGCGGTAGCGGAAGGTCCCATCATAAAACAGCCGTAGGCCGTATCTTCCAGGTGTATGCGCAGGTAAGCGTCATACATATCTCCTACGATAGCCTGTGGTGACAGCAGAATGACCAGGTGCTGCGACAGAAACCCCAATGCATTCACCACCAGGTCTTCTTCGGTGAGCCATACCATACCGTTTTCCGCTACGCCAAAACGGGCGCGGATAACACCTACGTCTACATCGGCAAGGTCATGCGGATTATTAACGGCATGAATGTCCCGGTTACCGGTTATTTCAGGCGTCGCGGAACAGATGACTTTTGCCTGCGCATACTGTGACGCCAGCAAAGCCTGGGCTGCTGCGGCATCAGCAGGCCGGAACACTTCGCCGCCGGCATCTTTTACGCGGTTTTCAAAAGCGGCCAATAAATCGGTTTTCATACGGGGAAAATCCGGTGTTTCCGGATAGGCGGTCTTGTTGGCAGGCATCTGGCGCTCTACCGCTGCCAGTACCTGATTACGGGCGTTGTTCTCCATGTTCATTGTTTTTAGCTCGGTATTGTAAATACCATTCCCGGAATGTTTGTCCGGCGAAATGGGGTAACTCACGGTGACGCCCCCACGGATTTAAAACCCTGTTGTACAGCAGGAAGTCCGGCGTGAAGCGGATAGCTCCGCTGGCCATGGTTTCGGCGCTGCGGAAAAGCTGTGGATGCTCGAAGATCTTACCGGCAGCGCCGAAGGCCAGCCGGCGCGATACAGGCAGGTATTTCTTCGCTGCCATCACTTTCCGCCATTGCAGGATCTGGTCGCTGATGTTGATCTTCACTGGACATACTGCTGTGCAGGAGCCACATAACGAGGAATGGTAAGGAAGTTCGCTGTACCTGGATTCATCAAAAGTAGGGTCGAGGATAATGCCGATAGGGCCGGAATAGGTGGCGCCATATGCCAGACCGCCGCTGCGGCGGTAAACAGGGCAGGTGTTCATACAGGCGCCGCAACGGATACATTTCAGGGAGGTCCAGAAATCGGGCATGCCCAGCCGCTTACTGCGGCCGTTGTCGGTGAGGATGATATGCAGCTCACCGCCTTTACGCGGACCGCTGAAATGAGAGGTGTATTGGGTAGCCAGCGTCCCCAGTGCGCTGCGGGACAAGAGGCGGATAAAAATGCCCAGGTCTTTTACTTTGGGCAACAGTTTCTCTATGCCGATACTGGCAATATGCACCGGCGGAACGGCCGCGCCGATGTCGGCATTGCCTTCATTGGTACATACCACGAAGCTGCCGGTTTCGGCAATCGCGAAATTGGCGCCTGTCATGCCGGCACCGGCTTCCAGGAAGCGCCGGCGCGCATTGTCTCGCATGGCTTCGGTGAGGTAGTGCGGGTCTGTGTTACGCGGGTCAGTGCCGATAGTACGGGCAAACAGCTGTGCCACATCTTCCGCCGTTTTGTGGATGGCGGGCATCACAATATGGCTGGGCGGCTGATCGTCCAGCTGCTGTATCCTTTCCCCCAGATCGGATTCGGTAACGGTAATGCCGCGGTTTTCCAGGAAAGCGGTCATGCCGCATTCTTCCTGCAGCATGGATTTGCTTTTGATGACGGCGGTAATGTTCTTTTCCTGCAGGATATTCCACACATGCTGGTTGTGCTCTGCTGCGTCCCTGGCCCAGTATACTTTAGCGCCACGTTTGATGGCATTGGATTCAAATTCCAGGAGATAGTCGTACAGATGGGTGAGGGTGTGCTCCTTGATCTGTGAAGCCAGCTGGCGAAGGGTTTCCCATTCGGGTACTTCACGCGCGGCAGCATCCCTTTTCATACGGGCGGCCCACAGGTTTTTGTCGTGCATCGGTTCATGCACGTCGTCCAGTGCCAGAAAGGCGGCGGCGTGGGCGGCAACATCTACTTTTTTATCGTCTCCCATAAAAAAATATTAAAAAGGACCTCCGTTCAGTACCTGTGCCACATGCAGGAACTTCAGGTGGATGCCTGCTTTCCGGGCGATCCCCTGCTGATGCATGAGACATGACATATCGGGTGAAACAACAAACTCGGCATCGTGCCGCATATAATCGTGTACTTTGTCAATGCCCATACTGGCGCTCACGGCTTCATCGGTCACGCAGAAGGTGCCGCCAAAACCGCAGCATTCGTCCGGCCTGTCCATCGGCACCAGTTCCAGGCCTTCTACCATCTGTAACAATCTGGCTGTCTTATTAAAGGGAGTGCCCATCGTTTCGGATGGCAGGGCGATACCCAGCCCGCGGATGGAGCTGCAACTATTGTGCAAACCCACCTTGTAGCGAAAATAGGCCCAGGGAAAGGCTGCTGCTTTGACGATATCGTGGAGAAATTCCACCAGTTCGTAGGTCCGTTCCCGTACGTGCAACACTTCGGGGCTTTGTGGAATAGCGTCAAGATGAAGTTTTACGTGTTTCACGCAACTGCCTGCCGGCCCTACGATATAGTCAAATTCCCGGAAGTTGTCCACAAACAACTGTTCGGCGGCAGCGGAGTGTTGCTGGTCGCCTTCGTTGGCCATCGGCTGGCCACAGCAGGTCTGGTTCAACGGATATACGACTTCCAGTCCGAAGCGCTCCAGCAGCTCCAGCGTGGCAATACCTGCCTCGGGGTAGATAGCGTCAATGTAACAAGGAATAAACAAGCCAACTCTCATACAGGACTATTTGCAGATGTACTAATGCATAACAGCAAAGTCAGGATATTGGTTGACCGTAAAAATTAAGACACCGGTGTTCTGCCGCCATCTACCGCGATGCTGGTACCGGTGACGTAGGACGCGGCAGGGGAGGCCAGGAAAGCGGCCATGGCGGCTATTTCATGCGCTTCGCCAAACCGTTTCATGGGTATCTCGTTCCGCCATTCTTCTGCTACGACGTCCGGTGATACGTTCCGTGCAGCAGCGGTGGCGTTGAACAGTTTCTCCAGCCGGTCGGTGGCAGTGGAACCTGGCAGCACATTGTTGACAGTGATACCGTGCTGTGCCAGTTCATTGGCCAGTGTTTTAGCCCATGCAGCCACGGCCCAGCGGGTGGTATTGGACACGCCGAGGTTCTTTAACGGGGCTTTTACAGAGGTAGAGATAATGTTGATGATACGGCCATATCCTGCCTGCATCATACCCGGAACCAGCGCCTGCGCCAGTACCTGGTTACAGAGCAGGTGTTGTGAGAAAGCATCGGAAAATGCAGTAGTGGAAGCCTGTAAAACAGGACCGGCGGCCGGTCCGCCGCTGTTATTAACGAGGATGTGAACCGGACCTTCCAGGGCTAAGTCTGCCGCCAGGTCGGTTATCTCGTCCAGATTAGTGAAGTCAGCTGCAATATAACGGTGCGGTTGCCCCGCATCGGCAGCGAGTTGGGCAACGGCGGCTTTCAGCTTTTCTTCGTTGCGGGCAGTGAGGATACAGGTGGCGCCCAGTGAGGCCAGCTCTATGGCGGTGGCCAGGCCGATGCCTTGTGAACTGCCACATACCAGCGCGGTTTTACCTTGTAAGGATATATTCATTTGGTTATTTTTTTATTTGGATATTTTAGCCTTTCAGTGGGTTGCTTTAAATGCCCAAATATCCAAATAAAAAAATAACCCAATAGTTTATACGCGGACGTAGATCTTCCTTTTATCGAGAATAAGCCCGACTGTCCAACAGAGCAGCATAAACGCCAGTGAAAACAGGAGGGAGCCGAATTTACCGGGAGACAACGGTTGGAAGAGCTGGTCATTGATCCATTGATACAACGACTGGTCGCCCACCCGGAAGAAGTAAAACAGGATAGCGAGCACTTCGGACAACAGGTAAAGGAACAGCGGATTTTTACCGAAAACGGTGAAAAAGCCGGTGCCTTTGGTAAAGCCGGCCATGTCAATCAACTGTATTAAGAGCGATAACAATATCAGGTCGATGCCCACCGTGAGCAGGACGTAGGAGCTGGTCCACAGTTTTTTATTGATCGGGAAAACAGTGTTCCAGGCATAGGCGAGTATAATAAGACCTACACCGGCGAGGGCCATCCGCAGCAGTCCCTGCTGTGTGCGCCCTTGCTGTTGCACAAAAAGGCCGGTGTAATACCCTGCCACCACGTTGACTACCGCCGGGAAGGTGCTGAGTATCCCTTCGGGGTCAAAGGCAAAGCCTTCTCCATGATAAAGATGGTTATCGCCCATGATCAGTTTGTCCAGCGTCAGGCCTGCATTGCCATGGATACCGTACTGGTCGCCAGGGGTGCCGCAGAACCACAGGATGGCCCAGTAGCCGAAGAGGAACAGGGCACTGACGGTCCACACGCCTTTTTTAGGGAGATAATGTATCAGCAACGAGGCAATGCAATAACAGAGTGCAATACGTTGCAACACGCCGAGAATACGGGTGTGGCTGAACGGTTTGAAGGCCAGGCCTGCATCGGTGTGTTGTACAAAGGGAAACCAGTACATGAGGTATCCCAGCAGAAAAATAAGGAAGGTGCGTTTGAAGATTTTACCTAAAACAGCGGCGTTACCCAGCTGTTCGTATTTTCTCATGCTGAAGCTCATGGCGTTGCCGACGGCAAAAAGAAAGGAAGGAAATACCAGGTCGGTGGGCGTCCATCCATGCCAGGGGGCATGGTCCAGCGGCCAGTAGGTGCCTCCTGTGCCGCCGGTGTTTACAATGATCATGAAGCAAACAGTCATGCCGCGGAACACGTCCAGCGGTAAAAAGCGTTGGGAGCTTTGTGTCATTTTCCCCGGGTTATTTGGTTGATAAGATGGTAAGGAATGCGTTTGAGTGTCTACAATATAGACATCTCTTTTCCAAAATCCAAATACCCCGGAAAAATGAGCGACTGGAAACTTTTATTTGGAGAACCCTTTACCTAATACCTCGTGTACTTCGTGGATCACTACAAAGGCTTCAGGGTCAGCCTCCTGCACCACTTCTTTGAGGCGCATCAGCTCCTGTTTGCCGATAATAACATATAAAACTTCTTTCGGATCGCCGGTATAGGCGCCATGGCCATGCAGTACAGTCGCGCCGCGCAGCATCTCGCCGGTGATCTTTTGTGCAATCTGAGGGGTATGCTGGGAGATAATGGTGATCGCCCTTTTGGTATTGAGGCCGTCTACAATATAATCCACTGCCCGCGCGCCGATGTATACTGCGATAAAGGTATACATCGTTTTTTCCAGCCCGATGATAAAGGACGATGCTGCGATGACCATAATATCAAATATCAGCATGGCATTGCCGAGCGACCAGCCCAGGTATTTCTGGCACATCCGCGCTACGATGGCCGACCCGCCGGTGGTGCCGCCCGAAAGGAATACCAGGCCGATGCCAATGCCTACCAGCAAACCAGCGAAGATAGCGGCCAGTAAGGTATTGGAGGTAACAGGGGTGAGGGTGTTTTCTGTCAGGTACAGGAAAAGGGAACAGAAAATGATGCCCAGGATGGTGTATAACATCACCCGCCTGTCCAGCAGCCGGTAACCCGCAATGATCAGGAACACGTTGATGATCAGGTTGGTGATGCCGGGCGACCAGCCGAAGTAATAATAGGTAACGATGGTAATGCCGATAACCCCGCCTTCAGAAAGTTTATTGGGGATGGCCAGGTAGTTGATACCTACAGCAAATATCAGTGCGCCGGCGATCAGCAGCAGGATATTCTTCACATGTGATTTCATGGGGCAAAAATAAATGATTTATGTATGCAAAATATTCCTGTACCGGCTGCTGTCCCCGCAACTTAACACGAAAAAAATCTTAAAATTTATTTGGAATTATTAAAACTCGATGTATATTTGTCTACCAATTCAGTAGACTAATAGTTTACGATCATACAAAGGGAGGACAAGGCAATACTCCCGGCATCCTTTGAGCCACCAGCAAAGAGCAGCCGCCATTAATTGACAATTGTGTAAAACAATACACTATGAATCGGCATACTCAGGACTGTGGACTGCGTTCCCACACGTTGTATATATCAAAGGTGAATCATACCTGTTTCCATCACAAGATAGTGCTGCAAAGTTGTTGTGGCTGTTGACCGATCATCTCGCGTTCTGTAAGCTGTAAATAGAATGCCTGGTCAGGCCTGCGGGGATGGTATGCTGCAAATTTATTGGTGGTAAATTTTTCAGTATCATACCTACCCGCGCCTCCTGGCATATTACCCATCCAAAATCACTTGCTATGAAAACGTTCGGATACATCCTCCTGGCGGCTGCGTGGACAATTGCTTTACCAGCCAGCGCACAACAGGCTTCAGATACAATAACGGTAACGGGTACACGTTTTACATTTCCTCTTGTACAGGAATGGATAGATCAGTTCCGTCAAACACACCCCGGTACCGTATTCCGGCTGGTATCGCCCAGAGACCCTGCGGCGGCACAGGCAGCCATCCATTTTACCGCACAACGGATCAATCATAAAAATGAACAATTTCAATATACACCGGTAGCGCGCTATGCACTGCTGCCAGTGGCCAATTCCCATAGCAGCTACGCTGCGAAACCCCTGACGGTAGACGCACTGCGTACATTGTATTTCAAAGAGGAAGGAGCAGCAGCCACACCGGAAAAAGCAGTGGTATATAACCGCCGCGAGAAATCCTGCGCCCCGGTTACCTTCGCCGCTTTCTACGGCGCCGCCTTTGAAGATATCAAAGGGAAACAGGTGCCGGGCGACGACCAGCAACTACTGAAAGCCGTACAGGAAGATCCCGCTGCGATATCCTTTAATAATCCGGGTTTCATCTATGATCTGCGCAACCGTAAACCGGTACACGATATCACCGTGATACCGCTCGACCTGAACGGGAACGGACAGCTCGAAAGCACGGAAGAATTCTACACCGATCTGGATATATTGATCAACCGGCTGGAAACAGCACCCCCGCCGGGTATTCCCATCGAGGAGGTCGTGCTGAGTTATGACCGCTCCCTGAATAAACAGAAACCCGTGATACAAGCCTGGGTGCAATACATCCAGACCGCAGGGCAAGGCCAGTTACATCATTTCGGTTTCCTGGCTACCCAGCCGGCAACCGCCAGCAGATAACAACGGAAGCTATATACTCCGGTAAAGAGGCGTTATCCCGAACAATACTGGTGGGTGTTGTAGGATGACCGCCTCGCCAGCCGGAGATCATTACCTGACTTTATTTGTCCTATGAGAACGCCTGTTGCTCATCAGGGAACAACTAATGAGAAAAGGCGTAGTAACGTAAACGCTTATACTTTTTTCGGAAAGCCTAATTTTATCATGAAGGAACCATCTGTTTTCAGGTAAGGCTCCCAGTGCCAGCAAGTCCCGGTCGCGCACCGGGGCTTCTTTTTTTACAACGTTATGTGAACGATTTAAATCCCCGGTGCTATGACCTTGTCTGGAATGCCATCTGCAGCAACAGTGTACTGGTGAATGCACATAATTCAATCTGAGTATAAATTTATCAGCCGCTGAAAAAAAATATAACGGTATGGTATATACGAAATCTGTTCCCTGCCGTTATTATGACAATATAACTTGCCGGTTACCTTGTTGTTCCCTGTTAGCCACGCCCGGTCATCTCGCGCCGGGAAAATTTTTTTTCATTTTGTTATGGAAAATATTTTGCTGCGCCATCTAACTAATAAACACATTTACCATGGACTCAGCTAAAATCCCGGGGAATGATTTCCTCGACATCCTTTTCGAAGGAAGAAACAAAGACTATGGGGCTTATGCATTACGCAACCGTTATGACCGGCGTGTACGCAATGCCGTTATGGGCACCGCTTCTATTGTATTGGTAGTGATGGGTGGATATGTGCTGAATAATACATTAATGGCGCGGGACATCGTGGACAAACCCCTTAGTCTTGTGCACGAACTCCCTAACATGATTGACGTGGAAAAGCCGCTTCCAGATCCGGTTTTACCGCCACCGCCGCCGGTACAGGCAGTACCGCCCCCAGCCGCGCCCACTGTGGATTTCGCCAGCCTGGTGGTGGCGCCTGACAAAGACGTAAGCCCAGACGAACAACCGCCGCGCATCAAAGACATCGGTGACAAGGCCATCGGTTTTGAAAACAAGGATGGAGACCCGAATGGCCGCCCCGAAGGATTGGATGATCTCAGAGGTCCCACCACAGGCGTTGTAGATGTGCCGGTAGCTCCAGAACGAGAAGAGAGGTTCACTTTTGTGGAGTTTATGCCGGAGTTTCCTGGTGGTGAAGCGGCGTTGATGAAGTACCTGAGCAAGAACTTACGGTACCCGAATATGGCACAGGAAAGTGGTATTCAGGGAAGCATATTCGTTCAGTTTGTGGTGAACAAAGACGGTAGCATTTCAGAAGTAAAGACAGTGGGTGCCCATAAAGGTGCTGGTCTGGAGGAAGAAGCTGTCCGCGTAGTGAGTAAAATGCCTAGCTGGAAACCAGGCAAACAAAACGGAAAGGCGGTAACCGTCATCTTTAATCTGCCGGTCACTTTTAGACTCGATAATCAATAGCACCGGCCTGCCATCCATTTAACCTGAACACCTATACGCTCCGTTACCCGATTCCATCATTTTTTATTCATTTAACCTTAAAAAAAATTGCAATCGACTGATTGTACGGGCACCGCCATGACCATGTACGTCAGTTTCCTTTCCGCTGTTCTCATACCTATGCGTGTCCCGGCCTGTATTTTGCGATCTGCTTAATGCGGCCGGGATTTTTAGTTTTCTTATTAGAAAATATTCAAACATTTTTGTTTTGTGTAAAATAATAATCAAAAAATAAAGCGTTTGATATATAAACAACTAAACAAAATAATTATTAATTTAACGGCCGCTTAGTTCTCTTCTTCAGCACTATAAACGGATTTTTAGTATGGAAGCGCCGGTAAACAACTCGTTGCAGCAGTTTAAGAACCTTGTTGGCACAAAGTTCCAGCTGTATAACAGTCTCTTCACCTCTTTGCCCTTTCACCGGGTAGAGAAGACGGGCATCTTTCTTTCCCTTTTCCTCCTCCACTGCGAGGAAGGATATGCCCGCGGGAATAGTCCCCAGACCATTATGGACTCCTTCTTTGAACAGTATACTACGTATACGGACGAGCAGCAACGGACGGACCTGCTGTTTCGCTTCGTACAGTACGCAGAAAGGCAGGTGGTACTGTTCGACGCCCTGGAAGATGCCGCATTCCGCTATATCCGCGACCTGGAAGGCGCCGGCACCCTGCGCCACCTGCAATCGGAAGTCATCCAGGAGCAGGCACAGGCCAAACTGAAGGAAAAACTGAAGCATTTCTCCGTCCGCCTTGTGCTGACGGCCCACCCTACCCAGTTCTATCCCGGCGAAGTGCTCGGTATCATCAACGACCTGGCCCGGGCGCTTGTGGAGGAAAATACCTCCGAGGTGAACATGTACCTGCAACAGCTGGGCAAAACACCCTTCTTCAAAAAAGAGAAGCCCACACCCTATGATGAAGCCATCAGCCTGGTGTGGTTCCTCGAAAATATATTCTATCGCGCCGGTGGCCGTATCCTTTCTTTCCTGAAAGCACAGTTCCCCGGGGCCGTCAGCAGCAGCAACCCGGTTATCCGCATGGGCTTCTGGCCCGGTGGCGACCGTGACGGCAATCCCTTTGTGAATGCCGCTACCACCGTGGAAGTGGCCGCAGCCCTCCGTGCTTCGATCATGCGCTGTTACTTCAGGGAGGTACGCAACCTGAAACGCCGCCTCACCTTCAAGGGCGTGGAAAACGTGGTGGCCGCACTGGAAGACAAACTGTCGCGCAACCTCTTCACCGCCGGCCATAAAGCGGATATCAGCCGCCAGGAAATACTGGACACGCTGGCGGATATACGAAAAACAATCGTGGAGCAGCACAACGGACTATTTGTACACCTGGTGGATAACCTGGCCAGTAAAGTGGAAATCTTCGGCCTCTACTTCACCTCCCTGGATGTCCGCCAGGACAGCTCTGTCCATGAGGCGCTCATAGCCGCCGTGGTCGACAAAACCGATGCGCTCCCGAAAGATTATGCGTCCCTCAACGATGCAGGCAAAATCAAAGCCCTGCTTAATATCAGCAAGGCCGTTGACCCGGCGTTGCTGGACACGCCCCTGCATCAGGACAGCCTGCGCACCGTGGCCGCCATCAAACAGATACAGGAGGCCAACGGCGAAGAAGGCTGCCACCGCTATATTATCAGTCATTCTACCAGCGAGCTCAATGTAATGGAAGTATATGGCATGTTCCTGCTCAGCGGCTGGCAACGGGAGTCCATGACCATCGATATTGTGCCGTTGTTTGAAACCATCGATGACCTGCGCCACGCCGGACGAGTGATGAAAGCGCTGTATGAAAATGCGGAATACCGCGAGCACCTGCGCCGCCGGCAATGCAAACAAACCATCATGCTGGGTTTCTCCGACGGCACTAAAGACGGCGGATACCTCATGGCCAACTGGAGCATTTATAAAGCCAAAGAAGAACTGACACGCATCTCCAAAGAATACGACGTGGACGTGGTGTTCTTCGACGGCAGGGGAGGTCCTCCCGCCCGTGGCGGAGGAAAAACCCACCAGTTCTATGCCTCTATGGGCCGCAACATCGCCAACCGGGAAATACAACAGACCATACAGGGGCAGACCATCAGCTCCAACTTCGGTACCGTGGACGCCGCCCAGTTCAATATGGAGCAGCTGGTACACGCCGGTATTACAAATGAGCTGTTCTCTTCCCGCGAGGTGACCCTCACCGAAGCGGAGGAAGACCTGCTGCAGTCCCTTGCTGATGCCGGGTATGCGTCTTACAACAAACTGAAGAACCATCCTTATTTTCTGGAATACCTGGACCATGCCAGCCCGCTGCGGTATTATGCTGAAGCCAATATCGGCAGCCGTCCAAGTAAACGTAACGCCAATGCAAAGCTCAACCTCAATGATCTGAGGGCCGTGCCTTATGTCGGCGCCTGGAGCCAGTTGAAACAAAATGTGCCCGGTTACTATGGTGTGGGCAGCGCGCTCAAACACCTTGATGAACAAGGCAGATGGCCGGAGCTGGAGCACCTGTACCAGCATTCGCTGTTCTTCCGCACCCTGCTCGATAACTGCGAAATGGCCATGAAAAAGAGCTATTTCCCGCTTACCGCCTATCTGGCCAAACATCCGCAGTACGGGGAGGTATGGCAGGCGATTTATGATGAGTTCGAGCTGACCAAAAAGTTCCTGCTCCGCCTGACCGGCGAATCAGAACTGATGGAAGCCAGCCCGATCGACCAGTTGTCTATCCAGATGCGGGAGCGGATCGTACTGCCTTTGCTCACCACGCAGCAATACGCGCTGACACGCCTGCGTGAGCTGGACGCTGATCCCAATAACGGCCATGGCCGTGAAACGTATGAAAAACTGATCATGCGTTGCTCCTTCGGTATCATCAACGCCGGCCGTAATTCAGCCTAAGAATTACGAATTACAAATTACGAATTACGAATTGAGGGCTTGCTTATGGGTAGTTTACTTGTTAAATCTGCCAGAAAGCGGGCCCTCAATTCGTAATTCGTAATTTGTAATTCGTAATTGTTCCCTACTTTTACATCTCCTTTAGCTTAACTACACTTCAATATGGCAAACAGCTTATATGACTTTGGAATGATTGGCCTGGGGGTAATGGGCCGGAACCTGTTACTCAACATGGCGGATCATGGCTTTTCCGTGATCGGCTTTGATAAAGACGCTGCTAAAAATGCCGCGCTGGAATCTGCCGCAACTCCCGGAACAACCGTGAAAGGAGTTGCAGAGCTGGCTACCATGGTACAACTGCTGGAACGTCCGCGCAAGCTGATGATGCTGGTACCTGCTGGTCAGCCGGTGGATGATGTAATTGAATCCCTCATCCCGCTGCTGGAGCAGGGCGATGTGGTGATAGACGGGGGGAACTCCCATTATACTGACACTTTACGCCGGGTCCAGTACCTCCGCGAAAAAGGCATCCACTTTATGGGGATGGGCGTTTCCGGTGGAGAGCAGGGCGCCCGTACAGGCCCAAGCATTATGCCGGGCGGCGATCTCGACGCGTATGCCAAGGTGAGGCCCATGCTGGAAGCCATTGCGGCCAAAGTAAAAGACACTCCCTGCGTGGCCTACCTCGGTAAAGAAGGTGCCGGCCACTACGTTAAAATGGTGCACAACGGTATTGAATATGCCATTATGCAACTGATCAGTGAAAGTTATGCCCTGTTGCAGAAAGGCGCAGGACTCAATAACGACGAGCTGCACCAGGTATTTGCAGAATGGAACAATGGCGCATTGCAGTCATTCCTCGTGGAAATCACCGCAGACATCTTCAAACAACAGGATGATAAAACATCCGCCCGTTTGCTGGACGTGATCTCTGATAAAGCCGGCTCCAAAGGCACCGGCAAGTGGACTTCACAAGACGCGATGGAACTGCCGGTGGCAGTACCGGTGATAGACACAGCGGTAGCGATGCGTACACTCTCGGGCTACAAAGACCAGCGCCTGGAAGCTGAAAAGCTGTACACCGCGCCGGACCAGACCATTCATGTAAGCCGTGACATGTGGATCAAACAGGTGCATGATGCCCTGTATTTCGCCACTATCCTGAGCTATGCACAGGGACTAGCCATGCTGCACGAAGCTTCCCGCGACCTGCAGATGGAAATCCCGCTGCCGGAAGTAGTGAAAGTATGGAGAGGCGGTTGTATTATCCGCTCTTCCCTCCTGGAAGTGTTCACACAGGCCTACCAGCAAGACGCCAACCTGGCCAATATCCTGCTGGACAAAGGCGTGGCCTACCTCGTACAGTCTGTGGAAGCCAACACCCGCAGCGTGGTGGCACAGGCGGCACAAGCCGGTATACAGGCCGCAGGCTTCATGTCTGCCCTGTCTTACTTCGACGCGTTCCGTACCGGCAGAATGGCGACCAACCTGATACAGGCCCAGCGCGACTATTTCGGTGCGCATACTTACCAGCGGACAGACATCCCTGGTACTTTCCACACCGAATGGCAGCGTAACAACTAATAAAGTTCATTATTAATTTAATATATGCAGATCCATAAACGCCCTCCTGCTTCCATCCTCTTTATTTTCGGGGGCAGCGGCGATTTAAACTACCGAAAACTAACACCTGCGTTATACAATCTTTTCCTCGACGATTGGATGCCCGAGCAATTCGCTATTGCCGGTTTGGGCCGCAGCCCGTATTCCGACGACGATTACCGTACCCACCTGCTGGACGGTATCACCAAATTCTCCCGCAGAAAAGGTGAACAAAACGGCCACTGGAAAGATTTTAGTCAACATGTGACTTATCTCCAGATGGACGCGGAAGATGCTGCTGCCTATTCCAAGCTGGCCGATTTCGTGAAGCAGAAAGAAGAGGAATGGGGCGTACATCCTAACGTTATCTTTTACCTGGCGGTAGCGCCGCAGCTGGTGCCCAATATCGCCACCCGCCTCGGTAACCTCAACCTGTGCAGTGACAAGCACTGTACCCGCATCGTGGTCGAAAAACCATTCGGCCATGACCTGCAAAGCGCTCACGAGCTGAATGAGCTGCTGGCTTCTAAATTTACCGAAGAACAGATTTTCCGTATAGACCACTACCTGGGCAAGGAAACCATCCAGAATATCCTGGCTTTCCGCTTTGCCAATGCGCTCTTCGAGCCGGTATGGAACCGTAACTTCATTGATAACATCCAGATCACGGCAGCAGAAAGCGTAGGCCTCGAAGGCCGTGGCGGTTATTATGAAAGGGCCGGCGCCCTGCGTGATATGGTGCAGAACCACATCCTGCAGGTCCTCTGTATGATCGGTATGGAAGCCCCCGTGTCTTTCGACGCCAATGAAATCCGGAATAAAAAAGTGGACGTGCTTAACGCCATCCGCCGTATTACACCGGATAAAGTGCACGAATTCGCAGTACGCGGTCAATATTCTTCCGGTTGGAAAAGAGGGGAAAAAGTAGTCGGTTACCGCGAAGAGAAAGGAGTAGACCCTAAATCCAACGTGGAAACCTACGCGGCAGTGAAATTCTACATCGACAACTGGCGGTGGCAGGGTGTGCCTATCTATGTGCGCACCGGTAAATACCTGAACCAGAAAGCGACCAATATCATCCTGCAGTTCAAGGAAGCGCCTCACTACGCGTTTCCGCAGGAAGCAGCCCAGACATGGCGCCCCAACAGGCTCACGATCAGCATTCAGCCGGAAATGGATATCCGTATCCGCTTCCAGGCCAAACGTGCCGGTCAGACCATGACACTGGACCCTGTAGATATGACCTTCAATTATGAAGACGCCAATGGCGAACATGCACCGGAAGCATACGAAACCCTGCTGCTCGACGTGATGGAAGGTGATGCCACCCTCTTCATGCGCGGCGATCAGGTAGATGCTGCCTGGAAAGTGATCATGCCTATCCTGGAGACATGGGAAAACCGCACCCCGCAAGACTTTCCGAATTATGCCCCGGATTCATGGGGACCGGACGACGCGGACGCCCTTATCGCCAGAGACGGACATACATGGATTAATTTACCTTCTAAATAATTACGAATTACGAATTACAAATTACGAATTGAGGAGCCGTTTTCAGGCAGTTACTTAGTAACCATTTCAAAAGTGGACCCTCAATTCGTAATTTGTAATTCGTAATTCGTAATTCCTGATTTTATGGAACTACACATCGCCAAAGATCCCGCCCAGCTCAGTGAAAACGTGGCTGCCTGGATCAGCAACTATATACAGGAAGTATTACAGGACCAGGAAAAGTTCACCTTTGTACTGTCCGGCGGTAATACCCCCAAACAGTTATACTCGCTGCTGGCAAAACCTCCTTATGCCGAAATTATTCCGTGGGAAAAAATACATTTCTTCTGGGGCGATGAACGTGCTGTGCCCTTTGAAGACGAACGCAACAACGCCCGCATGGCTTATGACGTGCTGCTGGACAAAGTGCCGGTAAATCCTGATAATATCCATGTAATGCGCACAGACATTGGCCCTGAGCAGTCTGCCCTTGAGTATGAACAAATACTGCGTAAATATTTCAAGGATGAAGAGCTGACCTTTGACCTGGTGTTATTGGGAATGGGTGACGACGGTCATACCTTGTCCCTCTTCCCCGGTATGCCGGTGGTGCATGAAGAGGAAGCCTGGGTGAAAGCATTTTTCCTGCCTGCGCAGGACATGTACCGTATCACGCTCACTGCTCCGGTAGTGAACGATGCGGCCTGTGTGCTGTTCCTGACTACGGGCGCTAATAAGGCGCTCACGCTGAAGAGCGTAATAGAAGGCACTTTCGACGCTGATAAATTCCCTTCCCAGCTGATCCGTCCGCAGGAGGGTGAGCTGCACTGGTTTGTGGACGAGGCAGCTGCTTCCGCCATGGAACTATGATAATATAATGCCTGCTGATTCGCCTGATATGTTTGTTGCAGGAAGATAATTTTGACTTGGAGAGATTTATATATTGCACCAAACAAATTATTTTTTATTCAGTAATTAACCGTTACTTTAATGCGATAAACGCATCAGGCGAATAAGTAGTAATCATGTTATTCTCAGTTTTATGTTTGATAAGCCCATATATGATGCACATTTGCACATTATTGACCCCAGGTATCCTTTGATCCCCAACAACGGATACGTTCCCCCTACCTTTACTGTTGACGATTACCGCGAAAGAGTGGCAGCGCTTCATTTGAATGTAACCGGCGGCGCAGTGGTGTCCGGCTCTTTTCAGGGTTTTGACCAACAATACCTGCTGGCGGCCTTAAACGCATTGGGGCCGGGTTTTGCAGGCGTTACACAAATCCCTGCCAATACAACCGACGAGGAAATCGTCGCACTGCACCATGCGGGCGTACGCGCTGTACGCTTCAATATTCAGCGGGGCGGATCAGAAAGCATTCAATACCTGGAACAACTGGGTAAAAGGGTGTATGACCTTGTTAAATGGCATGTGGAGCTGTACGTTGATTCCCGGCAACTGCCCGGTATTTCCACCACGCTGCATAAGCTCCCTAAGATCGTGATCGATCACCTGGGCTTGTCAAAAGCAGGCTTCAAACACCTGCTGCCATTGGTGGAAAAGGGCGCGATCGTTAAAGCTACCGGCTTTAGCCGCTGCGATTTTGATGTGGTCACCGCCATGCGGCAAATCACCGCTATCAATCCGGCTGCACTGGTATTTGGTACAGACCTGCCATCAACGAGGGCGCCTAAACCCTTCGCACTGGCAGATCTGGAGCTGATTACCAAAAATTTCCCGCTTTCACTGGCAGAGAAAATTTGTCGCGATAACGCCCGCGCCCTGTATCAGTCATAAGTTTCCTGATTATTTAATTCGGACAGGCCGGAAATACGCTATATCCCGAAATTCCAGGTGTCTGTCGTCACGGTGTCCAGCTGTTCCTTCAGATGGGCAGGTATCTGGCCTTCCAGCAGGAAACCCTGCGGGGTGCTGGGATAGATATCTTCAAAAGTGCGGATCTGGTTCATGAACACCCGGCGGAAGATATGCCGGCGGGTAATTTTATGCGGGTCGGGAAGACCGATGGCAGCTGTCAGTTCCACGGCGCTCTCAATGGTGTCGCGGTGATAGTTGGCCACCCGTTGTTTTTTGTCATCCACTACAAGGCCGGCGGCCAGCCATTTGTCCTGTGTGGCTACGCCGGTAGGACAGCGGTTGGTATTGCACAGTAACGCCTGTATGCAGCCAAGGGCCATCATCATGGCGCGGGCGCTGTTGCAGGTGTCTGCCCCTAAAGCCAGTGCCCGCAGCAAGTGGAAGCCTGTCAGCACTTTACCGGATGCAATGATTTTTATATGGTGACGGATGTTGAAACCTGTCAGCGTATCATGCACAAAAGCCAGTCCGTCCATCAGCGGCATGCCCACGGAGTTGGAGAATTCCGGCGGCGCAGCGCCGGTACCGCCTTCTCCGCCATCTACCGTAATAAAATCAGGGTAGATGTCTGCCTCCATCATCGCTTTACAGATGGCGTAGAACTCCCGGTGCTGGCCGATGCACAGCTTGAAACCGATTGGTTTGCCGTTGCTCAGCTCACGCAGCTTTTTGATGAAAAGCATCATCTCCCGCGGACTGTTGAAGGCCTTGTGGAAAGGAGGGGAGTAGACGGTGGTATGTGGTTTTACGTGGCGGATAGCGGCTATCTCAGGAGTGTTTTTAGCTGCCGGTAAGATACCGCCATGGCCAGGCTTGGCGCCCTGTGAGAGTTTTAACTCAATCATTTTTATCTGTGGCAGCACGCTTTTTTCTGCAAACAGTTTGTCAGAGAAATTACCATCTTCATCGCGGCAACCGAAATAACCGGTACCAATCTGCCAGATAATATCGCCTCCCTGTTTCAGATGGAAATCGCTGATGCCACCTTCACCGGTGTTATGCGCAAAATTGCCGATTTTGGCACCTCCGTTCAATGCCTCTACTGCATTGGAACTGAGCGATCCGTAGCTCATGGCGCTCACATTGAAGATGCTGGCTGAATAAGGCTGGCGGCAATCACGGCCACCAATGACCACCCGCGGGTCTTTATTCATCGTGTCAAAATCGTGCGGCTGTATGGAATGGGCCATCCATTCATACCCTTCCGCATATACGTTGAACTGTGTACCGAAAGGCTGCGAGTCCAGTTCCCGCTTGGCCCGTTGATAAATAGTGGACCGGTCTACCCGGTTCACCGGGCTGCCGTCAATATCACTCTCCACAAAGTACTGGTAGATCTTAGGACGCAGAGCCTCCATCCAGTAACGCATACGCCCGAAAATGGGGTAGTTGCGGATGATAGCATGTTTTGTCTGCATCATGTCCATGGCCCCCATAATAATGAGCGGCAAGACAAGAATGAGCAACCAGTAAACCCAGGGAAAAAAGAAACCAAGACCAATGATGAGAATCAAGCTTGCAATCGAACATCCAATAAACGCTTTTGCCATAAAATAAATCGTTTAATCGTTAGGCTACTAAAGTTAAATAAAATATCCTCAGAACGGTGCCGTCATACTGCAATCGATTAACAAAAGCATCCGGCCTATTGTTGCAGCCAGGGGCCTGCTGTACGCTTATTTGTATTTATGGCGGATAGGTTTTATATTACACGGATGCTATGGAGGGTGATAGACACGACCGGTACCAATGCCATTTTCATCCACCTGTATTCATAACCATTGTAGCATTCATTTTTATCGTTTTTTAATTTATTCAAAACATGATCAGGCATAAGTTTTTAGGGAAACTCATGACAACGGGACTGTTGCTCGCCGGCACCTCCGTTTTTGCCCAGACCAAAAAAGCTGCTCCGTTTGACGCTACCCGCTTGAAAACCAGCTGGGAAGTGGGGGAAAACAATTACCAGGGAAAAGCCAATTTCCTGTCTACCTTCACGTTTGTCAACACCAGCGACAAACCCTTTCCAGCCAAAGGCTGGGAGTTGTATTTCAACTTCGTGCGTACGGTAAAGGATGGCGTTTTGCCGGGGAATATAAAAGTGGAGGGCATCAACGGCGACCTGTACCGCTTTACGCCCACAGCGGATTTTGCCGGCATCAAACCGGGAGATTCCCTGAAGCTGGGCATCGTAGGCGACGCCTGGGCTGTTAACTTCACGGATGCCCCGGCTGGCCTGTACCTCGTATGGGACGATCAGAAAGAAACGGGCCTGCCCATAAAGGACTATACTATCCGCCCTTCTACTACCGCGAAACAACTTATGCGTTATCCCGGCGATAAAACAGCCGTTATAACGCCAACGGATATATTTAAACAGAATGCTGCCATTAAGGACATACCTGCTTCGCAGCTGCCATTGATTTTCCCCACACCGGTGTCTGTTACCGCCTCCGGCGGGACGCTGGTGCTGGATGCTCCCCCGGTGGTCAGGGCAGATGCCGGCCTGGAGGCAACAGGCAAATTCCTCGAAAACGAAATGACGGTTTTGCTGGGCAAACGCGCTCCCGGTAAAAAAACGGTGACCTTCCAGCTGGATAAAAGCCTGGCCGCCAACGCCTATACACTGAAAGTGACGCCTGAAGGCGCTGCCATCACCGCTGGTAGCGACGAAGGCGCTTTTTATGCCATTCAGTCCCTCAAATCCCTGATAGCACCTGCTGCATGGTCTGCGGTGCAGAAATCTGTCAGCATTCCCGCTGTACAGGTGAGCGACCACCCGCGCTTCAACTACCGCGCATTCATGATAGATGTGGCCCGTAACTACCATAGTAAACGTGACCTGCTGCGTATCCTCGATGTAATGGCGCTGTATAAACTGAACGTATTGCACTACCACTTCAGCGATGATGAAGGCTGGCGCCTGGAAATACCTTCCCTGCCGGAGTTAACGCAGGTCGGCGCCAAACGTGGCCACAGCACCGACTGGAAAAATATGCTGCCGCCATCTTATGGTTCCGGCCCAGACACCAGCAACGCTGCCGGCTCCGGTTACCTCACCCGCGCCGATTTTATAGAAGTGCTGCGTTATGCAACGGAAAGGCATATACGTGTACTGCCGGAAATAGAAACGCCGGGCCATGCCCGCGCTGCGGTAAAATCCATGGAGTCCCGCTACTATCGCCTCAAAGCGGCTGGTAAAGACAAAGAAGCCGCCGAATACCTGCTCTCTGACCTGGAAGATAAATCCGAATACCGCTCCGTACAGAACTGGAACGACAACGTGATGAACGTCGCCCTGCCTTCTACCTACCGTTTCCTGGAGAAAGTGGTGGATGAACTGCAGTCCATGTATAAAGAAGCCGGTGCGCCACTGACGGCTGTGCATATGGGCGGTGACGAAGTGCCTCATGGCGTGTTCGAAAAATCCCCTGCCTGCCTGGCCCTTATGCAGCAGGATAAAAGCATCAAAAATGTGAACGACCTGTGGTACTACTACTATCGTAAAGTGAATGACCTGCTGAAAGCCCGCGGACTGGAAACAGCCGGCTGGGAAGAAGCCGGTATGCGTAAAACCACGATCGATGGCGAAGCGGCCAGCATTCCCAATCCGGACTTTGCCAATGACAATTTCCAGCTCAACGTATGGAACAATGTTATCGGCGGCGGACAGGAAGATCTGTCCTATCGCCTGGCGAATGCAGGCTACAAAATTATCCTGTCCGGCGTGAGCAATTTCTATTTTGACATGGCCGCCATGAAATCCTTCGATGAACCGGGATTCTACTGGGGCGGTTTTGTGGATGTAGACAAACCATTCTATTTCATTCCTTTCGATTATTATAAAAACTCCAAGGTAGATGGCAGAGGTAATCCCGTAACACCTGCCATGTTCGTGGGCAAAGACAGGCTGACAGGCTTTGGGCAGTCCAATATCCGTGGCCTGCAGGGTTTGTTGTGGAGCGAAACCGTGACCACTTCCGACCGGATGGAATATATGATGCTGCCTAAGCTGCTCGGTCTTGCAGAAAGAGCATGGGCGCAGGACCCGGCATGGGCCACTGAAAAAGACACCGCCAGGGCTGATGCCATGTATGCACAGGCATGGAGCGTGTTTTCCAATGTAATGGGCAAACGTGAAATGCCAAGACTGGACTATTACAATGGCGGCTATAACTGGCGTATTCCTACTGCCGGCGTATCTGTAGACGAAGGCACTGTAAAAGTAAATGTGCAGATGCCAGGACTGGTGATTCGTTATACTACTAACGGTGAAGAGCCTACGTTAAAGAGCCCGGTATACAACGGCCCCATCCAGGCCGGTGGCAAAGTAGTGAAAGTAAGGGTGTTTAATACCCGCGGCCGCAGCAGCCGTACTACTACCGTGAAAGTGCCACAACCCAGCGCGCAGCTGAAAAATAACAGGAGTTAATTACGAATTACAAATTACGAATTACGAATTGAGGGCTTCTTTTATAGAGCAGTTATTAAGTAACCGTTCCATAAAAGAAGCCCTCAATTCGTAATTCGTAATTCGTAATTTGTAATTCCTGTTTGCCTCTTATCCTTTTTTTCTAACGCCGTTTTCCCTTTTTTGTATTTTGTTCGTTCAACCCATAACAACCAAACTGTGCGTACCATTCCACGTCTCTTGTGCCTTTTATGCTGTATAAATGTATCGTTGGCGGCAAAGGCTCAGCAGCAAAAGAAAAACGAATCATTCCATCTGCGGATAAAGAAAGCCACTTCGGCCGTCAAAATTGACGGTGTCATTGATGAACAAGCCTGGCAGGATGCAGACATAGCCGGTAATTTTCATATGGTGCTACCAATGGACACCAGTGCCGCCAGGCTACGCACCGATGTTCGCATGACTTACGATCAGCAGCACATCTACCTGCTGGTGGAAAGTTATACGCCGGATGCCGGGCCGTATATGGTGGAGTCGCTCAGGCGGGATTTCGCTTTCCTGAAGAATGATAATTTCCTGCTGTTTATGGACCCTTTTGATGATCAGACCAATGGCTTCTCTTTCGGCGCCAATGCAGCCGGTGCGCAATGGGACGGGTTGATGTATGACGGTGGCAAAGTGGACCTTAGCTGGGACAATAAATGGACTTCCGTCGTAAAGAATTATAAAGACAAGTGGGTTTTTGAAGCGGCTATCCCCTTTAAGACGATCCGTTATAAAAAAGGCATTACACATTGGGGCATCAACTTCAGCCGTAACGACCTCAAAACCACGGAGAAGTCCGCCTGGGCGCCGGTACCGCGGCA
Organism: Chitinophaga sp. 22308; assembly: GCF_052045305.1. Taxonomy (NCBI): domain Bacteria; kingdom Pseudomonadati; phylum Bacteroidota; class Chitinophagia; order Chitinophagales; family Chitinophagaceae; genus Chitinophaga; species Chitinophaga sp. 22308. The sequence goes on along the minus strand of NZ_JBQEOP010000005.1, from coordinate 773,552 downwards.
GTTTGCCACCGCATCGCTGGCCTATACCGGCAGCCTCGACTGGGACACGGTGCCGCCCGCGGCAGGTCCTAACATCTCCCTGATACCATATCTCCTGGGCGGTATAGCCAAAGATTATGACAAGGGCACGCCTGCCAAGTTCCGCCGGGACGTTGGCCTCGACGCCAAGGTAGCAGTAACTTCTTCCTTAAACCTCGACCTGACGGTTAATCCTGACTTTTCCCAGGTGGACGTGGACAAACAGGTCACTAACCTGGACCGTTTTGAACTGTTCTTTCCAGAAAAAAGGCAGTTTTTTCTGGAAAACGGGGACCAGTTCTCCAATTTCGGCTACAGCACCATACGGCCTTTTTTCTCACGGCGTATAGGCCTTGGCGTGCCCATTCATTTTGGCGCGCGATTGAGTGGCAAGTTGAATAAAGACTGGCGCCTCGGAGTGATGAACATGCAAACAGGCAAACAGGAGGAGACCGGTTTGCCGGCACAGAACTTTACTGTGGCTGCTTTGCAGCGCCGGGTGTTTTCCCGCTCTAATGTGGGCTTCATATTTATCAACAAGGAATCACTGAATTATGATCCCTCCAAAGTGGAAGACAAACCTGTTTATTCCCGGTATAACAGAAACGTAGGCCTGGAGTACAACCTGGCCTCTTCCAATAACTTCTGGACAGGCAAAGCCATGTTGCTGAAGTCGTACAGCCCTGGCAGGACCGGTCATGACTTTGCGCACGCAGCCAACCTGCAATATACCAGCAAAGTGTGGAACATCAGCTGGCAGCATGAGTATGTAGGGCGGAACTACAACGCCGAAGTGGGTTATGTGCCGCGACAAGGCTATATTAAAGTGATGCCACAGGTGACGAGGCTTTTCTTTCCGCAGTCAGGCGCTGTGCTGAGCCATGGGCCGCAGGTGACGAGCACCTGGTTTATGGACGAGAATTTCCACCGTACCGATAATGAATCCATGCTGAACTACGGGATCGTTTTCCGCAAGCGTAATACCCTGAATATATGGGCTTCCAACACGTATATACAATTGCTGAATCCTTTCGATCCGACCAATACCCGTAAAGACAGCCTGAAGACAGGCACCCGGCATAACTGGAACACCGTCGGCGCGGATTATGTGTCCAAGCCCCAGAGCCTTTTCACCTACGCTTTCTCGGCGCGGTACGGCGGGTACTACGAAGAGGGCACACGGTTGATGACCAATGCGGAGCTGGGCTATCGTTTCCAGCCTTATGTGAGCATTGCGCTCAGTGCCAACTATAATGATATACGGCTGCCACAGCCATGGGGCAATAACTCTTTCTGGCTGGTAGGCCCGCGGCTGGATGTAACGATGACGAATACACTGTTCTTTACCGGTTTTATGCAGTACAACGAACAGCAGAAAAACATCAACCTGAATACCCGCTTTCAGTGGCGGTACCGCCCGGCTTCCGATCTGTTTATAGTATATACGGATAACTATTTGCCGGAGCCTTTTTATGTGAAAAACAGGGCATTGGTGTTGAAGCTGGTATATTGGTTTAATATTTAGCGACTAACTTTGTCGGATATACGTTTTTATAAATTTATACGCCCTTCGTCTACGCTCTTCGTCTACAGTCTACGCTAACCTATACACTGCACCTGCATTTTTCGCCTGCACGCTTCGCCCACGCGTTCCGACGGGCCTGTCCCTTTATTCAATCGATTTCTACAAAGCTGTCGTAATTGCCCCATTGGTGCCTCTTTTTACCGTTTTTTGTTAATAAGCAGATGTTTAGATCTCATTAACATTTCAATTCGCAATTCCATCTATCATTGTGATCGAAAAAACACAATGGCCGCATCCTAAAAAAACTAAAACAGCTCAAAACATCAGAGTTTTCATTTACTATCGTTGTGAATACAACCCCCTGCGGTTTTTACTGTGGGGATTTTTCATGTCCCTAAAATTATCGTGTATGCAATGTCATCTAAAACTGTCGCTTTTGTTTTCAGTAGGATTCCTGATGATAGCGCAGCAGGCGTCTGCGCAGGCATTTACCACTATTTCAGGCAGGGTGAAAGGAGGGAAAGGCCAACCGGTATCGGTTTCATGGTGGAGTGAGCCGGGCGTGCTGCCGGCAAAAAGCCAGGATACCTTACTACAGAAAGACACTTTTTGTTTCCGGCTGCCGGCGGAACCTATGGCGGTACTATTTTTTTACCTGGATGCCGGCGGGCCGCGCAACTTTTATGGCACACTGCGGCCTGGTGACAGTCTCTCACTGAATTTTACCGATGATACATTAATACTGGCAGGAAACGGTGCACCGGCCTGCCGGGCGCAATATCTCTCGCGCAGGGCGCAGGAGCGGGTGTCACAGCCGGTAAAGGATGATGTGCCTTCCCGGGTGGCATGGTACCGTCAGCAAATGACGGCCGCGGAAGCGGTGTTGCAAAATTATCATGACAGCCTTCCCGCATCTGAGTATGCGGTCGTACGGGCCAATGTGCTCGGGGAAACCGCTGCCAGGATGATAGCCTGCCTCTGGCATGCTTCACCGGAAGGGATGGCTGTGGCTGAACAGGCTTCCCTGTACCGGCAGGCTATCATGCCCGCTTTGCCGGCCATTGTTCCTTCTGATACTACGGCCCTGGCTATACGTTATCTGAATTACCTGCTGCAGAAAGCGGAAGCAGATTATTTTATGCAGCAGCACAGTCAGTGTACCGACCGGGAGATCTATGACTGGATCAAATCACATTATACGGGCATCCTGCGGGATAAACTGCTGGCGCATCAGTTGCTGCAAAGTCTTGCTGCCGGTGGACAACAGGAAGTGTTGGCAAATTGTGCGCAGGATTATCTGTCCATCGTGCAGCATGCTGCATGCAAGCAGGCCATCGCAGCCAAGTACGGAAAAATAAAGAAAGGTATCAGCAAAGGTATGCCGGCACCGGCTTTCAGCCTTCCGGACAGCGCGGGCCACCCCGTCAACCTGAATTATTTTGCCGGTAAAGTGGTGCTGCTGCATTTCTATGACGCAGACGACCAGTTGCTGCCTTCCCTCTCGGAAATCAATACCTGCTTCAATAAAGAAGAGGTGGTATTTGTACATATCAACTGTAACAGCAACGCCTCTCCGAAGTATCCCGGCGTACAGCTGTGGGCCGACGGACAAATTGCCACTGTGCTGGAACAGTACAACATCAGCCGTTATCCCGCGCTCATCGTGGTAGGCAAAAACGGCAGCATCTATGCAACAAGGCCGCCAGACCCCACTGTCGACCACGGCGCAGCACTTGCTGACATCATCTATGCAGCATTATTGCAGTAGCCCCATTTTTCTGCTTATATCCAATATTTTATCTGTTCACACGTTAAGAAAAAGTACGCAAAACAACCGCATCAGCGCCATTGACCCGCAGCCGATTTTTAGAGAGAAACCCGTTTAAATCAGTTTACTAATATTTATAATAAAATATATATATGGGAAATCTGGTTTAATCTTAGTTATTATCGTAAATTCAATATATAACCGTTAAGCCCCTCTATGCCACATGCCAAAGCGTTATTTTGATCGACTACAAACCATTGATTACCTAATCAGGATCAAAGGGACCGGTAAACCCGCTCAGTTAGCCAAGCGGCTTCGTATTTCCGAACGAACACTCTATGAATTCCTCAAAATGATGAAGGAGTTAGGTGCTCCCATTGAGTACGACCGGTACAAAGAAAGTTATTACTACTCAGAAAAAGGTGGATTCAACATCCGGTTCTCCAAGAACCTGGTTACCGCCGCTGGTGCAGTAATGATGCTCCTCCTGATCAATCTCTGGTAAAAAGTCGGCGCCCGGATTCACCTGACAGATCACCGACAGGTAATCACTGCGCTTCAGCCGCCCCCAGTGGGCCTAAGATTTACACCAGCAGGCCTACCCCTGTTAGTACGAATCTTTTGTTACATCTTGAAAAATGGACAGCCAACAGGGAGTCGCATTCCTGTCCTGTCCATTTTTTTATTAAGCTTAAAATCTTTACAAGTGATTAACAAATTCCTGCTTTATTCCTCTCATATTTACTGAGATGAATAATAACCCCGTTTGCTCCCTAACCGGCTCAAACCGGGGTCCCATATAAAAAGACTTTTTTATAACGCGGTTTAGATTAGATTTTAGATTACACGCAGGTTTCTCTCCAGTCACCTGCTTCTTTCTTATATTCACAGACAATCTTATCGCAAATCGCTACCAAAACAAATCTTATGTCCCGTAATTATTTTACGCTCCGCTGCGGTGACCAGCATGAAAAGATACCGTACGATGAGCTGCAGTACCTCGAAGTGATGAACGACCACATCCTGCTACACCTGCAGGAGAAACGCCTCGCTACCATGGAAACGCTTGACTGGATCATGTCCCAGCTTCCCATGTCTGCATTCCTGCGCGTACATCAATGGTTCGTAGTGTCATATCGCCACATTACCCGGCTGGGGGAAAATTACCTGATGATCGGTAATGTCAAAATCCCTGTCAGTCAACAGGCCCTTGCATCCCTCTCCACCGCTATGGCCGGAAAGGTAATGGAAAGCTGATAAGGATATCATGATAACTTCCTGTAATAACAGGCAACCGGACGACCAATAACCGTTCTTCCGGTTGATCTCCTCATGCCCATACCCGTCAGCGATTTGAATTACCGGATAGCTGACAATATCTTGCCCGCCACGCCATTGGCATCTTCATCATAGGCATGTCCTCCCGGCAATACCAGCTTCCTGTAATGCGCAATCGTAAGATCAGCCAGGTTAAAATCCTTCTCCCCGGCCCCAAATACCAGCAACACCGGCTTGTCAGCAATACGGTTCATCTCAGCAGTGACGTTCATCCCCTTGCTGGACGACCTGCCCAGCATATCGGAAATATGCACCTCCATATCTGTAAAACGGGAAGGAGATAAAAACACGACCTGCGTCACCTGGGAGGAAATATTTTCCGGTAGCTGATTGTAGATGAAAGGCAACACATCGGCGCCCAGGGAATACCCAATTAGTATCACCCCGTGATTGCTGCTCCAGGCCGACTGGTAATAGCGGATCAACTCCGCTACATCCGTGGCCGCCTGCTGAGGCGTTTTTTTATTCCAGAAATATTTCAGTGCATTCAACGCCACTACCGGATAGTTGTGCTGCTGAAACGCTTCAATCATGTTGGCGGAAAACTTCTTCATACCGCCATCTCCGGTAATGTAAAGAATAAGTGGCGCTGTACTGCCGGCAGGAGGCGCTTTTACCTGCACGGGCAATTTGTTCACATTGGTTTGCGCGGGCAACTGTAAAGCGGAACATAATAATACTCCCATCAGCCACCACCTGCCTGTCTGTAATAAATCTCTGGTTAGCATATACAAAGATATCTCCTTCCTCCAAATCAAAATCTGTTCCGTACTCAGGGCTGCATCACCTTACTGAGGGCTACCGGTAGCTGGATCAAATCAAAATCGTGTTCGTAAATCAGGTACTTGTTGGTCCACATGGTGGCATATTTGTCCTTGAACTCCCGCAACCCCTGGTAATGCCGGAAGAAGCGGAGTTTCTCATAGGCATATTTTACCATCTTTTCGGCGGTGTTCTCCGGTTGACTGATACCGGACATGGGCACCATGCCCAGGTTGAGGTATTGCAGGCCCTTGTCCTGCGCGTCCTGTATCAGCGCAATGATCAGCGCGTCCATCACGCCGCCTGGCGCATTGGTACGCTTACGTATCAGGTCATAGGTACACTCGCCGGGCGCATAATCCGGGATGATATTGAGGAAGGCGGCAATGTTGCCGTCCGCATCGGTAACAGTGATCACGTCCTGGTCGCGCATAGCAACTGCATCGAAAAGTCCCTGCGAAAAAGTCATCTCCTTGACTTCATACTGCTGCAGCCATTCATCGCTTACTACTTTCAGCGCGGATAACATGGCGGTGGACTGCGGCGCCGGATTCAACCGGGTCACATAACCTTTGTTGGCCAGGCTATTGAGCGCATTACGCAGGGACTTTTTGTCCTTGCCGCTCAGCGTAAAGTCACGTATGTCCATAATGGCTTCCTGCCCGATCAGCATCTTTTTCTTCTTCAGTTGACTGAAATAATAGGTGCTGTCTTCATCTACCCGGTAAAAAGCAGGCCGCAGGCCCATCTTCTTACATTGTTGTTCAAACTCTTCCAGCAGCAACAATTTATTGTCTTCACTACAAACCGGTTCTTCCAGCACAATAGCAAAACTGCTGGCTACCCGGTAAGCAATAAAACCTTCGTACTGATCGGATACGTACAGGATTTTATCTTCTCCCACTTTAAAGTAGTCCATGGGAGAATCCCCATACTGGCTCAGGTAGAAGCGGGCTTTCTCCAGCGTGGTGTTGTTATGTTTTGATACATGCAGGTACGGTCTGATGATCGTATAAAACAGGAAGGCCCATGAGCTGACGCCCAGTACCCGGATGGCCGACATAAATTCGCGCGCAAACCGTGTTACAGGCTGCAAGCCATCATCTTCCAGCAGCATAAAGCAGTGGAAAGCATGCCGCAGGGACTGTTGCCAGGTGAAGTCAATACCAAAGTGTCTTACGTTCAGAAAATAAAAGCCGATGGTGCCGAAAAACAATACCAGCAGGAAAGTGGCTACCGCTGTAACCACACCGATATTGACCAGTTGCGGATTGCTTTTTACGCGGTACTGGCGGGCGGTGACCAGCAGCAGGAAACTGGTTACCAGCGCAAGGCTGGCCTCTTCATAGTCCAGTGCTTTGCCGATGTGGCCAAACACGGACAGCAACGATACACATAACGCAACGATCCACGCGCTGCGCAGCCCTCTGAAAAGAAAGGTGGCCGTCACCAGCAGGATAAGCCCGGAAAATACGACCAGCAGATTGGAGGCATGGATAGATGTACCGGGGATATAAGCCCGCAGCAGATGCATACGGTAGGCTAACGGTGGCGTTAGTACGGAGAATATGTTGACCATTCCCAGCAGGAAAATCAGGATAGGAGGCAACAGGCGCAGCACCAGGTCGCGGCCTTTCAGTGCAAAGGCCACCATACCGGCGGCCAGCGGCAACCAGAATTCAAACAAACGGAACAGCAGCGTTATCTCTAACGCCTGCAGGGTGCTGTAGCCGTAGTTGCTGAGCAGGTAAGCCAGCGACAGCTCAATGGCCCCCAGTCCGCGCAGGAAGGGAGAGATAATCAGGAATATAGTGGCTACGATATAACCTACGCAGGCCGCTTCCAGCGACGGGGTGACACCGGTGGCCAGCATACTGAGATAAAGATGCGCCACGCCGGCCACTTCTATCAGCACCGAAGCCAGCACCGTGTAAGTGAAAGAAGACAATGACAACTGAAAAGTAAACATCTCGTCCACTTTGTGCGCCGTGGCCGGAAAGTACCGTATCAGCAGTTGATAGGCTCTACCTTTGGTTTGCATGGACCGCACCAGCCATACTACCAACGCCAGCAAAGCACAGATGGCTGCGAGGCCCCAGCCGGCATCTTTCATGCTGCCGGTATGCAACATGGCATACATCACTACCGGAATACCTACCAGGAAAACCGAAAGAATACCAATAAAACCGTAGATGCCGGAAGCCTGGTGTATCTGCTGTTTGTGCACCTGTGCCCGTCGCAGGCTTTGCGGCACATAGGCCAGTGAACTAATGCCACCGGCGGGCAGGAATACGGACAACAGGTTCCGTTTCAGAAAAAGTTCGGTGCCCAGGTAAGTACTTAGTCGGGAACCGACCGACCGGAAACTGAACACGTACATCAATGCCTGCAACAATATGTAGATGCCCGTTACAGCAACGCCAATTATTATCCACACCCGGTCGGCCCTTTCAATAGCCGGCACCAGTGACTTCAGTTCGTGGCGTTGGGAACGGAAAAAATAAATCGCCAACAGAATAAATAACAGGGCTAACAGCTCCTTCCAGTGGAGCTTACGCAGAAAAGCCGCAGACAGAAACTTTTTTTCAAGAGGCATGGTAAATGGTTATACTTGATTTTGTCGTCAACCACAAAGTTAACCTGCCCAATGGTGTAAATATCTGCGCCATAAAGAGTTTAAGCGGATTTTAATATCTGCATTATTCCATTAATACGATTTTTTCTGTATGTATAGTTTGCCCATTTTCATCCAGAAACTGTAAGAAATAGATACCTCTCGCCAGATAAGTGGGGATGTCCAGTTCATAGTAATTGCGGGTAGGCAGCGGCTGCTGGTACTCCTGTGTGAGGATGCGCCTGCCGGGGACATCCAGCAGGGCGATGGCTTTGACGTGAAGGCCGGCGCCATAATAGATGTGTACTACCCGGCCACGTACCGGATTTGGCCATACGGTGATATCGCCTTTGGCGTTTTTGCCTTTTACGAGACGAACAGGCCCGTAGAAGTAACTACCGTCGGTCATGATAACTTTAATTCTGTAGAAGATAAATTTATCATTGGGTTGATAGTCAGTACCGGCGTAGCCAACGGGGAAATAGCTGATACCGCCCGGCGCACTGCTTTTTACAAAGCCGATGGAGTCGAAGTTGGGAGTGCCGGCGTATTTACGTTCAATGGTAAATCCGGCGCAGAAATATTCACGGCCGGTGATCCAGCGCAGCAGCACGCTGTCAGCATTGCTGCTGCTGCGAGCGGCTTCAAAGTATTGCAGGGTGGTCGTTTCCGGGCTGTTGACTGTTTCTGCCACCAGGCTGGTAAAATAATTGGTGGTGGTCAGATGTTGGAATGCCCTGACGCCGTAGGCTGCCTGGTTATCTGGCCCGGCGGTGGAAAAGATATTCGGTGATACCGGTGCTGCCCGTTGTGCTGCCACGTCCCAGCCGGAGGGAAGATACCGGGCCAGGTAGCTGGTGTTGCGGTTAGCTTCATATACCGGGCCTTCATCGCCCAAACCGTGCACCAGCCACAGGTTGATAGCTGCGTCCGGTTGGGACACATCTATTTGCCAGGTTTTGTTGACGCTTGTCAGTAATAAGTTACGACCGGTAGTCAGGTCCAGGAAGGTGCTATCTGTAACGCCTACACGAAAATCTGCGGTCACGCCTTTGTTGGCCATGGCCGCCGGTGTAAAGGAAGAAGGCCTGGTACCGACGGGAAATACGACTGTACCGTCGGATGCGGCGATCTGTTTACGGTACAGGAAGCCGCCGCCGGTGACGATAAAACGCTGCGGAGAATAATGCCGTATATCTCCCGGCGTATGGTGCCCAACCACGAGGTTCCAGCCATTTAGGAAAATATGTCCTTTTCGTATATCCAGCACGTTTACCACTTTCATATCGCTGAGATCATCGAGTATGAGGCCCGGAGAGCTTTCCACGCTGAGATTTGGGAAGCTGGCGCCTGTATTCATTACCGCGCTGAAGCCGCCGGTGATGTGCTGGTACAGCGCCGGATCGGGCTGGGCGAAGCGGAATAGTCCACCGGCAGCACTGAAGCCGTCAATGCTTTCATCATGGATCGTAGCGTTGTTGCTGTTACGCCAGCGCAGCCCGAAGAAATTTACCACGGAACCGGATGTGGAAAGAATATCCCCTTCATTGACCATATCCCCGAAGATACTGATGGTGTCTTTGCCGAAGATACCTACCCGCGCATCGGAATGCAGCCACGTGGCTGCCTGCCCCGCCATGGTGGCGGGAAATAGTAAGAGAAGCGATATGTATAACAGGTTCCGGATAAGATTTTTTTTTAGGCCGGCTAATAGCCGATGACCGTGAGAAAGACCTTATGTGTTTTGTCAGTGTCTTGTGCCATGCCGTTTAGGATCGTCAATCCGGCGTTGCCGCGGATGATGACCATATTGACGGCAGTCACCGTGTAACTGGTCACGATGGGAATGGGAGCATCCGAAACGCCGCTGCCGGTACCACCCAGGCCGGTAGCCTGAATGCTCAGGATATTGGTGAAACCGGCATTGGAGATATTGGCCGTAACGGAACCTCCGCCAGCGTTGTACAGCGTGTCTGCCCATATCTTGATGGTATTGGTGAGCGGAGAGGAACCGCTTTTGTTATAAAACAAGGGGGCAGTGGCCGTGCGTACTACGTTGCCGGAAGCATCCACGCCGATACCGGCGGCACTGGCGGTAACGGGCGAAGCGCTGGTAAGGTTTTGCAGCAATACCCCTGACGTATTGGCCACGCCGCTTGTTACGTGCAGGGTGGCGGAAGGCGAGGATGTGCCTATGCCGACATTGCCGGTTGACGAGATGGCCACGCGTTTGGTATTGTTGGTCCGGAATACCAGGCCGGTGGCGTCGGTAGTGCCGATGAACCTGGTGAGCGTATCGGTGCCGGCATTGCCGGTCAGTTTCCAGTTACTACCGGTGACGGCTATACTATCAGCCAGCTGCGACCAGCCTCCGTTGCGCCGTACCATCACGCTGCTGGCGGGGATATAATAGATCAGCATGCCATTGGGGGAAGAGGAGAGCGGTGCCACGGTGGTGTCCTGTATGCGGGGAAGCAACAGGCCTTGCGACTTCGCTCTGATTTCCAGCAATGCTGATTTGGTGGTGGCCGAGACGGTATCACTGAGCAGCAGCTGTTGCGCCTGCAGACTCTGCCACAGCAGCAACAGCGCGCAGCCATGCAATATGTATTTCAGCATAATAACAGTTTAGCACCAGTAATGTATCGTTGTCTATTTCTTAATGACCCACCAGTTGGTGCCGTCTGTCTGAATGGTTACATACGTGTAATTGTTGTAGATGGTATAACTGCTGCCGCCTTCAATTTGTCCGCCGGTGGGCTGGATCACTACGCTGTTGTCGATGCTGCCGCCGGTTTTTTTGATGGTGTATACGCGGCCAACGATATTGGTGCCTGGTGGCAGCGTGATGGTCACGGAGCCGGTAGAAGCGTTGACCAGTACGGTGTTATCTGTTTCGGTGAGACTGCCGGAGCTGTTGACGGACCGGATATTCATAGACATTGATCCGCTTACCTGCAGGGTGGAATTGGCGCTGACCGCGCCGCCAATATTGGCGCCTTTGCCCACGGCGAGGGAATCGCGCAGGGTTTTGTTGCCTGCAAAAGTCTGCGTGGAATCGTTGACCACCCCGCGCGCAGTGGTACTGGCATCGGGTACGTTGATGGTGAGGCGGTTGGTGGCCGATGTGCTGTCTATATTGACATCAGTACCATTTTTACCTGTGAGAAAAGAGATGGCAGGTCCGGTTTGACCATTGATCTGCCGTATGCCGACCGAGAAAGCGGTGGAGTCTACCAGCCTGTTTTCAATAGCGCCGGTGGTGGGATTGCGGAAAAGCACGCTGGTAGTGGCGGTGCTTACATTGGGCGGTGCTGTGGCCAGTGTGACGTTACCGGTAATGTTGGCGCCACCGCCGGTGATACGCAGGCCGTTGCCCACTGTTGCCGCGCCGGTTACGCCGAGGCTGCCGGCCATACTGGCGCTGTCGCGGAATGTTTTCACGCCCGCGAAGGTTTGGCTGGTAACGGACACGCCGCCCGGATTAGTCGCGTCCGCGGCCACCATTTGCAGGGTGCCTGTGGCGGGGTCCAGCGCCAGGCCGTTGGCGTTGGTGGGCGTATTGACAAAAGCGCCGATGGTGATCGCCTGTTGTTTGCTGCTGAAACTGGCCCAGTCGGCATAGGTGAGCAGACCGGTTTTCTGCGTGGTGCCGTTCACGATGGGAACGTTCATAGTAATGGTACTATCGGCGGCGGTAGTGGTAACGCCGTAAGCTGCGTTGGCGGTATCCGCCTTGATGGTAAATCCCTGTCTGGCTACGCCGTTGAGCGTACGGATTGCGTCATTAAACGCGGCGGCGGAGAGGTTGCGCTGATTAACGGTGCCGGTGGCCGGGTCGATGACAAGGACGCTGATCAGCGAGGTGCTGGTGGGCACCTGTTTAAGGGCAACGTTCTGGTTAGCGGCAATGCTGATGGCTTCTGTGCCGTTTGTCCTTACAGATAATGGCTGATTATCGGATGTGCCGATATAATTGGCCGTGGTGGTGCCGGCGTTGCCTTTGAGTTGCCAGCTGCTGCCTGAAACAGCGAGGCTGTCGGCCAGTTTGGCCCAGTATCCGCCGCGGCGTACCATCAGGCTTTGGGTGCCGGTGAAGTAGATGATCATCCCGTCGGGGGCGGTGGTGAGCGGCGCCAGGGTGGTGTCCGGAATCCTGGGGAGGAGCAAACCCTGACGAAGGCTTTCCAGTTCCAGGATGGAAGCCTTGTTGATAGTGGCCGGATTATCACCGATTTTGAGCTGTGCCCGTACGGCCGTGGACGCTAATAGCAATAGGAACAGCGCTGCCAGGCGAAGAGTTGTGTAATGATTTTTCATGCACAAGAAAATTTAGGGTTGAGTGGATAATGGAAACAATGCGGTATAGGGCCCTGATTGGGGGCTGTGCAGTGGGGGGATGCGGAGAGATATGCAGTAACTAATTCAATATAAATATACGCTTTCCCGTTAGGTTACCATCAAAAAAATATCCCGGCCGGAGCCGGGATATTTACAACAGACAGGGCCGTTTGCTGTTGTCTTATCATTGTAGAATTTGCCGCTTAGTGTTCTTCCTTGTTGTAGGGTACCACGAGTACGGGTATACGGGCGTGACGGATAATGTATTCCGCCGTACTGCCTACCAGCATGTGGTTGAGGCCGGTGCGTCCGTGGGTGCCTACCACCAAGATGGCATGTTCCCCGTTGTGGGCCTCGTCAAGTGTTTCATTTTTTGGATTGCCGGTCGTTACACGGATGTTGATATTGGCAGCCGGGTATTTGTTTTTGTAAGTCTGAAGAATGTCTTCTGCTTCTTTAATCCTGCCTGGTATGTCATCGGTAAATACGGGACCAGCTTCCGGCAGGCCGAGGCCTATGCCGATTTCGATCACGGTGAACAACGTAACGGAAGCCTGCATTTTTTCAGCCAGCTCAACGCCTGTGTTGATCACCTGTTCGGAGAATGGACTCAGGTCGACTGCGATCATGATTTCTGCCATATGCGGTGTATTTATGTGTGAATAATTATTCGTTTATTATAGCTGTCAGGCTTTGATGGCGTCCCAACAGAGATCGAACGTAATACTTGTCCGGGTTTTTGTAAGGGCCGTGCCACTGTAGTGCGTTTGTTTCACCAGTTCGTTCATGGAGCCGATGATAAAGGTGATCAGCAGGTCCTGGTCCACATTTTTGATCAGTTGTTCCGTCTGCCCTCTTGCTATCAGCGCATAAAACGGTTCCGCCAGCTGTCTTGCCTTTTCCCGTGTGGCTGCGGTGATATAGGGAGAGTGGTAACACTGCTCCAGGAAAATAAACTCTTCAAAGTTCTGCAGCCGGTAGCGGAGTATGTTCATCCAGATATGCCGGAACCCGGGCTTGAACGGCTGCTGCGCATCATATCTCCGGAAGGACACCGCAATGGAGTTCTCCCGGCAGGTGGCAAATAATGCGTTGATCAGCGCATCTTTGTTATCGAAATATACGTACAGGGTGCCGGTAGCGATGCCTGCTTCTTTGGAAATATCTCCCATGGTCATGCCTGCCAGTCCCTTTTTGGCCACCAGCTTCAGCACGGCCCTGAAAATACGCGCATACTTCTTATCGTCTTTCAGTTTCACCATACAAATATAAGTGAATATTTATTCACTAAAAAAGCTGTTTTAAATGTTTTCTAAGACTCATTGAAACGTGTTTACAGGTACCTGTGAGAAAAATGGAAATGACGTTATAGCAGCAAAAAAGAGAGGGGCAAAAATAACCGGGGAAATCAGGATAACAGGCAGTAGAGGAAAAAATAGCCGTTGAGCAACCCATCACGATCAACCCCCGTAGTTTATACCACAGGGGTACTGTAGTTTGTTGATTAAATCACGCTTTGGAAAAACGTTGGTTTAACCAGCATATTAAAATTAGTCAACCATTGATTAGAAAAATCCAACTGGCCTGGACAAGCCGATTGGGGTTTAGCTGAGATATTTGTTAGATGTATGCATTTCATTTGTTACTATTTTTCATAACGCAGTGTTAGTACCGTAATATTACTGGCAATCCCCACTGATTTAGTTAATAGAATCTAAACGTCTCCGGATTAACAAATGGAAACGCTGTTGAGATCGACTGAAACCCTTTGTGGATAAGGATTGATGGGATTTGTATATTTATCCACACTTATTAACAGGTATCCACACACGATATCCACATAGATGTTGATAACTGATAAAAACCTTGTCTGTAGGGATGATGGTATTGCTGGTTGACTATCTGCAGGCGGCAAATTACCGGTTTATCCACAAATGTTATCCACATACCTTGTAGCGTCGTCTGGAAATGCAGCCTGGCAGGTATTTGTTTTTTCAGTTGCCGGAAGGAAGACCGTGAAATACCCTGCTGACGCGCGATAGCCGCCATCTCAATGCCATAATGACGCTGAAAAGGTGGCTGTGGACTGCTGACAGCCTTCCATACTATGGCGAATACCCGGAATGCATGGATTGACGGGGAGTCGCGGTCAGCCGCCAGCCGCTCTTCCGGGAAAGCCTTGCCTGAAGGCGGTTAACACCCGGGACACGGTCACGCACCTACGGACTGGCTCCTATCCGGCCCGGCATGGACACCTGGGTGAACTATCGCCCGTTACCGGCGAAAAGCTCTTCCCGTGACTTTATCATACGTCTACCTGATTCCCTGTATACTGCAATGCTATTGCGTTGGAGAATCCCAATAACATTACTGTGGAGAATACCTGATATGCTTTTTCATGATCGCGTGGATAACTGCGATAATGATGCAGGATGAATTGCTCAAAAACACTGCTGTGGAGAATAATCATATGTTCCCTTAGTATTACAGGAAAATAACTGCGATAATGATGCATGAAGGCCAGAGCGAATATTGTTGATCTACAATCACCGACAGTTGAAAATGAAACCTAAAGCCCTTATTTTTAAACAGAACGGCAGGAAGAGAAATGCAATTCACCCGGACGAAAGGTGTAAAGTCCTGAAGGACCTGACTGCGACCATATGGCAGATGTCAGCCGGGAACTGTTTACATCAACGGTGATCAAAGCCTCGGAGCGCTACGCCGGGCGAAGTAAGCAAGTTAATCCTGCAATAACACTTAAAACAGCGTTACACAATGACCAGGGAAGAATTAGTTGAATTGGTGAAAAAGATATCCGCCGCAGCGGGCACCGAAGAAGAGATCGGCAATATGCTTGATTTGCTGGAGAAGCATGTGCCCGATCCCAACGTATGCGACTATATCTACTGGGAAGACCTTACGCCGGAAGAAGTGGTGAATAAAGCACTGAAATACAAACCTATCCGGCTTTAACAACCACGGGACAGCAAATGGGAATAGTATCAGTTGCTGCAATGATATCTCAGTAAAACCGCAAAAAAATACCCTTGCTGTGACAATGCAGCAAGGGCTTTAAAAACATTCACATGTCATCTGCAGAAAGATAGAGCTACTGACAGATGTTGATAATCAAAATTGAAGCCTAGTAATATGTTGAATAAGATGAATACTAACCGTTGAAAAAGTTATCATGCAGGATGCAAGTGTTAACTTCTGTTATCGAAGATAGAAATTACATTTTGTAAAATTGGTTAACCATTCGTTAACGTAAGCGTATAGCCTTGAATGCTATCCTTTTCTTATATCATTTTCCCTTTCCCTGATATCATTTTCCAGCCGCTTGCACATGCCAGTGCTTATGTATATTTTTTGACCGGTGCTATAAAAATCCAGCGTTATGAAGCGACTTGTACTGTTGTTATGGACGGTATGTTGGTATCCTGCCCTTTTTGCCCAGGATATGCCAGATATGTGGACGAAATCCGGCGGTAACAACCCTGCCCATCCGGGCCTGAAATGGTTCACCGGAGCCAAATTCGGCCTTTTTATCCACTGGGGGCTGTATTCTAAACTCGGCGGCCGCTGGAAAGACAGCAGTTACTACGGCAGCGGTGAATGGATCATGAACCGCGCAAAAGCGCCGGCAAAAGAATATGCAGCCGTCGCTAAAACCTTTAACCCACAAGGATTTAACGCAGAGGAATGGGCCAACACCGCCAGTGAAGCGGGCGTGAAATACATGGTCATCACCGCCAAACATCATGAAGGATTCAGTATGTACGATTCCAAAGTGACCGACTTTGATATCGTAGATGCGTCGCCGTATGGCAAAGATCCCATGAAAGCGCTCTCCAAAGCCTGTCGCGATAAAGGCATCCGGTTCGGCTTCTATTACTCCCAGTTCCTCGACTGGCACGAACCGAACGGTGGCGGCAACAGCTGGGACTTTAAAACCAAAGACAAGGACTACCAGCAGTATTATCGCACCAAATCCATCCCGCAACTGAGAGAACTGCTCACCAACTACGGTCAGCTGGGACTGGTGTGGTTCGACATGCCGGGCGGCCTCACCCCGGAGCAGACCAAACAGATGATTGACAGCCTGCGCCTGCTGCAGCCCAATTGCCTGTTCAGCAGCAGGGTAGGCCACGGCCTCGGCGATTACCGCGATTTCGGGGATTCTGAAGTGCCTCCGGTGCCTATCACCGGCGCATGGGAATCTATCTATACCCACAACGATTCCTGGGGATACATTCAACATGACCTCAACTTTAAATCTCCCAAAGAAATTATACAACTCCTTTCCAATGTAGCCTCCAAAGGAGGTAACCTGATGCTCAACGTAGGACCGGACGGCGATGGCAAATGGCCGCAGTACTCCATCGATTATCTGAAAGCTACCGGCAGATGGTTAAAACAATATGGTGAAAGTATCTATGGTACTACCTATGGACTTATCCCTGCGCAGCCCTGGGGCGTTACGACCAGCAAACCCGGCAAGCTGTTCCTCCATGTATGGGAGATGCCGGCCGACCGCCAGCTGCGGGTGCCCGGCGTGGACGCAAAGGTGAAGTCCGTTAAAATACTGGGCACCGGTACTACACTCAACTTCCGGCAACAACCAGGGGAAACCACTGTGCAACTGCCTGTAACGCTGCCGGATACACGTAATACCGTATTGGTGATGGAATACGGCGGCAATCAATCAGACCGTTCCCAACTGCGCACACAAACTGTCAGCAGCCAATATCCACAGGCGGAAATACCCACTGTATGGGCTATCTATAACGGCGCTGCCAAAAACAAACTGTTTACATGGTCACACTATTTCGGCGACTGGAAACATGATAACCTCGCCTATGATATGACCACACCGGAAGATGCACTTGTGTTTCCGCTGGACATACAGGACGCGGGAGATTACAGGATCGTCCTGGAATATGCCTGCGAACAGGCCAGCGCTTCACAGCAGGGCGTAGTAACGCTCAATGGCCAGCAGCTGCCTTTTCTGACACTGTTTACCGGTCAGTTCGACAGCCATAAGCCCATGATGTTTATCCGGCACGCCATCGGTATCCTGAACGTAGACAAGCCGGGGATCAACAACCTGACCGTAAAACCGGTGTCAGGCAATCAAAAGGAATTGTTCCGGTTGCGCAAGGTCATCCTTCAACCGGTGAAATAAGGACTGCTAAATTTATAGTGACCAATGAAAAAAACGATGCCCCTGCTATTGACAGCAGGTTTGTACGCCACGCTGGCAACTGCACAGACAAAGATGCCGGCCCGCGACTGGCTGGTGGACCCAAAAGGGTTTACCGCTACCGCCACGGAAAAGGGAAAAGAAATAGTGCTCAGTAATGGTTTGCTGAGCCGCAGTTTTCGTACTGCCCCCAACGTTATTTGTACCGATTTCCGCAACCTGGTGAGCGGAGAACAGCTGCTGCGTGCCGTAAAACCTGAAGCCCGCCTTTTTATCAACGGTCGCGCATACCAGGTAGGAGGCGCTGCCGGCCAACGCCAGCAGGCTTATCTGTTGCCCGGATGGCTCGGCAACCTGCAGGCCGGTGACCATGATTTTGTATATGCCGGTCATCAGATTACTGACCTGCAACCTGTGCTTGACTGGAAAGCCAACCGCTGGTGTTCCAATCCCCGTCAGGCTACCGGCAAAGCCGTGATCTTTACCTACAAAGCACAGGCGCCGGAGCTACAGGGCGTTACTGTAAAAGTGCATTACGAAGTTTTTGATGGTATCCCACTGCTGGCCAAGTGGCTGGAGGTGACTAACGGTACCGGGCAAACGTTGAAGCTGGACCAGGTTGTCAATGAAATACTGGCCACGCCGGAAGAAGAGTCAACTGTTGTAGGAAGCCCGGACAAGATAAAAACGCCGCATGGCATTTACGTGGAAAGCAACTATACGTTCAATAACTCCATGACCGCTTCGCTCAGCGATCAGACCACACACTGGAAAACGGACAGCACCTATACCTCACAGGTGAACTACGATTTACAGACACCCTGTTTGCTGGAAGTACATCCCAAAGTGGCGGTAGGTATTACAATGGCCGCAGGGGAACATTTTGAATCCATCCGTACTTACGAACTGCTGCTCGACAGTTATGACAGGGAACGTAACGGGCTGGCCAAACGCCGCATGTACCGGATAGTGGCGCCATGGACCACAGAAAATCCCATTTTCATGCATTTGGTCAGTACTGACCCGATGAAGGTGAAGAATATCATCGATCAATGTGCGGCTACCGGCTACGAAGGCGTGATCCTCAGCTTCGGCAGCGGCCTCAATATGGAAGACACCAGTGCAGCCAATATCGCCAAATATAAAGCCCTGGCTGATTATGCCCATAGCAAAAAGGTGATGCTGGGCGGTTACTCCCTGTTTTCGAGCAGGCGTATCAGTGATGAAGACGATGTGATCAATCCTGCTACCGGCAAACCCGGTGGCGCTTTCTTCGGCAACGCCCCTTGTCTGGGCAGTAAATGGGGCCTGGGCTACCTGGATAAACTGAAACATTTCATTACCGCTACCGGCTTCGATATTTTCGAAAATGACGGGCCTTACCCCGGTGATGTCTGTGCTTCTGCCACGCATCCGGGGCATAGTGGCAAAGACGATTCCCAGTGGAAACAAATGCAGCTGCAAAAAGGGCTGTACCATTTCCTGAATGCCAAAGGCGTGTACGTCAATGCGCCTGACTGGTACTTTATGGACGGCACCAATAAAATCGGTTTGGGCTACCGCGAAGTGAATTTCTCACTGCCAAGGGAAGAACAACTGATCCTCAACCGGCAGAATATTTTCGATGGCACCTGGGAGAAAACACCTTCCATGAGCTGGGGTTTTGTGCCGCTGAGCGAATACCAGGGCGGCGGCGCCGCTGCCACGCTGGAGCCGCTTAAAGACCACCTCGATGCGTACGAGCAACTGATGATGCAATACTATGGCGCCGGCATACAGGCATGTTACCGTGGACCGCGGTTGTATGATACCGATGCCACGCGTCAACTGGTGCAGCAGGTGATAGGCTGGTACAAAAAATACCGGGATATCCTTAACACCGATGTGATGCACCTGCGCCGTGCCGATGGCCGTGACTGGGATGGTATTATGCATGTCAGTTCCGTATTGCCACAGAAAGCCATGGTGATGCTCTATAATCCCACCACCGCGCCGGTTACCCGGGAAGTGGCGCTGCCGCTGTATTATACCGGGCTTACACAAACAGTGAAAATAAGAGAGAAAGAAGGGGCTTTAAAAACGTATAGCCTTGACCGTCAGTATACCGCACATGTGAAAGTGACTATCCCGGCGTCCGGGTATACCTGGCTGGTAGCAGAGTAAACATCAATCATGAAATTTTTTAATTACAACTTATGAAGAAACTGACATTCGCCGTTATTACGCTGCTGTGTTGTCTGCAAATACAGGCGCAGGCGCAACAGAAGAAGCTTTTCAACGAAACGCCGGAGCAAATGGAAAAGCGCCTGTCCTGGTGGCTGCACGACCGCTTCGGCATGTTTATACACTGGGGCCTGTATTCCCTGCCCGCCCGCCATGAGTGGATTAAAAACTATGAGCGCATCACAGACAGCGCTTATCAGAAGTATTTCGACAACTTCGATCCCGACCTGTATAATCCGCGTGAGTGGGCCCGCATGGCCAAAGCCGCCGGTATGAAGTATGCCGTGATCACGACCAAGCACCATGAAGGTTTCTGTCTCTTTGATTCCAAATACACCGATTATAAAGCTACAAAGACAGCTGCCAAAAAGGACCTGCTCAGGGAATGGGTGGACGCTTTCAGGGCAGAAGGACTGAAGGTCGGGTTTTATTATTCGCTTATTGACTGGCATCATCCGGACTTTACCATCGACAGGGTGCATCCGCAGCGTGTCAGTGATCCGAAGGAATACGAAAGACTCAATAAAGGCCGTGACATGGAAAAGTACCGTACTTATCTGTTTAACCAGGTACGGGAGTTGATGACCAACTACGGAAAGGTTGATATCCTGTGGACAGACTTCTCTTATCCGGGCGCGAATGGAAAGGACCATAACGACTGGAATTCGGTGGAGCTGATCAAAATGGTGCGTAAGCTGCAACCGGGCATTATTATCAATGACAGGCTGGACCTCGGTGAATATGATGATGGCGGCGATTTTGCGACGCCGGAGCAATACAAGGTGTCTGAGTGGCCTACCCGTAACGGCAAACGGATACATTGGGAAACCTGTCAGACCTTCTCCGGCTCTTGGGGATATTACAGGGATGAGACTTCCTGGAAGGACAACAAACAGTTGCTGGTGTTGCTGATAGAATCTGTCAGCAAAGGCGGCAACCTGTTGCTCAATGTAGGACCTACTTCCCGTGGCCTGTTCGATGCCCGTGCGCAGGAGCGCCTGCAGGGCATGGGCGCCTGGATGAAGGTCAACGGGCGTTCCATCTATGGTTGCACAGAGGCGCCTGCCGGTATTCAACGGCCGGATAATACCCTGCTTACCTATAATCCCGACACAAAAAGGTTGTATGTGCACCTGCTCGATTATCCGTTACAACGCATAGAGCTGCCGGGACTGAAAGGCAAGGTAAAATATGCACAGTTCCTGCATGACGGATCTGAACTGAAAATGAAAGAAACCGATAAAGGCGCATTGGCCATAGATGTGCCGGTACGTAAGCCGGACGTGGAAATTCCGGTAATCGAGCTGATGCTGGAGTAGTTCCGCATCTGTACGCAATGAGTATGAAAACGCAAAAGCGGAGGGCTATAATAAGCCTTCCGCTTTTTGCGTTTTTTCAACTATCAGAAAAAAGACTTCTTTTTGTGAGAAAAGGTATTATTTTTATTGTACCATTTCTTTTTGTTAAACATTCGGAATGAAGCTATTAGTCAGGGATTAAGCACATACATGACACAACCGGTGCCTTAATCAGCTTCAGGATGCCGGAACTCCGGGCGTCCCAATGTCATCAATACAGCAATGGAGCAACCATATCCGTTTATTATTCAGCCAGCTGAACAACGGTGACCGGGTGTAATCGTTAGTAACGGGAACGTATATACCAGGTAGCGGAAGAACGGCGGCGAAACACTAAAACCATTAAAACCATATTTTTCCCGGATTAAGCCATAGTCGGCAGCCGGGGCCGATGAAGTAAAAAGTATTCATTACTGTAAGGTTGTCAGAGAAGTTCATCAACCAATTACGGAACAGCAGCAATGGTAGAAGCATACAAGAAGCCCTATGTTTTTCCCGGGTGTACATCAGCCCGTACCAGAAAACCAGATTTGAAAAAACAGATAAGGAAGTAGAAAAACGTGCAGAAATGGTTAAAATGTAATATATATGATTAAATATAATTTGTTAGAATTGCAAAAATAGCAGGCTTTCAAAAAGCTGATAACTAGTTGATTGTAATTCAGTTAATCCTTAATTTGTTGATTTAAACCACGTTAGTTGTTAGTTTTTACTCTAATATTGAACAAATTGTATATTAATATTTATTGAAAAACCATATACGTATCCGATTGACTGCTGATAGTAATTGTTTCAAATTTGTTTGGGGTATGGAAACCGTGTGAACTTTCCATTATGCAAAATATTCAGCCATACCAGCTTCCAGACTTACGGTTAAAAATGGAAGATTTTCATACGAAATATACATAACCCAAAAGGAATAATATGAAAAAAGTGGGGCCTATAAATGCTGGTCATTTAGGAGAAGGGGAGATTTATGAAGTGACAGCATTGCATAGCGAATCAACGAACATGTTACAACAATTAGCTAAAGATATCTGTAACCTTGTTTTTATGGATATAGAGATACCTGGATTGACTGCAATTGAGGCTGCCAGTATTGTAAAAGCTGCGTATCCCGACATAAACGTGATTTTGCTGACTTTAAATGAGAAAGGTAAATCCCTGACCGAAATGCCCGTCCGGGAGGAAGGGTTTGAGGCGGACCATATACCGCCCGTGTCTTTGACCGAGTTCATTTCGCAAGTCTACGAAACAGCGCTGCAATCTAATATGGTGGCAGTAAACAAGGTATTGGCGTTTTTCCGGAAAGAACGCGGAAGTACTCATGATCCTTATGGATTATCACCCCGTGAAAGAGAAATCCTGCGTTGCCTGGTCAATGGTGATACTTACAAGCAGATCGCCGAACACTGTCATATCAGTGTGGGAACGGTCCGCTCGCATATCATGAACATCTACCGCAAACTTGACGTGAATTCCCGTTCCAATGCCATCGTGAAAGCCATGAAAGAACGGCTGGTATGAACTTTTTCGGTTAAATGATGACCTGTGCCATGAAAGTGCAACCGGTGTAAGTACTGGCGCCTGTGCCTGAAGCCCTCAATGGAAACCGATGTTAATGCCAACCCTGGTATGCGGGCCAAATGCATATAACCCATACCGGTAACCTAATCCTTTTCAATGAAAGACATGTGTCAACAGCAATGTGACAAAACGGAGAGCCTGTAAGCGCTTACGCCGACAGGGGGAGCTTTTGCATATACCTGCTGCGCATGGCCATCATCGATGAAAGAAAAGTTGCTTTAGAGCAGGTGCCGTTCCACCATCTGGCGGACGGCGTGCCTGCTTCTGCCGGAGGCTTGCCACAGAGGCCGTTGATTACTGTACCGATCCGCGCCCATCAGACGGATCAGCCATGATCATGGCCATCACGGTTTAAAAAAATACCGATAAAAGACAAAATAATAGTGAAAGTTATGCAACCGTTTGCATAACTTTCACTATTCTATTTCAGGCCTGCTGTAAAAACACGTTATGAGACAAAAACAGCTGCCGGAAAATAGCGTCAACAACCAGATTCAGGATCGCTTTGAGAACTCCGTAATACAATGAATTGCCATGGCAATGGCGGTAACGGCGTTTCTTTTGACCAACAATTTTTGACCAACAACGTATATGAAAAGAACAGGATTTTGGTGGATGTTATGGTGCCTGTTGTCGGGCGGTTACTTTTGTCAGGCACAACAATCAACCCGCCTTACCCAGCACTGGGAATATCTCCGGGGAGACCTCGGCGGCATCTGGGAAGCCGTAAGGCCCGTCGCTGACGGCAGCCCCGAATCAGTGCCCCTGTGGCAACCGGTAACCCTGCCACACTGCTTCAACGCCACGGACGCCGTAAGCCCGGAAGAAAACTACTACGAAGGCCCCGGTTGGTACCGCTCCCTGCTGGAGATTAAAAATCCCTACGCCGACGGGCGTACGCTGCTGCATTTTGAAGGTGCAGGGCAAAAAACAGCGGTATACATATATACCGACAAAGTAGGCTCCCATACCGGCGGCTACGATGAATGGACCGTTGACATCACTGATGCGGTAAAGCAGTTCCTGCAATCGCCGGAAGCCAAACGCTTTAAAGGAAAGGTACCGGTGTCCATACGTTGCGACAACACCCGCGACCTCGAAATGATCCCTTCGGACATGTCAGACTTTAACGTATACGGCGGATTGTACCGGTACCTCAATATCGTATATACGCCGGCGTTATCATTCGAAACACTGCATATACAAGCCGTTACAGACGCCGCCGGCAGCAACGGTACCCTCACCATCAGCGCGGCATTCCGTAATCCCGGCCACATCAGCCGTGGCACACTGGAACTGCGGGTATCCGACCCGCAACATAAAGTGGTAAAAGAAATCCGTCAGGACATCGATATATCTTCCGGTGAACAACAACTGGCAGGCGTCTCCCTGAAAAAGCCGGTGTTATGGTCACCCGACCAGCCCCGTCTGTATACGGTGGAAGCCCGCCTCACCTCCGCCGCCGGTACCGCCGAATGGAGAGACCATACCGGCTTCCGGCACTTTGAATTTGTGAAACAGGGGCCTTTCCTGCTCAACGGCAAACGGCTGCTGTTGCAAGGTACGCACCGCCATGAAGACCACGCCGGCGTGGCCGCCGCCATGACGGAAGACATGATCCGGAAAGAAATGCTGCTCATTAAAAACATGGGCGCCAACTTCATCCGCCTGGGGCACTATCAGCAGTCCCGTATTGTATTGCAACTGTGCGACAGCCTCGGTATCCTCGTATGGGAAGAAATTCCCTGGTGCAGAGGCGGCCTCGGTGGTGATACATACAAGGAACAGGCACGCAGGATGCTGACCAACATGATCGGCCAGCACCGTAACCATCCTGCCGTCATCCTCTGGGGGCTGGGCAACGAAAACGACTGGCCCGGCGATTTCCCGGAATTCGATAAAGGGAAAATCCGTGCATTCATGTCGGAACTGAATACCATGGCGCATCAGCAGGACAGTACCCGCAAAACCACCATTCGCCGTTGCGACTTCTGTAAGGATATCGTGGACGTATACTCGCCCTCCATTTGGGCCGGCTGGTACCGCGGGCGCTATACGGAATACAAGTCCGAAAGCCTGAAAGAGATCGCCCGGGTGCCGCATTTCTTCCATGCTGAATGGGGCGCCGATAGTCATCAGGGACGCTTTGCGGAAGAGCCGGAACAGTTCATCAAACAAATAGCTACCGGTAAAGGCGCTGATGAACGCACCGGTGATTTTGCGCTTACCGGCGGTAATGCAAGGGCCTCCAAAGATGGCGACTGGTCTGAGTCTTACGCGGTGAACCTGGTGGACTGGCACCTGAAGGAACAGGAAACCATGCCTCAGTTGACCGGCACGGCCTACTGGGTGTTTAAAGACTTTTCCACACCGTTGCGGCCGGAAAACCCGGTGCCTTATGTTAATCAGAAAGGCATTGTGGCCCGCGACCTCACGCCGAAAGAAATATACTACGTGTTCCAGTCGTACTGGACCAAAGCGCCCATGGCACACATTTACGGCCACGGCTGGCCCGTACGCTGGGGCAGGGAAGGAGAAGCCAAAGAAATACGGGTGTATTCCAACTGCACGGAAGCAGAGCTGTTTGTAAACGGTAAAAGCGCCGGCATTAAAAAACGCAACAGCCAGGACTTTCCCGCAGCAGGCCTGCGTTGGCAGGTGCCATTGCAGACTGGCGCCAACCAGATAAAAGTGGTGGCCCGCCAGGGAAAAGAAAGCGTTACGGATGAACTCAGCTGGCAATACCAGACCGCCGCCTGGTCTAAACCTGTAAAACTGGTACTGGAAGAAGATAAATCCTTTGCCGGCGATCATCTTCGTAAGGTGCGTGTAAAAGCTGTAGATGAAAAAGGCGTGCTGTGCCTCGACGCGGCCAACGAAATCACCTTCTCACTGGCTGGCGACGGTCAGCTGATCATTGATCAGGGCACTGCCGGCGGCTCCCGCAAAGTACAGCTGGCTAACGGCCAGGGCTGTATTTTCCTGCGTACTGACAAACCTGCCGGCACCGCTGTAATAGCCGTTGCTGCTAAAGGCATGACCTCCGGCTTCACTACCATTACCTATTAACTGTACTCAAACACGATGTGCTCATGAAAAAAATTTTTACCGGGATAGGGCTGCTGATTTTTTCGTGGCAGGCCAATGCCGCCACCCCGGCCGATTCCCTGCTGAAGCTCTGGTACCGACAGCCTGCCCGGCAATGGGTAGAGGCGCTGCCCGTGGGCAATGGCCGCATCGGCGCGATGGTCTTCGGCGGCGTGCAAAAAGAAGAACTTCAGCTCAATGAAGGTTTTCTGTGGTCCGGCACGCCACGCAACGGCGACAACCCGCTTGCAAAAGAAACACTGCCACAGATGCGTCAGCTGCTCAACGAAGGCAAATACAAAGAAGCCGACAAGCTTGCCAAAAAAATGATGGGCACCTATAGCGCGCGTTACATTACACTGGGGAGCCTTTTTATTGAAACCGACGTGCCGCATAACGCTGAAAATTATTACCGCGAACTAGACCTCAACCGCAGCGTCAGTAAAGTTTCCTATACGGTCAACGGTGTGCATTACACCCGGGAAGTATTTTCCAGTTATCCCGCGCAGTTGCTGGTTGTCCGTTATACCGCCAGTAAACCGGGCATGCTGCGTTTCCATACCAGCTTCGCTAACCCGATGCCACATACGAACAAGGCGCTCAACAACCACTACATTGTGATGAAAGGCCGTTGCCCGGAATATGTGGCTAGCCGCCCTTATGAAGCCAAACAAATTGTTTACGGCGATAAAGGCATCAACTATGAAGTACACATCGACGCCCGCACCAACGGTGGAAAAGTAACAACCGATACTGCCGGTATTACCGTCAACGGTGCCACCGAAGCGATGTTGCTGGTGTCTGTCGGTACCAGCTACAAAAGCCCGGAAGACTGGGCCGGCGATCCCGCCGCCGCGGCGATGGCGCCACTGAAGAAGGCACAAAACGCTTCCTACACAACGTTGCTGAATACACACCTGGCAGATTACCAACGATTGTTCAGTAAGGTTGCCCTCAACCTCGGTACGGATGGCGGAGAAAAACTACCCACGGATGAACGGCTGAAAGCCTATACCAGCGCCGGCGGCAACCGCGACCCGCAGCTGACCACGCTACTGTACCAATATGGCCGCTATCTCATGATCGCCGGTTCCCGTAAAGGCGGCCCTGCGCTTTCCCTGCAAGGCCTGTGGAACAAGGAGATGCAGCCACCATGGGGATCTAATTACACGATCAATATCAACACGGAGATGAACTACTGGCCTTCCGAAACCGCGAACCTGTCAGAATGCGGCCAGCCACTGTTTGACTTCATCCATAAAATGGCCAAACGCGGGCGTGTAACCGCTGCCGTTAATTACGGTGCCTCCGGGTGGACCGCCCATCACAACACAGATATCTGGGCGATGACCAACCCGGTAGGTGGTTTCGATTTCAGCGACCCCAACGGAAATCCCAAATGGGCAATATGGCCCATGGGCGGGGCCTGGCTGAGCCGCCACCTGTGGGAACACTACCTGTTTACCGGCGACAAACAACAGCTGGCACAGATGTATCCCGACCTGAAAGGTGCTGCGGAATTTATGCTCGACTGGCTTATTAAAAACGAAAACGGTCAGTGGGTGACCAACCCTTCCACTACACCTGAAAATAATTTCCTCATAGACGGCAAAAGGGAAGGTTCTGTCAGCATTGCTTCCACGATGGATTTGTCTATCATTCACGACCTGTTTACCAACACGATACGTGCCGCCACAGTGTTGGGTAAAGATGCTGACCTGATCGCCAGAATGAAAGACAGGATGAAAGATATGTATCCCTTCCACGCTGGGCAGTATGGCCAGCTGCAGGAATGGTATAAAGACTGGGACGACCCGAAAGACAGCCACCGGCACGTCTCTCATGTGTATGGTCTCTTTCCGGGCAACTTCATCAACCCGCGCCGGGACGCAACGCTCGCCGCAGCGGCCAAACGCAGCCTGCTGCTGCGCGGTGATGGCGGCACCGGCTGGTCCAAGTCCTGGAAGATCAACTGGTGGGCGCGCCTCGAAGATGGCAACCACGCCTATACAATGCTGAACAAACAACTGTTTCTCGCCGGCGGGCAGGAAGTGAGCGTAGCCGATAACAGCGGCGGTTCTTATCCCAACCTGTTCGATGCCCATCCGCCTTTTCAGATAGACGGTAACTTCGGCGTTACTTCCGGCATCACTGAAATGCTGGTACAGAGCCATGACGGCGTCGTTCACCTGCTGCCCGCCCTGCCCGACGTGTGGCCTTCCGGCAGCGTAAAAGGTTTAAAGGCACGCGGTGGTTTTGAAGTCGATATGGAATGGAAAAACGGTCAGCTCACCCATGCGGTGGTACGTTCATCACTGGGCGGTAACCTGCGCATACGCACGGCCAGTCCGGTGAAGATCAATGGCGCCGCGCTTCAACAAGCCTCCGGTATCAACAACAATCCTTTTTATCCCTTGCCCATACCAGTAAAGACAGAAGTGAAAGACGCCTCCAAACTGGCGGAGCTGTCACTTAAAAAAGTATATGAGTATGATGTGCCTACCGTGGCTGGTAAAACCTACGAGATACAATGACTTTCAGAAAAACGATATTAAGTATAGCCGTTGGCGTTATATCCTCTGCCGCTGTTGCACAGGTGAAGGGCGATGACGACGGTATCCTTGCACAGCAGGCGGCCAGCCGGGATAAAGCGGCCATAGACAGCGCAGTCAGCGGCTGGTGGACCGCCTCCATGAAAAACCACGACCAGCGTATCGCCTGGTGGCGTGAAGCACGCTTCGGCTGCTTTATCCACTGGGGCGTATATTCTGTGCCAGGTGGCGAATGGAACGGTAAAAAAGTGGAAGGTTATGCCGAACACCTGATGCGGAAGGAGAAAATCAGCCGGCAGGAGTACGCGCAAAAGCTGATACAGCACTTTAACCCGGTACACTTTGATGCCGATGCCTGGGTGAAAATGATCCGTGACGCGGGCATGCGCTACCTCATTATTACCGCCAAACATCACGATGGCGTGGCTATGTATCCCACCGCCATCGGTGATTACAGTATCGGACAGTCGCCTTTTAAACAGGACCCCATGGCAGCCCTTTCTGCCGCCTGTAAGAAATATGGCATCCGTTTCGGGTTCTATTATTCCCATGCGTTTGACTGGGAACATCCGGACGCTCCCGGCAACGACTGGGACTATAATAATCCCGGCGGAGATAAAAACCTGCATGGCGGCGGCAACTGGTACGACGTACATCCGGAACTGCTGCCCAAAGCGGTAAGGTATGTCAACGCAAAATCCATTCCGCAGATTCAGGAACTGCTACGCAAATACCACCCGGACATCCTTTGGTTTGATACACCGCACAAGCTGCCGCTGAGTGAAAATATCCGCATCCTGGAAGCTATCCGCGCGGTGGATAAAAACGTGGTGGTGAACGGAAGACTGGCGCGTACCGGCAATATTTCCTTCGGCGATTATAAAAACACTTCCGACAGGCCGGCAGAGTTTTATCCGGTCACCGGCGACTGGGAGGCTATCCCCACTACCAACGAATCGTATGGGTATTCCCGTTATGACAGCAGCCATAAGCCGGTAAGCTTCTTTATCCGCCTGATGGCCAAAGCGGCAGCCAAAGGAGGCAACCTGCTGATGAATATCGGGCCGGAAGGCGATGGTACCATCGACCCGCGGGACACCGTCATTCTCCATGGCATTGGCGCCTGGATGCAGCAGAACGGAGAGAGTATCTATGGCACTACTGCCACACCATTACCTGCGCAGCCCTGGGGAGAAAGTACCCGGAAAGGCAATAAGCTGTACCTGCACGTGTTTCAATGGGGAAATCCCTTGTACGTGGGAGGACTGTATGGAAAAGTTGAAAACGCTTACCTGCTGGCCAGCAAACAACCTGTTAAAGCAACCCGCATAAATCCGAAAGACCTGAGCATTGTGTTACCGGAAACGGCACCGGACAGCATTAACAGCGTGATCGTCCTCGAGATGAAGGATATGAAAGGCGACAGTGTACGTGTACTCGATACCCACCGTCTGACAAACGTGCTGCGGGCGTTCGATGCCACGCAACATGGCAAAGGCTTCTCCTTTGGTGACGGTAAAAAGGCCGCGTACTATGTACAAGGTTGGAAAAACATGGACCAGCACCTTAGTTGGAAAATACGGACTACCCGTGACGCAGTATTTAGCATTGGCATCAAGTACGCTACAGACCTGCCTCCGGGCAATGCCTACGAAATCCGCATCGGTAAAAATGTGATCAACGCTGAAGTGAAATCTGCCAGGAAAACAGACATCGTAACACAGGCCCTGCAAGACATCAGGCTGCCCGCCGGGGAATATGAGATCACTATCAAGCCTAGCCGGATCAGCGGGCAGGAGTTAATGAAATTATTCGAAATCACTATGCAACCAAAATGATCGTTATGAAAAAACAATCCCTGATATTGACGGGCTGTTTGCTGCTGGGCCAATTACTGGCCAGGGCAGGCGAGACGGACCAGTTTATAAAATCGCTGAAAGCCAGTGCTGCCACCGTTTATCAATCAGGCGGCGCAGTAGCGCCAGCTACGGTAAAGGTAGTACGTAACTGGTCCGGCGAACTATGCGATGTACGTGTAGTCAACACCGGTAGTCAACCAATACAGCTGAAGGAAGTGGTGCTGGGTGCTGTGGGAAAAGTGCTGGCACCCTCCACCCCCTTTTATGCAGAAGGTTTCCAGATGCTGACACAGTCGGCTGGCACGCTGGCGGCCCCCAGGGCCCTGGGTAACTATACCGATGAAGGCCACTATAAGATACCCAAGCCTGACGGCTACCTGGCGGTATACAACCTGTTGCGCCTATATCCCGCAAAGGACGCACAGCTGCTGCTGGGATATACTTCCAGCAACCGTTTTGTAGGCAAGTTTTATCTGTCTGCCGATACCATCAAAGCGGTGGTGGACCTGGAAGACCTGGAACTGGCGCCGGGCAGGGAGTTTAAGCTGGAAGAGCTGATGGTGCTCAGCGGTAAAGACGGCAATAACCTGCTGGACCGCTTCGCCAACCGTATTCATCATTTTCATCCGCGGCTGGAGTTTAAAGCGCCGCCTACCGGCTGGTGCTCGTGGTATTGTTTCGGTCCTAAAGTAACCGCACAAAATATTTACGATAATCTCGATTACATCAAAACCAATATCCCGGCGCTGAAATACATCCAGCTGGACGATGGTTATCAGCCACATATGGGGGACTGGCTGGAAGTGGGCAACTCTTTCGGCGGCAATGTGCAGCAGGTGTTGCATACCATCCGTGATAAAGGATTTGAGCCGGCCATATGGGTGGCGCCTTTTATCTGCGACAGCAATTCCACTATCTTCAAACAACATCCGGACTGGCTGGTGAAAGACAAGAGCGGTAAGCCACTACGCAGCGACCTGGTGACTTTCGGCGGTTGGCGCCTGAAACCATGGTATGTGCTGGATGGCACACATCCCGAAGTACAACGGCATTTTGAGCAGCTGTTCCGTACTATGCGCAATGATTGGGGCGTGACTTATTTCAAGCTCGACGCCAATTTCTGGGGCGCTATCCATGGTGGTGTTTATTACGACAAGCAGGCCACGAGGGTAGAGGCTTATCGCCGTGGTATGGAAGCGGTGCTCAAAGGCACGCGCGATGCGTTTATCCTTGGCTGTAACCATCCGCTGTGGCCTTCGCTGGGCTTGGTACATGGCTCCCGCAGCAGTATGGACATCAAACGTACCTGGACGGTATTTGAAAAATCCGGCCGTGAAAACCTGTACCGTTCCTGGCAAAATGGCCGCCTGTGGTGGAACGATCCCGACTGCCTGGTGCTGACCGGTAACATGCCTGATAATGAATTTAATTTCCATGCTGCGTTGATATATGCTACCGGCGGCATGTTGCTCAGCGGTGATGATCTTACGAAAATAACGCCGGAGCGGTTGAACATGCTGCGTAAAGCGGTGCCGCCCACCGCCAGGGCTGCGGCTTTCAGCAATACGGATTTTGAAGTGGGGGAAGTGAACACTACTACAGGAAAAAATATTATCTTCCTCAATTGGCAAACATCTCCCAAAAAACTAACGGTAAAACTGGACAAGCCCTGTGAGGTGCTGGATTACTGGACTGGGAAGAGTTACGGCCGGCATACCGGCAGCTTTACCATGGAAGTGGGCGGGCACGACGGAAAAGTATTCACCATAAAGCGCTGATAACCTCAGCGGTACGGGCAGCAAAGGAGCCAAAATGTCTTCTTTGCTGCTTTTTCATGAAACAAATGTTTTATAGCATGCGGTACATCTTACTCTTCTTGTTGTTGTTTGCCGGGCAAACACAGGCGCAGTCTCCCTTTCTAAAGAAAGTGCTGCAAGACACCAGGCCGGCTATTACAGAGCGGGCAGCCTGGGCCATGCAACAAACACCGCTGACCATTACAGCGTTTAGCTGTGACCGTAGTGCCGGCGGCAAACATGACTTTTATTCGGAAGGCGATTACTGGTGGCCCAATCCTGCGCATGCTGACAGCCCGTATGTGCAGCGCGACGGGCAGAGCAACCCCGATAATTTTGTGGAGCACCGGCAGGTGATGATCCGCTTCAGCCGCATTATGGGCGCGCTGGCAGCGGGTTACGTGGCCACTAAAGACAAGACCTACCTGCAGCATGCGTTGGTACATGCCCGTGCCTGGTTTGAGGAGGAAGCTACCCGGATGAACCCCAGCCTGCTTTATGCGCAGGCTATCAAAGGCAGGGCCACCGGCAGAGGGATCGGTATCATCGATACCATTCATCTGCTGGAAGTGGTGCAGGCATTGCACATTATGGAAAAGGCAGGTATGATACCGCCGTCAGACCTGGCGGCTTTTAAGAGCTGGTTTACGGCCTATCTTACCTGGATGACCACACATCCCTATGGTAAAGATGAGATGAACGCCAAAAACAACCATGGCACCTGCTGGGTGATGCAGGTGGCCGCTTTTGCGAAGTTCACCGGTAACAGGAAGTGGACCGACTTCTGCATTAACCGGTATAAGACCGTGCTGTTGCCCGCCCAGATGGCAGAAGACGGTAGTTTTCCACAGGAGCTGCGGCGTACTAAACCTTACGGCTACTCGCTGTTTAACCTCGATGCCATGAGCACTATCTGTCAGCTGCTGAGCGATAAAAAGAATGACTTGTGGCGGTATACAACAGAACAGCGTAATATGGCCAAAGGCATCGCTTTCCTGTATCCCTATGTAAAAGATAAAAGTACCTGGCCTTATCCCAAAGATGTGATGTATTGGAGCGAGTGGCCGGTGGCGCAGCCCTTCCTGCTGTTTGGCGCAGCCGCTTATAACAATACTGATTATTACCGTCTCTGGCTGATGTTAAACCATGACCCGGAGGTAGAAGAAGTGCTCCGGAACTTGCCTGTCCGTAACCCCGTTATTTATTTGTGATTTAGGATTTTTTTTAATATCTTTAGGTTCCTATGAAATAAAAACTTTAGAGGTATGAGTTGGATGAACGACTTATATGTTATTTACCAGAAACTGGATGCCAACAGTTGTGAAGCGGTGAAAAATGACATTCTTAAAGCCCAGATGGATGGCTGCAGCAGGGGAGAGATTTACTTCCTGGTATTGCAGCAGCTGGTGCGTATAAAAAGGGAAAAAGCGCCTGTATATGAATTGATTAAAGAGGAGGTGGAAAGCTTTATCCATTACAGCAGTAATCCGTATAGGTTATCCGCCTAGTTCTTCTATCAGCTTCTGCACTTTGACATAATTGGGAGCCTGGGGTGGTATTTTGAGTAGCCAGTCCAGACATTCCTGCTTGTGTCCTTCCTTAAGATAGCTCAGTCCCATATAAAAAGCGGCTTCATATTTCAGATCGTTGCTTTGTTGGTACACCTGTACCAGATCTGCCCTGGCCGGCTCCAGCTGGTTCAGGTCAACTTTGCTTACGCCGCGGTAATAGCGGGCGTAGAGGTTATTGGGATGTTGTTGCAGTACTTTATCGAGGATGATGATGGCATCACTGAAGTGGCCACGGTTGAACTTTTCGATGGCTTCGCGCGGTAGCCGGAGACTGTCGGTGTCTGGTGCCAGCATTTCAGTGGAAGCAAACTGGCGGTAGATATTTTTCCGCCAGGGGCTGATGTAGAGCATAATGGCCACGCCGGCGGCGAACAGGGCGATGAGTATAACGGTGTTGCGGATAGGCGTGGGCGTGCTTTCCTTCAGTGAAAACCAGGCGTTACGGCGGGAAAACAGCTGATGCAAGATGGCTTCGCGGTCAGGGTCTTTACAGATGCGCTGTGCCAGCAGCCGGCGGAACAGGTCAAATCTTTTTACCTGTTGTTGCAGTGTAGTATCGGTTTTCAGCCGGGCTTCGAAGAGTTTATTTTCTGCTTCGGGCAGCAGGCCTGACAGGTAACGATCGGCTGTTGATAGGTCTTCTGCGGCCATGCTACCGGATTTCAGCCGGGCGTCGAGGTCTTTGAACAGGGAGAGGTAGCAGGCCTGCCTGGTGGCAGGTAAGTCCTGTACCGGTATTTTCGTGGCAACAGCAATGTCTTCCTGGAGGCAGTCAGTGAGCGACCAACTCAGTAATTCCCGGCAGGAGTCGTTAAGCTGGAGATATAAGCTATAGGCGAGCCTTCTTTTTTCGCCTTCCTTCAGCACGTCTTCTATATCGATCATATCATCGCGGGTGAGGGCGGCATTTTCTTCCGCTTCCATACCGGCAATGCGTTGTCCCCGCTTCTCCAGTTCGCGCTCCCATATACGTTTGCAGAGCAGTTGCAGAAAGGGCTCAAAAGAGCTTACCTGCAACGGATGACGCCGTGCATAATAGTAGATGTCCATCAATGCTTCTTCAAAAATATGGGCTGCGTCTTTGACAGTGCCGCTTTTCTGCAGTATGAAACGTTTCTCTTTAGAGGCGAAACGTTGGTAGATATCATCAATTATTTCGGGGGTATGATGCAGCAAGCCCTCAATGTAGTCCTGGTCGTAGTGTATTTCGGGTGACATACCTATCGTTTTTGCCATTTCTGTCTGTATTAAAAATATTAAACCTTCCCGAGGTGGCCTAATTATTTATTGTGTGCGCCGGCTTTTGTATCTTGCCGGTTATACCGATTTTCCAGCCACAGGACAGTAACTTTTTGCACCTATGCCAGCTATTGATGAGCTGATTATACGTTTTATCCAATCTCCGCACGATCCTGCCTTACAGGAGGCCATCGCGGCTTTTGTTGCTGAAAGCCCCGAGCAGGCCCTTTACGTGGAAAACAAGCTGGCAGCATGGCTGACAGCTTCAGGCGCGCCTGTTGTTGCGACCACTGCGGTGAAAACAACAGCATCGCCGGCTTTCCTTTCTGTCAGAAAATGGGTGGCGGCTGCGGTCCTCATTGCGCTGGTGGCAGTACTGATGTTATGTTTCCGTCAGACAGCGCCCCGCAAAATGTTTTCTCATGTCAACAATACCGGCCGGCTGGATTCATTACGTCTTCCGGGTGGTTATATCATACTGAACAAAAACGCGGCCATTTCGTTCGACAGCAGTGACAAACAAGCTGTTTATGCCGTAGTATCAAAAGGGGATGTCTTCTTTGATCTCAACACCAATACTTCGTGTACGGTGCTGGTGCCCGGAGATTACCGGCTGGAAACGACTGCTGCGGCCTTTCATGTGCACGCGTCTGCCAAAGGCGCGAAAGTGTTCGTGACCCGTGGCGAAATCGGCATTTCGGGGAACAGGCCGGACACTATGATGCTCACTGCCAGCATGCAGGGAACGCTGGAACACCAGAAAGCGCCTGCCCGGAAAAAACTGGCCAGCCAGGCACCACTGGCATGGAAAACAAGACAGCTCTCATTCCGCAATGTGCCGGCAGCCGAGATACTGGATGCCGTTTGCAGTTTTTATGATATCCGGATCACGGTACCCCCTTCTGCTGAAAGCCGTTGCGAGAAAAAACTCACCATCAACCTGAACAAAAAAACAGAAAAGGAAACCATTGCGTTGTTACAACAAAGTTTGTCGGCGCATCTGGTAAAAGACACTGCGGCCACTTATTACTTGACGCTGAAATAAGGCAACAAATATCCGTCCGGCGCCGGAAGGCCGGGCCGCTGAGGGGTGGGTTAAAAGCGTTTGGAATGCGTACAGTACAGAGGGTATGGCAGTGTTACAGGTTCAGTCCTGCATGCAGTCGCAGGAGTACCTGTTTTAAAGAGGCGATGTCTTCTTCTCCTACGATTTCAACGTAGCTTGTTTCAATTTCCTTGATAGACTCAGAGGCTTCTATCAGCAGCATTTTTCCCATATCGGTGAGGAAGATAAGGGCGGCGCGGTTGTCGGTGTCATGTTTGCGGGTGGCAATGTAGCCTTCTGCTTCCAGGTTTTTGACCACCTTGCTCATCGCTTGTTTGCTGATACGGGCTTTTTTAGCCAGTTCATTGTTGATAGTGCCTGCATCGTCAATGTTGATCAGGACCACCATGTCGCCGGGGCGGAAGTTCTTGTAGCCCCGGTCCAGCAGCCTTTCTGTCAGTCGCTGGTCGAGGTCTTTTTTCACGAGGCTGAGCAGCCGGCCCAGGCTGGACTTTCTCCTGGCCAGGGATGCTTCGTACCTTTCTTCTGTTGTACTCATAAATACTGTGTAGGTTTGGTATGTTGAAACAACGAAGGGCTGACATGTGGTCAACCCTTCGATCAAATATGATTATGGTAAAGAACAGTGCTGTTTGTACACGTAATCAGCCATTACGGTATGGTCTCAAATATGCTTTCTGCTCTGGCGTAGCATCTCAGTCCGACGATGGTATTGCTTATCCCCACCCTTACTCTTTGTGCAGACCTGATGCTGGTAGATGTCAGTCAATCAGAGCCTAAAGCCCCCGCTATGCCCATTTCCAGGCCTCTCAGCTCTGCCAGTCCGCGCAGGCGGCCGATAGCGCTGTAACCCGGATTGGTTTTTTTCTGCAGATCGTCCAGCATCTGATGCCCATGGTCCGGCCGCATTGGAATGGAAACATTGCGGCGTTTCATGGTGACCAGGATGTTTTTCACCACGGCAAACATGTCTACGTCGCCTTCGAGGTGATTGGCTTCGTGGAAGTTGCCCTGTGCGTCACGTTGTGTGCTGCGCAGATGGATGAAATGGATATGATCGCCCAGCCGTTCGATCATGCCCGGCAGATCGTTATCAGCGCGCACACCGTAAGAGCCGGTACAGAAACACAGTCCGTTGGAAGCGTAGGGAGCGGCGATCAGCAGCTCTTTGGCATCCTGCTCAGTGCTCACGATACGGGGCAGCCCAAAAATCGGGAACGGAGGATCATCCGGATGGATGGCCAGTTTCACGCCCACCTCTTCGGCTACCGGTGCTATCTGTTGCAGGAAATAGAACAGGTGCAGCTTCAGTTGGGTGGCGTCAATACCTTTGTATTTGTCGAGTGCCGCCTGGAACTGTGCCAGGGTGAAGCTCTCTTCGGAGCCGGGCAGACCGGCGATAATATTTTTCTGTAACAGCTGTTTGGATGCTTCGGTCATGCTGTCGAAATGTTCTTTCGCGCGGGAGACTTCCTCCAGGGTATAGTCTTGTTCTGCACCAGGACGTTTCAGCATGAACAGGTCGAACGCCATGAAAGCTGCTTTTTCAAAACGCAGTGCCCTGGAGCCATCGGCCACCTCGTAATTCAGGTCGGTACGGGTCCAGTCCAGCACCGGCATGAAATTGTAAGTCACTACGTAGATACCGGCAGCAGCGAGGTTACGGATAGATTGCTGGTAATTGGCAATATATTCCCGGAAATTGCCGCTCTGCGTTTTAATATCTTCATGAACAGGGATGCTCTCCACTACAGACCAGGTAAGGCCCGCGGCTTCGATCTCCGATTTACGCTTTAAAATTTCTTCTGTCGTCCACACTACTCCATTGGGTACATGGTGCAATGCTGTTACGATACCAGTAGCACCGGCCTGTTTTATATCAGACAGGCTAACCGGATCATTGGGCCCGAACCATCGCCATGTCTGTTCCATTCTCAGCATAATGCAATATTAGTTTTAGTAAAATCCAGAACTTGTGAATCAAACCCCAAAAATAGAATCTATCAGCAGATAATCAAAGTTTAAATAACAAAAGCTGTGTGTTGATTTTTGTGTTTAGGTGATCAGTACGATCATGAGGTCCATCACGTTGGTTTGTGTAGGCCCGGTAATCAGCAACCCGCCTGCTTTTGAGAAGAATGTCCAGGCGTCCTGCCGCTGTAAAAAATGTGGTGCGTCGAGTTGCAGGGCAGCGGCCCGCTCCAGCGTATGGCTGTCAACGATGGCGCCGGCGGCGTTTGTAGGCCCGTCAGTGCCATCCGTACCGGCACTGAGGAGAGTAATGCCTTCCTGTGCTGCAAGCCTGATAGCTGCGGCCAGTGCCAGCTGTTGATTGCGGCCTCCTTTTCCGTTGCCGGTGACCTGTACGGTTGTTTCCCCGCCGGCGAGCAAACAACCGGGGCGTGGTCCCTGCCAGGCAATGGCGGTTGCTGTCAGCATGTCGGCCACCGTATGGGCGTCGCCGGTAGTATCGGCGGCCAGCACCTGCGGATGGTACCCCAGTTCGCGCGCCTTGTCTGCCGCGGCTTCCAGGGCGATACGATTGGTGCCGGCAAGATAGTGATGTACCTGCCTGAAAAAAGGACTGTCTGCCTTGGGCGTATCGGAGATAACACCGGCAATGCCATTTTCAAGGTAACGACGCAGGGCGGGCGGCAGTTGCGCCAGCAGCCCGTACTTTTTCAGGACGGCCATGGTATCGGCAAAGGTGGACGGGTCAGGTACTGCCGGCCCGGAGCCGATCACGCTCAGATCGTCGCCCACCACATCACTGAGCACCAGGGCACATAACGTGGCCGGGTATATGTTTTGTGCCAGCCATCCGCCCTTTATTTTAGAGAGATGCTTACGCACGATGTTCATTTCTTGAATGCCGGCCCCACTGTTCAGCAGCAGGGAGAACAGCTGTTGTACGTCTGCCAGTGAACTGCCTTCCGGCACATCGGCCAGCAGGGCCGAAGCACCGCCCGACAGCAGCAGTATCACCAGGTCGTCTGCCTGGGCTGTTGCCGCTATTTCCAGGAACCGCCGCGAAGCCTCCAGGCTGTATTCGTCCGGCACGGGATGACCGGCTTCCAATAAGGTGAGGTGTTGCAGCGGCAGGCCATGCCCGTGTTTGGTGACAACCAGCCCCTCAGGGCGCATATGCCTGTCCAGCACCTTCTCCAGCTCCTGCGCCATAGCTGCCGATGCCTTGCCTGCGCCCAGCACGATCAGCCGCCCCTGTGGGGACAAAAGATATTCATCTCCCGAAATAATAAGGGTGGAAGGGTCTTTTATCTGCACATGACGGCGTATCAGCTGAACAGGATGTACAGCAGATACCGCATGCATAAAGATGGTTTGTATGTCGCTGGTAGCTGAAATGATAATACCTTTTGGTTATGGGCGTGTAGCCTGTTGACGTTGCCTTTTCTTTTCCATCTTTTCTTCCAGATGCTCTTTTTTGCTCATCTCCCAGTCGTTCCATTTCTTATACTGGGAAGCGGTAAGCACCGTCTTGAAACGCTGGCTGCGCTCAGATTCCAGTGCTTTCAGCTGTTGCATTCTTTCTTTTTTGGACAATCCGGTATTGGCGTGGATAGCATCCTTGCGACGGATAATGTCAGTATTGATGGTGTAGATCTGCTGGTACTGGTCCCGGCTGAGGCCTACCTTTCTGGATATTTTGTCGCTGATCTTATCGGCCCTGCCTTCTACGCCCCAGCGTCCACGGTTATTGGTGCTGTCCTGGGTTTGTGCAGCGGTGGTCAGCCGGATGCCGGTCAACAGGCAACACAGCAGCAGTACCGTGGGAAGCGAAAATATCTTCATAGTCAGCTATTATTAAATGAAATTTAGACAAACTTAATGGGTAAACCCTTGTCAAATTATCCCTTTTTCGTGTTAATGCAAAAACTATTCATCGCTACCACTCATAAAAAAAAACAATAATTACTAACACCTCGGGCAATCATTTATTACATTTAAGACCAGCAACTGAAAATCTGAATCGAAAAAAAACCGAACATGAAAAGAGCTTTTGAGAAACCCGGGAGGGCACTGCTGTCCCGTGGCGTCGCCTATGCCCTGAACCGGCACCGCAGCAAGCTGTTGGTGTTCTCGCTACTGTTGGCAGGCTCCTATGCCCATGCACAGGAAACCTTTCCGGTAAACGGAATTGCGGACCCTAAAGACAGGTGTTTCGCTTTCACCCACGCTACCATCGTTAAAGATGCGCAGACCACCCTCAGCAACGCTACGCTGGTGATCCGCGACGGTAAAATTATAGATGCCGGCCCCGCTGCTGCCATCCCTAAAGACGCAGTGGTGGTGGATTGTAAAGGAAAGTACATCTATCCTTCCTTTGTAGACATCTTCAGCAACTACGGCCAGGCCGACGCAAAACGTATTAGCGGTGGCTGGAACGCGCCGCCACAGTTTCTTTCCAACACTAAAGGCGCCTATGGCTGGAACCAGGCCATCCGGAGCGAAATAAATGCAGTGGACCTGTTCACCACCGATGAAACCAAAGCCGCTACCCTGCGGGAAGCCGGCTTCGGAACAGTGGCCACCCAGCAGATGGACGGCGTGGCCCGCGGCACCGCCGCACTGGTGACCCTGGCCGGCGACAAGGAAAACAAAGTGATTGTCCGCGAGAAAGTAGCCGCGGGCTATTCATTCGACAAAGGCAGTTCCACACAGAA
Organism: Chitinophaga sp. 22308; assembly: GCF_052045305.1. Taxonomy (NCBI): domain Bacteria; kingdom Pseudomonadati; phylum Bacteroidota; class Chitinophagia; order Chitinophagales; family Chitinophagaceae; genus Chitinophaga; species Chitinophaga sp. 22308. The sequence continues at coordinate 732,957 of NZ_JBQEOP010000005.1, read as the reverse complement.
CTATCCCAACTCGCAAATGGGATATATCGCCCTGTTGCGCCAGACTTACCTTGACGCGCAATGGTACAAGTCGCAACCCGCCAAAGAAGGCGTAAACCTCAGCCTCCAGGCTTGGAACGCCAACCAGCAGCTGCCCCAGATTTTTGAAGTAAAAGATAAATGGGATGCCCTGCGGGCAGATAAAATAGGCGATGAATTTGGCGTACAGTATATCATCAAAGCCGGCGGCAACGAATACCAGCGCATTGCGGAAATTGCGGCCACCAAAGCCACTTTTATCCTGCCGCTGAATTTCCCCGGTGCTATCGACGTGGAAGACCCCAGCGATGCCCGTTTTGTATCACTGACAGAAATGAAACACTGGGAGATGGCGCCCTCACAGCCAGCTGCTTTTGAGAAAGCCAATATCCCGTTCTGCCTCACCGCAGCAGATCTGAAAGATTTGAAATCATTCCTGGGCAACGTACGCAAAGCCATCGAATACGGCCTGAGCGAACAAAAAGCGCTCGATGCCCTCACCAAAACGCCCGCCACCACACTGAAAGTATATGATAAAGTAGGCAGCCTCGAAGCAGGCAAACTGGCCAACTTCCTCATCACTTCCGGCCCGGTGTTCAAAGAAAATACCCTCATCCTGCAGAACTGGGTCCAGGGCAACCGCTACCCCGTTAAGCAGGACGCATGGAATGATATACGTGGCATCTATACCGTTACCCTTTCTCCGGGCAACAGCCTCACACTGGACGTGAAAGGCACCGCCTCCACACCACTGGTGGCCGTATTACAGAAAGACACCATCCCCGGCCGCATCGATGTCAACGGGAAGTTGGTGACCCTGTCTTTGCCGCTCGTCAAAAATGGCCGCAGCAATGTAAGGCTCAGTGGCCTGATCGGTGAAAACGGCTGGTCCGGCACCGGGGTAGACACCAGCGGCGCCACCATAAGATGGAACGCCGTATTTGCGCGTACCGCCCCCGCCAAAAGCGATTCCGCCCGGAAAGGCGCTCCGGTGGACATGGGACCGTTGTATTATCCGTTTAGCGGTTATGGTTGGGACAAACAACCGCAGCAACAGGATATCCTGATTAAAAATGCTACAGTATGGACCAATGAAAAAGACGGTAAACTGGAGAACACCGACGTACTGGTACGTGGCGGCAAAATCGCGCAGATCGGCAAAAACCTGTCAGCCGGTAATGCCCGCGTGATCGACGGTACCGGTAAACACCTGTCTGCCGGCATCATCGACGAGCATTCCCACATCGCTATCTCCAACGGCGTAAACGAGTCTTCACAGGCTGTTACCGCTGAAGTGCGCATCGGCGACGTGCTCAATCCCGACGATGTGAACATCTACCGTCAGCTGAGCGGCGGCGTTACTGCCTCCCACCTGCTGCATGGCAGCGCCAACCCCATCGGTGGCCAGTCACAGCTCATTAAACTGCGCTGGGGCCAGGATGCGGAAGGTCTGAAAGTAACCAACTGGGACCCCTTCATCAAATTTGCATTGGGGGAAAACGTGAAACAGTCCAACTGGGGCGAACGTAATACCGTACGTTTCCCGCAAACCAGGATGGGCGTGGAACAGGTATATGTAGATGCGTTTACCCGTGCCCGTGACTATGAAAGGCAGGGCGCTGGCAAACGCCGCGACCTGGAATTGGACGCGCTCGTGGAAATCCTCAACGCCAAACGTTTCATTACCTGTCACTCTTACGTGCAAAGTGAAATCAATATGCTGATGCATGTGGCTGACAGCTTCCATTTCCGCATCAACACTTTCACCCATATCCTCGAAGGATATAAAGTGGCAGATAAAATGAAAGCCCATGGCGCCGGCGCCGGCACTTTCGCCGACTGGTGGGCATACAAAATGGAAGTACAGGACGCCATCCCTTACAATGCCGCCATCATGCATAAGGTAGGCGTGGTCACCGCCATCAACTCCGATGACGCTGAAATGGCCCGTCGCCTGAACCAGGAAGCCGGCAAAATCGTGAAATACGGTGGTGTGCCGGAAGAAGAAGCGCTTAAAATGGTAACGCTCAATCCTGCCCGCCTGCTGCATGTAGATAACCGCATGGGCAGCATCAAAGTAGGTAAGGATGCCGATCTGGTGCTGTGGAGCGATAATCCGCTGAGCATCTACGCCAAAGCAGAAAAAACAATCGTGGACGGTATCGTGGAGTTTGACCGCGACTATGACCTGCAGCTGCGTCAACGCATCGCTGCAGAGCGCAACCGCCTCGTACAGAAACTGCTGGGCGAAAAGAAAAAAGGCACGCCTACACAGAAAGCCGCCTTCACACCAGACGAAATGTACCATTGTGAAGATCTGCAGGCTGGTCACCAGGAAGGCCTCGGATTAACTACCAACGCCGGTTTATAAAAAACTGAAACATCATGAAAAGAAGCATATATCTACTGGCCCTGGCCTTCAGCGTAAGTTCCGCCTATGCCCAGGAGACCATTTTGCCGGCCCGCCCGCAGGACAAGCCGGTATATCTCACCAACGCAGTTATCCATGTTGGCAACGGTCAGGTGATTGAAAACGGCACCATCGCTTTTGCCAAAGGAAAAATAACGGCTGTCGGCGCGAGCGTGTCCGCTTCCGGCGACGCTACCGTGCTGGATATGAAAGGACAGCATGTGTACCCGGGCATCATTGCGCCGGACACCAAACTGGGACTGGTGGAATTTGAAAGCGTGAGAGCCACCATCGATGCCCGAGAAGTAGGGGAGATCAATCCTTCCATCCGCTCCATCATCTCCTATAATACCGATTCCAAAGTGATCAACACGCTGCGGTCCAACGGTATCCTGCTGGCGCAGGTAACGCCGGAAGGAGGCATTGTCAGCGGTACTTCCTCTGTGGTGCAGCTGGACGCGTGGAATTGGGAAGATGCTGCCTATAAAACAGACAACGGGCTGCATTTCTTTATGCCCCGCCTGATGAATGTAGGCTCCGGCCGTGGCTTCAGAGGTCCTCAGGCCAAAGATCCAGTGAAAGAAGGCCTGGAAAAAATTGAAACCGTCAGGGTGTTTTTCCGCGAGGCGAAAGCATATCTCCAGGAAAACAAACATGCTGCTACCAACATCAAATTTGAGTCGATGCGCAAGCTGTTCGGCCGTGAACAGAAACTGTTCATCCACTGTGAACTGGTAAAGGAAATGCTGATCGCCATTGACTTCGCCAAAGAGTTCAACATGGACGTGGTAATTGTTGGTGGAGCAGACTCCTGGCAGATCGCCGACCTCCTGAAGCAAAACAACATCGCCGTAGTGCTCACGCAGCCGCATAGCCTGCCGCTGATGCAGGACGATGATATTGATCAGCCTTATAAAACGGCCGCGCAACTACAGAAAGCGGGCGTGTTGTTTTGCCTGAGCAATGAAGGCTTCTGGCAACAGCGCAACCTTGGCTTCGAAGCCGGTACCGCCAGCACTTTTGGCCTGAGCCGCGAAGAGGCGCTGTCGGCAGTAACGCTGAATGCCGCTAAAATACTGGGTATTGACAAAATAGCCGGATCGCTGGAAACGGGCAAAGACGCCAATATCGCCGTGAGTGCCGGCGATATGCTGGATATGAAGTCCAGCGTGATCACACGCGCTTTTATCCAGGGCCGGGAAGTAAATCTGGACAACAAGCAGCATCAGCTGTATGAAAAATATCAACAGAAATACCAAATAAAGTAATTACGAATTACGAATTACGAATTACGAATTGAGGGCTTCCTTATAGAGCGGTTATTAAGTAACCTATCCATAAGGAAGCCCTCAATTCGTAATTCGTAATTCGTAATTTGTAATTGATTACACCGCTTTTACGAGGAAATAGTTTTTCCCTTTCTGGAGCAGTATATATTTATCCCGGAGGAGAGAGCTGGTGTTGATCACCATTTCGACACCGGGCACTTTTACTTTATTGACGCTTACACCGCCACCCTGCACGGTTTTGCGGGCTTCGCCCTTGCTGGGGAAGATACCGGTTTCCGCGAGGAAGCTAACGATATCTTTGCCTGCTTCGAGTTCTGCTTTCGCTACTTCATGTTGAGGCACGCCTGCCATTACCTCCACCAGGTCTTCTTCAGACAGGGACAGCAGCAGGTCGGCCGTATTTTTATTATACAGGATAGAAGAGGCTTCTACTGCGAATTTATAGGCATCTTCCCCGTGGATAAAGGTGGTTACTTCCTGTGCCAGCCTTTTCTGCAGCAGGGTTTTGCCTGGGTCTTGCCTGTGTTCGGCGATGAGTGCGTCTACTTCTTCCTTCTCCATGAAGGTGAAGATTTTGATGTAGCTTTCTGCATCGTCGTCTGTGGTGCGCAGCCAGAACTGGTAAAACGCGTAAGGCGAAGTCCTTTTCGGGTCCAGCCATACGGTACCTTGTTCGGTTTTACCGAATTTGGTGCCGTCAGCTTTTTTGATCAGCGGGCAGGTGAAGGCGAAGGCCTGGCCCTGCGCCTTGCGGCGGATCAGTTCTGTGCCGGTCACGATATTGCCCCATTGGTCGGAGCCGCCCATCTGCAGTTTACAGTTTTTGGCGGTATACAGATGAAAGAAGTCGTATCCCTGAATGAGCTGATAGGTAAATTCGGTGAAAGACATCCCGTTATCGCCTTCGATTCTTTTTTTCACAGAATCTTTGGCCATCATATAATTAACGGTGATGTGCTTACCCGTATCGCGGATAAAGTCGAGGAAGGAAATGTGTTGAAACCAGTCGTAGTTATTCACCATTTCCGCCGCATTAGGTTTGGCAGGATCAAAGTCCAGGAAGCGTTCCAGCTGTTTTCTGATACCGTCCACGTTTTTACGGAGGGTTTCATCGTCGAGCATCTTCCTTTCTTCTGCCTTGAATGAGGGGTCGCCCACCATACCGGTAGCGCCGCCCACTAACGCCAGGGGCTTATGTCCTGCCTTTTGCAGGTGCACCAGCAAAAGGATGGGTACCAGGCTACCGATGTGCAATGACTCTGCAGTAGGGTCAAAACCAATGTAAGCAGTGGTCATTTCCTTTTGCAGTTGCTCTTCCGTGCCAGGCATCATATCCTGTAGCATACCCCGCCAGCGCAGTTCTTCTATCAGATTCATGATTCAATAACAATTTTTGCAAACCTACACAAAAATGTCTGAACAGGGGAGATAAGCTGTAAAGCACTGTTTTTTCGGCAGCTTGCGGAAATGCCGTATTTTTAACCAGAAGCCATGATCAGGCTGGTTGCAATCACATTTATATACCTTGTTATATATTATTTCCAAAATTTATTTGTTATGAAAAAAGGATGGTGTTTTATCCTGATGTTACTATTGGCCGGGTCACTGTCAGCACAGGATTGTGCCGGTTATTATTACCTGCTCAACAATGCGCAGGTGGAAATGACCATGTACGACGGAAGCAACGCCGCGGTGGGCAAAACGGTTTATAAGGTGAGCAATGTACAGAAGGAGGCAACAGGCACCACCTCCAATTTCACGGCAACTGTATTTGATAAATCCGATAAGATGATCACCACCAGCCAGGGCACTTTCAAATGCGGTGGTGACGGTATTGCGCTGGATATGAAAATAGGCATGCCTTCACTCTCCCAGTTGAAAGACCTGAAAATGGAAGCTAAAACCACCAATGCCTTCCTGAATTATCCGGCTAATATGCAGGTAGGACAGGAGCTGAAAGGGGGGACATTTGAAATGGCCGGTAATATGGGCGGTATGGACATTGGCATTGCCTACACCGTGAGCAACCGGAAAGTGGTGGGCAAAGAGAAGGTTACTACTCCTGCCGGCAGCTGGAACTGCTATAAAATCAACTACAACCTCTCGTTTAAAATGCAGATGCTGGGAAACAGTGTGCCCATGGACCTGACAGCCACTGAATGGTTTGCGCCCGGGTTCGGGATGGTGAAGACGGTATCTTACAGAGAAGGAAAAGAGGCTGGCTCCACGATGATCACCAGCTTCAAAAAATAACGGCACTACTTAAATAAAAACGGCCTTGTATCACTACAAGGCCGTTTTTTATTTACATCCTCCGGAGGCATTTCACCAGGCTGTCGCGCCAGTAGGGAATATGTATGCCAAAGGTGTTTTTGATTTTTTCTTTGTTCAGTACGCTGTAGGCAGGCCTTGAGGCAGCTGTCTTGTATTTGTCGGAAGTAACAGGCAGTACTGTAGTGGTAGCAGCGGTGAGCTCCTTAATGGTAACGGCAAAGTCGTACCAGCTGGTTACGCCTTCGTTGCTATAGTGGTAAACGCCACCGAGTGAAGCGTCGGGATGATCTGCTTTGTATTGCAGGATGTCCAGCAGGGCAACGGCGAGGTCGCCTGCATAGGTAGGCGTACCTGCCTGATCAAACACTACGCTGAGCTCTTCTCTTTCCCGCATCAGTTCCTGCATACGTTTCACGAAGTTGACCGCGTACTCGGAATACAGCCAGGAGGTGCGTACCACGATAGTATCGGGGTTGTACCCGGTGGCAGCAGCTTCTCCGCGAAGTTTGGATGCGCCGTAGATGCTCTGTGGGTCGGTATCGTCGGTTTCTGCGTAAGGCACGTTCTGTTTGCCGTTGAACACATAATCGGTGGAGATGTGTATCAGCTGGGCGTTATGCTGTGCACAGATTTCCGCCAGTGATAAAACAGCCTGGAAGTTGAGCCTAAAGGCATTTTCCTCATCAGCTTCCGCTTTATCTACTGCCGTATAGGCGGCACAGTTAATACAGGCATCTATCTGGTTGGCGCTGAAATAAGCGGCCAGCGATTCAGCGCTGGTGATATCCAGTTCGTTGGCATCAGTAAAGAGCAGGTTGAACTGTGGATAAGCTGCTGACGCGCTTTTCAGGGATTGTCCCAATTGGCCGTTTCCGCCGGTAATAAGAATATTTTTCATGACAAATAGCTGCTGTTAAAAGACAAAGTTATGGGTAACATCTGCCAGTTTGGGCAGTAGGAGATCTTTTTCTGAAACCAGCGCCTTCTCCAGGTCAATGCCCCAGTCGATGTCCAGCGCCGGATCATTAAAGATAATGCCGCCTTCACTGCCTTTATGATAGAAGTTATCACATTTATACATGACTTCGGCGGTTTCGCTGATAACGGAATAACCGTGAGCAAATCCTTTAGGGACCAGCAATTGCTTCTTGTTTGCTGCGCTAAGCTCTATCGCGTAGGACTTGCCATAGGTAGGCGAACCTTTGCGGAGGTCCACTACTGCGTCTACGATAGCACCTTCCAGCACTCTGATGAGTTTGGTTTGTGCGTAAGGTTCCAGCTGATAGTGTAACCCTCTCAATACTCCGTAGGTGGAGCGTGCCTGGTTGTCCTGAACGAAATTGTATTCTATGCCGGCAGCACGAAAGGTATTAGCATTGTAGCTCTCGAAAAAATATCCACGATGGTCTCCAAATACGGTTGGCTCAAATATGATCAATCCGGGAAGTCCGGTTTCTGAAAATGGCATAACTATAATTATCTCTTTTGATATTGCTCCTGATAATAATTTTGATAATCGCCGCTGGTCACGTGTTGTAACCATTCTTCGTTGGCAAGGTACCACTCTACTGTTTTTTCCAGGCCTTCTTCAAACTGGAGGGATGGCTCCCAGCCCAGTTCCTTGTTCAGCTTGGTGGCGTCTATTGCGTAGCGCAGGTCATGGCCGGCACGATCTTTTACAAAAGTGATCAGTTGGGCGGAAGTACCTTCCTGGCGGCCCAGTTTCTGGTCCATGATACGGCACAACAGCTGTATCAGGTCTATGTTTTTCCATTCGTTGAACCCACCAATGTTGTAAGTTTCACCAATGCGGCCCTTGTGGAAAATAGTATCAATGGCGCGTGCATGATCATTTACATACAGCCAGTCACGCACATTTTCTCCTTTTCCATATACGGGTACCGGCTTGTTGTTCTTGATGTTATGGATCGCCAGCGGGATCAGCTTCTCAGGGAAATGGTGTGATCCGTAGTTATTGGAACAGTTGGAGATAATGGCCGGCAGATGGTAAGTATGGTAATAAGCCATTACAAAATGGTCGGAGCTGGCTTTGGACGCAGAATACGGTGAGCGCGGGTCGTAGGCTGTTGTCTCATGGAAAAAACCTTCTTCACCGAGTGAACCATATACTTCATCGGTAGACACATGATAAAACAGTTTGTTGTCCATGTCATCTTTCCAGTATTTGCGGGCGGTATTGAGTAATACGGCCGTGCCCATTACATTGGTCCTGATGAAAGCCAGCGGGTCCATAATAGAGCGGTCCACATGGCTTTCAGCAGCAAGATGTATTACGCCATCAAACTGGTACTTTTCGAAAAGCTGATCGATGAACGCTTCGTCAGTAATATCTCCTTTTTCAAAAATATAATTCGGAAGATCTTTTACATCCAGCAGGTTTTCGAGGTTACCGGCGTAAGTCAATGCATCCAGGTTCACGATCTGATAGTCGGGATATTTGGTGACAAATAATCTGACTACATGTGACCCAATGAAGCCTGCCCCGCCAGTAATAAGTATTCTCCGTTTCATGGAATGGATAATAATTTTTTTATTTTAATAATGCTTGTTTGAAATATTCGTAGGTGATCTTTAATCCTTCCTGTCTGCCCACCTTTGGTTCCCATCCCAGCAGGGTACGGGCTTTGGTGATGTCCGGCTGCCGTTGTTTGGGATCGTCTTTGGGCAATGGGTGATAAACGATCTGTTGTTTGGAACCTGTCAGTGCGAGAATTTCCTCTGCAAACTGGTTGAGCGTGATCTCTTCCGGATTGCCGATGTTCACGGGCAGATGGTAATCGCTCAACAGCAGGCGGTAAATACCTTCAACGAGATCATCTACATAACAGAAAGAACGGGTTTGTTTGCCGTCCCCGAACACGGTCAGGTCCTGTCCGCTCAGTGCCTGGCTCATAAAGGCCGGTAACGCACGGCCGTCGTTAAGGCGCATGCGTGGGCCGTAGGTGTTAAAGATACGGACGATCCGGGTTTCTACGCCATGAAAATTATGATAGGCCATGGTGATGGATTCCAGGAATCTTTTGGCTTCGTCGTACACGCCCCGTGGCCCTACTGGATTTACATTGCCCCAGTATTCTTCGGTTTGCGGATGTACGTTGGGATCGCCATATACTTCAGAAGTGGAAGCTACCAGTATGCGGGCTTTCTTTTCCTTGGCCAGTCCCAGTAGGTTGTGTGTACCCAGCGATCCTACTTTCAGGGTCTGGATCGGCATTTTCAGGTAATCTATAGGGCTGGCCGGCGAAGCGAAATTAAGGATATAATCCAGTTTGCCCGGTACATGGATAAACTTGGTCACATCATGATGATAATATTCGAAATCCTGCAAGGGGAACAGGTGTTCAATGTTTTTGATATTGCCGGTAAGAAGGTTGTCCATGGCAATCACATGAAAACCTTCCTTAATGAAGCGGTCGCAAAGATGCGAGCCCAGGAAGCCGGCGGCGCCGGCTATCAGGATTCTCTTTTTTTCCATGTATTCAGGGGTATGTGGTGATCGTTAAGCAATGGCAGCACGGCCTACACTCTCATAATGGTATCCCATCTCCTTCATACGCGCTACTTCAAAAAGATTGCGGCCATCGAAGATGGCTTTGTGTTTCAGTGCAGCGGAGATCTTGTTGAAATCCGGTGTTCTGAACACGCTCCACTCGGTGGCAATGATCAGTGCATCGGCCTTGTCCAGGCAGGTGTACTGATGGTCGGCATATGTTATTTTATCGCCTACTACCTGCCTTACGTTTTCCATCGCTTCAGGATCAAACACGGTAACGGTGGCGCCGGCGGCCAGCAGGGCATCGATGATGTACAAGGCAGGCGCTTCGCGGATATCGTCTGTGTTAGGCTTGAATGCCAGTCCCCATAATGCGAAATGTCTGCCTTTCAGGTCGTCATTAAAGAAGGCTTTTATTTTAGGCAACAAAAACAGCTTCTGTTTTTCGTTGACGTCCATAACAGCGTTCAGTATCCGGAAGTCGTAGTTGGCATCCCGGGAAGATTTTACCAGTGCCTGTACGTCTTTCGGGAAACAGCTGCCGCCGTAACCGATACCGGGGAACAGGAATCTTTTTCCGATACGGTCGTCGCTGCCAATGCCTCTGCGGACCATGTCCACATCGGCGCCCAGTTTTTCACACAACACCGCAATCTCGTTCATGAAAGAGATTTTAGTGGCAAGGAATGAGTTGGCGGCGTATTTGGTCAGCTCAGCGGATTTTTCATCCATGTATATAACCGGGTTGCCCTGTCTTACAAAAGGAGCATAAAGCTCACCCATGATTTTGCGGGCCCTTTCGGAATTGGTGCCGATGACAACACGGTCGGGTTTCATAAAATCGTCGACTGCCACGCCTTCACGCAGAAACTCCGGATTGGACACTACATCGAAAGGCGTCTTGCAGTTTTGTGCAATCGCTGCGGTCACTTTTTCGGCCGTACCTACCGGTACTGTGCTTTTGTCAACGATCACCTTATAATCGGTCATCAGTTTGCCCAGCTGGTCTGCTACTCCCAGTACAAAAGACAGGTCAGCAGCACCGTCTGCACCAGGGGGTGTTGGCAGCGCCAGGAAAACAACTTCCGCATGGCGGATGCCCTCTTCCAGGCTGGTGGTGAAAAACAAACGTTCTTCCTTGAGGTTGCGTTCAAACAGTTTCTCCAGTCCCGGCTCATAAATGGTGATCTGGCCGGCGGATAATTTCGCTACTTTGTTGACATCGATATCTACGCAGGTAACCTCATTGCCTGTTTCGGCGAAACAGGTACCGGTTACCAGCCCTACATAACCGGTGCCTACTACTGTAATCTTCATGCTGGGGGATGATTTAGAAATGATTTGACAGAATGAATAATGTGATCTAACTGATCTTTGTCCATTTCAGTGTGTATCGGCAAGGAAATCACCTTGGTGGTGAGGTTATCGGTTACGGGTAAATCAAAGGCCGCACTGCCAAAATGCTCGAACATTTTCTGACGATGGGCTGGTACGGGGTAATAGATCATGGACGGCACCTGTTTTTCTGCCAGGTATTGTTGCAGCTTGTTCCTGTCTGCTCCGTTTAACTGGATGGTATATTGGTGAAACACATGATAGCTGTTGGCGGCACGATGAGGCGTAGTGATCTGCGGCATATCGGCGAAAGCGGCGTCATAAGCATCAGCCACGGCCCTGCGGGCATTGATGTATTCGTCGAGTAATGGCAGTTTGATACGCAATACCGCTGCCTGTACGGAATCAAGGCGGGAGTTGACCCCTACCACGTCGTGATAGTAGCGGGCTGACTGGCCGTGGTTGGCCACCATCCTGATTTTGGCTGCCAGGGCGTCGTCGTTGGTAAACAGCGCGCCACCATCGCCATAACATCCCAGGTTTTTGGAAGGGAAGAAGGAGGTGCAGCCGATGTGGCCAATGGTACCGGCTTTTTTCACGGTGCCATCTGCCAGGGTATAGTTACCGCCGATGGCCTGTGCGTTATCTTCAATTACATACAGGTTGTGTTTGGCCGCAACAGCCATCAACGGCTCAAGGTCTGCCACGTGCCCGTACAGGTGTACCGGCACGATTGCCTTGGTTTTAGGAGTGATCGCTTTTTCCACGGCAGCCACATCAAGACAGTAAGTCTTAGGGTCTACGTCCACAAATACGGGCTTCAGCTGGAGGAGCGCTATCACCTCTGCGGTGGCGATAAAAGTAAAGGAAGGGGTAATCACTTCGTCACCGGGCTGCAGGTCCAGTGCCATCATCGCGATTTGTAAGGCATCGGTGCCATTGGCGCATGGGATCACATGCTTGATGTCCAGATATTGCTGCAGCTCTTCCGCAAACTTCTGCACGGCCCCGCCGTTAATAAAAGCGGCACTTTCCAGTACTTCCTGGATAGCAGCGTCCACTTGCGGTTTAATCTTCGTATACTGGCGTTTCAAGTCAACCATCTGAATAGGCACCATATAATATGTATATTTTTATTTTGTTTAAAGTGTGCAAATTTACAAATTTTGGGATTGGGTGGGGATTATCTTTGCAGGACGATTAAATTTCAGTAAAAGTACGCAGGCGAATGTTAGCAAGGGCAATTTATAATACAGGTATCCGTTTGTACAGGGCAGGAGTGGGCCTGGCAGCCATGGGCGGTAAAAAGAAGGCATCTTTATGGCTGAATGGCCGTCAACACTGGCGTTCACGGATGCAGCAGGCCGGTATCGGCCGGCACCCGCTGATTTGGGTACATGCCGCCTCCCTCGGCGAGTTTGAACAGGGCAGGCCGGTACTGGAAGAACTCCGCCGGCAGTATCCCGGATATAAAATTTTGTTAACATTTTTTTCGCCCTCCGGATACGAAGTCAGAAAAGACTACCCCGGCGCCGATTATGTATGTTACCTGCCGCTCGATACTTACCGCAATGCAAGGGATTTTATCGACATCGCCAGGCCTGCGCTGGCCATCTTTATTAAATATGAATTCTGGTACCATTTCCTCACGGAACTGTATACACGAAAAATACCGGTACTGCTCGTATCGGGTATTTTCCGGGAAGGCCAGATTTTTTTCAAAGGATATGGCGGCATGTTCCGCCGGTTGCTGCAACAACTGACGCATATCTTCGTCCAAAACGAAGCGTCCCTGCGCCTCTTACAGGGTATCGGCATTCAAACGGCCAGCATTAGCGGGGATACGCGGTTCGACAGGGTGGCGGCGCTGCTTACCGAACAGGTTTCCCTGCCGCTGATGGAGCAGTTTGCAGGTGGCCACCGGTTGCTGGTGGCGGGCAGCACCTGGCCGGAAGATGAGCAACTGCTGGCTTCCTGGTGGCAGCAGGCCGACCGTCAGGGCATGAAACTGGTCATCGCCCCCCATGAAATCCACGAATCACATATCCGGCAAATACAGTCACTGTTTCCCACAGCGGTGACCTGGTCCGCCCTGAAGGCGGGCGCAGCTCCCTCCGATGTGCTGGTTATCGATAATATAGGTATGCTCACTGCCCTGTATAGCTACGCATATATCGCCTATGTAGGTGGCGGCTTTGGAAAAGACGGTATCCATAACCTGCTGGAACCGGCAGTATACCGTAAACCCGTGATCATCGGTCCGGAGTACAGCAAATATTTTGAAGCGGTGGAACTGGTGGCGCTGAAAGGTGCGCTGGCCGTGTCGGGGCTCACTAACCTCGATGACTATATGAAACGGCTGCTGAACGAGCCCGCTTTTTATGAGAAAACCGCGTCTGTAGCGGGGAAGTATGTGATGGACAATAAAGGGGCTACCGGAAAAATCCTGCAATACATTCAGGAAAACCGTTTCCTCAGCAGGGAATAGAACTGCTTTACCAGGTGATGGTCATCCTGCCATCCCTGAATGATCTTGATTTCCCGCTGAATCCAATAATCGGCTTCCTGCAGAGTGTTACATTCATTAATGGTTTTGACAGAACGTTCGTAGAGGTCAGTGTCACCGCGGAACAGTTCCTGGATGAACTGGTACTTGTCGTTGATACCGATGGCTGCGCGCAGGTCTTTTACCGGCATGTCTCCCAGTTTCTGGGCTACTTCCGTTTGTTGCTGCCGCAGGCGGTCGTTCAGGGAAAGGCCGCTATGGTTGCCTACCAGTTCATTAAGGTCTTTGCGGATGCCGTTGGTGTCGGGTACTGCCTGGGATTTAGCAGGCGCCGGAGCTGGTGTGGGGGCTGGCGGCGGTGGGGCCGGTGCCTCGGTCTGGTCGAACAGGGTGGCCGGGGCTGGTGTCTTCTCCTTCTCTTTTTCCTTTTCTTTTTCCCTGACAGGAAGATCCTGGAAAACAGGTTCCTGTAAAGGCTCTCTGGCAGGGAGGGGGGTATTGGCGGCCAGCGTGGGAATAGGCTGGGCCGTTATTACCGGTTCCGGTTTGGAAGGAACAGGATCTGCTGCCACAAAGGATTGTGGATAACCTGCAGCGGGTACTTCCGGTTTATCTGCCGGTAATGTTGTAGTTTGCGCTGCGGTTGTAACCGGTACGGATAAGGGGGCCTGCACAGGCATGATCACAGCAATGTCTTGTCTGTTCTGCATCTCCTGCTGCTGTTGTTTGTTGCGCACATACAACACCTCCGCCTGCAGCAACTGTACATAGTATGAAATCGCCTGCAGGTCTGCACCGGAATTTTTCAATTCCTGTAACTTCTCAATTAATGCATTTATTTTTTCCATGCCTTAATTGTTAACGCTTAGTGATAGGAATTATTTTATTTAGATAAAATTAGCGTATTTTAATTAATTAGTAATCAAAATAATACAATATGTTTATTGAACCTTCTCTTGCAGGAGGACGGAGGGGCTGGATCGAGGTAATTTGCGGCTCTATGTTCTCGGGAAAAACCGAAGAGCTGATCCGCCGCCTGAAACGTGCCCGTATTGCCAACTTAAAGGTAGAGATCTTTAAACCGGTGATAGATACACGTTATGACGAAGGTAGCATAGTATCGCATGATGAAAATAAGATTGTTTCCACACCCATCGAGAACTCCCAGCAAATTTTGTTGCTTGCGCAGGGAGTGGACGTGATAGGCATAGATGAAGCACAGTTTTTCGATGCGGAGCTGCCCAATGTGTGCGACCAGCTGGCGTTACAGGGCATCCGTGTGATAGTGGCCGGACTGGATATGGATTATACCGGTAAGCCCTTCGGGCAGATACCGTTTATGCTGGCCAAAGCCGATTATATCACAAAACTGCATGCCATCTGCGTGTGCTGCGGCAACATCGCCAATTATTCCTACCGCAAATCAGCATCAACGGAAACGCTGCTGCTGGGCGAAAAAGACCTGTACGAGCCCCGTTGCAGGCACTGCTACTACGAAGTAAAATAACAGTATACATCATAAAAACGTATGGCCGGTCTCTGAGCAGACCGGCCATACGTTTTTATGAATAGATTGTTGCCCTGGGCTTCAGTCCCTGGACTTTTAAGGTGCTGGCCTCAGCCAGCGGTTTGTTTTACCTTAAAAGTGAATTTTTTCTGGGTGAGATAGCTGAAAGTGACTACCAGTGCTGTAGTGAAAATCTTGCCCACGGTAGGATAGAAGTGCAGTTTGTCTACAAACAGCTTCATGAAGAAGTAGTTGAGCAGAATGCAGATACCTACCAGCAGGAAGTAGCGGAACAGCTGCACACGGCCCCGGATATTGGAATCCGAGAACACCACGTATTTGCTGAGCAGGAAGCCTGTAGGGAACGTCACTGCCATAGACATAAACAGGGCCGCGATGTGGGCGCTGATGTCAATAAAGGGGAGATGTACCATTTCCTTCTGCAATACAAAGTTGTAGCAGATGAAATATAGAAAAATATCCATAGCCGTATTTCCGCCACCACAGGCAAGGTAACGAAAGGTCTGCCGGGGCATTACCCGGGCAAACGGCTGATAGAAAAAGTCGATTATCTGTAGTATGATCCTGCGTAACATGTTAAAAGCTGGCGCAAAGTTAGTCGTTTTCGAATTTTTCGCCGACCTATTTAAACTTATCTTAACATATTTCTTTTTTTCCAGGCAGATGAGGGCTGTTTTTCATAACCGGTCGCTGACTGTAAAGCTACGTTTTGTTGCTGCCACACCTGTGCAGCCAGTATAGCCGCCAGTTTATCTATCTCCGGGCGCTCTTCCAGCAAGGCTTGCGGCGTATAATATTTATTGATAAAATTGGTATCAAAACGGCCTTCAATAAACGCCGGCTGTTGCAGTGCCCAGTGGCCGAAGGGGAGGGTGGTGCGGATGCCTTTCACCTGGTATTCTTCAATGGCCCGGATAAGGCGGTGGCGCGCTTCTTCGCGGGTACTGCCCCAGGCAATAAGTTTGGCGATCATCGGATCATAAAAGATAGGGATGTTCATGCCTTGTTCGTAGCCGTCATCTACCCGCACACCGTAGCCCTGCGGGCGCACATATGTTTCCAGGCGGCCGGTGTCCGGCAGGAAGTTGTTGGCCGGGTCTTCGGCGCATATACGCAGTTCTATGGCATGTCCGTTGATGGTGAGGTCTTCCTGCGAAAACGACAGTTTTTCGCCGCGGGCCACCCGTATCTGCTCCTTCACCAGGTCGAGTCCCGTGATCAGCTCTGTGACAGGGTGTTCCACCTGCAGGCGGGTGTTCATCTCGAGGAAATAGAAATTCAGCTGCTCGTCTACCAGGAATTCCACGGTGCCGGCGCCATAATAATTACAGGCTTTGGCCACGTCCACTGCGCATTTGCCCATAGCGGCCCGGATAGCGGGCGTTAGTACGGACGATGGCGCTTCTTCTATCAGTTTCTGGTGGCGGCGCTGGATAGAGCATTCCCGCTCAAAGAGGTATACACAGTTGCCGTGCTGGTCGCCCAGTATCTGTATTTCAATGTGACGGGGAGCGCCCACGTATTTTTCAATGAAAACGGCATCATCGCCAAAGGCGCTGAGGGCTTCACTTTTAGCCAGCCGGATCTGTTCTTCCAGTTCTTCGGGAACGTTGACCACGCGCATGCCTTTGCCACCGCCGCCGGCGGAAGCTTTGATCAGGATAGGGAAACCGGTTTTTTTCACTACTTCCCGCGCTTCTTCCACGCTGCGCAGCGGCGTTTCAGTGCCAGGCACCATCGGTACCCCGAACTTTTGCGCGGCCTGTTTGGCGGCCAGTTTGCTGCCCATCACCTCAATGGAGGCGGCAGCAGGACCGATAAAAGTGATACCGGCGTCGGTCACCTGTTGCGCGAAACGCGCATTTTCGCTCAGAAACCCGTAGCCCGGATGGATAGCGTCTGCGCCTCTTTCTTTAGCCACTGCAATGATCTTTTCTCCCAGCAGGTATGACTGGCTGGAAGGTGCCGGTCCTATACATACCGCTTCGTCGGCATACTGCACAAAAGGCATGGTACGGTCGGCTTCAGAATAAACGGCTACTGTCTTGATTCCCATTTCATGCGCAGAACGCATGATGCGTAAGGCTATTTCTCCACGATTGGCTACCAGGATCTTTTTCATGCAAAAATTTTAACAGGCAGCTAATATAAGCAATTACGAATTATGAATTATGAATTACGAATGAAGGGCCTCCTCACAGCGCGTTTCCTTGGCAACCGTGCTACAAGCGGCTCCCTAATTCGTAATTCATAATTCGTAATTCGTAATTGGTTCTTCGTAATTTCGCCGGATGAAACAATCCGTCCACCAAATATATACCCTCGTCCGGAAAGACCTGGTGCTGGAACTGCGGCAGCAATACGCGTTTTATGGGGTGTTGTTGTATATCATTTCCACTGTTTTTGTGATCAACCTCATGATGGGCAAGCCGGACGATAAGTTGTGGAACGCCCTTTTCTGGGTGATACAGCTATTTGTGGCGGTAAACGCGATCGCTAAAAGTTTCATGCAGGAGAACAGAGGCCGGCTGTTGTATTTCTATTCACTGGTGCCTGCCAGGGTGTTCATCGCGGCCAAACTCATCTTTAATGTTATCCTGATGATGTTGATGAGCCTGATCGCACTGGTGTGCAGCTTTATGTTCCTGGGCAATCCCCTTCATAATACATGGTATTTTGTAGGCATAGTACTGTTGGGCGGCACGAGCCTGAGCCTGTTGTTTACCGTGCTGGCGGCCATCGCGGCCCAGGCCAACCACAACGCGGCCCTGATGGCGGTCATGGGCTTCCCCCTGATGATGCCCATGCTGATGCTGCTGGCCAATGTGTCCTTATCGGCTTTTGTGACAGTGTACCAGCCGGGACTGCCTAAGATGTTCTTCCTGCTGGGAGGAATGGACGTCCTTACCATCGCCCTTACCATGGTGCTCTTCCCCTTTCTGTGGAAAGACTGATTTTGAAATATCGAATATTTCTGCTACTTATATAAACGGATTTTAACGGGTAATTCAGGATTTTGGATAAACTTAAAATCGCGTAAAATCTTTGCGATTAAGGATAAAACGTGTAGGTTTGCCCCGGAATATAGCTATTAAAAATGGCCAGACATTGGTGGAAAGCATTAGCGATACTGCTTCTGATTTACGTAATTATCGCCGGGTTCACTATCAGGATACCAATCATAGGAACCAATGGACAATCATCCCGTGGATTGTTTTTTCATGTGCCAATGTGGATATGTATGTATACCATGTTCACCATCTCCGTTGTCAACTCCCTTCTTTACCTGTCCAAATATGATCTGAAAAAAGATGTATATGCCTCCAGTGCTGCACGGGTAGGCGCCTTTTTTGGCGTGTTGGGTTTTGCCACCGGTTCCCTCTGGGCTACCTATACCTGGGGCGGCACACTGACAGACGATCCCAAACAGATGTGCACCGCCATCGCCATCCTCATCTATATGGCTTACCTGGTACTGCGCATCTCCATCCATGATATTGATAAAAGAGCCCGTATCTCTGCGGTGTTCAACATTTTCGCCTTCGCCCTGCTCATCCCGCTGACGTACATTATCCCACGCATGGTGGATTCCCTTCACCCGGGAAGCGCCACTACGCCCGGATTTGCTTCAAAAGATACAGATGGCGGTATGAAAATGGTACTGTACCCCGCCTTTATTGGCTGGACCCTCCTGAGCGTGTGGATCTACACCCTGGTGGTCCGCTATAAAAAACTAGAGCTTAAAAATATTTTTAAATGATCAACAGAGCGTTTTCATTTTGCCTGACACTCACCCTCCTGCTGGTGTCTGTACTGGCAAATGCACAACAACAGGATACAGAGCATGGGGCTTTAAACCAGTTCTTCCGCAGCAATGACAAGATATATGTGATCGTGGGCGTTTTAGTGATCATCTTTCTGGGTATAGTACTCTTCCTCATTAACCTGGACAGAAAGATCAGCAAGCTGGAGCAGCGGGACAAAAAATAATCCGTGATAATCTAATCGTTATACCAAAACAATACATATTATGTCGCAAGATCAGCATTATAGCTTTTTCCAGAGTGTGGAAAGAAGTTTCGACAAAGCCGCGGTATTCACCAAGTGGGACAAAGGTATTCTGGAACAGATCAAGGCTTGTAACGCCGTTTACCAGATCAAATTTCCGGTAAGAATCGGCGATGGCGTACAGGTAATTGAAGCTTACCGTGTACAGCACTCTCATCACAAACTGCCTTGTAAAGGCGGTATCCGCTTCAGCGATGAAGTAAACCAGGATGAGGTGATGGCACTGGCTTCCCTGATGACCTACAAATGCGCGATCGTAAACGTGCCTTTCGGTGGTGCTAAAGGTGGTATCAAAATCAATCCCCGCAACTATACTCCTTTCCAGCTGGAAGCTATTACCCGCCGCTATACCGCGGAACTGGTAAAGAAAAACTTTATCGGGCCCGGTACAGACGTTCCGGCTCCTGACTATGGTACCGGCGAAAGAGAAATGAGCTGGATATTGGACACGTACATGAGCCTCCGTCCGGGTGAAATCGACGGCTACGGCTGCGTTACCGGTAAACCGGTATCTCAGGGCGGCGTACGCGGACGTACCGAAGCTACCGGCCTCGGTGTGTTCTACGGCCTGCGCGAACTGTGCAACATCAAAGAAGACATGGAACGCCTCGGCCTCACTACCGGCATCGAAGGCAAACGCGTAGTGGTACAGGGTATGGGTAACGTAGGTTATCACGCTGCCAAATACTTCCACGAAGCAGGTGCCAAAGTGATCTGCCTTATCGAATGGGACGGCGCCATCTTCAACGAAAACGGCCTCGATCCTGACGCAGTGCTGAAACACAAAAAAGAAACCGGCTCTATCATCAACTTCCCTGGCTCTGCCAACCTGAATAAAAATACAGACGGCCTGGAACTGGAATGCGAAATCCTGATTCCCGCAGCCCTGGAAAATGTGATCGACAAACACAACGCTCCCAACGTAAAGGCAAAAATCATCGGTGAAGCAGCCAATGGCCCGCTCACACCGGAAGCTGACGAAATCCTGAACAAAAAAGGTGTTATCGTAGTACCTGACATGTTCCTGAACGCCGGCGGTGTGACCGTTTCCTACTTCGAATGGCTGAAAAACCTGAGCCACGTACGTTATGGCCGTCTGGGCAAACGCTTCGATGAAAACATGAACATGCACATCCTGCAAACCATCGAAGACCTGACCGGCAAAAAAGTGTCTGATAAAGAAAGAAAATTCATCGCCCACGGTGCAGACGAAGTAGACCTGGTTTACTCCGGCCTCGAAGAAACCATGCACGCCGCCCTCCACGAAGTACGCGACGTGATGATGGCCAACCCGCAAATCCATGATATGCGTACCGCCGCTTACGTGGTAGCTATCAACAAAGTGGGCGCCGCTTACGAGCAACTGGGTATCTTCCCTTGATCGACAGACCATCTGGTTATTATTGAAGTTAGCTATTATAAAAAAACAGCGAAGACCGTCAGGCGCTTCGCTGTTTTTTATTGAGACAGGTTGCTGTCAGCTTTTAAAAGGCTGGTATGGCCTCCAGAAAGACCCATTGTCTTGACGCCGTCTGATAAGTGCAGCAAAAAGTATGGGTACCGTTGGTCATCACCAGGTAAGTGGCCGGAATAACCATATTATAACGCACCACCTGTTCCAGCGTTTGCTGGCTGATAGGCACATTCATCTCCTTGCACTCTATCAGCATCCAGGGTTCCATATTACGGTTGTACACTACAATGTCAAACCGCTTTTTCAGTTCTCCCAGCATAATCTCCCGCTCAATCCCGATCAGGGAAGCCGGATATCCCATGGACTTAACGAGGTAGTTAAGAAAGTTTTGCCGTACCCATTCCTCCGGGGTAAGCCGTACAAACTTCTTCCGGTAGCGGTCAAAAATCAGTTCCTTGTCCTGCTCCCTGCTAATCCTGAAATCCGGTGGTGGAAAGTTAATGGTGATCAATACCTTGATATTTATACTGGTACGAAGATAGGGGGATAATATGGAGAATAGCGAATAAAACCCTATATTTGCTTGTCAAAAGGCTATGAAGACAAAAGAAGAAATTGTAGCTAATTGGCTTCCCCGCTACACTGGTGAAAAGCTGGACCGCTTTGGGTCTCACATTCTCCTCACCAATTTCAGTAATTACCTGACCATGTTTGCCGAATGGAACAACGTCGAAGTGATCGGAGCTGGTAAACCCATGCAGTGCGCTACTGCCGGCGACATTACCATCATCAATTTTGGTATGGGCAGCCCCGGCGCCGCCACTGTAATGGACCTGCTCAGTGCCATCCATCCCAAAGCCGTGCTGTTCCTGGGTAAATGCGGCGGCCTGAAAAAGAAAAATGCCATCGGCGACCTGATACTACCGATAGCGGCTATACGGGGCGAAGGTACTTCCAATGATTATTTCCCGGCCGAAGTGCCCGCACTGCCGGCATTTGCGCTGCAGAAGGCTATCTCCACCACCATCCGTGAACTGGGCCACGATTACTGGACCGGTACCTGCTACACCACCAACCGCCGCGTGTGGGAGCACGACGCTGAATTCAAGCAATACCTCGAACGCGTAAGGGCCATGGCGGTAGACATGGAAACAGCTACTATTTTCTCCGTGGGCTTCTTCAACAAAATCCCTACCGGCGCCCTGCTGCTCGTATCCGACCAGCCCATGGTCCCGGAAGGCGTTAAGACCGAAGAAAGCGATAAAAAAGTAACCACCAAATTTGTGGAACGCCACCTCAAAATCGGTATTGAATCCCTGCAGAAACTGATCGACAGTCACCAGACCGTGAAGCACCTGCGTTTTTAGAATTGTTGTATCTTCCGGGCATGCATTCTACGCGCCTGGAGATACAAGATATGGAAGTCACCTTCCATGCACACGATACCACCGTTAAAGCTGTCAACCATCTGAACCTGTCTGTAGGCAGGGGAGAGATCATTGGGGTAGTAGGAGAATCCGGTTCCGGAAAATCTGTTACCTCTCTCTCCGTGATGCGCCTGATCCAGGCGCCGGGGAAAATTTCCCGCGGGAAGATCCTCTATCACCATGCCGACGATCAGGTTACAGACCTGGTACAGCTCTCCGACACTGCCATGCGGGCTTACCGTGGCAATGAAATTGCCATGATCTTCCAGGAGCCCATGACCTCCCTGAATCCATTACATACCTGTGGCGCCCAGGTCACAGAAGCTATCCGGCTGCACAAAGGCATTCCGTTGAAAGAAGCCCGTGAGCAGGCGAAAGCGCTCTTTGCCCGGGTGAAACTGCCCGATCCGGCGGCCATTATGGACCGCTATCCACATGAACTGTCCGGCGGACAAAAACAGCGCGTCATGATCGCGATGGCCATCTCCTGTGAGCCACGCCTGCTGATAGCTGACGAACCTACCACCGCGCTGGACGTGACAGTACAGAAAGCCATACTGGAGCTGCTGAAAGAACTACAGCAACAGATGGATATGAGCGTGCTGTTTATCACGCATGACCTGGGCGTGGTGGCTGAACTGGCAGAAAGAGTGGTGGTGATGTACAAAGGCAATATCGTAGAGGAAGGGCCGGTGCAACAGGTGTTCCTGCAACCGCAGCATCCCTATACCAAAGGGCTGCTGGCTTGCCGGCCACCGCTGGACAAGCGCCTGTCAAGGTTACCGGTGACCCGCGATTTTATGGAGACAGACGCAGAGGGGCGTATACAGGAAAAGGCTGGCGCCATAGCAGAAGTGGTCAACAGGCTGATCGTCAGTGACAGTGCATTAAAGGCCCGGCAGGCGTTGCTGGCCGGCAGTCCGCCGCTGCTGGAAGTACACGGGCTGCAGACCTGGTTTCCCGTGAAGAAAAGCATTACCGGAAAAGTGCTGCAATGGTACAAAGCGGTAGATGATGTCAGCTTTACCGTGGTGAGCGGTGAAACACTGGGGCTGGTGGGAGAATCCGGCTGTGGCAAGACAACTTTGGGAAGATCTCTTTTACGGTTGATAGAACCAACTGGTGGAAGTATTGTTTATAAAGGGCAGGACCTGCGTAGCCTGTCACCCGCAGGTATGCGGGCGCTGCGGAAAGATATGCAGCTGATTTTCCAGGACCCGTATGCTTCCCTGAACCCGCGGAAGTCCATCGGGGCGGCCATACTGGAGCCGATGCAGGTGCATGGCCTGTATGGCAGTGAGCGGACGCAGAAAGAAAAGGTGTTGGAACTGCTGGAGAAAGTGAACCTGCTGCCGGAGCATTTTAACCGTTACCCGCATGAGTTTTCCGGTGGACAGCGTCAGCGGGTGGTAATAGCCCGGGCGTTGGCGGTAGATCCTTCTTTCATCATCTGTGACGAGTCGGTAGCAGCGTTGGACGTGAGCGTGCAGGCGCAGGTGCTCAATCTGCTGATCCGCTTGCGTGAGGAGTTTGGCTTCAGTTGTATTTTCATCTCGCATGACTTGTCGGTGGTGCGCTTTATCAGTGACCGGATGATGGTGATGCAGAAGGGAAAAATTGTGGAGACAGGACCGGCAGACGAGGTGTATGGTCATCCGCAACATCCTTACACGCAGCAGCTGATTGCTGCCATTCCTAAAGGAATGTAATGCATATATAAATGATTATCATGCTTATATGTCATTTTTTGATGGAATAGGTAATAATCAGTACCTTTGCACCCACTAAAAATTTCTTATTCATACCGTAATATGAAACTATCACAGTTCAAATTCGATCTCCCTTTAAACCTGATCGCACAGCACCCTTCCAAGACAAGAGATGAATCACGCTTAATGGTGGTAAATCGCGCTACCGGAAAAATTGAACACAAGGTATTCAAGGATATCCTGGGTTATTTCAATGACAAGGATGTGATGATTGTCAACAACACCAAAGTGTTTCCGGCAAGGTTGTATGGCCGTAAGGAGAAGACAGGAGCAAAAATTGAGGTTTTCCTGCTGCGTGAGCTGAACAAGCAGAATCGCCTGTGGGACGTTATTGTTGACCCGGCACGTAAAATCCGCGTAGGCAACAAATTGTATTTTGGTGACGATGAGTCACTGGTGGCAGAAGTAATTGATAATACTACTTCCAGAGGCCGTACCATCCGTTTCTTATTTGAGGGCAATGACGACGAGTTCAAACAGGTGCTGGACACACTGGGTGAAACGCCGCTGCCTAAATATATCAAGCGTAAACCGGAAGAAGAAGACAAAGAGCGTTATCAAACCGTGTATGCCAAGTATGAAGGTGCCGTAGCAGCGCCTACTGCTGGTCTGCACTTCAGCCGTGAGCTGATCAAACGCCTGGAAATTAAAGGGGTGAAATTTGCAGAAGTAACGCTGCACACCGGTTTGGGAACTTTCCGCCCGATCGAAGTAGAAGACCTGAGCAAACACAAAATGGATGCTGAGTATTTCCACATCGAGGAGCATGCGGTAAAAGTGGTGAACAAAGCGAAAGAGGAAAACCGCAGGATCTGCGCTATCGGTACTACTTCCGTACGTGCCGTGGAATCTTCTGTTACTGCGCAAAACCACCTGAAAGCGGCAGAAGGCTGGACCAACACCTTTATCCATCCGCCGTATGATTTCGCTA
Organism: Chitinophaga sp. 22308; assembly: GCF_052045305.1. Classification (NCBI taxonomy): domain Bacteria; kingdom Pseudomonadati; phylum Bacteroidota; class Chitinophagia; order Chitinophagales; family Chitinophagaceae; genus Chitinophaga; species Chitinophaga sp. 22308. The sequence goes on along the minus strand of NZ_JBQEOP010000005.1, from coordinate 708,474 downwards.
TTCCGAATGCGCTGGTAACCAATTTCCACCTGCCTAAAACCAGCTTGCTGATCATGGTGTGTGCCTTTGCGGGATACGATCTGATCATGGAAGCTTATCAGCAGGCCATCAAGGAAAAATACCGTTTCTTCAGCTATGGTGATGCCATGCTGATTATCTGATAACGACTATCGGAATTACGAATTACAAATTACGAATTACGAATTGAGGGCTTACTGTCTGAAAGGTTATTAAGTAAACCTTCGATAAGTAAGCCCTCAATTCGTAATTCGTAATTTGTAATTCGTAATTTTTTTATGGGCAATAGAAAAAAAACAGCCATCATTGTTGCAGGTGGCTCCGGTTCCCGGATGCAGAGCGCTGTACCCAAACAGTTCCTGGACCTTGCAGGCAAACCGGTACTGTATCATACTATTACAGCTTTTACGGAGGCTTATCCGGATATAGATATTGTGCTGGTATTGCCGGAGAATCATATCAGTTATGCCAACAATTTGTTGCAGGCTTTTGATAGTATTCCGGCCATCACCATGGTACAGGGCGGTGAAACGCGCTTCCATTCGGTGAAAAACGGCTTACAGCAGGTAAAGGAAGAGGGAGTGGTATTTGTACATGACGGGGTAAGACCGCTGGTATCGCCGGCGTTGGTGCGTACCTGTTATGAAGCTGCATGCAGCCATGGCAGCGCTATCCCGGTGATTGATATGAAGGACAGTGTCCGGGAGGTAAACGGGGAGCATAACAGGGCGGTGGACAGGGGGCGTTTCCGCATTGTGCAAACGCCGCAGACGTTTGTGTCATCGTGGATATTACCGGCTTTTGAGCAGCCTTATGATCCGTTGTTTACAGATGAGGCTACGGTAGTGGAGCATTTTGGGCATTTCGTGCATCTGGTGCCAGGAGAGGAATCGAACCTGAAGATCACGAAACCGCTGGATTTGGTGATGGCGAAGGCTTTCCTGGACCTGCGCGGGTAGATCACGCAAAGGCGCAAAGGTTTTTACAAGACTTACAGGAAAACAAAGGGGCGAAGGTCATATTTGATCTTCGCCCCTTTGTTTGTTTACTATTTTCTTCGTGCCTTTGCTGCTTTGCGTTTTGGCGTGAACCCTATGCTTTAGCGGTTTCGTTCAGGCTTTTATTGATTTTCTGCAGGATCTGATGGGCCACGTCCAGTGCCTGGAGGCCGTCGATGGCGTTTACGGGCACGGGTTTGTTTTGGAGGATGGCGTCGCGGAAGAGTTCCAGTTCCATGCGGATGGCGTTGGATTGTTTTACTTCCGGGTTATCGATCGCGATGGTTTTTTTACCGCTGTTGGTTTCGATATCGAGGGTGAAGAGGCCTTCGTCTTCCGGTGTTTTCAGTTTGATGATTTCTGATTTTTTATCGAGGAAGTCGATACCGATGTAGGCATCTTTCTGGAAGAGGCGCATTTTGCGCATCTTTTTCAGGGAGATGCGGCTGGAGGTAAGGTTGGCCACGCAGCCGTTATGGAATTCGATGCGTACGTTGGCGATATCGGGTGTGTCGCTCATGACAGCTACGCCGCTGGCCGATATACGGCTAACAGTAGATTTCACGATGCTGAGCACGATGTCGATGTCGTGGATCATGAGGTCGAGGATCACGCTCACGTCGGTACCGCGCGGGTTGAATTCTGCGAGGCGGTGCACTTCGATGAACATGGGCTTCAGGTCATAACCTTTTAAGGCGAGGAAGGCGGGGTTGAAGCGTTCCACATGGCCTACCTGGAATTTGATGTTGGCTTCATCCACCAGTTTCACCAGTGTTTTAGCTTCTTCCATGGTATTGGTCATGGGTTTCTCCACGAAGATGTGTTTGCCATTGCGGATGGCAAGTTCACATAATTTAAAGTGGAGGGTGGTAGGCGCTACGATATCGATGGCGTCTACGGCCAGGATCAGTTCTTCCGCTGTAGTGTACCGGGTGATGTTGTATAGCTCTGCCACGCTGGCCGCGTTGGCGTCGCTGGGATCATAGAAGCCAACTACTTCCACGTCTTTCATGGTTGAAAGTTGGGAGAGATGAATTTTACCCAGATGTCCTACCCCGAAGATTCCTATTTTGAGCATAGTGGTTCTTAATAAATAAATGCGAAAGTAAATACATTTGGTTATTTTTTGATTTTTATATCACACCTTCTTCCACGAGGCTGTAGTAGCCTGTTTCTGACACGATAATATGGTCCAGGACGTCTATGTCAAAGAGCTGGCCCTGTTCCTTTATTTTCAGGGTGATGCGGATATCGGCCTGGCTGGGCCGCAGGCTGCCGGAGGGGTGGTTGTGGCAGAGGAGCAGTTTACAGGCCTGGGCTTCGAGGGCTTCGCGGAAGATCATGCGGGTGTCCACGATGGTGCTGGTCATGCCGCCGGTGCTGATGCAGCGGTAGTTCAGCACTTTATTGGCCTGGTTGAGGAACATGACGTAGAAGGTTTCGAAGGAGTGGTCTGCCAGGATGGGTTTAAAGAAGAGGGCGGCATCTGCGCCTGCGCGGATAACGGTTTTTTTGTGGATGGGGCTTGCCTGCCTGCGCCGTGCCAGTTCCATGGCGGCGATGACGGTTACGGCTTTGGCACTGCCCATGCCGCGGAGCTTTTGCAGCTTCCGGACGCTGATACGGCCCAGTTCCGGTAAGTTGTGATGTGCCAGCTGTAATACTTCCCGTGCCAGGTCCAGGGCGGATTTGTTTTTATGGCCGGTGTGAAGCAAAATGGCGAGCAGTTCTGTATCGGAGAGGATGGCTGCACCATGCTGGAGCAGTTTTTCCCTGGGTTTTTCGGCATCCGCCCATTTACGGATGGCCACATGGGGTTGTGGTTTCGGGCTAACAAACATATTTCATTGCATTTCTCCGAATTTACGTAATCTTCCCCGGACCCCGGTCACTCATTCCTTACTTTCTTTTTGATAAAAACCATCGAAAAACAAACGTAATTATTTAATTTAAAATTTATTAGATATTTAAATTAAATTAAATCTAATTTTTGATCGAAAAAAAATCACGCCGGTAGCCCTAAAAAATCATAGTTTTGCCACCTCTTTTCTACTAGCAGTATGCAACCTTCAGTTAAAATCTTCACAGGCAACAGTAATCCGGCATTGGCTGAGAAAATTGCCAAAAGATACGGCAACGGACTCAACAGCCTCGGTAAGTTAAAAATTCAGAAGTTCAGTGATGGCGAGTTTCAGCCCGTTTTCCTGGAAAGTATCCGTGGTGACTATGTTTTTCTCGTGCAGGGCACCAACGCACCGTCAGACAACCTGATGGAGCTGTTGCTGATGATTGACGCGGCAAAACGTGCATCAGCCGGTTACATTACGGCGGTTATCCCTTATTTCGGATTTGCGCGGCAGGACAGGAAAGACAAGCCCAGGGTGGCGATCGGGTCTAAACTGGTAGCCAATCTGCTCACTTCTGCAGGAGCTAACAGAGTGATTACCATGGATTTGCATGCTCCGCAGATCCAGGCGTTCTTCGATATCCCGGTAGACCACCTGGACAGTTCCGCTATTTTTATTCCCTATATTGAGCAATTAAAGCTGGAAAATCTTACCTTTGCGTCCCCTGACGTGGGCAGTACCAACCGGGTGCGTGAAGTGGCCTCCTACTTCAATGCGGAGATGGTGATTTGCGACAAACACCGCAAAAGAGCCAACGAAATAGCATCCATGGTAGTGATCGGTGATGTGAAAGACAGGGACATTGTGCTCATTGACGATATTTGCGATACTGCCGGCACGCTGTCTAAGGCAGCTAACCTGCTGAAGGAAAAAGGAGCCAGAAGCGTTCGCGCTTTCTGTACCCATCCGGTGTTCAGCGGTAAAGCATATGAAAACATCGAAAATTCCGTACTGGAGGAGATCGTGGTATGTGATACCATTCCCATCCGTCCGGAAAGTTCTAAAGTGAAAGTGGTGTCTGTGGCAGAGCTCTTTGCAGTGGCCATTCGCAACATGCATGAGAACAAGTCTATTACCAGCCTGTTCATTCACAGCCACCGCAAGCAATAACAACGTATATTTTATCATTTATATAAACTGTATAAACAATGAATACAATAACCATCGAAGGACAACTCAGGAGCGAATTCGGCAAAAAAGCCACCCGCCAGATCCGTTCTGAGGAAAAAGTGCCTTGTGTTATTTACGGGGGTGCAGAAACTGTTAATTTTTCAGCTCCTGCCAAAGCATTCAAAAACCTGGTTTACACTGCTGCTTTCCAAATCGCAGAAATTAAACTGGGCGCTAAAACTTACAGATGCGTACTGAAAGATCTGCAGTTTGATGTGGTAACAGACGAACTGGCTCACGTTGATTTCATGGAGCTGGTAGAAGACAAAGCTGTGTCTGTAACCCTGCCTATCAAACTGGTTGGTTCTTCTGTAGGTGTAAAAGCCGGCGGTAAACTGGTAAGCAAACTGAAAGCGCTGAAAGTAAAAGCTCTGCCTAAACACCTGGTTGAGAACATCGAAGTGAACATCGAAAACCTGGAACTGAACGCCAACATCCGTGTTGAAGACGTGAAAGTGGAAGGTATCGAAATCACCAACTCTCCGCGTATTCCTATCGCTTCTGTGGTAATGACCCGTCAGCTGCGCCAGGAAGAAGCTACTGCTGAAAAAGACGCTAAAAAGAAATAATCTTTTAGAAATATTTTTCCAAAAAGCCTCTCTACTTGTAGAGGGGCTTTTTAATTTGAAACACGATGAAATACCTGATCGCCGGTTTGGGCAACATTGGAGAAGAATACCGTCATACCCGCCACAATATAGGGTTTGACGTGGCAGACGCTTTTGTGGCCAAACATAACGCCAGCTTCGATAACGACCGGCTGGCAGAAGTGGCAACCTGTAAATGGAAAGGCAAAACGTTTATCGTTATCAAACCCACCACCTACATGAACCTCAGCGGTCGCGCCGTCAAATACTGGATGGACAAGGAAAAGATCGCTATGGAAAACCTGCTCGTGGTGATGGATGAACTGGCGCTTCCGCTGGACGTGCTTCGCTTGCGCCCGGGTGGCAGCGATGCCGGCCACAACGGCCTGAAAAGCATTCAGGAATCTTTAGGCTCTAATCAGTACCCGCGCCTGCGCTTCGGCATCGGTAACGATTATCCTAAAGGACGGCAGGCGGATTTTGTGCTGAGCAAATGGAAGCCGACGGAAATACCGGTCGTGCAGCAAAAAATCAATGCCTGCTGCGATATCATCGAAAGTTTTGCAGGGATTGGACTGGCCCGTACCATGAACGAGTACAATAAAATGGTTTTTCCGCTGTAAAGTAAATTTGCAAATCTGCCCGCTATCTGCTTAATTTATCTTCTAAAACTCACGCATTATGAAAATTATTTGCGTAGGCAGGAACTATGCCGACCATGCCAAAGAATTGAAAAATGAGGTGCCAACTGAACCGGTGTTGTTCATGAAACCCAAGAACGCGCTGCTACAGAACGGCCACCCGTTTTATTATCCGGAGTTTACCACCAACCTGCATTACGAATGTGAGCTCGTACTGCGCGTCAGCAAAAACGGCAAACACATTCAGGAAAAATTTGCAGATAAATATTATGATAAAATTTCTGTGGGAATCGACTTTACTGCCCGTGACCTGCAGGATAAACAAAAAGCCAAAGGACTGCCCTGGGAAATAGCCAAAGCCTTTGATAACTCCGCCATTGTAGGCAACTTCATTCCCATCACGCCGGAGATGGACAAGAAGGACATTAACTTCTGCCTGTATAAAAACAAAACACTGGTACAACAGGGCAATACCAAAGATCTCCTGTTCTCCTTCGATTTTCTAGTTTCCTATATTTCGAAATTCTTTACCCTGAATATCGGTGACCTGATCTTTACCGGCACGCCGGCGGGGGTAGGACCTACCGCGATCGGTGATTCCTTTGAGGCGTTTATCGAAAATGACAGCCTGCTGGAATTCGCCGTAAAATAATTTACGATTTTTTGATTTAGAGATTTGGAATGCAGCGAGATCATCATCGCGCTTTTTTAAATCTCTAAATCAAAAAATCCATAAACCGTAAATCAGATTTTTGTGGGGACATTGTTATAGATCGTGTCCAGTATCCTTGTTAACTCCGCATAGTCAGCTTCTGTCAGCGATTTCCAGCCTGTTTTCCGCATTTCATGTACCAGCGGCTTTACCTGTTTGTATTTTTCCGTTCCTTCCGGCGTGAGCTGCAGATATACCTTCCTTCGGTCATAGGTATCGGCTTCCCGCTTTACCAGCCCCTTTTTTACCAGTAATTCTATAATACGGGAGATAGTGGTGATATCCTTGGAGGTATTACGGGCCAGCTCGTTATGGGTCGTTTTTTTATGCTTGTACAGGTTCTCGACCAGCAGCCACTGGTCCACCGTAATATCCATCTGGCGGGAATCGAACATTTTCTGCCAGTAGTTGCGCAGTTTTTTCAGGGTCGCATCCAGCTTAAAAAAAGAGGGATTATTGATAAAAGTATCAGCCATATTAATTAATTTGCAATAGCAATAGTTGTTATAGCAACTATTTTGCTTAAACTACCATCGTCATCACCAAAACAGTTTTACGTGTTTAAAGATAGTACAAGCGTTTCAACTTTAAAAGCCGGTACTAACGGCCAGCACGGGAAAAAGAGCGAGCTGGCGGAGTTACTGGCCGCTTACCGGTGGATGTGCCAGGCGGGCCAGATGGCCGCCACCTATGAGGCCAACCGGCCGATATGTAAGTATGTGCATTCCACTTCACGGGGGCACGAGGCCATCCAGATTGCCACGGGAATGCAGTTACGGCCATGGGACTTTGTCAGCCCGTACTATCGCGATGAGAGCATGCTGCTGGCCATGGGCTTCGAACCATATGAACTGATGCTGCAGCTGCTTGCCAAAGCAGACGACCCTTTTTCCGGCGGAAGGTCCTATTATAACCACCCCAACAGCCGCCGGCCGGACAAACCCCGGATTCCCCATCAAAGCAGCGCTACCGGCATGCAGGTAATACCTGCCACCGGAATGGCACAGGGCGTACAATACCTGGAAACCATCCACTCTCAGCTGTTACAGACAGGTCCTAACGGCGAGCTGCCGGTAGTAGTTTGTTCCCTGGGCGATGGCAGCGTGACGGAAGGGGAAGTCAGCGAAGCTTTTCAGTTTGCCGTCCTGAAACAATTGCCGGTCATCTACCTTGTACAGGACAACGACTGGGGCATTTCAGTCACCGCCGCGGAAGCCCGCGCCATGGACGCGTATGAATACGCCGCCGGCTTTAAAGGGATGGAACGGATGCGGGTGGACGGCAGCGATTTTACGGCCAGCTATGCCGCTATGGAAACGGCTATCGGGTATGTGAGACAGGAACGCAAGCCGATCTTAGTGCAGGCTAACGTACCGTTATTAGGGCATCATACTTCCGGTGTCCGGAAAGAATGGTACCGTACTGCTGAAGACCTCGAAAAACATACCGCCAAAGATCCTGTACCAAAACTACGGGCGTTGTTACTGAAACACGGCGTGGCAGAGGCTACCCTGCAGGAGATAGAACAAACAGCCAGTGAAGATATTGAAGCTGCTTTTGCGGCGGCTGTGAAAGCGGCCGAACCGGCCCCCGAAACTGTCCGTGAGCATGTGTTTGCGCCTGCTGCGGTCACACAGGAGGCAGGAACGCGCGTACCGGCCAATGGCAGCAAAGTGGTGATGGTGGACGCTGCCCTTCATGCAGTGGAAGAAATTATGCAGCAATATCCCGAAGCCATCTTCTTCGGGCAGGATGTGGGTAAACGGTTGGGCGGCGTGTTCCGCGAGGCGGCTACCCTTGGTGATAAATTCGGTGACCACCGTGTATATAATACCGCCATCCAGGAAGCATATATTATCGGCGCTACGGCGGGCCTGTCGGCCACTGGCGTAAAGCCCATTGTGGAAATACAGTTCGCGGACTATATCTACCCGGGATTCAACCAGCTGGTGACGGAAATATCCAAATCCTGCTACCTGAGCCAGGGCAAATTTCCGGTGCAAACACTGATCAGGGTGCCTATCGGCGCTTACGGTGGCGGCGGCCCCTATCATTCCGGCAGTATTGAATCCACTTTGCTGAGCATCAAAGGCATCAAAGTGGTGTACCCCTCCAATGCGGCAGATATGAAAGGTTTGCTCAAAGCGGCCTTCCTGGACCCCAACCCGGTAGTGATGCTGGAGCATAAAGGGCTTTACTGGAGCAAGGTGCCCGGTACCCAGGATGCCATGACCATAGAGCCGGCGGCAGATTATGTGCTGCCATTGGGCAAAGCCAATGTGGTATTGCAGGCACACCCAAAAGATGTGCAACGCGGGGAATCTGTATGTATTATCACCTACGGGATGGGCGTATACTGGGCAAAGGCCGCAGCACGCGCGTTCCCCGGAAATGTGGAAATAGTGGACCTGCGTACCCTCTTCCCGCTGGATGAAGAACTGGTGTTTCAAACCGTCCGCAAACACGGCAAATGCCTGCTGCTGACGGAAGAGCAGCTCAATAATTCCTTTACACAGGCACTGGCCGGCCGTATTCAAAAAGAATGTTTCCGGCAGCTGGACGCCCCGGTGCATATGCTGGGGGCGCTCGATCTGCCGGCGGTGGCGCTTAACACCAGCCTGGAAGCCGCCATGCTGCCTAATGCGGCCAAGGTGGAGGCGATGATACAAGCATTAATGTCCTACTGAGAACTAACCCATACGTTTATGCAACGAGGCCCTGCCAGAACACTGACAGGGCCTCTCTCTTTTTTATCGGGTAAGGATAGTATGAATATTTACCAAATACTGGTGAAGCCGATAGACGGCTTGTCTACACTGGTATAGCCAATGAGGAAACCACCGGGAAAGGTGGCATAACTGATGGCCAGCCTGTTGTTGGTCAACATATCCGTCAGTGGCTTGGCCTGCGGGCTGAGGGCATTGGCATTGCTGCCCTGCGCATCGGTTGCAAACGGCAATGGAGTGAAGGTATATACTCCGTTTGCTGTCCTGGTGTATTTAAAGGAATATCTGCCTACATAACTGGCGAAGGTGATATTCACATTCAGTACGCCGGGCACCTGGAAATCAAATACCACTTTGGATAACGGGAAACCCCGGGTTTTGAACTTGTTGGCCATGTCATTCCAGATGGCCTTAAAATCTGCTGACCAGCCGGGCAGCGCCAGTGAGCTGGGAGGTGGCAGCGTTTGCAGGCCGGACAGCTCTGTGCCCAGCAGGTAATGCGCTGGCAGCGGAGGAAGCGCGCCCTGCTCCAGGTAAGCTTTTGCTTTGTCGACTGTTGCATAGAAATTGAGCACATCGCTGTCCCAGTTCAGGGTAGTGAAGGCCTGGCCTCCCGCCTGTACGGGATGACGTAGCAGGATGCCGGTGGTCGTATAGGCGTAACCGCTACCGGCGGAGGTTTTGATATCATTGGCTACGGCCGCGAAGCCTACGCTTTTGTCAGACACATTGAAATACACCATGGTAGGCGCATTGTTTTGTTTGAGTGACAGATAGCCGGCGTTATTGATAAAATCCGTGGCCTGGCTGATCACAGCCTGCAGTTTACCGCTGGTGTAAGCTGTTTTTACCTGGGCGCCGGCTTTTACCAAACGGAGCTCATCACTGTACTTGTTGCCAAGCAGTACCAGGGTATCGCCGCTGATATACCGGAACGCATAGGCGGTGTCCACGCCTCTTTTGGAGACCAGTTTGATGTCCCCCAGCTGTGAACCGGCGCCGAAACTAATGGTGGGATTGACCTTCTGGGCAACGTACACGTTAAAAGGGCTTTTGCTGGGCGTGGCGGCACTGGTGGCGCTGAGGTCGGAGTACAGGGTGGCTTCACCCTTTCCATTGTCGAGTTGCAGGTATACGCTGAAGAGTTGATTGCTGCTGCCGGGAACGAGCGCGCCTACCCATCCGTCAGGTGCTGTGCCCAGTATGGTTTTGAAGGAGTCTAGCTGTTTGGACGGATCTGGGAAGGACGGCTCGACCGGAATGTCGAGTGAATTGTCCTTCCGGCAAGACGCCACTACCGTAGCGCATAAGAGTGTATATAAAGCGATTTTTTTCATTTGGAACGATTACGGTTGAACGAATTATCTGAGTGTGCCACCCAGTATGAAAGCAGGATCATCTAGGCCAAGAATGCGGCCCATCTGGGGATTGCCAGGCATGGAGAAATAATCCACCCGGTATTTGCCGGTGGCCAGTTTATCCAGCAAAGGCTGCATAGCAGGGAGGATAATGGAAGCCACGTCTCCCTTAACATCCTGTGGAGTGAAAGAAAATACGCCGTCTTTACTTTTCGTATAGTCGTATATGAAAGGAGCGGTGAACCTGTTGGCTCCCTGGTATACTTCCACAAGGACAACCAGCTGCTGATTGGCCGTATTGAATATGAAGTTCATGCTGGTGAGTTGCAGATTGGCGGCGGTAGTGGGTATCCTGGCTTTGATTGTTTTCCACATGGTCAGGAAGCCGGGAGAGAAAGAACCCTGCGAAGCGTCGGTAACGCTGATTTGTCCGTAGGCTATGCCCAGGAGCAGATGAAGGTCAAAGATAGGACCTGTTGCTTCCTGGAACTCGATGTTTTTACCGTTATCCTTCAGATATAACACCTGTTTTCCGGCATCAAAAAATACTTCCTGGTAAAAGCTGTTACCGATTTTAAAAGGATCTTTGGTGATGATGCCGGTTAACGTATAGGCGTAGGGGATAGACAGCGTTTTAGCAGTGCCGTTTTCTTCGTATATCAGTGAAAATACGCGGGAGTCGGGCACAATGGCCGTCTGTACCTTTTTACCGTCGGCCGTGGAAACATACAATGTCGAATGTTGATCAATGTAGTCTCCGACCGCTGTCCGGATCGTATTGAGGCCGCCTGCCTTGTAGGCTGTTTCCTCTGCGGCGCTGGCCCTTACCAGCAGCATCTTGCTCTTGTTGGCCGCACCGGTAAGAAATACCGTGTCGGTACGGGTAGAGTCATATCCAAATTCAAAGTCGGCATCATAACCTCTGCCACGCAGGCCGCCAAATACCCTGTCATCCGGATCAGACAGCATATGGATATAACTGTAGGTGTCAAATACGAGTGAAGGCCGCTGTAAGGCGCCCATTCTGTAGGAACTCTCGGCGAGGTCCTGCCCGGTGACAGGCGTCAGGTCGCCCAGCATATTCACCCGGTCATTCTCCCCGAATTTAAAATAGAAGCCGAAGCCTTCGCCGCCATCGGGGAAGAGATAGGCTTTCCAGCCGTTGGCGCCGCCGGTGAGTTGTTTTTTATAGGCCGTCAGTGTGGTGTTCATCCGTTCTTCCGGCCTGGTGCCGAAAACGGAGCCGTCATTGTCTTTGCGGCATGATGTAGCCAATGTGCATAACACCATTCCTGCTATGATAAATTTTTTCATATATCCGTTATAGTTATAATCCATTTACTTAAAAACTACTTGATCGCTTCGGCAATAGCAGTGGATGTTTTAGCCTGCAGGCTGTCAAAATTTATTTTCCAGCTGTTCTGGAAATAGTTTCTGACGATCTGTGCTTTCTGCTGTAACATGTTTTTGCCGTTGTCAGTAGCGGCCTGGTTAACTATTGCTTCAAAGCCATCTTTGCCTTCGGTGAGCATGGTAGACACCATTTCCACAAAGTCTTCATCTGCTTTGGACCGCGCATAGGGCGTGATAAAGCCAAGATCAAGCGCCTCCTGGTCGGTGGTGTTGTTCCACGTGCCGGTATAACCGCTGGGAGTAAGGGATTTGTACTCCTTTGGATAGAAGATGGTCTGATGCAGGATGTGTGCAAATTCATGGTGAATGGTATGTAACATGAACTTCACGAAACCTGCGTTCTTTTTGTCAAACTGGTTAAGCCGCAGCAGTTGTATGGTTTTACCGCCTTCCGCCTCCCCGAGGGTAATGGTACCGTTGGAGTTGTACCGGGGGCTGCCTACCAGTATGATCTGTTTGGGGCTGTATTTAAGAAAGAAGGGTAATCCAACTTCTTTGATATAAGGCTCCACCCAGGTTTTGTGTATGAGGTCCATCACCGGTATTACCATCGATTCTTTAACGGGGATAAGGGTTTTGTCGGTGGCCACCGCATAAGGGTCCCACTTGTATTTGACCTCGATATTGTATGGTTTGGTATAATTATCTGTGATCCAGTTGTCGAGCGCTGTTGGCTGCCCGGTGCTTTCCGGGAACAGGTTGGAGATATCCAGGTTTTCTTTTTTGCTGCAGCCGGAAAGAACGGTGATCAGTCCTGCTACCAGTATGGGAATGATATAATGACGTTTCATATTTACAAGTTTGAGCGGTGGTTATCGTGGATTTAATTCCAGGCCAGACAGTTGTGCTTCCTGTGGTATTTGCACCATTCGGCGCGGGTCGTTGGCGCCCAGCACCATTTTGGTCTTACCATCGAAAGAGGTGTGCACGACCGGTATTTTGTGGCGGAGAATATCGAACCACCGGAGGCCTTCGAACATATACTCCACCTTTTTGTAGTACAGGATGGCCTGAATGATGGCTGAGCGGCTGTCTACCGTGCGATAGTAGTTCCTAACCTTGCCTACGGAGAGGTTATGTGCGCTGGCAACATAACCATCCACGCGCTGGCTCAGGAAGTCGTTGATATCAGCGATGGCGGCATCGAAGTTGCCCAGCTCGGTATTGGCTTCCGCTCTGTTGAACAGCACTTCTTCGGCGGTGAACAATGGTATCATATCCCATCCGTCGCCGATGTTGGCGTTCTGGTCCACACGGATAAACAGTTCATAGAACTTGGGAACGAAGTAGTCTTCCGGCCGAGAGTAGTATACTTTATAGCTAAGTCTTGCACCGGAAGGGTTATCACGGCTGTTGAGCATGGCGCCGAGTACGGGGTCGCAGCCGTAGCGGTTGGTCCGCAGGTTCCTTGCCCACCAGGACTGGGATTCGGCCAGCAACAGGTTTGCTTTCTGTGTGGCCCTGGTATATTCCTTTCTGAGCACCAGTTCTTCCATGTTGTTGTAGGTGGAGTTTACCGGGCGCAGGTAAGGCAGTGCCCTGCCGGCCGGGAAGGTCTGGTTGGCATGTTCCACCACTTTGGCGTATTCTTTTTTGAACAGGTAGAAACGTGCCGCAAAAGCGTGTGCGGCTGATGTGGTGAAGTGATAGGAGGGGGCGTTGGTGTAGGAGTTGTCATCGATCAATGGCAATCCTTCCGTGAGGTCTTTCTCGATCTGTTCGTACACATACGCTACTGTTTTCCTTTCATATTTTTCCACCACTATTTTTTCCGGTTTGGTGACATAGGGGATACCCGGGTCTTTAGCGGCGGTAGCGGCATCATATGATTGGGAGAAAATGGTGACCAGCATAAAGTGTGCATATGCCCGGCAGAGCAGCGCTTCTCCTTTGGATGCGCTATAGGCGGCTTTGTCGCTGGCCTGGTTGATCACTTCCAGTGCCTGATTGGCGGCAGCGATGGCGGCATATGCTTTTTGCCAGTAGAAGTCCGGCGTGTCCTGGTCCCTGTCCGATGACACTTCCCAAAACCAGGGCTGACGATTATAACGGGTATTATCATCTGTACCTTTATCGTTGGCATTGTCAGACATGGCTTCGATGAACGGGATATAGTTGGCCCGGGGATAGGCGGAGGTAAGGAGTTCGGCCACCTTGGAAGGTGTATTCACTTCGGTACGTTGATCTGGCAGTTGCTCGAGGTATTTTTTACACCCGGGCGCAACGGTCATGATTGCTAACGCTGATATATATACGAGATTTCTTTTCATATCCAAAACTTTTCATTCAGGTTAAAAACCAACTTTTACAGACAGGGTGTATTGTTTGGGAACAGGTAACGCTACGCCACCGGACTGGAAGAACTCAGGGTCCTGGCCTTTCAGTTTGGGGTCGGCATAGATCAGCCACGGGTTGTTGGCCACCAGGCTGAGCGACGCATTGTTAAGGCCTATTGCGGAGGTGTATCTCAGCGGCAGGCTGTAACTCAGCGACACCTGTTTCAGGCGGATGAAACCTCCGTCGGCAACACGTGAAGAAGAATAGTTATAGGTATAATAGGGTGTTACGCCACTCAGCCTGTTGATCACACGGAGATCGGACAGCGAAGGGATGTCTGTCTGTTTTTCGTCGCCGGTCATCATCCAGCGGTCGAGGAACTCTTTCGGCATGGCCGTGAGATCGGTATATTTCTGCTGGAAGGCGGGATTGAGGCGGATCACATTTCCTGCGCTGAAGGTAAACAGGGCAGAGAAGGTGAAGTCTTTATAACGCACGGAGTTATATAAGCCTCCGGTTAATTTGGGATCGATCGGGCCGCTGTATTTCAGGTAATTGATCGCATCGCTCTGGAGGTTGACTTCATTCACTTTTTCACCTTTTTCGTTGATGAACACCGGGGTGCCGTCGAGGGCGGACAGTTCCTTCACGTCGATAGAGTAGAGGCCTCTGTAGGGGCGTCCGAGCATAGGGCCGCCATCAGGTCCGATCAGGTCCCAGATGTTGGGATTGGTTTTCAGGTTGGTGATTTTATTTTCGTTATAGGCTGCGGTGAGCTGTGTTCTCCATTGCCAGTTTTTCTGCTGCACAATAGCGCCGCCCACTGTCAGTTCCACGCCATGGGATTTCATGTCGGCGTAGTTGGCATTTTTGACAAACTGCCCGCCAATACCGGAGGTGCGGATAGGGCTGATGAGATCGAAGCCGTTACGGTTATACCCGTCGAGGGTAACGGTGAGGCGGTCTTTGAACATGCCAAGGTCGATGCCTACGTTGGTTTCGTATTGTTTTTCCCAGGTGAGTTCCGCGTTTTCCAGATCAGCAATATTGATCACCGATTCGATTTCCGGCAGGTAGGGGCGGTATGTTTTACCGCTGCGGGTAACGAGGCTGGAGTTGGTGGCCCTGCCCAGGCTGGCGGTGAGGCCATACGTAGCGCGGAGCGTAAGGCGGTTGATGTTCTGTACCGCTTTCATGAACTCTTCAGTGTCCACGTTCCAGGAGCCGCTGATGTTCCAGGTGGGCAGCCAGCGGGCGGTCCGGGATTTGCCGAGCAGGTTGGAGCCATCATAACGGATGGTACCGTTGAGATTGTATTTGCCTTTATAGGAATAAGCGCCGTTAGCCATGTAAGCGAGGAAGCGGTCATAGTAGTTCTGCATGCCGTAGAAATCGAAGCCGCTTTCC
Source organism: Chitinophaga sp. 22308 (assembly GCF_052045305.1). NCBI lineage: Bacteria > Pseudomonadati > Bacteroidota > Chitinophagia > Chitinophagales > Chitinophagaceae > Chitinophaga > Chitinophaga sp. 22308. Next base: position 693,260 of record NZ_JBQEOP010000005.1, on the reverse strand, counting down.
ACAGCCTGTTTGATGATACGGGGATCTACATAGGGCACGCCGCCTTTGTCGAACTGGTAACCGTAGCCATTGGAAAATTTATTCTGGCGGTTGGCATACCTTAATTCCTGGGAGGCATAGGCCACGAAGATGTGGGTGTTGTTATAGGTTTTATTCCACTCGAGGGAGTTACGGATGTTGTAGCTGACCAGGTAATCATCATTGGTATTGTAGAAACCGCCATAGGGCAGCACTACCACGGGATAAGCCTCCGGGTCATCAGGATCGCGGTAGAGGAATTTATTGTTCTCCATCACATGAGCATTATCGGCGGCGCGGTAGGCCATGGCCATGTTGGAGTTTTCCCTCACTTTATGTTCCCGGTTGGTTTTGGCATAACGCAAAGCGCCGAGGAAGCTGTATTTGAGGGTAGGCGTGATTTTATAGCCGGCTTCACCCTGTAGTTTGATGTCCACCATGGTGAGGTCGAGCGTATTGTTGTTCAGTTCATTGATGATATTGAACGGGGCGAAGTTACGCCGGAAGAATTCCAGGTTGCCATTCTGGTCGTAGGCGGTCATGGTGCGGCTGGTATTGAGGGCGTAGCTGAAAGGGTTGATATCGAAATCGCGGTCGTATTTTCCTTCTACCGGATTGCTGACCCTTCCCACGCTGCCGGGGGCGCGCTGGTCCCTGATAGAGCCTTGTGTGATAAGGCCAATGTTCAGTTTGGGTGAGATGTTGAAGTTGGCGCGGGCGTTGCCGGTAAAGCGTTTCACCCTGTCTCCGATGGTCCAGCCGTTATCGTTGAGGAAGCTGGTGGAGAAATAGAGCTGTGATTTTTCCGTACCGGAGGAGATGCTCAGGGAGTGCTCCTGCAGGAGGGAGTTGCGGAATAATACATCGAACCAGTCTGTATTGGCCAGTGCGTATCTTTTGAGGAATTCATTTCTGGATTTCTCGTCATTGTAAACTGTTCTGTTGTTGATATTTTCCGCCAGTTTGGTGAATACGCCGCCGTCCTGTCTGGTGGCGAGGTCGCCGTATTGCAGGAATCCGCGGCTTTCCATGGATTTATATACCGACATCTGGTCGGCGGAGTTCATGATATTGAAATCTTTATACGTTGGTTTGATATAAGTGGAGAAGTTACCGGTATAGGAGATGAGAGGCTTGCCTACGCGTCCTTTTTTGGTGGTGATGACCACTACGCCGTTCATGGCGCGGGCGCCGTACATGGCCGTGGCAGCGGCATCTTTGAGGATCTGGAAGCTCTCTATATCGTCGGGGTTGAGGCCGGCCACAGAAGAGCCCAGCAGGGTGGTGGGGTCTCCGGTGGAGAGTTGTTCATTGGAGACGTTGACCACATCTTCCAGTACGATACCATCTACCACCCAGAGCGGTTTATTGTCGCCGGTGATGGAGGTGGCGCCACGGACGCGGATTTTAGGTGCCGCGCCGAAGGTGCCGGACACGTTTTGGATGGAAACGCCGGCCACGCGGCCTTCCAGCATGCGGCTTACGTCGGTGATACCTTCCCGTTTCACGTCATTGGCTTTGAGGGTAGCTGCTGAACCGGTGAAGAGTTTGCGGTCGATAGTCTGATAACCGGTCACGACTACCTGGTTAAGATTCGTAACGTTTTCTTCGAGGGTAATGATAATAGGTTTATCTGCGGTGGCTTTCACTTCCTGTGTTTTAAAGCCTACCATGCTAATGACAAGGGTGGCGCCGGGTTTCACGCGGATGGTGAACTCTCCTTTGCTGTCTGTGGCGATACCGTTGCCAGTGCCTTTTTCCACGATGCTGATACCGGGCACAAAGGAAGCATCACCGTTTTCCGCGCGTGTGCCCGCGCGTCCTTTAACGGTGATGACCTCCTGTTGTGGCGCGATTACTTCGGCGGGGCGTGTGAGCACGATCTTATCGCCGATTACTTTATGTGCTATGCCTTTGCTCTCGAGCAGATTAAGCGCCTGCTGCATAGAAATTTTATCGGGGTCTATTTCGACATTCATGTTTTTGTTGATGACCGCGGCATCGTATACAAATACGACGTTGTACTTTTTCTCCATCCTGCCGAGGATGACTTCCAGTTTCTCCCGGTTTTGCTCATTGGTCAGGGGCGCAGCCTGGTTTTCCAGGCATGCCACTGTCAATAGGGCAAGGAGCAGCTTCGATTTTGGTCTCTTCTTCTTGTAAAGGATTTCAAACATCGTATATAATTATTATAGGTTAAACGGGTCGGGAGCAGGCATAGGCGATGCGCTCCACGGGGAGCGGGTACATAGCCTGCAGGATGTTAATTGCATTTCCGGGTTGACAGAACTGCGATGTACGATTTCAGTTGACACATTGGGTTGCTAAACAACGGAGAAAGGCCAGACGGCAGGTGTTACCTGCCGGTGATCGTAATTTCCCGGTTGCGGTGCACTACCGTGATAGGGTAGGTAGCTTGCAGTACCTCCAATACTTCTTCCAGCTTATTGTTTTTAAATGTTGCATTCAGTTTTTTCACGGGGATTTTTCCCCGGAGGTTGATTTTAACCTGATAGAGCGCTTCCACTTTTTTGCATACTTCTGACAGCGGGGCATCCACGAAAACGAGTTCATGGGTGATCCAGGCGTCTGCGTTACTGTTGATGGCATTATACTGTTCCAGGCTGCCGGTGGCCGGGTCGAAGCGCAGGCCTTCGCCGGCGGTGAGGATGGTCTCCGCTGCATTGGTATGGCCGGAGGCGAACCTAATTTTGCCTGTTTTGACGGTGACGCCTATACGGCGGTCTTCCATTTGTATGTTAAAAGCGGTGCCCAGTACCGTGATGCTGGATTGTCCGACTTTAACCACAAAAGGCGTTGTTGTTTGTGTGGCCACGTCAAAATAGGCGGTGCCTTGTTCCATGATGACTGTCCTGTTTTTTTGCATTCTTTCCGGGTAGCGTACCCGGCTGTTCTTATCGAGATAAACGCGTGACTGGTCGGGCAGGAGCAGGGAGTCGATGGATGCCAGTGTCGCTTTTTCTTTGTAGGTGACCGTACTGGTGTGGTAGTAGTACCAGCTTGCGGCGGCCACAACAGGGATGATGACAGCAGCTGCGCGGAACCAGCGATAGCGGCGTGCAGGCAGTTGGATGGTTTCTTCTTCCGGCAGGGCTTCCTGGAGCCGTGCGATGGCCGCATCGGTATCGAGCTGGTCCAGTATTTTAAGGTCTGGTGACAGTTGCCATAGTTGTTGCACCTGCAGGAAGGTGGCTTCATTTTCCGGGGAAGCGGCGGCCCATTGCCGCACTTGCTGCTCCAGGGCAGCGTCCTGCGGGTTGTTCAGGTATTTCACCAGTTGCAGCCAGTTGATCGTTTCTTTTTCCATTGGACAGAAGCCTTTGTGTATTGTTACAATCCAGCGGAGGGGATACCCCCAGTGGTGAACGAAAAATTTTCAAATTAATATTTATATAATATAACAGGGAGAAGAGCGGAAGTGGCGAGTGCAGCGGTAGCCGCAGGCCGGGCGAGGGTTACAGCCGGCTTGCCAGCTCACCTGCAAGTGCAAGGAAGAGTTGCAGCATGCGGAGGTTGGCGGTATAATCGCGGGAATTGTCCTGGCGGTAAAAAAGATTTTCGCGGAGTGTTTTAAGGGCGTGGAGCATGTGGTTTTCCACTGTTTTCTCGGAGATCTGCAGCTGCGCTGCGATCTCGCGGTATTTGAGGCCATCGAAGCGGCTCATTTTAAACACTTTTGAACATTGTTTCGGTAGTTTTTCTATTTCCTGCCAGATGCGCATTTTCAGTTCCTGTTCCTCCTGCAGGTTATGCAGGTAGCTGTCTGTCAGTGATTCGGCAATAAGGGAGTGATGGCGGGCGATGTTTTTTTCCCGCTTAAGATAGTTGAGCGCATGATTGATCACTGCTTTGTACAGGTAGGCACGGAGGGCGCCGTTTTCATCCAGCAGGGCAGGGTTTTCCCATATTCTGATGAACACTTCCTGTACCAGTTCCTGTGCGATGCCTGCATCTTTGCAGTAACGGAAGGCCGCCATCACCAGTTCCCGGAAGTGACGTTCATATACATAGGTAAAGGCCTGCCTGTTTTTCGCATGAATTTCCCTGATCAATGCAGCCTCGCTCAGTTGGGCAATATCGCTGGTTCTCACCATTAGTTTTCCTACTCTTTTCCAGGTATCAGGGTATAAGGTATAAAAAAAATCATAATTCAGTTAATGGGAAAGAAAGAAAAGAATGGCAGGCGGGCTTCATATGGGTTATTTCGTTTTTTTCTGTTCTTTTGTCAGTTGGCGGGTAATTTATCATCAACCCGCTACCAGTGATAAAAAAAATTGCAAAAACGTTTTAGTTATCTGGAAATAATTATATTTTTATGTTCAGAGCGGTAGTGAAAAAGCCAAAAAAGTATGTGGATAATATGCCAGCTCAGATCTAAATCTAAAAAATTATTCACTTGTAATGGTAGCACTGTTAAATGAAAATCACTTGTAGCCGGCAGGAGTACTAAATCGATTCAGCTCCCGTCGCATTTCACGTTAGAGGTTGTAAGCCATATTTTTTTGAATCAGGCAACTGCCTTGTCTGGCAGTGTAAACAGGTATTTATCACATTAATTAAAACAAAATCGTTTTTGTACATCAGGGGAATGATCAATCATTAAACAAAATCGTTTTAGCACGTTAACAAAAGGCACCTTGAAAATTCCACAATGGTACCACGTTCATTGATGGACCCTTTTCCGGATAGCCGGAAGTAAATCAACTCAATGCTTCCACGGCATCTTCGTATAGCCTTTACCGTGTACGTTTCCCAGGTAGCGGGGTAGTTGGTACAACTGCCCTGTGTGGCAGCATCAGCCCATACAGCAGATTGTCAACAAGTGGATACTTTTTCCGGGTATCAGGGGTTTTCGCATCACTCCTTTTGTGACATGACCGCCTATATGTGCTTTATCAGCCACCGGCATGTGCTTCAGACGGCCCACCGTCCGCAGATACAACGCAGGCTGCCTGTCCTTACTGTATTTCAGCAATGCTTCCTTTCCTAAAATCATCCGGAAGGGATAACGGGTCCTCTTTGCAAAATCGTTTTAGCACAAACTCTTTAGCATTGAACCTTTATTAACCAAAAAACAAACATGTATGAAGAAAAAACTGACCTTCCTGGTACGGACCAGCTTGCAGAGCAGCTTCCTGCTATTGCTGTCGCTGCTGGCCTTCTCCCAGGGAAAGAAGATCACCGGTAAGGTGTTTGATGCACGGGACAACACGCCGCTTCCAGGCGTGACTGTGCAGGTGAAAGGCACCAACACCGGTACACAATCCGGCCCCGACGGCAGCTATACCATTAACGTACCCGGTAATAACACCACCCTCATATTTACTTTCGTTGGCTACACACCCACTGAAAAACTGGTAGGCAGCGCAACCACGCTCAATGCCGCACTGAGCACCGACGTGAAATCATTACAGGACGTGGTGGTAATCGGTTATGGTACACAGAAAAGATCTGACGTGACCGGCGCCGTTGCGTCCGTCAGGGCCGGCGCATTGCAGGAACGTCCTGCACCTTCGGTGAACCAGGCGCTCAGTGGCCGTATGCCCGGCGTACAGGTAAGCACCAACTCCGGTCGCCCTGGCGGCCAGACAAGAGTGCGCATCCGCGGTTTCAGCTCTATCAACACCACCAGTAACCCACTCTATGTAGTGGACGGAGTGGCACTCCCCATGGGCAACCAGACACAGAACTCTAACGCGATTGACTATATCAATCCGAATGACATCGAATCCATCGAAGTACTGAAAGACGCTTCCTCTACCGCCATCTACGGCGCCAGAGGCGCTAACGGCGTAGTCCTGGTGACCACCAAAAAAGGGTCTGCTACCGGCGGCCGCGTAACGTACGACAACTACTTCGGCATCAACACACCGGGCCCGCACCGCGTGAAAATGCTCAACGCCAAAGAATACCTCGACCTGGAAACACTGGGCTGGAAAAATGCACAGATCTACGATAAACCAGGATGGGACGCCGGCAACTACGTAAGCAGCAACCCTGCGCTGAAAAGAACGGATTCCCGCTTCTTTGATAAAGACGGTAACCCGCTGTACGATACCGACTGGTTCAAAGAATCCATCCAGCATAAACTTACACAGAACCATCAGTTAGGTTTCTCCGGTGGCAATCCTGATACACAATATGGTCTCTACCTCGGTTACCTCGATGATAACGGCCTGCTGCTGAATTCCTATCTGAAACGTTATTCCGCACGCTTTACCATCGACACCAAAATCAAGGAATGGCTGAAAGTAGGTGGTTCACTCAGTTATAACAACCAGGAAGAAAACCTCGTGGACATCGGTACCGGCGGTCTTAACTCCGTACGTATGATCACCGAAGCGCTGCCCTTCCTGCCGCTGAAACTGGCGGACGGCACCTGGACCAACAACAAGATGTACCCAGGCGCTGAAGGCGGTTCCAACCCGGTACAGATCCTGACAGACAGAAAATACATCCTGAACACACAGACCACCCTCGGTAACGCCTACGCTAACCTGACACTGGCCAAAGGCCTCGAACTGCGCAGCACCCTTGGCGCCAACATCGTGACACGTGGCCGTAACGAATGGAATGGCCGCTCCCTGCTGGATATCTCCGCTTCCCAGAAAGGTATTGCCATTGTGGCCAATGACCGCGAATCTTTCTGGTCCTTTGAAAACTACCTGACCTATAATAAACGTTTTGGTACTGACCACTCCTTCACCGGCATGGTGGGTATGGGTGCTTCTGAAAACAATTTCTTCACCATCAATGCAAGGGGCGAAAATTATTCCACCGATTACTTTGAGAACAACAACCTGGGCGCAGGTTCCGTGATCCCCGCCAGCGGCGTGGGCTCTAGCCGTACCCGGTTTTCGTTCTTCTCTTATTTTACCCGTTTGAACTATGCGTACAAAGACCGCTACCTGCTGACCCTCACCGGCCGCAGAGACGGATCTTCCCGCTTCGGCCCTTCCAACAAATACGCTACCTTCCCCTCCGCCGCACTGGCCTGGAGAGTGTCTGAAGAACCTTGGCTGAAAGGCAACCACCTCCTGTCCAACCTGAAACTGCGTACCAGCTACGGTGTGACCGGTAACTCCGAAATTCCGCCGTACCAGTCCCTCGCCACGCTCGCTGCCAGCGGTACCTACGCTGCCGTTATCAACGGCGCCAAAGTACAGGGCATCGGTACCAACAGGCTCGCCAATCCCGATCTGAAATGGGAGAAAACAGCACAGGCTGACTTCGGCGCGGAAATAGGCTTGTTCAACAACCGTATCAACCTGGAAGCTGACGTCTACTACCGTAAAACAACAGACATGTTGCTCGATGCGCCGGTACCTAGTACCAGCGGTTACACTACTATCCGTAAAAACATCGGCTCCATGGAAAACAAAGGCCTGGAACTGGCCCTGAACGCACTGGTAATAAGCGGAAAAGACTTTTCCTGGAACACCACTTTCAACATCTCCTTCAACCGTAACAAAATCCTGTCGCTCGCCACACCGGCAGATATCTTCGGCGTGGGCGGCCCCAACTTCACTAACCAGACCAACATCCTGCGTGTAGGCGAAGCCGTTGGTTCCTTCTGGGGACTGGTGCGTGAAGGTACCTGGAGTGAAGCTGAAAGAGCACAGGCAGCCAAATTCCAGAGCTACCGCGGTGGTAACACCATGCTGCCCGGCGATATCAAATACCGCGACGTGAACGGCGACAACATCATCAACGATGCTGACCGTATGATCATCGGCAACGGTAACCCGAAAGGATGGGGCGGTTTTATCAACAGCTTCAAGTATAAAAACTTCGACCTCACCCTCGAACTGCAATACTCTTACGGCGCCGACGTGCTGAACATGTCGCACCACTCCGGTGAAGACCGTATCAGTATTGCCAACAGCTTCAGATCCGTGCTGGACTACTGGACACCGGAACATCAGAACACACCGATCGCTGCTCCCCGTCCGGTGGCCGCAGGTTATGTTACCAACGTGGACACCCGCTGGGTGGAAGACGGTTCCTTCCTCCGTGGTAAAAACTTATTGCTGGGATATACTTTTCAACCGGAAGTACTGCAGAAAATACACCTGAGCCGCCTGCGTATCTGGGCTTCTGCACAAAACTTCTTCGTTTTGACCAAATACAGCGGCAACGACCCGGAAGTATCTACCTATGGCGATTCTTTCGCACAGGGACAGACATTCTTCGACTATCCCAAGCCAACTACTTATCAGCTGGGGTTAAACGTGGCGTTCTAATTTGTTCAGTATCAAAAAGACTTTATCATGAAGAGAAATATCATTCATAAAACGATACAGCTGGCGCTCTGCGGCGCTATGCTGATGGGCGCGGGCAGTGGTTGTAAAAAGTTCCTGGAAGAAAAGGACCCTTCCAACCTCACCCCGGACAGTTACTTTACTTTGCCTGAACATGCGGACGCGGCCATCTTTGCAGCCTATTCCAGGTTGCGCTTCATAGGAGAAGGCGCCGGCATCTTCACCAACAACTATGCCTTCCTGGACGCCGCTACCGGCACGGTAACTACCAAGACCGCCCAGAACTCCGACCTGAACAACCTCTTAGGTCTGGTGTACGATGGAGACAACCTCCAGATCGGTAACTGGTGGAAAGGCATCTACCGTGAGATTGCCCAGGCCAACCTGGTATTGGACAATGTGCCGAAAATCAATCCCATGGACGAAGCAGCCCGTAAAAAAGTAATGGGTGAAGCATACTTCCTGCGTGCATGGTCCTATTTTTATGCCGTAAGACTGTGGGGCGACGTGCCTTTGATCCTCAAGTCACAAACACCACAATCAACAGATTTCTCACCCAGCCGTACCAGTTCGGAAGAAGTGTATAAGGCTATCGTGGACGACCTGCAGAAAGCAGAAGCCGCAGGCCTTCCCTGGAAAGACAATACCGGTCGTGCCAGCACTTCCGCCATTAAAGCCCTGCTGGCCAAAGTATACCTGACCATGGCCGGTTTCCCGCTCAACAAAGGACAGGCATATTATAAACTGGCCGCTGACAAATCGAAAGAAGTGATTGACTATGCCAATGCACATCCTTCCGAAATTGGTCTGTTCACTAACTACGACGACCTGCACAGCGTTGGTACCAACAACAAACTGGAACTGCTGTTCCAGGTGCAATACCTGAGCGGTGTGGAAGAGAACCCGGTACAAACCACCATGCTGCCCAACAATGCACAACCTGATATCTCTGCGAAAGGCAGCGGTCAGGGTACGTACGTGCCTTCTGCATCTTTCTATAATTCCTATAAGAAATTTGAGCCGACAGATAAACGCCCTGATCAGCAGCAGTTTTTCTACACTTATTATTTCTTCAAAGGCAGCGGCGATACCATCAAACTGGGCGCTCCGTACATCTACAAGTTCTTTGACGTGATCTGTCATGGTGCCTCCGGCAGGCCCGGTACCGGTATCAGTAACCTGAACCTGACGCTGATGCGTTATGCAGAGGTGTTGCTGACATACGCAGAGGCACAAAACCGTGCCGATGGGTCACCTAACGCAGATGCCTATACGGCTTTGAATGCTGTCCGTCTCCGTGCCAACCTGCCTGCCAAAGCCGGTCTGAGCCAGGCAGACTTTGAACAGTCCGTATGGCGTGAGCGCTGGCACGAGCTGTGCTACGAAGGCGTGATCTGGTTTGATATGCTGCGCCTGCGTAAAGTATACAACGAAGACACGAACGGTTTCGACGATTTCGTTGGTCACGTTAACAAATCAAACGGCGCGGTACTGGCGAAGAAACACCTGCTGTACCCGTTGCCTGTATTTGAAATGAAGAACAACCCGAACCTGAAACCACAGAACGAAGGATACTAGTCATTTCTAAATTTTTGATTTTTGATTTTTTGATTTTTTGCGGACGATTACGAAGAAGACCGGGGCGAGCGATCGCTTCGGTCTTCGATTTTTATCAATCATTAAAATCAAAAAATCCGTAAATCAAAAAATCCCTAAATCTTTTCAAGGGTGAAATTAACAGCAGCAGTCAGTCTTTTCATGGCAATAGCCAGTTGGTTTTCCACTGTTTTAACGGAGAGATTGAGTATAGTCGCTACTTCTTTGTAACGCAGCCCGTATTGTTTTACGAGGATATACACCATTTTACATTTAGGGGGAAGTTGTTCGATGGTGTGTTCCATTTTGCGGATCATTTCCGCTGATATCATCAGTTGTTCGGGATCACTTTCGAAAGATATTTCCAGTTTGTCTTCTTCCGCGATGGTCACCTGCCGGGAAGCGGATTGTTTGCGCATATGATCAATGGCTTTGTTTTTAGCTACCACAAAAAGGTATACCTGCGGATTTTTTATGTCCGTCAACGATTGCCTTTTTTGCCAGCAATGCATAAAAACATCGTTCGTGATTTCTTCTGCTACCTCTTTGGAACGGGTGAGCGAGAAAGAAAAACGCAGCAGTTTTATGAAAAAATGATTGTAGAAAGCTTTGAAGGCTGTCTGGTCATTGTTCGCCGTGATGTTTTTGAATAGTTCATTGATAATACACTGATCCATCCCTTTTAAGCCACTGATATTGGTTGCAATAATATATAACGCAGATTACGCTAAAGTTAACAAAATAATTTATCCGGTAATTTTTTTTATCGATGGTGCTTTTTTGGCGAAAGGTGATGGTATCTAAGCCTGTATTAGCCTGCGCCCCCATATATGTCTCCCGCCTCCGCTGCTTGCGGAGACGTATCTGCTTCTGGTGCTGTCTAAGGTTGGTAATTCACCAGGTTATAGACGATAAAAATCACTGCCAGCATGGCGGTGAGCACAACGCCGCCCAATGCAATACTGATAACGCGGTAACGCTGCCATAGCGTTTCTATCATCCACCAGCTGAAGCCCAGGAGTATTGCAGCGATAATAGCGGCCCAGCAGAATAAACAAATCCCGGTATAAACATCCAGGTCCGAATTCGCAATAGTCCTGAGGGCACTCCTTCTGAGGATAAAAATGAAAGCAAAAGCCACCAGGGATATCAACAGGTTGGACAAGAAAACTTTTTTCCAGAAACTCCCGTTGAAAGGGATCGTGTCCGTTTTTCTGCGTAACAGACGGATGATACCATATAAGACGCCCACCCATAAACAACTTGTCAGCAACCATACTATCGGGGATACAAATGTGTCCATGATAGTGCCCTGCTGATAGGCATAGGAGGTCGTATTGGGCAACCCGTCCAGCTCATACAGGAACCCGAAAGGGAGGGAAATCATTTGATGACGGGAAGCTATCTGTAGTCCGGCAGCTTCCCATGTTGCGTTACCAGTGTTCTGCGCCAGCCGGGGAATACCGAAAATAGCCGTTACCAGCAATGCTTCCAGCAGCAGGATGTACTTGTATAGTTTATTTTCCATATGGGACAGGTTAACGCCTGCAAATATATTATTAAAAAAATTATCTGGGTGACCTCAAAAAAAATGTTAAAAAGCTTTTGGGGGTTTTTGATTTTCTTTTCGACCTTATTCTGAAAACACGGACTAAAAAATAAATGATCGAACGTAACCGGATAAATACCTTGATGGCCAGGAAGATATCCGGCGAGGCCACCATGGAGGAATTGAAAGAACTGGAAACATTGCTGATGCAGTTTCCGGAATTACAATATGCCTTTACCATTGTGGAAGACATACAGGCCGTGAACCCGGCCAACGGTTTCACGCCGGAAGAGGAGGACCGGCTGGCCAGCGAAGGGCTGGACCGTATGAACCTGTTCCTGCAACAGTCGCAGGACACGCCTGTTGTCAGAAGAATGGCCCCGTGGAAAATCATCGCCGGTATGGCCGCTATGGTGGCGGTATTACTGAGCGTATGGGCGCTGTGGCCTGTATCGCCCGACAGGCAGGCTTTTCGTAATGAAGTAGTTACCAAAACCGGCTCCAAAACCAGTGTGGTACTGCCTGATGGCACTACTGTAGTACTCAATGCCTGCAGCCGCCTGCAATATGATGCTACCCGTTTCCTCAACGGGGAAAGGGAAGTAGGCCTAACAGGAGAAGCCTATTTTGATGTAAAACACGATCCGGCCCATCCGTTTATTATCCGCACAGGACCTGTCAATATCCGCGTATTGGGGACCGTATTTAACGTGAAAGCCTATACGGAGGATGCCACCGTAGAAACCACCCTGCTCAGCGGTAAGGTGGAGGTGAGTTTTCCTCAGGGCAGCAGCGGCCAGCAAGTGGTACAGCTGCAGCCAGATCAGAAACTGGTCATTGCCAATCATAAAAACCAACCGGCACAGGACAGTAAAAAAGCCAGCTTTAGCATCACACCGGTAAAGAATGTCACTGCCGGCACGGTAGACAGTCCGGACGCGGAAAAACCAACCACCGCCTGGATCAACGACCGGTTCGACTTTGACAATGTAACATTTGAGCAGCTGTCGCACGACTTGGAACGATGGTACAATGTAACGCTGCGGTTTAAAAATGACCGTTATAAACACGAAGTATTTACGGGCGCTTTCCGTAAGCAGGGCATCGAAGATGTATTGCAGGCACTGCAACTGATGTCAGGGTTTCACTACGAAGTGAACACAAAAGATAATGTCATTTATATATGGTAAAAACGTATCAGGGAATAAAATGCCGGGTGCGGCAGACAACTATGGCGTAACTAATCAATAAAAAACTTTTTTGCGGACAGCAAAAAGGGAAATGCGGCAACATTCCCCTTTTACAATGCTGGCTAAACAATCTAAACCGATTCGAGAGAATCCGGTAATGGCTAATTATTTAACCTAACGAAACAAATTTATGAAAAAAAGCTTTTGGTGGCCTTCTGATATTCCCCGGCGGAATATGAGGAAACTGTTAATGCGTATGAAACTAACCTCCGTATTGCTCTGTGCAGGGTTTTTACAGCTTAGCGCACATGGTTTTTCCCAGGAGCGGCTCACTGTTAATTATAATAATATTAACATTGGAAAGCTCCTGAATGTGATCGGGCAGAAAAGCGACTACACTTTCGTGTACAAAAATGCCAGTATCCCCGACCGGAAGATCTCTATTGCCATGAAGGACGCTCCAGTACGGGATATCCTGGACAAGGCCCTGGAAGGCACCTCGCTGGGATATAAGATCATGAAGGATAACCTGATCGTGATCCTGGAAGCCGGTGAAACAGTACAGCACGTTCCCATCAAAGGACGTATCACCGACGAAGCCGGTAACCCGCTGATAGGTGTGACCGTGCTGGTAAAAGGCACTACTACCGGTGCTAAAACCGATGCCGATGGCCGGTTTAAAATGGAAGTCCCCGAAAATGCCATTATCGAATTCTCCTATGTGGGCTATGAGCCGTTACAGATGAAAGCCAAAGAAGGCGCTACTTTCAACCTCGCGCTGAAAGCCAATTCCAGCGGCCTGAACGAAGTAGTGGTAGTCGGTTACGGCAAACAGAAAAGAATAAACCTCAGCGGCGCGGTAGACGCTATTTCCGGCAAGGAACTGGAGAGCCGCCCCATCGCCAATATCAACAACGGTTTACAAGGCCTGCTGCCCAACCTGAACATCACCAACGATAACGGCCGTGTGTCGTCCGCTTCCAAGTTCAATATCCGCGGCGTGACCTCCATCAACAGCGGTGATCCGTTCATCCTGGTAGACAATATTCCTTTTACCAATGAAGAAGTGTCCCGCCTGAACCCTGCCGACGTTGAAAGCGTGACTGTCCTGAAAGACGCCGCTTCCGCCGCGATCTATGGCGCCCGTGCCGCCTTCGGTGTAGTGCTGATTACCACCAAATCAGGTAAAGACGGCCGCCTTCTCGTGAACGCCAATACCAACTATGCCGTGCGTACCCTCGGACTGGTGCCTAAAATAGTGACCGATCCGCTCACCACCATGGAGTACAAACACGATGCGGCCACCCCGCTGTACGACCTGTACCCCGCTGCTGAAAGAGCTTATGCCCAGAGACTGAAAGACGATCCATCCCTGCCTAACGTTATTGTCAACCCAACCGATAAAAACAAGTGGAGCTACTACGGTACTACCGACTGGCTGCATGAGGTTTACCAGAAATCAGCTCCGGCTTATAATGCCAACGTCAGCATCTCCCGCGGTGATGAGAAACTGAACTATTATTTCTCTGCTGATTATTATTCACAGGATGGTATGCTGCGCTATAATCCGGACAAATATGACCGTTATAACCTGCGCGCCAAAGCCACCTACACATTTAATGACCGTATCAAAATAGGAAGCAACACCATGTACACCAATACGACGTACGCACAACCGTCAAGTACCATGGATTACCTGTTTTTCCATAACTCTAACCGTACGCCTTCTCTCAGCGTGCCCCGTAACCCGGACGGCACCTGGACTTCCGATGGCGCCGCCCTGTTGGGCAACCTGCAAAGCGGTGGCCGCTCCAAAGATACCTGGAGCGAATTTATGACCACCCTCAATGCAGAAGTCGGCATTATCAAAGACATGTGGACACTGAAAGGCGACGCTACTTTCCGCAGAGGCAACCAGACCGGCAACACCTATGTGCTGCCTGTAGCTTACCGCAACGGCCCCGATCAGCCTTTCCTGTACACCAACGGCAACAAATCATCTGCCTCCAATCTCAGCTCGGATATAAAGTATAATGTCTATAACATCTATACAGACTTCCACAAAACCTTCAATAAAAAACACTATCTCGGCGCGCTGGCCGGTTTCAACCAGGAGTACCACTATTACAACCAGTTCACGGTTAAAAGACTGGACCTGATCAGCACCCAGTATCCTACTTCACAGCTGGCCACCGGTACTATCACCCAGAAACAGCAGATTGAAGACTGGGCCGTAAGAGGTATCTACTATCGCCTGAATTATATCTTCGATGATAAATACATCGCGGAAGTAAACGGCCGTAATGATGGCTCTTCCCGCTTCCGTACGGACCACCGCTGGGGCTTTTTCCCATCCGGTTCACTCGCATGGGTGGTGTCTAAAGAAAACTTCTTCCAGGGAATTAAAAACCGCCTGGGCATCGATATGCTGAAAGTACGCGGCTCCTACGGTTCCCTCGGTGACCAGCAATGGGACGCCTACGGTTATATGGAACTGATGACCTCCAATAACATCAACTCCGTATTGAACGGACAAATTCCTATCGGGGTGTTCTCTCCGTCGCCTGTAACCGCTACTTACAGCTGGCAGACCGTTAAAACTGTCAATGGCGGTATCGATATCTCGCTGCTGAAAGAAAAATTATCGTTCAGCTATGACCGTTATACCCGCTATACAAACGGTATGTTCGCTAAAAGCCAGGAACTGCCTGCTGTTTTCGGCGCCACGCCTCCTAAAACCAATTCTGCTGACCTGAAAACAAGAGGATGGGAGATGACCCTGTTCTGGAGAGACCAGTTTAAAATCGGTAAAGATGATTTCAGCTATGGCGTGAAACTCCTCCTGGCCGACAGCCGGTCTTTCATTACCCGTTTTACCAACCCTACCGGAACGCTCGCCAACTACGACCATTCCGATCCTAAAAAGAGAAACTACTATAACGGACAGGAAATCGGCGAAATCTGGGGCCTCGAAACAGAAGGCTTCTTCCAGAACGCAGATGAACTGAAAAATCACGCTAACCAGTCCAAAGTAGGTTCCGATGACCAGCAGTACCTGTTTTACGTAGGCGACCTGAAGTTCAAAGACCTTAACGGCGACGGCGTGATCGACTACGGCGACAACACCGTTTCCAACCCCGGCGACCGCCGCATCATCGGCAACAGCGCTCCGCGCCTGCCTTACAGCATTGACCTGACGGCTTCCTACAAAGGCTTCGATTTCCGTGCGCTGATACAGGGCATCGGTAAAAGAGACTGGTACCCTAACCCGGGCAACCACTACTTCTGGGGCGTGTATTCACAACCGTGGACTAACGTACAGGTGCATAACATGGACAGATGGACGCCGGAAACACCAAACGGTTATTTCCCCCGCCTGAAATCCTATATCGCAGAAGACGCCACCGAGCTGGGCGCACCACAGACAAGATATCTGCAGAACGCGGCTTATACCCGCCTGAAAAACGTAACACTGGGCTATACTTTGCCTAAATCCCTCACCGGAAGAGCGAAAATCACCCGTTTACGTGTATACGTGGCAGCAGAAAATATCTTCACCATCTCCCACCTGAAGGCCAATATTGATCCGGAAGGCCTGGACGGGTCGGTATATCCTTATCAGAAAACTTATTCGTGCGGATTGAACCTGAACTTTTAATTAAAGCAAAAAAGTGCAACATGAAAAACAAGAGGCTTATTATACCATTCATCATACTGGGTTGTGCGGCTGTTTCCTGTAATAAGGATTTCCTGCAAAGGATGCCACAGACGGAGATTGCGCCGGAGGCCTATTTTAAAACGCCGGGCGACCTGCAGACTTACGTAAATGGTTTGTACGACGACAACCTGTCTGCTCCCTATGATGACAATAACTCTGATAACGTATCCGGTAACACCGGCAGCGAAATGGACAAGCTGGTACATGGTACGCTGGACCCGACCACAGTAGATGGCTGGAACAACTGGAACGTGCTGCGTAATATCAACTACCTGCTGGACAACGTATACAAAACGCAGGGCGATGCCGTGGAAATCAAGCATTACACTGGTGTGGCACGTTATTTCCGTGCCCGTTTTTATGCAGAGATGATCGCCCGTTACTCCGATGTGCCGTTTTATGGACACGTGATGACCGATATCGATCCGGAGATCTACAAAGGCCGCGACTCACGCGCTAACGTAGCCGATTCTGTACTGGCCGACCTGCAATTTGCGGTAGACAATATCAAAGCAGACACCAAAGACAACGGCACGCTGGTGAACAAGTACACTGCGCTGGCGCTGATGTCGCGATATTGCCTGTTTGAAGGTACTTTCCGTCGTTATCATCCTGAGCTGAAGTTGCAGACTACCGCTGACGTATGGCTGAAAAAGGCCGTATGGGCTTCTGAGCAGATCATGGCCAGCGCCCGTTATGATATCTACAATACCGGCAAAGGCGGCGCTGATTACCGCGCACTGTTTGCAAGCACCACATTGGCTGGTAACAAGGAAGCCATCCAGTGGCGTGACTATCCGCAGAGCCTTGGTAAAGGAAACAACACCCACAGCGTGCTGGGCTGGACATGGTCACTCAGCCAAAGCCTCGTATACAGTTACCTGATGAAAGATGGTACAGCCTTCACTTCCCAGCCAGGTTATGACAAGATGGACTATACCACCACCTTTAAGAACCGTGACCCTCGCCTGGCTGAAACAGTGGCGTACCCAGGGTTTAGCACCACACAGGACAACAATCCGTACATCGCCAAACCTAACCTCGGCGGGTATGACCAGCTGAAGTTCTATCCGCGCGATCCCAAACAACGCCAGGGATGGGATGCCAACTACACCGCGTTGCCGGTATACCGTTATGCGGAAGTGTTGCTGAACTACGCTGAAGCAAAAGCTGAACTGCTGGACCTGTCACAGGCCGACCTGGACAACTCCGTGAACCTGCTGCGCCGCCGCGTGCAGATGCCGGACCTGAGCCTGGTGACTGCCAATGGCAATCCTGACCAGGTAATGAGCAATCAGTATAACGTGACCAGCGCCAACAAAGGCGTGATCCTCGAAATTCGCCGTGAGCGCCGCGTTGAGATGGCCTGCGAAGGGCAGCGCCTCAACGATATCAATCGCTGGGCTGCCGGCAGTCGCGTCAAAGAAGCGCCGGCTGGCATGTATGTGGCCGGCATGGGCGGCATCGATATGACAGGCGACGGCGTTGCTGATATCGCTATCCTGCCTAATCCCAATGACAGTTCTGCTATCGCCGGCCTGCCTGCTGATGTAAAAATCCGTCTGAGCCGTTTTTATCTGGCAGACAAAAACGGTGGCCTGAACAACTTCTACCTGGAGAATGGCACCAGCGGTCATATACTGTTTGCTACAGACCGCGCCGGACGCACCTTTACAGAACCTAAGTTTTATTATCGCCCGATCCCTAAACAACAGCTGGTACTGAACAGCAAGTTGCAACAGATAATGGGCTGGTAATAACTGACCGTAAAAAACGAATTACAGATAGCGAATTTTGCGGAAACGCTTGTCAAGCCTTATTGTTTCATATTGACAAGCATCCGCGGTTCGCCATCTGTAATTCGTATTTTTTTATATAAACATTGACGATGAAAAAGATTTTGTTTGCTTTCCTGTCCTGTTGCACCCTGCATACAGCCATGGCACAGCGTTTTACGGGAACAGTGTTTCTCGATGGCAATGCCAACGGCAAACAGGACGCTACCGAAGCCGGTGTTGCCGGCGTGAGCGTGTCTGACGGACTTTCTGTGACCACCACCGGCAAAGACGGCCGCTTTCAGCTGCCGGGACATGCCCGCGCCCGTTTTGTATTTATCACTACGCCTTCCGGTTATCAAACAACACGGGAGTTTTATATTCATACAGACAGCAGCCGTACGGCCTATGACTTCGGCTTACAGGCCCGCAGCAAGGCCGTTGCCGGTAAAGCCAGGTTTGTAAGGCTGGCCGATACCGAAACAACACAGTTCAACGCCTGGATGACCGAGGCCAAAGAATACGCCCGCAACGAAGACGCAGACTTTATGATCCATACCGGTGATATCTGCTATGAGAAAGGCATGGCGTTTCACGCACAGCATGTTAACAGCCGCACCATGGGGCTGCCGGTATATTACTGCATCGGCAACCACGATCTCGTCAAAGGCCCTTATGGCGAAGCTTTGTATGAATCCCTCTTCGGGCCGGTGTTTTATTCCTTCGAATCCGGCCCGGCGCACTTTATCGTGACGCCCATGCGTTATGGCGATTACCAGCCTTCCTACACGCCGGAAGATGTAGTGAAGTGGCTGAAGAACGACCTGGCACATACCGATCCGGCTAAACCGGTGATCGTTTTCAACCACGACCTGCTGACCTATGATACGTTGTTTGCCCTGCGGGCAGGCAATGACAGCATCAACCTGAACGAACATAACCTGAAGGCCTGGATATATGGCCACTGGCATATTAATTTTGCCCGTACCCATGGCAATACCGGTATCCGGTCGCTCTGCGCCGCACCTCCGCCGGATGGCGGTATCGACAATGCTGCTTCCAACTTTGACGTGGTAGACATCGATAAAAACGGTATTTCGTTGGTGCAGCGCCGTTATACCTATGTGGAAAACCAGCTGGCCCTGGTATCTCCAACGATCAACGGTACCGCCTTTGACCAGGATAAAATGGTAGTCAGCGTAAACGCCTATCATACGGCATCGCCGGTGAAGACAGTACGTTTCCGTATGTTCGACAAAAAAGGCAACCTGCTGAAAGAACTGCCGTTGCAGCAACAGACAGACTGGAACTGGCGCGCTACCACCGCAATACCGGTGGCTGCAAAAAATGACGTACATACGGCAACGGTAGAGGCCACCCTCGGCACCGGCCGCATGCTCTTTGTCCGCGATACTTTCCGTTTGACTAAAACAGTCCTTCCCGCCGCTAAAAGCGCGGAATGGCCGGAAGCCTTACAAAATGCGCAACGCACCGGCATCACTGGTCTTTCAGATGCAGGAACGCTCTCTTTGAAATGGACGGCCAACATTGGTGGTAACATCTGGAAATCATCTCCCATATGCGCCGAAGGCAAAATCTTTGTGGGCACCATCGATGACGAAGGCAACCATCATTGTCATATTACGGCGCTGGACGCCAATACCGGCCACCTGTTATGGCAGTTCCCTACCGGTAATTCCATTAAACACAGCATGAGCTACAGTAGCGGCGTATTACTGGCTACCGATGCAGAAGGCGTTACCTATGCGCTGGAAGCGGCCACCGGAAAACTGCGCTGGAAACATCAGGGCAATCAGCAATCGCTGCCTGGTTACAACTCCGGCGGGGTGGCACAGGACGGTGTGTACTACACCGGTGCGGCCAATAACCTGCAGGCGCTGGATATCCGCAATGGTCAGGTGAAATGGACCAACCGCGACTGGACGGGCGGCGAAGGTACGCCCGCCTCCATGGCATTGCGTAACGGTCAGCTGATCACCGGCTCCAACTGGAACCACCTCTACGCCCACGATGCAGCCACCGGCCGCGTACAATGGAAACGCAACGATGAAGGCCTTCGTTTCCGCAGCGGCACGCCTGCTTTCTTTGATGACAAATTATACGTACACGGCATCAATAAACTGCATGTACTGGAACCCGCTACCGGCAAGACTATCGACAGTATTCCGGTGACTGCCGAACTGAAGACCATGACGGCGCCGCTGGTGACGTCACAGTATATCATTACCTGCACTGCCTCCGGTGGCATGATGGCTTTCGATAAAAAGACGAAGGCGCAGGTATGGCAGTTTGTGCCTGGTGAAGCGCTGTTCTATACCGCTCCCTATACTACACCTTCTTCCACCACGATAGAGTCCACGCCGCTGCTGGCCGGCAATCGCCTGCTGGTGGGCGCTTCCGATGGATTTGTATATGCAGTGGACCTCGCGTCAGGAAAGATGTTGCGCCGCATTGCAACAGGAGCGCCTGTCTTCGCCGATATGGCGGTGTACAACGGAATGTTGTATGTGGCTGACTTTTCGGGGAATGTGAACGCGTATGCGTTGTAATGGTTACTATCCTATCTGCTATAAACAGAAAAGCAAAGAACGATCGTTCTTTGCTTTTCTTATTTCAACTGGTTTGATACGTCTTACTGGAAATCGCTATTTCTGGCTTCTTTTGCAGCGGCCTGGCTGTCGCGGGTGTTTTTCTGTACCGCGATGGCGCCGAAAATGCTCAGCAGGAACGCAAAAGCATAGAACCCTTTTTCGCTGGGGAGGAGCGTGGCATTCCACAAACCGATGATCAGCAGCACGATGGCTATCAGCATGGACACCCAGCTGATGCCGTAGTACATATCAGTTACGGGAATGTTTTCCAGCCTGTCGCGTACGCACTTCTGCACAGATACCGCCGCAAAAAGCGCATACATCAGGATGGTGAAATAATAACCTTTTTCATTCAGCTGCATAGTGGCGTTCCACAGCCCGATAAGGTATCCCACAACGCCGGCAAGCAAGCCTACCCAGGATGTGGCGATAAAGGCCATTGATGGTTTTTGTTTCATGGATTAATTGTTGTTAAAAAAAGGATGAACATTGTGGTGATAAGGATATCTCCGTTGATATATTTTACAATATAATAATACTATTTATTTCTGATACCGGAGGATATGTTGAGGAGAAAGACAATTGGGTCACCAAAATAAAAAAATCCCGGGCATTACCCGGGATTTTCTTTGTAGCGAGGAGCGGATTCGAACCACTGACCTTCGGGTTATGAGCCCGACGAGCTACCTCTGCTCTACCTCGCAATGAGGTTGCAAATGTAGGCAATAAAATCAAACTACAAAATTTAACAGAAAATTTTTTTGCTGTTAACGTGTAGGAAATGTGAACGATAATAGAGAACCATCCTGTTGGTATTTATCGCTTTTATATGCCAGTAAAGCGTTTGCTGGTTATCTTCCGGTGTCGTCTATACGCTCCTCATCACGCTGAAAATATTTTATTTATTTTTTTAGAAGGACAAAAAACGATGTACATCGCTATATATCTGAATAATCTGTGGGACGTAAAAATGTGATTTCGGATTTGGACACGTTGTGTGCATAACCCGGCATCGCCTGTAATTTTTTCCAGGCCGGGTCAGCGGAAAATGATTTCCAGTGTGCATCACGATCGGCTTTGTTGTTGAACGTTGTCATATACATGAGATTGGGCATACGGCTACCGGAAAGCACAGCGCCATAAAATACTGCATTGAAGCCCAGCTGCCGGAAAATACCGATCTCATCGCCGTCGTTGAACATCTGTACTTTGTTGACATGGTACTGCTCAGTAGGGCTCTCATAACTGCGTAATTCGTATACCCGTTCCGGTTTGGGAGCAGACAGCGCCGGCATGGTCATGACAGGCGCATTGGGGAAAGCCTGCAGCAGGATAGCCTCCAGCCGGTTGTAAGGAACATCGTTCCAGGCCGCGTCCAGGTAAGAACGGCCGGAGTCGTGGAAGGCCTTGTCAGCAGACAGCTTTTTGTCCAGCTGCAACAGCTGTTCCATATTCCGTAAAGGCACCAGCACATAAATGCGTATATCCGCGGTGTCTACGGCAACAGGTTTAAAGACGCCCACTGTACTGATACCCGCACGATGCAGGGCCGGCAGGTAAGCGGCTTGCAGAAAACTGTCCACCCTGGCTTCCTGGGCGGTTGTTTTCAGGTGATAGATCTTTATCTGGTAGAGTTGCCTTTCTTTGGCCATCAGCTGGAAACAACCCAGCAGCAGTGCTGTAAGCAGAAACGTGGAGAACTTCATGGTTGATGATTTATATCCAACAAAATAATAGATTTTGATCTGGAATGCTAGTCTCAGTGATGAATACATTATTTTTGGAGAATTCTGTATTACTAAAAAATTGATGTTATGCCCGATCCGGTTATGTTACTGGAAGAAACCAACAGCCGTAATACTATGTATGCGGTGGTAGAACAGGATGACAGAGTTGCTTATTTTTATCTGTATCCTTCAGAACTGCTGGCCAACAAATATTCGCCGCGGCCCTGCTGGCTGCGCAACCTGAAGCCGGCACCGCAGAAAAAAGATGTACAGGCCATGGAGGAAGGTATGGCCCCCATGCTGGAAGCCCGTTATTGTAGCCATCCGGAAGGGAAGGCACCATTAGACCCTGCCTTGATACGCATCGTATGGATGGAGGAAGGCGACGGCGCCGCGCTGATCTATGACGGTGAGCTGATGGCCGTTATCCCGGGCTGGACGCTATACACACAGGAACGTGCCGTTAGTTATGCAGCCGACTGCATCGACGCTGGTGAGGATAGCCTCATGTTCCCGCTGGGGACACCGGAAACCAATCAACTGCATAAAAAAGTAGCGGAAGCCACTGCCTTCTGGGACGACTGGTCCGATGAAACCAGCCAGACATGGAGCATCCTGCAACAGCAGTATCTCGATGCCTATGAAGCCGTACTGGGCCCGACTGTAAAATACTATGCCATAGATGGTGGCAAATGGCCTCCTATCGGTATGGCCCGTTTTGAGAAAGATGATGTGGTGTACTTCGTGACACTGGGCGTAAGCATCCGGCCAATGCCATGGGTGGAAATGCTGTACAATGACAAGGCGGCCGGGTTCCGCAGGATGGAGCTGGCGCTGGCCGTCAGCAAAAAAGACTTCGATGAGAAAACGATCATGAATTTTGCAGGCATGGTGTCTGGTCTGGCTGACCGTCCCTGGAGACAGGTCACCTGGCTTGGAGAAGGCCACACCATCACCTTCAGCGAGCTGCCGGCGCCCTACGAAAGCATGATATTGTCTTCGGCGCTGTATACCGGTCCTGCCATCGAAATGCCCGTGATGTACAATGATCCTGTTAACCTTTACTGGGCATCCCCGATCACCAAAGCAGAACGATTGTTTGCTCACGAACAACCCAACGGCGGCTATGTGCTGCTGGAGAAAATGATAAACAACGGTATCAATCACCTTATACAACCCCGGAAGGAGGTAGTGGCCGGTTAACGGCCACTATCCGCTCCGGCGAAGATGCCGGGTGCAAATGCTTTCAATGCCGCCACTGCGGCAGGTTTCAATAATATATAACGTTGATCTGTATACGATTCCCCGTCGCCTTCCAGCTGGTACAGCCGGAAAGCTGACCCCTGTTTGCCCAATGCTTCATTGATGACCCGAAGGGCATTTACCTGTTCAGGTTGACGGTCAGCAGAAAAAACAAAACGGCGCGCATGAAGCCGCTGCAGGGCTTCCTGTGTGCGGTGGGAAAGGCTTTGCAGGTCCGCCACGCTGCTGAACCAGGCAGGGGAGAAGGACAGCGCATCCTGGTAACCGGCGGGGTTCTGTTCGCGGATGGAAGCCTGTAGCAACGCTGTGTCCTGCTGCGGTAATAACTGGTGCTGGCGGCACAACGCCACAAAGGAATCGATTTGCTGCCTGTTCAGACGGGTACGGGTGTCGAAGTACTGATAAGGGTACACGGCATAGTCATAATCACCGGGACTGCCGTTGTAGCAACCTTCTATGCGGTCGAACAGGTAGGGCGACTGTAACAGTTTCGCCTGCGCTTCAGTGAGCAGCGCCAGGAACACGGTGTCGGGCTGTAGCGGCTCGTAGCGGGTAAAGCGGTTGGGCTGTATGAAAAAGAAACGGCGCTGATCGTGCTGGTCTTCCAGGTAATGATTGAGGAATTGCAGGTTCTCCGGCCGTATCCAGGATTCAAATTCTTTTTCGTCGATCGTCTCCTTGTACAGGTGGCCATTGAGCCGCAGCGTGGCCGACAGTATTTTGGCCGACCTGCTGAGCGCCAGTTGCTCCTGGTAAGGATACAGGCCATCAGTATTGGGGGCGGCTTTCTGTATCCGTATATCCGTTGCCGTTAAAGGGAACACCTGTTTTGATATTTTATCGGTGACCCGCTCAAAGAAAGACCGGATGGCGGTTACGGGGATTTCTCCGTAGTGGTTCACCGGTACGAGGTCGTAGGGCTGTATGTCTGTGGCGGTACAAAGCGGTACGGCGGATTTACAGTCAGAGAGGATATCAGTTGAGGACAGCAGGGTATATGGCCGGTAACGGGCGATGATCTGTTGTTTCGCGGCT
Organism: Chitinophaga sp. 22308; assembly: GCF_052045305.1. Taxonomy (NCBI): domain Bacteria; kingdom Pseudomonadati; phylum Bacteroidota; class Chitinophagia; order Chitinophagales; family Chitinophagaceae; genus Chitinophaga; species Chitinophaga sp. 22308. The sequence continues at coordinate 668,495 of NZ_JBQEOP010000005.1, read as the reverse complement.
TCGCTGATCAGTCCCGTTTGTTGCAGGCTGTCGAGGCATAGCAGCTGTTGTTGTTTCAGGTAAGGATATTTATCGAAGTAGGTGATATATCTTTCCAGCTCCCCGAGCGCATTGGTATGGCTGACGGACCCGTAGATGTTTTTTCCGTTTTGATAGTAGATGTTGATCACCGAATCTGTTTCAGGGAGGAAGCCTGCCTGTCTGAAGAGATTGACCCAACGGAGGTACGGGGCGTAGATGGCTGTTCTTTCCTGTTGGGCAGCCGGCGTGTCAGTTTGATCATTGACTGCCAGGTCGAGGGTGCTGTCTGCCATATAAGGCGCCATTGCGGGACCAAACCAGCCATGGAGGCGAACGGAGAGGGAGTCGCTGCTGTCGTAATTAGACCGGCAGTAATCGGCCGAGTGAAGCAGGAACCCGATAAGGTCGTGGCGGGAGGGAAACCGGGCCGCGAGAAAACGGGCTTCGGCGAACTGGTTGTCATGCCCTGACCATGGGTATTGCTGAATGGCCGCCAGAGAATCCAGTGTGGCCATGGGTATCCGGGTTTGCCCGGGGATGATGTCGAGGAAGTCGGCTTCCGCTACAAAAACGGCCTGCCTGGGCAGTTGCGTTTTATCTAGCCCCTGATATAGTCTGAGTGGTTGAACACCGGCAAACCGGAGCAGTTCTTCCTGTCCGGCAGGTGTTAAAACCTCCAGCTGCCCGAGTTTGCGGACCATGTCGGAGACAGCGGAAAGCGGTAGCTGTTGGGCGTTGGCGGTGATGTGGCTAACAAATAGCAATACTGACAGTAAGTATTTCATATTGACAATGGGTAAAATTCTGATCGAAGATAGTGTTATGGATAATTCTTTGAAAATGAGTTTCTTTAAATTTTTTTTTGAAAATGTTGTAACGAAAGGGCCGGCCCGGATACTAATGAGGAAAATGTACTAAAGCAATCCGTCTTGAAAAATAAGGAGCAGGAATTTCTGGCACATATAGAAAGTAACAAGGGGATCATTCACAAGATCTGTAAGATGTATATGGATACTGCTGATGATCAACAGGACCTGTTCCAGGAAATTGTTTATCAGTTATGGAAGTCGTACGGTTCTTTTCAGGAGCAGAGCCGTTTTTCCACCTGGATGTACCGGGTGGCGCTGAATACCGCGATTGTTTTTTTTAAGAAGGAGCGGCGGCAGATACAGACATCCGATACTATGCCGGAGCACCTGGCAGAGGAAGACCATCGCACATCGGAGCGGGAGTGGCAGTTGCATCATTTTTACAGGGCAGTGCAGCAGCTGGAGCGGTTGGAAAAAGCGCTGGTATTTTATCACCTCGAAAATTATTCTCACCGCGAGATAGCAGACAACCTGGGCATCTCGGAAGGCAACGCCCGTGTAAAGCTCAACCGGGCCAAAATAAAATTAAAGGAACTGATTAAACTACAAGGATATGAATTTTGATGATATACAATCACTGTGGAATGCAGATGACGGGGGGAAAGATATGGTGGTACCTGATAACGTGGAAAAGATAAAGTCTGCACATCATCCGGTGGTTAAAATCCGGAAGTCGATGAAGCGGGAAGGCTGGGTACAGTTGGCTTCCATTATCATACTGGCATTTGCGCCAATGTATTTTAAGTCTGATATACTGACAGTTGCTTATTACTGTTTGTATGGGGTAATGTTAGCGTTGAGCGGATATTATTTCTATCGTTTTTATCTGTTTTACCGCCGGTTGGGCACTGCGGTGTTATCTGCGAAAGAACATTTATATGAAGTGTATTACGACATACAGCTGCATATAGAGATGTACCGGTCGTTTTCATATGGGCTGATGATGTTGGCATTGGGATTTGTGACGATGTACGTACTGACTGTACCGGGGAGTTTACATGCCGCTATAGGGAATGATTTCAGGGGTACGACAGTGATAAAGACAGCATTTATTTTCGTGGTTTTTATAGGGGGGATAGTGGTGTCTACCGAAATGTGGATAAAGAGATGTTATGGGATGTATTTGAAGGAGATAAAAAATATAAAGGACGAATTAAAAGAAGACATTTGAAACAATCGGTTGCGAATGTGTGTTCCCGTTAATAATTGGTTAACGGGAATATTTTTTTATGGGTGTATTAGCGTGTAGTAAAGGGTTTGGGCCGGTTGTGACCGGGTATGCCATCGAGTTGTTAAAGAAATTTTAAAATGATGATGGCGGTCATCGCTGTGAAAATTATTTAGCTCTAATATTGTGTCACAAACCTTGATAAAAGAATGCGCATTTCATCATTCAGGTTGCTGTTTTCTCAAAACTTTTAAACCCAAAAAAAATGAAAAAGCTATTATTGTCTGCAGCTTTTGCAATTGCTGCCTTAGGCGGTTACGCGCAATCAGGATCTGCTCCTGTTTCTCCCAATTCCCAAGCCCCTTCATGCTGTGGTGTTTCTTCTGACTATTCTGCAGTGCTCGTTAGCCTTGAATTATGCAATGTAATTGAAATTTGCCCTCCGTTGGATGTTATGTGCGCAAAATTCGACAGCAAAGAAGATTATAACTGCGGTGAAGAGCTTGAAGACTTCTTCGGTCACAAATCTGCTAATTTTACTGTTAGCTCCAACAGAAACTTTAACGTAACTATCAAATCTTCTTCCCCTAACTTCTTGTATGTAGGTAGCGGTACTGGTAATACTGTTATGCCTTGCTCTATCCTGAAATACAACCTGAGCAGCAACGGTACTGGTGGTACTAACGCTACTCCGATGTCCTGGAATCCGCTGACAGTTGCTGCTGCTCCATTGATCAACAATGGCGTACACGGTGTCAACAAACCTTTCTCTGTGAAATTCAAAGCTGATCCAGGATGGGATTTCGCTGCAGGCACTTATGGTCTGGGTGTTATTTTGACTGCAACACAGTTATAATATCAAGGATTGGACGCTCAAGTAAGCCTTTTCAACGGAGAAGGCTTACTTGCCCAAAGACTTAAGCTGGATATTTTGTTGGATGTTATGTGGATGGATGGTTCGTTGGATGTTAGTATGTTGGATATTAGATGTTAGATGTTTGATGTTTTTTACGTTGGATGTTACCTCAATGAGTTGGATGTTACCTCTTTAACCTGGATGTTACCTCAATAAGTTGGATGTTTCCCGAGAGAGATGAAGTTGGATGTACCCCTTTTACCCCCTGTCAGCCAGATGAAACTGTCGTTACCCCCCATGTTGTGCATTTTGTGGCACCTCTGTTGCACTGTCTACATCCCGGAAGTTTCCGGGCAGGGAGTTGCCGGTTTTGTTGTAACGTTAAAAGATTCGCTGGCTGCCAATAAAGATAGCCGCTTTCTGTATAATAATATTCGGATCACCAATAAGTACCATCAGGCACAGTCCTTTCAGTTATCGGTGACGGTCCCGGATGGCTGGCGGTTGATGGCCCCTGCGAAGTCATTGTCAAAGGTGCTGGACCCTGACCAGTCGGAAGTGGTGCCTGTAATATTGATGCGGCAGCAGAATGCGCCGGCGCTCTGGAAACCCGTACAAGTGCAGGTTGATGCGAAGGCCTATCGGTTTTATATAAAAGCGGAACCCATCTGTGAGTTTTTGGTTACCCCTCTTACAAGTGTTATCCAATTAAAAGGTCAGGAAAAAGACTTTACAGTTACGCTCCGGGTCAGGAATACCGGTACCGTTCCCGGAGCTTACCTGGCCAATATCAGGAATCGCAACCTGGACATTAACAGTACCGAAAAATTTAGGTTGAAGCCCGGCACAGATACCGTGTACTCTTTTTCCTACCATCTGAAGGACAAGGCGATGAACATGCTGAAAGCTGAGAAGTTGCAGATCAATGTGGAAGACACGGCAGGCATAAGCTACATGAATTACGCCATGCTCGAGCGCGTACAGCATGAACGAAAGGAAAAAGAGTCACCCTATATTACCTTCCCGTTCTGGATAGAAACAGGCGTTATGATATGGGGAAAGCAAGTTAGTTACTATGGTGGTATGCACGGTGAGATCCCCATTGGTGACAACAAGCTTTCCTTTTTTTACCGCACCAAACAATATGGCCTCGGCAATAATCTGGAACAAAATGTGATGGGATTCAATTACCAGACAAAACATTGGGACCTCTACGCAGGGCATATGAGCGATATCAAATACTTTTTTACCTACGGCAATGGCGGTAAAATCACGTACAGGCCCAAACCCAATACGGAGTTTACCATCAGCGGCACCAAGCACAGTGATGCGCTTACCTGGTTTACCAATGACAACCTGACGATGACCGCCAAATATCCGGTAGGGAAAGTCACCGTGCTGCAAGGCATTGCAGGAGACGTAGACCATATACAGCGGCGACAGTCCTATCTTTTCAACAATGAACTACAGTTGATCAATACCCCCAAAGTGTTGTTAGCTGTAAACGCAGGGGTGGGCATGGACTTCTTCGCTAAAAAGATACCGGGCTTTCCTGACAAGCCAGGCATGGCATCGGGCTATAACTTCTCCTATCATGGAAAACGGATCGATTTCAATAGCCTGGTGCAATATTACAATGATTATTTCCCCGGGCTGAACAAAGGGCTGACGTATCAATTCCATGATATTAACTGGAAGTTCGGCAACAACGCTGTGGGTGCTTTTTACCAGTACAATCACTCCGGCGTGAATACGCTCCGCGATACGATTTACAGCACAGACGCCTTTAAGTTCAACATCGCCAAATACGGCCTTAAGTACAGCCATGGTTTTATGAACGGTTCCTTCTCCCTCAGTGGTGGTTTGATGAAACAAAGCATAGTCGTAGGCAGTACCATGCCCGAATATATTTTCGGAGAGATGTACCTGAAGCGGCAGACCGGCAAAAAATTCAGTTTCTTCCTGAACTCCATCAGCGGGTATAATGGTTCATACGGAATCGATAAAAAAGCTGTTTTTCTCACTAATACGAACATGTCGCTGGCTTATAAGGTCTTTGGCGTAAAAGGTACGTTTATGCAACAACCCGTGTTTGATCAGACAACAGAAAAGAATTTTCTGCGATATGTGCAAACCATGCTGGCCGGCCCGTTTATGACGTTTACTTTGTTTAAGCGGGTAAAGACAAATGTTTACTATAATTTCTCCAAATCGTTGTATGATAATCTGGTATATCATCAGGTAGGTGGCAATATTATGTACAGCAATCCAAAGAATGGACTGGACCTGAGCGCCTCTGCGATGATACCGCTGGAAAGCGGCAGCCTCGCCCCAAATGGCCTGGGTGAGAAATATATCAGCATATCAATGACTAAAAAATTTAATGTACCAATAATTTTCAGGAAAAAATACTTCACCTTGAACCTTTTACCATTTTTTGATGTTAATGGTAACGGAACCAGAGATGCCGGAGAGCAGCTTATCCCTAATCTGCAGATCAATATCAACAGTATTCCCTTTATCTCAGATGAAATAGGCTCTATCTCCTATCGAAATGTCACACCAGGTAAATACCAATTGGATTTTGGCGGCGCTAACAACGTCAAAGGCGTAATACCTGCTTCCGGTTTAACACAAACGGTTCCGGTGAACAAAGATCTGACTGTTCTGATTCCTTTTAAAAGGAGCCGGGTAATTACCGGGAAGATCATGATCAGTTCCGACTCCCTGGCCAGGAGCAATTTCCCTCGCAGCAACATCAAAGTAATCGCAACAGATAGTACAGGCATGCTGTATAGCACCCTGACAGACGACATGGGTAGTTATTTCCTGAACGTGCCTGCCGGCAAGTACGCCGTATCCTTGAATCCGGAGGCGTTCAGTGACAAAATAAGACCCAGGGTGATGTCCTATTCAGTGGACGTGGCTACCCGTCTGGAAGCAACGGCAGATTTTGAGATAGTTGACAAAAGCAGGGTAGTAAGGTTTTTTAAGAAAAAGTAAACAGACCTCGAATATCTAAATACTATGATCATGAAAAATATGAGATCTATTTGTTTAAGTATGCACCCCAAATCGTGATAGCTTTATCCTGATGATAACCCCGAAAGAAAACACCGTCTCTTTCAAGAAAATTTAACCATATCCCGTTTAATTGCTGGACCGTTCCCCCAAAAAAAACGTGTTAGTATGTATGTCATTGTCATGTCCTAATTAATTGCTGAAAGATGAAAAAGGTAATGTTTATTGAAGAGGAAGCGGATTGTAAACACTCATTAACCCCGGCTATGCATTCTTTTAACCCTGTTACCACTGTAGACGAACTGCTGAAAGCGCAGGTCGACGACGGCAACGTAATCAGTATTAAAAAGAAACGAATTATTTATGCAGAAGGCAAAACCGCGGCATCCATTTTCTACATCCTCAAAGGAAAAGTAAAAACCAGTAAATGGAATGAAGACGGAAAAGAGCTCATCACCGGCCTTTACCATGAAGGCGACTTTATCGGGTTCAATGCCCTGCTCGATAGCGGCAGGTACCGCGAAACGGCCGAAGTAATTGAAGATGCTGAACTCGTCATTATTTCCCGTACCGACCTGGAACTTCATTTCGAATACAACAGCAGCTTTCTGCGCAAGTTCCTGGACATACTCGCCGCCAATATCGCGGAGAAACAGGAACAGATGCTCCGGATGGCATACAGCCCGCTCCGTAAGAAAGTGGCAGAAGCGCTGCTGATCACCTGCAAAAAATACAATCCTACCAATCAGGGCGAGTTCAGTATGAATATCAGCCGCTGTAACCTGGCCGCACTGGCCGGCGTGGCGAAAGAATCCCTGATCAGGACATTGAGCGATCTGCGTGATGAAAACATCATCCGGATAAAAGACGGAAAAATTATTATAACAGATATCAGAAAACTGGAACACCTGATTTATTGCTCAGACGGAAAACCGAACATATAACCCAATATCATCAAATTCTACCGTGCTATGAAACAGTTGATGCTATTATTATTCCTGTCGTTCAGCGTTCTATTTATAAAGGCCCAGGATACTACCAGTAAAAAAAGTATGATCGTAAGGCCGGCAATTGATACCAGTAAAACAAGAATGACGGCCGGGTCGCCATTCGCTTTGAAAAGCCCGGCAAAACCGGCAGATACCACCAAAAGAGGGCTGACCATAAAACCCTCAACGATAGACTTTAAGCTGAATAACGGACAAACAGGTACTGCCCATGTGTATATCGTCAATCACCTGAACAAGAAGAAACAGTTTACGCTGTATCTCAGTGACTGGATCAGGGACTCGCTCGGCGTACATGTGTACACCGCGCCCGGCAGCACCGAACGCTCCTGCGCCCGCTGGATAAAACTGGACAGGACATTTGTGGAGGTTGACACAGGACAAACGGCTGATATCCCGATTAAAATGATGGTGCCGGATTCATCTGCCGTCACCGGTGAAATGAAATGGACCATGCTTTTTCTCGAAACAACAGAAGAACAGATCGTAGAATCGCCCACCGGGCTGAAAACCAACGTGACAAATAAAGTCAGGGTAGGGGTACACCTTTATCAGACACCCCCGTCCCTTACCTATAAAGATGTGAAAATACTCTCCTTTGACCACGCCGATACCAGCGCCCGGATATGTCACATCACGTGTCAGAATACGGGGACGGTGCAACTGGAATGCACCGGCTATCTGGAACTATCTAATATCGCCACCGGCGATAAAACGAAGATCGATGTACCCATGTTCCCGCTGTTCCCGGAACAGAGACGTGTGGTGGAATTTGTAATACCCGACAAAGTACCCAAAGGAAAATACTCACTCATAGGAGTGATCGACGCAGGAACAGACGTACCTATGGAAGCTGCACAGGAAATGATAGATATCTGAACTGTATCCACTTAGAATCTGATCCGGCACTATTCTTAGTGCCGGAAAATTTTTTTGGGAAAACTGTAACGAAAGTTTATCTGCTGCAACTAATACTGTAAATAAACTTTTTAACAATGATACAGTTGCTCAAAAAACTCTCCTTCGCCATTGCCACTATATGTACCGTTACTACTACGTCCTTTGCCAACACATCACCGCAGCCCACAACGAAAACAGTCCTGTGGAAAATATCCGGCAACGGACTGGATAAACCTTCCTACCTGTTTGGTACTTTTCATATGCTCTGTAAAGATGACCTCATCATCAGCGACAAAGCTAAAAAAGCCTTTGCAGGCACCAGTCAGCTGGTAATAGAAACCAACATTTTTGATCCTGCGGAAATAAAGCTGGCGCAAAAAGAAGTCATGTCCGATGTTCCCCAAAGCCAGCGATTGTCCAAAGAAAAATATGTGTTCGTGGATTCCGTGCTCCGCGCCAGGATAGGTGTGCCTTTACAGCGGTTTGACAGTCTCCGCCTGAGCGCGCTGGTAGGCGTGCTGGCACAACTGGGCTTCACCTGCCCACAGCCTGTCAGCCAGGAAGCAGCGCTTTATCAATATGCACAACAGCAACAAATGAAGTTCGCCACGCTGGAAACAATAAAAGAACAGGTGGACTACATGAACAAAGGATTCTCCGACGCCTACTTTTTTAAATTCCTCCAGGGCATCGACTCCCTGAAGCATGTAACTACGCGCATGGTCAACGCCTATAAAACGGAAGATATAGATGTGATACAGCAGGAAATGAACGACGCGGACATGAACTACTGGCTGCTGACACGCCGTAATGCAAACTGGGCTGTTAAAATGCCCGCCATGATGCAGGCCAATAGCTGTTTTTTCGCAGTTGGTTCCGGCCACCTCGCCGGAGAAAATGGTATCATTCAACTGCTGAAAGCCAAAGGCTATACGGTGACCCCTGTTTTAAATTGATTTGATCACACAAAAAAAACTAAAGTATCCCTGATAACGAGTAAAAAGAGCCGGGAACATCTGCCCGGCATTTTTATAAGCGGTTATTAAAATCCATGTTCCTTATGTATTTTGCAGGCTTTGACCGTACTGTATGTATAAATTTATCTTGTTGGTGCTGGCTAGTTTACCCACCTGCGTAACTGCCCAAAAAAAAGACTCAACCATTAAAGAACTGAAAGAAATCTCCATTGTGTCTAAAAAGAAAACGGTTGAGTTTAAAGATGGCAAAGTAGTGTATAATGTCAGTAACAGCGTAAACGCCATGGGCAGTAATGCGCTGGAGCTGCTGAAACGCTCTCCCGGTGTGATGGTGGACCCTACCAATAACATTTCACTCAACGGGAAATCAGGTGTTACGGTGTATATCGATGGTAAGCCCAGTTACATGCAGGGCGATGCCCTGGCTGCATTATTGAAATCATTGCAGTCTGCTAATATCCACAGCATAGAACTGTTGCCCAATCCATCCAGTAAATATGACGCTGCCGGCAGCGGTGGCATCATCAATATCCGCCTGAAAAAAAATACCGCCTCAGGACTTAACGGTGATATCGCTGCTGGTATGCATTTTGGGCAAACACCCAAAACAGAAGGAGCACTGAACCTGAACTACCGTACCGGTAAATTTAATCTGTATGGTAACTATAACCACTACTTCGGATATCATAACATGGAATATGATTTCTATCGCATACAGGAAGGGGAGATCATCGATAACCGTACCCGCGACGTGGATATGCGTAATCCTGTGAACTTCAAACTGGGAGCCGATTATAATATCAACAGCCGGCATACCGTAGGGGTAATGATGAACGCCAACCTGTACTTCGGTCCGGGGATGACCAATACCACCACCTACCTCTCGGATGCAGCCACAGGGCAGTTGACGTCCATGCTGAAAGCTACCAATGACTACTATTCGCAAAAACAAAACTGGAAAAACTACAACGTCAACTATCAATACAAGGATACCAGCGGCCGGTTGTTCACCACAGACCTGGACTATGGCTACTACAGGGCCCGTATCAAAAATATCCTGTACAACCATTTCCTGAAAGCTGACAGTGTGACCGAAACCGATCAGTATACGCTGCGTACTTTTAATAACAGCGACATCAACATCTACGGCATCAAAGCCGATTATGAACAACCGGTGCAACGCGGCAAAATTTACGCAGGCGTCAAAGCCAACGCCGTGGCTAGTGACAACTGGGTGCAGATCTTTGATGTAAAAGACAGAAAGGACTACCTGAACGAATCAAAAAGCAATACTTTCCGCTACGATGAAAAGGTATATGCAGCATATGCCATGGCCGACCAACAGTGGGGGAAATGGAAACTGCAGGCAGGTCTGCGCCTGGAACAAACAGTAGCAGACGGCGTGTTGCATGCCAAAAGCCTGGCTACCGGTAAAGATACTTCGCAGCAGGTGAACAACCGTTACCTGGACTTTTTCCCGTCTATGCAGTTGTCCTTCCGCCCGTCGGAGCTACATCACTTTTCATTGCTGTACAACCGTAAGATAGACCGGCCTACCTATACAGACCTGAATCCTTTTTCCTACCAGCTGGATGAACTTTCCTCCTGGCAGGGGAACGCCTTTCTGCGGCCACAGTACTCCAACAGTGTCACGGCAGGATATAACGCCACCGGCATCCTGTCGGCCTCATTAACGTATACCCATCGCCGTGATATGTTTGTGCCGATATCGGATAGCATCAATGGCAACAAAATGGTGATGACGCCAAAGAATGTGGGATCGCAGCACCTGTTGGCGCTGAACTTGTCTTCCAGCCTGTCGCCGTTGCCATGGTGGAGCATCTCCGCCAATGTGAACGCGTTCTATAAACAGAATCTTATCACCTTCGATGAACGCAGACACGCCCGATTAAGCGTTAATACCGTGCAACTGAATGTGCAGCAGGTATTTGATCTTGATAAGAAAACGCAGGCGGAAATCAGCGGTAATTATCAGTCGCCTGATATCTATGGCGGTTTCCAGCGAAGCAAACATAACTGGCAGCTGAATGTTGGCGTGCAACGTAAAGTGCTGAAAGACCAGGGAACCGTACGGATCGGTATCAACGACCTCTTTCAGACGGCCCGCTGGTATGGCGTCCGGGATTTTGACGGGCTGTACTACCGCAATAAAGGTTATGAAGATTCCCGTCAGCTGAGGATTGGCTTCAGCTACCGTTTTGGTAACGTAAAACTGGCCAGGGCAAGGGAACGGAGCTCCGGACTGGAAAGTGAATCCAGAAGGGTTAAATAATGCGGAGATGTCTTAATTTAGCAGTCTAAATAAAAAAGTACATGAAATACCTGATGTTTGTTGCCGCCATTTTAGGATGTTTGCGCCTCTCTGCGCAGGAAGATGTGCCGGCGGAGTGGAAATCGCCGAGCAAGTCCAGCGAAGCCTATGCCGCCTACCGGAGAAAATTAACCGTACCTCCCTATGGACTGGCAAAGGTAAAAGCACTGATCGAAAAAATCCCTTATCAGGAGGACGACAGCTCCCCGATGAGCAATAAAGATTACATGTCCCTGTCTTTACGGGAAAAGTTCACTTACCATATGATCCATGCGGAGATCAACGCGCAGAACTGCGATGTGCGCCCGCCCATCCAGGACGAAGACAAAAAAATATTCGGCCAGATGGCAGACGGTTCCGAAGAAAGCGTATGGAGCGACCGGCAAAGCAAATTCATGATCAGCAACCGCGATTCCGTGATGGCGCTGATCAAGGAGTCCACTGACCGCAGCAAGAGAATGGGTGCCAATTACAAAATGGCGATTGTAGAGATCAACGGGCGGGAGATGATTCCTTATATCATTGAAGTGTACAACAGGGATAAAAAAGACCGTGACCTGCTGACGCTGCTGATGCTGCTGATGAAGAACAATGAATATAAAGAATTCATGGCTTCCCAGTCTTACCGTAAACTGTACGGAGAGAAAGCCGACTATCAGTCTTATATCGATTTCAACAAAGGCAACGAAGACCTGATCATCAAAAGAGCCACTGATTACTACAATACGATCCGTAAATGAGCGGCTTTTTAACATATTGCCTGCAACGATTTACCCCGGTCCTGCTGATGCTGGCCGGGGTAAATGCTGTTAATGGCCAGACGTCGCGCCTGGTGCATGTACCTGCCGGAGACTACACCCTTGGCAGAAAAGGCTATATCAACAATCCGCTGCGTACCGTACATACCAATGGCTTCGATATCGCAGCTACGGAACTGACCAATGCCGAATTTGAAAAATTTGTACAGGCTACCGGTTATGTCACCGATGCAGAGCGGAATAAAAACGCGCTGGTATTTAGTCCGGGGCTGCGTGAGTTTCGCTGGCTGGAAGACACCACAGCCTGCTGGCGTTATCCCAACGGCGTTACCCGTGGCGGCATCGAAAATAAAATGGACCATCCGGTAACGACCATCAGCTATCGCGATGCTGTTGCTTATTGTAAATGGGCAGGCGTCAGGCTGCCCACCCTCGATGAATGGGAAATCGCTTCCCGTGCCGGCGCTACCACCACCTACTTCTGGGGTGATGATATGATGCCGCTTTCCACCTATGCCAACGTGTGGCATGGCCGCGACCACCTCCAGGCCGACAGTACCGACGGATATATGTACACCGCGCCGGTAGGAAGCTTTAAACCGAACGCTTGGGGCCTGTACGACATGTACGGCAACGTCTTCGAATACTGTGAAGGCCAGCTGCCGACAGACAAACCTGACAGCCGTTCCGTGCATGCCCGTGGCGGTTCCTGGTGGTGCAGCAAAAATTCCTGCGCTTTTTTTAATTCTGTGGATATCGGTAGGGTAAAAAGAGGGGCATCGTTTAGTAACCTGGGGTTTAGGGTGGTGAGGAAGTAAATACGTTACGTTTTTTGTAAAGTATTTTGTGTCTTTAGTAATGGAAATTATTGAACTTGCTTCAGGAGAAAGAAAAAGTGTCATAATAACCGAAACGCAGAAGAGTGACCTCAAAAATCTGACGGAAGAGAAATTTTTTTTAACTGGCGAGCGCTGGAAGGAGGTTCAATTGTATATCAGTTGCAACTAAAGGAGAAAGAAGGCATTCTGGGAGTTATGGGGCTTATTGATTTCCCGGATGAAGCCAGGGTGGCAGTTATTTCTGGACGGATGGCGTTTATTGAACATTGTAAAAAAATATGTTTTATGTATGTGAAGAAAGGTTTTTCAAAGAAAAAACTGGAAGAACTGGCGGATGATGTAGTAATGACTGAAAAACTTTCACCTGTACAAGAGGTTGAAGCCAGGAAACAGCTTGCAGCTGCACGTAAGAAAACAGGCGGGGATGACAGAGCAGGAGAGGTTGATTGCTAATTTGCTACAGTTGAAATTCCGCCTGGAAGAGTATATTGATAACAGAGAATTTGATGATAAACTGACATTCGGTTATTTCCTGAAAGAGTACCTACAGTTGATTCACAAGAAAAGAAACGAATTTGCTGCTGAAATAGATATTCATGAAACCCTGTTAAGCCAGTTGATAAACAATCACAGAACGCCCAGCGAAAGTGTTATAATCCGCCTTGAGCTCCATTCTAATAACGCTATACCTGCAACTTACTGGTATCGTCTTGTTGAAAAACAAAAAGAGCATTTTATTGGAACCAATAAAGAATTAAGGAAAATGGAAAAAAGTTTGTAAAAAACCCGCTTAGGGTTTCTATTTGATCCCTTTTACATCATGAAGAGTACTGCTAAAAGATGATGCTTCCTGTGGCGTACTCTTACAGTGATGATGCCGATACGCATTACCCCATTCATTCATGGCTTCAATAACTGGCCACAGGGATTCGCCCCAGCTGGTGAGATAATATTCTACCCGTAGGGGTACTTCAGCATATACTTTTTTATAGATGATATGGCAGGCTTCCAGTTCTTTTAACTGTTGGCTCAATACCCGTAGCGAGGCGCCGGGAATGTTCCGGCAAAGCTCACTGGGGCGACGTATGCCCAGATGTAGGCAGTCCAGTATACAGGCTTTCCATTTGCCGCCAAGGGCCTTGATGGTGGTGGCTACGCCATAGTCCAGTTCGGGTAACTTTTTGACATACATAAGGCACGGTTACATTTGCGGCCTCAAATATATCCATTTCAGGCCGCGATGCCTATGATGATAAATTTGTCCATATGGATCAATAGAAAATGCCTTCCCGTTTGCGGCGTTTTAGTTCTCTGCGACAAGGTGGCGCCCAGGTTGCCCTGGAGGTCGTTCAGTGCCACGTTTACGATGGCGGTGTCCAACAGCTCAGGAATGGCACATAGCATGGCGGTCAGCGTGATGGTGACCCGCCGAATCCCATATTTTACGACGGTATTTACCTGTTTCATCTTTTTTTGACAACAAATTTCGCCGGGGGGTGGGTGGGAATAGTTTGGTGAAGGGATTAAAAGGTATGCTAAAAGGATAATACTTAATTTTGCAGTATGTACCTGGACGCTTTATTGCCACATGCTATGCTGGTCAGAGAGAGCAGAGGGTACCGGCAGGCTATATTCATCACCTCCGGATGGAGAAAGCGCGTAAATTACTGCTGGAAGGAGAGCAGGTCAGCACAGTGGCCTACCTGCTTGGGTATAACACCCCCAATAATTTCAGTATTGCCTTCCGGAAAAGGTTTGGGATATCTCCCGGGAAGTTCAAACGGTAACATTTTCACCTGCTGTTCCGTTATACAGCAAAATATATTCATTCCATTTAAAAACCCAAATTATGAATCTGTCGAAATCATTGCTGGGAGCGGTCCTGGCAGGTATTACCCTACAAACTGCCCCTTCTTGTAATGTGCCCAAGGGCCCTGCGGTAAAAGAAGAGAAAAAAGCAGTAGAAAAGGATACGGTGACAGAGCGGAAAGATACTTCAAAGCCGCAGACCGCGGGAGATGGTTGTCCGGCATGCGGAATGGGCTGAATAAATACGTGAATCGTGTCGCAAATATTTTCAACAGTTGCCTGTAATCTGGACAACAACATCCTGGCTGCCTGCCTGCCCCTCATGGACGCAGCCAGGGTTGAAGCCATTGAATGGTCTTTTGACGCGCTATATGCGGTAACGGAAGTACCTGTCTGGTTTGAAGAACTACTCACCGTTTTCAGCAACGAAAACAGGCTGATTGGCCATGGTGTTTTTTTCTCTCTTTTTTCGGGGAGATGGCTGCCGGAACAACAACAATGGCTCAACGATCTGCGCGCCGTCAGCCGTCGTTACCAGTTTGATCATGTAACCGAACATTTCGGCTTTATGACTGGCCGCGATTTCCATCATGGTGCGCCATTAAATATTCCTTACACGCCAACTATCCTCGAGATTGGCCGTGACAGGCTGAAACGAATGCAGGAGGCTTGTAGTTGCCCGGTAGGCCTGGAAAACCTGGCTTTTTCCTATTCACTGGAAGAAGTAAAAAAGCAGGGTGATTTCCTCGATAAGTTGCTGGGGCCTGTCAATGGCTTTATGATCCTCGATCTGCATAATCTTTATTGCCAGGCGCATAACTTTAACCTCTCTTTTGAGGCACTGATCAGTTTGTATCCGCTGCACCGCGTCAGGGAAATACATATCTCCGGTGGCAGCTGGGAAGTGTCCGGCGCTGCGCCCGGAAAGACCGTCCGCCGTGACACCCACGACGACGCCGTTCCGGAAGAAGTCTTCGGCTATCTCGATAATGCAATAGATCTTTGCCCTTCACTGAAATATGTCGTACTGGAACAGCTGGGCGCCGGACTTGACAGCGACAGCAGCCGCGCCGCTTTCGGCCATGATTTCCTCCGGATGGACGACCTTATCAAACAAAAAAACGAAACAATTGCCCCGTTGAACAGTTTCCTGCCGGAAGCATTGCAAATACCGGCACAACCCCCGGAAGACGAATCATTGTACCGGCAACAGCTGGAACTGTCGCAGATACTGGAAACGGCTGTTTCTTTCGATGGACTTATGCAGGCGTTAAAAGCCTCGTCACTGGCACATTCCGCGTGGCAGATTGAAAGCTGGGACCCCGCTATGATTGAGACTGCGGCGCAGATAGCACAGAAATGGAAGAAACGTTAGTTAGCGTTTTTCCACTATGACAGGCTCCTGAAATAATTTCCGCTCCGCTCCGGGTTCCAGGGAAACCAGTTTACCGTTCTCAAAATGCAGGATGGTATTGACTTCGTACCAGAAATCTTTGTGAACGGTTTCCTTGTAATAAAAATCTTCATACAGTACGTCCCCCATTTGGGCGAAACTTTTCTTGAAAGGCTTGCCATAACGGGCAATAACGGCTTGTTTGTTCATTCCGGGTTGTATGTCTGCAGCAGAGAAACGGCTGCTGTTTGCGGTGGCACAGCTACAGAACAGTATGACTGTCGCAGTCATTAGCATAAGCATGATTTTCATAACACTGGTATTGGGTGATAAAGGAATGAATGAAATAACCGTACCACATTTATCTTTATGGCCCCAACTAGAGGTATATGATAACAAACAAGATAAAATGCGTCATATTTGATTGTGATGGCGTGCTGGTAGACAGTGAAATTATTGGTATCCGGGTGCTGCTTGGACTGGCGGCGGAATACGGCGTGGCCATGGAAGAACAGGAAGCGGTGCGCCTGATGAGCGGCCGGAACCTCGTGGAGGCGGTAGCCGTCTTGCAGGCGCTGACAGACCGTCCCTTTGCGGACGATTTTATTGAACAATACCGCACCCGCTCCTATGCGCTGTTTGAGAAAGAAGTAAAACCGGTGGAAGGTATCCGGGAAGTGCTGGAACAACTCACGCTGCCTTTCTGCGTGGCATCCAGTGGGCCGGTAAAAAAGATAGAGCTGAATTTACGGTTGACCGGCCTGTTGCCGTTTTTCGAAGGCAGGATATTCAGTGCCTATACCATCAACAGCTGGAAACCTGACCCGGGCATTTTCCTGCATGCCGCCGCGACGATGGGATTTGATCCTGCGGAATGTGCCGTGGTGGAAGACAGCCTGGCCGGCGTACAAGCTGCCAGGGCCGGCGGTTTCAGGGCTTTGGGATATGCGAGCGAACATAGTGCTGTGTATCTGGAAGAAGCAGGGGCGGAGATATTTTATTCGATGAAAGACTTGCCCCGGTTACTGTAAATGGTTAGAAGAATAGCTTGTTTCCTGATGGGAGGGTGTCTCGCTTAAAAGTTGAATCCTTACTTCCTTCAGATAGTTAAGCCAGTCTTTTAATCGACTTTTTTGTGTGTCGCTATTTGAGATTATATGGACTAAGAGCTTTATTAAAATAGCTATTGTCAGAAAGAACCCGATGAGGTTTGCAAAGAAGAAACTGTTTTCGTTAGGCGCTGTAGTTGTTATTATGGTGGCACATGAAGCTGCAACTGATGTAACTGCGGTAAGCGAAATTATCTTAAACGGTACTGCAGATGTTTGCCTAATATCTTCTTCGCAGTCTTTAATAAGACAATTTATTTTTTCCAGCATGTACATATTGAACTCTTGAAGAAGTTGTGTGGTCTTCTTAATGCGAATGCTCCTTATGGCTTCAATCCGTTCCTTGTTGGTAGAGATGTTTATTTTATGGCACTTCTTTATTACATAGGTATCTGCTTTTCTAAAGTATCGGAAAATTTGTTTAAATGCTATTATTCCAATGACCACTCCAAGAATAACACCAGGGAAAAATAATGACTTTTTTATCCAATAGACTAGCGTGGATAAGCCATATAATATGGCTATGAGTGACGCAACAATCTGTACGATCCATTTGTAGATTCGTTTTGCTTTGGGTGGATATTTATCTGCGATGAGTTTGCGTTCACTGCATTCGTTCCAAAATCTTTCTACAATTTTTGTCTTCATGTTATAGTTGTTTTGGCAACAATAACAACAACGGATCTCTTTTGTTGACCACTCTTAATACCAAAGGCCTCCTGCTTCACTAACCGGAAACAGGAGGCCTTTGTCATTCACTGTTCTCTTAATAACCCGGGTTCTGTCTGATATTGGGATTAGCGCCGGTTTCGGCTTCAGGGATAGGTTGCAGTCTTCTGAAGTCGGTGGTTTTTACAGTCGGATAACCGGTATAGCCTTTTACGCCCATATTCTGGCGGTTGATGTCTGCGTTGGTCCGTGTAAGGTCAAAGAAGCGGAGCCCTTCAAAGGCCAGTTCCTTGCGTCTTTCACGGATGATGGCGTCTGTCAGCGCGGTGCCACTGTACGTATAGGCTGTCAGCGCCGCGTCGCGGTTTTGTGCCACTTTGTTCAGGTAAAGCAGCGCATTGGCTTCGTCACCCAGCCTGGCGTAGGATTCGGCCAGTGTCAGCAGCACTTCTGCATAGCGTAACAGCTTCACTTCATCTTTATCGGTTTTATTGGCATTCTGGTATTTGTTGACGATATACGCCTGATAACCGCCGCGGAGGCTGTCGATGATCAGCGTCCTGCGTTTATCCGTTGCCGTATAAAGCGCATAGGTATCATCGGTGGCGAGCAGGTCGCCGAGGCCGTTGCGGGAATACATATAGTCCATTCCTTCGGGACCGTTGTTGGCTGCGGCGGAGTTGTTCAGTTCAAAAATCGTTTCCAGTTTATCGGTGCGTGCGGCAGATGATGCCCAATAGGCGTTGAAGCTGCCTGCATCGGGTGCCAGGGCGTAACCGCCGTTTTTTACCACCAGCAGCGCTGCATCACGGGCGTTGGCGTAATCGGCCTTGTACAGGTATGCACGTGCCTGTAGGGCCTTTACGGCCTGTTTGGCGATGAAATTGGAACTGGTGGTATGGATGGAAGGCGTGGCGTCGGGCATGATCTTATAGGCGCTGTCCAGATCGCTGATGATCTGATCATATACTTCAGCGACGGTGTTGCGGGCCGGTTTGATAAAAGCGCCGCCTGCATCAGTGGACAGCGTGACCAGCGGTACGCCGTCTGCGGCGGCCTTCACGGTATAAGGGGTGGCAAACCAGTTGACCAGGTTCAGGTAACACAACGCCCGGATGGTATATGCTTCACCTCTCAGTTGGTTCACGTTGTTATTGACATTGATACGGGCGCCGATGATGCGGTTGGCCTGCAGGATGCTATAATAGCTCTGCGACCATAGCAACTTCGCTTCCGGGCTGGACACGATGAACGTGTAACTGTACTGGGCCAGCAGGCGGCTTGAATTGGTACTGCTGAGATATACGTTGTCAGCCAGCAGGTCGCCGAATACAACGGCGTTACGGCCAAAAAGAAAATAGTTGTCCAGGTTCCGGTACAGGCCGGCTAGAGACTCCATCATGTCGGTATCGGTCAGGATGCCTTTCTCTATGGAAACGGACGTCGGCGGCTGCTCGTCCAGGAAATTTTTGCCACAGGCGCTTATCAGGGTGGTGGTGGCCATCAGGAGCGGCAACCATATATGTTTGTTGTTCTTCTTCATGGTCAATAGTTTAAAATCCTACGTTAATCCCGAAGGTGAAAGTTTTGTATTTCAGCATATTCTGATAGTCGAAGCCAGAATAGCTGACTTCAGGATCAAAAGGCAGACGGTCGTCGAAAGTTTTGGTCCAAAGGTTAGTGCCCCTGCCATACACATACAGCTTGTTAACGCCCAATCGTTTGGCCAGCGGCATGTGGCTGAAATCATAGCCGATGCTGATGTTCTGCAAACGGATATGATCGCCGCGGTACAGGCGGTAGGTACTCACGGAGTTGTCGGTGGTGGTACTGAATTTAGGCACGTCTGTTTGTTGACCGGGCGTAGTCCAGCGTCTGTCGTAGATAAACTGGTATTTGTTGTAGGTATAGTAAGCACCGGAGGTGAAGTAAATGTCGGACGCGCCGTATACCCAGTAGCCGAGATTATAGTTGAAATCCACACCGAGGCTGATCCCTTTGTAGGTAAATACATTGCTGAAGCCGCCCATGTATTTGGGAACGGATTGTTTGTTGAGCACTACGTATGTGGCCTTGGAGATATCGGTGGTGGTGGCGGAATGTCCGCCATCGGTATAATACAGCGGGCTGCCGGTTTGCGGGTCTACACCGGCGAATTCTTTCAGGTAATAGTTATTGAAACTGTACCCTTCCTTAAGATAGAACATGTCGTTGCGCTCCAGTGTTCCCTGTGGCAGGCGGGTGATCACGTTTTTGTTGAGCGCGAGGTTAAAATTACTGTTCCAGCTGAAGTCTTTGTATTTCAGGATGTCTCCTTTGATGGTGAACTCCCAGCCTTTGTTGACCATAGCGCCCACGTTCTGGCTTACAGATCCGAAACCGGTGGTCAGCGAGGTGTTCACCGCGCGGATGAGGCCATCGATGTTATTGTTATAATAATCCACGGTCAGTATAAAACGATCGTTCCGGAAACCGATGTCGACGCCGGCATCAAACTTTTTAGAGGTTTCCCAGCGCAGATCAGTGTTGCCGATAATGGAATACTGGCTGCCGTTATAACCGGCATAGCTATACGAACTGCTGTAGTTGGCCTGCGGCATCCAGTCGTAGTTACCAAGATTGGCGTTGCCGGTGGTGCCATAGGAGGAGCGGATTTTCAGCGATGACAATATTTGTTGCTGCTGGAAGAAATTTTCTTCATGCACGTTCCAGGTGCCACCGATGGAATAGAAGCCGGCGTTGCGGTTGTTGGGCGGGAACCGGGAAGAGCCGTCCCTTCTGTAAGAACCGTTGAGCGCATATTTGTTGCGGTAGTTGATACCGGCGCTGGAATATAAAGAGGTGAAGGCGTAGTTGCTGAACTGGCCATAGGCGCCTGTCGCGGTGGCGGCGTTACTCAGCGCGGTCAGGTCTTCATGTGCGGAAGGGAATCCGCTGCCTACTGCGGCCAGCAGGTATTTTTTTGATTTCTGCGCTTCATAGCCTACGGAGGCGGTCACGTAGAAATTGTCATATCCGGGGATATCGTAGCGGTAGTCCAGCTGGTTACGGGTAAGCCAGTTGGTATAGCGCGAATAATAGTTTTTGCTGGTGCCGCCGGCAGATACGCCGTCGCCCATGACCGGGTTCAGGAAGATGGTTTCTTCCAGTGTGTTGTAATCGATGCTGAAATAGCTGGTGTAGACGAGTTTGTCCCAGATGTTCCATTTCAGTTTGGCGTTGCCGAGCATTCTTGTTTCAGACAGGCGTTTGCTATCGTTTTTAGCGATCCATAAGGGATTGTAAATGCCCGGGAAATTCGTGTTGCCGGCGGTGCTGGTGTTGATGGAGCCGTCGGCGTTATAGGCCAGCTGGTAAGGGCGCAGCGCTCTTGCGGCCCAGGTGGGATTGCCGGAGTACTGGGTGCTGTAAGGCGTGTTCTGGTCTACGTTGGATATATTGACGCCGGCCGACAGGGAGAAACGTTTGTTGATCTGATGATCGAAGTTGATCAGGCCGGACACCCGTTTGAAGTCAGCCCCGATGGTAGTGGCCTGTTGATTGAAGTAGCCGGCGGAGGCAAACAGCTTTGTTTTTTCGGTGCCGCTGTTGAGGCTCACATTGTATTGTTGCTGGCGGCCGGTGCGGGTAACGAGGTCGTACCAGTCGTTGCTTTTACCGCTGTTGAGGCCATATTTATCGGCGAGGTCATTGGTCTGTGCATCGGTGTAACCGGAATTGCGGAGGCTTTCGCGGAACAGTTCTGCGTATTGCGCAGCGTTAAGCGGTCTGCCTGCATGGGGAAGGGGTATCTGGCTGGCGATGCCGCCTTCGGCGTCGGCCCTGACCTGTGTTTTTCCCATCCTGCCTCTTTTGGTGGTGATGACAATGACGCCGGTGCTGCCGCGGGAGCCGTATAGTGCGGTGGCGGCGGCATCTTTTAATACGTCGATGCTTTCGATATCATTCTGGTTGATGCCGGCGAGCGCGTTGGAAGTGGTGACGGCGCCGGAGAGCTGGCCGGAGTTGACGATCATGCCGTCTACCACGATCAGCGGATCGGAGGAGAGGGAGAGCGAGCCTACGCCCCTGATGCGGATGTTGACGTTGGCGCCGGGCTGACCGCTGGTAAGCGGTGCCGAGAGGCCTGCTATTTTGCCCTGCATGCTCTGCATGACGGTGGAGAAGGGTTTGTTTTCCAGTGCCTGGCCGCTGATAGTGCCGATGGCGCTGGTGTTGGCGGCACGGGTGGTGACGCGGTAGCCGTCGGTGACTATTACCTCGTCGAGCTGCCGGACGCCGGGCCGCAGGCGGACATACAGCGGCTGGCTGCCTGCTTTTATTTCCTGGGGCAGATAGCCCATCATGCTGAAGAGGATGATGGCGCCTGCCGGCACCTGTTTTAGTACGAAGTGGCCGGTGGCATCGGTGGTGGTGGCCTGTGAAGAGCCGTTCACTTTTACCAGTACGCCCGGCATGGGCGTGCCGATGCTGTCGGTAACGGTGCCGGTTACACGTAGTGTGTCGGTGCCGGCCAGCGCGCGGGAATGGCATAGCAATAACAGGAACAGGGAGAGCGCTGCCGTGAGTGACAATCTCAGGATACCAGGCCTGAACGTGTCAGTATTGCTCCTGGTATGGATGTTGAAAACCATATTTTTAAATTACAGGTTAAAAAATCCCGCAGGCCGGTAATGGCTGGCGTTGATGTTGGTTGCTTAGGTCTGTTATCAGTATACCGCCCTCTGTCCGGTTGATCACATACAAATCCTGTATCAGCCTTCGGCTGATGATTACGTAAAATGGTATGGCTGATTGGTTGATGTAATTCAATCGGCAGCCGGGAGGATGCCGCGTTGATTGGTTGATATTTGTGTTTGTGGTCCGGATAACCAACAGGCGACCCGGCGTATTAATTTATTTGTATACGAATATACATTTATTTTGTAAACAAAAAATTATTTTATCAAAATGTGAATACTATCCGGGGAATGATCGTGAATGCAATGCAATGGCGCTTTATGGTAAATAATACGCTTATTCTTTCAGCTTGATAAGACAGTTTTGTTTACCGGATTTGTCTTGTTTTGTATACAAAATGTCTCTATCATTGTAACAGCTTCATTATCTGTGAATGTAATTATCAACCAGCATGTGTATCGTTAATAATAGCAGGCGCTTTCTTCTGATCGTGGCAGGAGTATTGTTGTGCAGCATCACCACCGCACAGCAGTGGCAATGGAACGTGGACAAAGCGGCGGTCAACCGCCGTACGACCGAAATAGTGAAAGGGCCCGGAAAGATCAGATGGGCCACCCTGAAGGAAAACAGCCCTGCTACCATAGACAGCAGCCAAACGCCCGCCGACCTGACGTTTTCCGTCAGCCTCCCACGGGCAGGCACCTACGAAATGATCACTTATGCCGTCACAGCGCAAAATCTTGACTCCCTCGTAAAGCAAGGAAAGGTAGCCACCTCGCATATCAAAATACAATTCACCGGACAACGCCCCACCCAGCGCATCGTATTCGACAGCTGGAACCATGCCATACAGACAGCCGGTAAATTTGATTTTGCCTCACCGCAACAACAGGTGAAAATATGGCTGCCCAAAGGCATCCGCCTGCAATACATCGCGTTCAAGCCTTATGTGCCGCCGGCAATACCGGCCGCTGCGCAACACTATAAGCCCGCCATTGTGCCTCGTCCCGGCAGGCCACGTTTATGGCTAAACGAAGAATCACTGCCGGTGATCAAATCGCGCCTACTCACCGGAGAAAACAAAGCGGCCTGGGAAAAAGTGAAGGCATCAGCACTGCAGCCGTTCCACTTCGCCTTTGACCCGCAAAAGGAAGTGTTCTACAACGCCGCCCTGGAACAAGCCGCAGAAAAGAAAGCGTTCTATTACCTCATGACCGGCGACACGGCCATCGGCCGCCAGGCCGTGGAACTGATCACACAATACCTGTCCATGCTGGAATTTGGTAACGTGAAATACGGCGATATCACCCGTGAAGTAGGCCGTGCCATCTACACCGGCGCACTGGTGTATGACTGGTGCTATGCACTGCTGGACACACCGGCCAAACAAACATTGCGTTATCATATGATGCGGCAGGCCCACGAAATGGAAATAGGCTGGCCCCCGTTTGACAACAGCGCTATCAATGGCCACGGCAATGAAGCACAGGTGAACCGCGACCTGCTGGCCATGAGCATCGCCATTTATGATGAAGACCCCTTACCTTATCAATATACTTCCTACATCATCCTCGAACAGCTGGTGCCCATGCGGAAGTTTGAATACGCATCGCCGCGGCATAACCAGGGCGTGGATTATGGCGCCTACCGCTTCGGCTGGGAAATGCACGCGGCATGGCTGTTGCAGCGCATGACCGGCCGCCCCGTTTTTGATGACAACATCAAAAAACTGCCTTACTGGTGGCTGTATATGCGCCTGCCCGACGGCACCATGCTGCATGATGGCGATATGTTCAGCGTACGCGCCCATCGCCAGGCCAGCTACTGGAAACAGCCGCAGACCATGCTGCTCTGCTATGCCTACGCTAATGACCCGGTATTAAAAGCCGAATTTGAAAGAGAAGGAGGACTGCCGGACAACCCGGTGCTGTTCCTGCTGGTCAATGATCCGGCGCTAAAACCGGATACCAGCCTTGCTTCGCTGCCATTAACAAAAAGCTACGGCAACATTATCGGCAGCATGGTGGCCCGCACCGGCTGGAACAACCAGCCCGGCAGCAACGACGTGATCGCTCAGATCAAAGGTGGTGGTTATCATTTCGGCAACCACCAGCATGCGGATGCCGGCGCATTGGAAATATACTACCACGGCATGCAACTGGGACATATAGGACTGTACCTTTCGTACGGCACACCGTATGACTTTAATTTCAACAAACGTTCTGTCTCCCACAGCATGATGCTGGCCATTGACCCGGCAGAGCCGTTGCTGTTCCGCACAGAAGCGAATGATGGCGGTTCCCGCTTCAGTCAGCGTTTTCCGGTCACACCACAGGAAACAATTACCGATCCGTGGTTCAACTATGGCACTGTGACGGCTGCCGATTATATTCCCGCTTCATCACAGCAGCCAGGTTACAGCTACTTCAAAGCAGATCTTACGGCTGCTTACTCCGCCAAAATGCAGCAGTATACCCGTGGCTTCTGTTTCCTCGACCTCGGCCGCGATGATGTGCCCGCGGCCATTATCCTGACGGATGATATGACCACCGCACAGGCATCTTTCAAAAAGTACTGGCAGGTCACTACCTTTCAACCACCCGTGGAAACCAGCACCGGCGTTATATTACACAACGCAGTGAATGGCATCACCGGCAAAACATATGTGCATATGTTGCTGCCGGCGCCGGAAAACAGACATACGGAAATATTGGGCGGAGACAGCGCTACCAGCACTTTTAGCCATCCTTATCCGGTCAGTTCCCCCGCGGTATACCGCGTAATGGTGTCATCCGCAACGGCGCAGCAACAGGACCGCTTTCTGACTGTTTTTCAGATGGCCCGTGACAACGCAAAACCGCTGCCGGTGAGGTATTACGAAGCGGTACAACGATATGTGGTCACCATCGGTAACCGTATCGTGGTGCTGGCTTCCGGCTCAGGCCTGATAGATGCTGCGTTTGACCTCTCCGTGGACAATGATCAGCCTTATGAGGTGGTGATGACAGGCCTCGCGCCCGGCTTCTGGAACATACTGGACGGTGAGGGTAAAATAGTGGGCACGGTGAACATCGCCGCAGGGAAAAACGCCTGGTCTTTCCGCGCAAAAGCAGGAACATATAGGGTTTCGCCGGGACGGCCTTACCGTGATGTCAGGAAATAAAACTTCAGGAAGATAACGGTTCTCCGCAACCGGAAATCTCCACCAGCTTTTTCACGTCAGTGATGCAGATTTTCTTGCCGGCAATAGTAAGCACGCCGGCTTGTTTGAACGCTGATAAAAAGCGGGTCACATTTTCAACGCCGGTACCTACCATGTTGGCAAGATCGGTGCGGGGTATCTGTATCAGGATGTCTTCGCCTGCCGGGGTCTCGTCCTTAAACTTCTCCCGTAAAACTATCAGGGTAATGGCTAACCGCTCCTGTACAGACCGGTGGGTGAAAGCGGAAATACTGTTGGTGAGCACGGTAAACTCATGGCTCAGCGTTTTCAGCAGGCGCCGTGCGAGGGTGCCGGACCGGTTCAGCAGTTGCAGAAAATCATCTTTCGGTATAAAAGCAATGATGCTCTCTTCCAGGGTAGCGGCAGAGTCGGGATACCTGCCTCCGGCCAGGATGGCGTGATACCCTACCAGTTCACCGGTATTGGCCACATAAATGATCTGCTCTTTTCCTTCTTTATCGACCCGGTATTTTTTGACTTTCCCTTTTTGAATATAGTAGATACCGAAGGCTGGCGCGGCTTCGCGGAATATCACTTCTCCCTTGTTATAACGTTGGGTGGTCATTAGTGAGGCAAGGGCAGCACGTTCCTCTTCCGGCAGGTTGCTTAACACAGACCGGGAGCGGAAATTCCATTTATCAATAGGAAACAGGCCAGATAAACTCATAGCAGGCCAAAGGTAAATTTTAATTTTAAAATGCTAGTTTTGGTCGCAATGAGCAAAGGTGTCTTTCCGATAGACCAGTGGGATTTCAGAAGTGAATCCGTGTTGATGGACCTCCCACAGGAGGTGTACGACCGCCTGATGGTCCATAAGACAGAGCGGGTATATGAACAGCATGAAATCCTTTTCCGGGAAGGAGCTTTCCCTTCCGGGATATTTTATATTGTCAGGGGGAAGGTAAAAAAATACAAAGCCAACAGGGAAGGGAAAGAACAGATTGTTAACCTGGCCCATACCGGTCAACTGGTGGGCTATCATGCTGTTCTCTCTGAAGAACGTTACCCGGATACGGCCGCTGCGCTGGAAAAAAGCATGATCGCTTTTATACCGAAGGAAGATTTCCTCAATGCGCTGGACCATTCGCCACTGCTGACAACCCGGTTGCTGACTACCCTGAGCCATGAATTTGCGGTATTGGTCAATAACCTCACCATGTTCGCCCAAAAGTCGGTCAGGGAGCGGTTGGCGCTACAGCTGCTGATCATGCGGGAAAAGTTCCGGGATGACACCATTAACCTGAACAGGGAAGACCTGGCCAACCTGGTTGGCACGGCCCGTGAAAATGTGATCCGCGCACTGGCGGCTTTCAGGGAAGAAGGCCTGGTGGAAACAAAAGGCCGCAAAATTATCATCCGGGATGTGGACAAACTGATGGCGATCGCCAGCGCCCCGTGAACTAAGCCGCTGCAGGCGCATGTATGCGCCGCACCATCTTCCTCAGCCGCACGCGGAACAGGTCATAAAACATCGCTATCAGCAGCACACCGGCGGGTAGATAGAAAGTGTAATAAGATAACCGGAGAAAAGCAAACCCGCCTACAATACCTCCTCCCAGGAAAAAGAAAATGATGACCAGCCGGAGAATAATTTTTTTCCGGACATCGGTATTGCGGGATGCCGGATTAAACAACAAGGTATGGAGATCGATTCCAAGATCGGTGAACATGCCTGTCAGGTGCGTGGTACGCACCACATACCCCGAAATAGTGGATACCAGCGCATTCTGCATACCCATCGCAAAGAGCAGGCTGCCCGCAAAGTACTCCGTTTGAAGAATGCTTTGGCGGTAGGTATGCCCGAATGTGCCCACCAGTATAAGGATAAACATTTCGCAAAGAATGGGGATGATATAACCCCATCGTCTGAAAGGCCCGGTTTTACCGGTAAAAACGCTGGAGAAAAAAGCGCCTGCCAGAAAAAGCAACAACCATAACGCCACCATCCGGGCCGCCCTGAAATCGCCGGTGGCCAGCTTGTGGGCCAGCAGCGCGGCGTGCCCGGTCACATTGGTGGTAAGCACGGCGAAAGCGAAAAGCCCCGCCGCATTTACCATCCCTGCAGTAAAACACAGTAGTACCGCCAGTCGTAGGTTATGTTTGTAATTTCTTTTTCTTCCGGTGTGGCGCAACATGGCAGAGAGCTGTTTATTGCAGTTCAGGACATCCCCGGAGACAGATCAGCGCATAGCGGAAACTGCTCCATTGCGTGCTGTCCCATTCCAGCGGGGACTGCTGTTCCAGCCATATTTGCAGTTGAGCGGCCATATCATCGTGGGTGATGCCGGAGATAATTTGCGTCACCTGTTGTTTGTCTGTTGCCTGTTTTAATGCTTCAATCGTTGTTGCTATATGCTTCTCTGTTATCATGATGATTTTTTTAAGATCGTTTTACCCACATTTTCAGCAGGAAGTCCCCACTGGCGTCTACCAGCTGATAAGTTGGCGGTATTTCGTCTTCGAGGCTGTGAAAGGTGACCACCCGGGTGCCGCCCGGCTTATGGGCCAGTCCCTGGAACATTTGCCGGCAATAGTAATGATACAGGCTGGCGGAGTATTCCGTGTCCTGATCGATATGGCCGTCTTCGGCCAGGTTCTCAAAAAACGCGTTGTAAAAGTAAAAGTGGTCGAAGTCGTCAAAGTCTATCTGGGTAACGTTTCCATGGATAAACTGTACGTTTTCCACACCTGTCAGCCGCTGCGCGGAACGAGCGAAGTTATGCAGTTCTTTACGTTGTTCGATGCCATAGAAAGTACTTTCCGGGTAGTGGTGGCCGCCTATCAGGCAGAATTTGCCTACGCCGCTGCCTACGTCGAGGATGCGGTCGCCCAGGCCTGTAGCCAGAAAGCGGGCTGCTTTGCGGGCTACTTCCACTGGTGTCCAGTGCCGTCTTGATAATTGCTGGATTCGTTGAGGGTACAGCCAGTCAAAAGCTGCGTCATTTACATACCACGTCGGGCTTGCGGTTATTTCATTCATACCGGGTGCAAAGTTAGGCCACTGTGGCGTTAACGGCGCTGATACTTTTCAGGAAAAAAGCTGCAAAAAGTCACTTTTTGATATCTTCCGGGAGGGTAATATTTGCGAAGAAGCGGGTAATTTCTGAGAACAACGTACTTTGAATTCCTCCTAAATTTAATACCTTGGAAGAAATTTACAACCAGAATAATTGATCGCATGCCGGATGGGCTTTGGATAAAGGCCTACCGGTTTTATCTGTTTTAAAATTGCCAACCGTCCTACTATATGATGATACGGCCCTTTTTAAAAAGGTGGCCCAGGGTGATGAAACGGCTTTCCGGACACTCTTCGACCGATATTGGGATACCGTGCACGGGGTTGCTTTGGCGTTGACCAAATCGGCCACCACGGCAGAAGAGATGGCGCAGGACGTTTTCGTGAAGTTATGGCTGAAAAGAGATAAACTCGCGGCAGTAGCCAATTTCGAAGGCTACCTGTTTATAGTGGCACGCAACCATATCTTCAATTCTTTCCGCAAAAAAATACAGCTCACTTCGTTTACCGATCACCTGTTGGAATATGCTGCCAGCCATATGGCAGCCGCCGGTACGCCGGACGAACGGTTGCTATACAATGAACTGGAAACGCTGG
This sequence comes from Chitinophaga sp. 22308, assembly GCF_052045305.1. Lineage (NCBI taxonomy): Bacteria > Pseudomonadati > Bacteroidota > Chitinophagia > Chitinophagales > Chitinophagaceae > Chitinophaga > Chitinophaga sp. 22308. The sequence goes on along the minus strand of NZ_JBQEOP010000005.1, from coordinate 639,251 downwards.
TAACGCAGGCGGTAGACCAAATGCCGCCACAACAACGTTCTGTATACTGCATGAGCCGCCAGCAGGGCCTTAGCCAGGAGGAGATCGCAGACGCCCTGCATATTTCCCGGCATACCGTTAAAAGCCATATGAACAAAGCACTGCACCTGATCCGTAACTACCTGCGGGAACATGCTACCATCGAAATGCTGCTTCTCTTTTATTTTATGGCGATGAATGCCCGTTGAAAAAAAATTTTCTTCCAACTCATACCATCACTTTTTATCGGTGTCTTTATAGACACAGCAACCACCATTGCACATGGAACAGGCACGTTTGAAAACACTGCTGCAGCGCCATCTTGACAATTCCCTTCTGCCGGAGGAGCTGAAGGAACTGATCGCTGCACTGCAACAGGACACGCACCAGGACACATTTTTACAGGAGTTGCAACAGGCGCTGGCAGGCGGCGCCTATGTCACGCCCACTGATGCGGAAAGGAAGGATGTTATTTTTCGCAATATCCTCCAGAAAGCGGAGGAGCAGGAAGCAGCCTCGCTATTGCCACCGGCGAAGCACCGCATCTCCCTGTGGAAAGCGGCCGTGGCGGCTATGGTGATCATACTGGCAGGGGGAGCTGCCTACCTGGCCCTAAGTCACCAGTTGGCTGGCCATCGCCCGGCACTGGCCAGCCAGGATGTGCAGCCAGGCGGTAACAGAGCCCGGTTGCTCCTCGCTGACGGCAGTTACGTTACCCTCGACAGTACCAACAAAGGAGCCCTGGCACAACAGGGCAATGCTACCGTATCACAAACAGGCGGCGGTCAGCTGGCCTACGATGGCAGCAATACCAGTGATAAAGACATTGTATACAATACTGTTTTCACGCCCCGCGGCGGCCAGTTCCGCATCGTATTGCCAGACGGTACCAAAGTATGGCTTAATGCCGCCTCATCACTGCGTTTTCCGACTACTTTCCCGGCCAATGAACGCCGCGTGGAAGTGAACGGGGAAGCCTATTTCGAAGTGGCGCAACGGGAATCATCTCCCTTTAAAGTGATGGCGCGGGGCACGGAGGTAACCGTGCTGGGCACACATTTTAACGTGAACGCCTATACTGACGAAGCATCCGTTAATACCACGCTGCTGGAAGGCCGTGTACGCGTAGCCCATCAGGCGCACACTGTAACCCTTGTGCCTGGCCAACAGGCGCAGGTAAAAGAAGATATCCGCATATTGGAACAGATAGATACCGATGCGCTCCTGGCCTGGAAAAACGGCCGCTTCTCCTGTAATGACATTCCACTGGAAGCCATCATGCGGCAAATCAGCAGATGGTACGATGTACAGGTGGTTTTTAAAGACAATATTACCGATACCTATAGCATAGAAATTTCCAGGGACGTACCCCTGTCTAAACTGCTGCAATTCCTGGAATTGAGCGGGGGCGTACATTTTGAAGTCAATGAAAAAACAATTATCGTAAAAAAATAAAGAAAGACAACCATTCACGCAGTTATCAGATGCAATAAAAAACCGGGCAGTGTTCGCGGCACCACCCGGCGGATTGTTGGATCAGGACACTTATACAATCATTTTCGGGACTGCTAATTGTTTACATCCAAACTTTAACAAAAGTATGCAAAATGTTCTTTGTAATTCCACATTACTGAAAGACTGCCATGCCCCGGAACCACGGCGGCAACAGGCATTCACGGCCAAAATCGGGTTGATCATGAGGTTGACATTTATTCTTATGGTGGCGCTGATCATGCAGGTACAAGCTGCCACCAGCGCTCAGACAATTACGCTCTCGCTGAGAAACGTTCCGCTCAGGACGGTGTTCAAAGCTATCAGCCGGCAGGGCGGCTACAATTTCGTTTACAACAATAACCTCCTGCAACAGGCGGGCAAGGTGGATGTTGAAGTCAGCAACGCTCAGGTGGAGGACGTGCTGAAACAGGTTTTCCGTCATCAGCCGGTGACTTATGAAATTATCGATAAGACGGTCATTATCCGGAAACCTGCCGCTGTAGCAGCCCCGGCAGATAATGCCCGCCCCGCTGCGCAGGCTGCCACCGTCCGCGGCCGCGTGACAGACGAAAAAGGAGAGCCGCTCATCGGTGTGACCATCCAGCTGAAAGGCGCCGCTGCCGGCGCGGTGACCGGCAACAACGGCGAATTCCAGATCAACGTGCCGGACAATTCCTCCGGTATCCTCGTCTTCACTTTCCTCGGGATGGAAAGACAGGAAGTCCTGATCGGAAAACGTGTACACGTGGACGTAATACTGAAAAGAGCGGTGGCACAGCAACAGGAAGTGGTGGTAGTAGGTTACGGCACCCAGAAAAAAGCCACCCTCACCGGCTCCGTGGCCACCATTAAAGGTGAGGAAATTGCCCGGGTGCCAACAGCCAACGTGTCCAACGGACTGGCAGGCCATATCCCCGGCGTTATTGCCAATAACCGCTCCGGCCGACCGGGCGACGACTACTCCGCTATCAGCGTGAGAGGCTTCAACTCCTTCAGTGGCGGCACTGCACCCCTCATCATCATCGACGGTATCCCCGACAGGAACATGGACCGTATCAATCCAAATGATATCGAAAGTGTGACCGTGCTCAAAGATGCTTCTGCGGCCATCTATGGGGTACGTTCCGCCAACGGTGTGATATTGATTACCACTAAAAGAGGTAAGACAGGCAAGCCCACCATCACTTATGAAGGTACTTATGATATCCAGCAGCTCACCCGTATGGACCACCGCGTGAACGCCTGGCAATACATGACCTACTACAACGAACTGAGTGGCTACCAGGGAACTTCTATCCCTTATAAACAGGTTGACATCGATAAGTATAAAGCCGGCAACGATCCCAACTACACCAGCACTGACTGGCTGCGTACCGTGTTCCGGAAGAACGCGCCCCAAACCAATCATAGCATCTCCGTAAGAGGCGGCAGCGAGGCGGTGAAATTTTTCCTCTCCGGCCAATACCTTTCCCAGCAAAGCAACTGGGCCAACAGCGATGAGAATTTCAAAAACTATAACCTGCGTTCCAATATCGACGCGTCTATCTCCAAAAACCTGAAACTGACGCTGGATGTTGCCGCCAGAAAGGAAGACCGCACCTATCCCGCACTGAGTGCAGGAAGCATCCTGCATGAAACGGTGAGCATGTACCCATTTATCCCTGTACAATGGACAAACGGACTTCCTTCTGCCGGCATCGCCAACGGCCGTAATCCCTATACCATGACCTCCTCCGCAGCGGGGTATGATAACGTGACCGATCTCTTTGTACAGCCTAAAATCGGTTTCGACTGGCAACTGCCGGCCATCGTGAAAGGCCTGTCCATCAGTGGTTACGCCGCTTTTGACTACCGCCAGCGCAGCGAGAAAAATTTTAACCGCCCCTGGGACGCCTATACGTACAGTCCCGCTACCAATACCTACAACAACCAGAAAGCCAGCACGGCTATCCTGAGCCTCACCCAGGATGAACGCTCCTATAACGAAAACACCTACTTCTACAAAGTCTCTTTCGACAGAACATTCGGAAAACACAGCATCAACGCTTTTGCCGGTTATGAACAAACAGCTTCCACCTACCGGCAAACCATCGCTTTCCGTAAAAACCTGCTGAGCGATCAGCTGGACCAGCTCTTCACCGGGGGGACCGTTGACCAGAACGCCAATGGCAGCGCCAGCCAGGACGGCCGTGAGAGCTACCTCGGCCGGCTGTCCTATACCTATGCCGATAAATACCTGGCCGAAATAGTAGGCCGTTACAACGGGTCTTTCAACTTCCCGAAAGACAGGCGCTGGGGCCTGTTCCCGTCCGTATCGCTCGGATGGCGCATCTCTGAAGAAAACTTCTTCAAAGACAATGTGAAGTTTATCGACAACCTCAAACTGCGCGCTTCATGGGGCATCATGGGCAGCGATGCGGTAGCTAAATATCTCTACCTCGCCCGCTATTCCCTGGTGAGCAATATGAGCTATGATTATTTTTACAGCCCGAGAGAATATAATACCTACTTCGGGTCTGGCTATACAGAGGCGACAGCATTGTACCTGACTTCCGCCCCCAACACCAACATCACCTGGGAAAAACAGGACACCCGTAACTTCGGCCTGGACGCGACATTGCTGAATAACCACTTAAGCGTGACCATCGATTATTTCCGCAACGTGCGTAAAGACATCCTGGCGCCCAGGAATGCATCTGTACCGCTGTATACCGGTCTTATCCTGCCGGATGAAAACATTGGCAGAACACTGAACAGAGGCTTCGATTTTATCGTGAACTACAACGGACAGGCACGTGCCGTGAAATACAATGTGGGAGCCAACTTCACCTATGCAAAAAGCAAGGTGCTGTTCCGCGACGAGGCACCCAATATCCCCGATTACCAAAAATCTACCGGCCTGCCTATCGACTCCTGGGTAGTCTTTGAAACCAAAGGCATCTATCATACACAGGAAGAGGTGGATAAATCGCCGCATATGGCTGGCGCCAAAGCGGGCGACCTGTGGCTGGTCGATAAAAACGGCGACGGCGCCATTACCTACGATGACCAGGTACGTATCCCTGAATCCGCCACACCTAAAATCGTATTCGGTATCACCATGGGCGCTGAATATAAAGGCCTGGCAATAGACCTGGTATGGGCCGGACAGACAGAAGCCAAACAGCTGATCATCCCGCAGGGACAGAGCGCGGTGGTAGCGCCGCCGCAATGGCTGTATGACGGCCGCTGGACGCCGGACAACCCGAATGCCGAATATCCCCGCGCCTTCAACTCCAAAGATCCCCGGAACAACGTATATGCTGACTTCTGGCTGGTAGATGCTTCTTTCCTCCGCCTGAAATCCGCACAGATTTCCTATAACATCCCGAAAAACCTGTACCGCAGTATTGGCATCGAAAATATCCGGGTGTTCGTAAGTGGCTTCAATCTCTTCTCCATCGACAAGATGAAGAAATTCTACCGCGATCCGGAAACCAATGATATCACGGGCGTCAACTATCCGCAGACAAGGATTTATCGCGCTGGTATCACCATCGGCCTGTAACCACTTTTATGACATTTAAATTTATCTACTGTGAAAAGAATATACCGGAGAATAGGCGCTGCATTATTTACTGCTTTGTTTTTCATGGCCTGTCAGAAAAATGTGCTGGATAAAGTGCCGCTGGACTCGTTCTCAGACGAATCTGTCTGGAAAGACCTTCGTCTTGCCCAGGCCTTTGCCGATTTTCAATATAACATACTGCCCAGCGCCGGTCACTACTGGAATAACCTGAGTAACCGCTCCTGGGCCCTCTCCTCCGCCTGTGATGAAGCCTTCAACAGGTTTGATGATTACAACGCCTTTGTCATGAATTCAGGTTCCCTTACACCAGACAACCTGAACAACTTTGACATCTGGGAAGAAACATACAAACGTATCCAGGATTGTAATCTCTTTCTGTCCAAAATAGACGGCGTACCCGGCGATGATGCCGTACGCGGCCGGTTGAAGGCTGAAATCACGTACCTGCGTGCCTATGCCTACTTTAAGCTCATCAGCGATTATGGCGGCGTGCCGCTGGTGACCAAACCTTTTGACCTGAACAGTAATTTCGCCATGTCGCGCAGCACTTTCGATGAGTGCGTGGCTTTCATCGTAAAAGAATGTGATGCCGCGGCTGCTGTGCTGCCCGGCAGCTACGGCAACAGTGCGGCCGAATTGGGTAGGGCCACCAAAGGCGCCGCGCTCGCATTGAAATCACGGGTACTGCTATACGCTGCCAGCCCGCAATGGAATACCGGCAATGATAACGCCAGATGGCAACAGGCATCCGATGCTGCCAAAGCAGTGATCGATATGCCCAACTATCAGCTGTTTACCGGTAAGTATCCGCTGCTGTTCACCACTTACAATACAGAGCTGATCATGACCCGCGGCACCAACAAACAGTACCAGTGGTCCTCTTTCCAGGGCGTTGAAATGTTCCTTGCCCCGAATGGTTTCCGCGGCTGGTCGTCTTTTGCGCCCAGCCAGGGCCTGGTGGACGCTTTCGGAATGGCCGACGGTAAAGACATCAGCGACCCTGCTTCCGGCTATGATCCGCAGCACCCGTATACCAACCGTGATCCCCGCTTCTATCAGGATATTCTTTGTGATGGCCTCCCTTACGGCAGACCGGAATATTTCAAAGACCGTTACGATGCCGGTCATAGTAACGTGGTGGAAACCTACGAAGGAGGCCTCGACACTGAGACAGGCTGGGACACCTGGAACTCCAGCTTTACCCGCTACAGCTTCCGCAAATACCAGGATACCACCTATAACTACCGTGTGGAAACACAAACCAGCAAACTCTGGGTGATAGCACGGCTCTCCGAAATATACCTCAATTATGCAGAGGCAGAGTTCCATCTCGGTCATGAGAACGTAGCCCGCCAATACCTGGACCTGCTGCGCCACCGCGCCGGCATCACCACCGACCTGCCCGCTGCCCTCAGTGGCCCTGCCCTGCTGAAAAAAATCCAGAATGAAAGACAAATAGAGCTGTGCCTGGAAGGACACCGCTATTACGACGTACGCCGCTGGAAGATCGCCGATGTAACAGAAAACAAACCACTGAATGGCGTCGTGATCGTGAAGAACGCCGACGGTTCCAAAACCTATACCGTCACCAAAGTACAGGACCGCGTGTTTAAGCCGGAACATTACCTCCTGCCTATTCCCCGCGATGAGATCAGAAGAACAAACCTGCCTCAGAATCCAGGATATAAATGATAACCATTAAAGTGGTCAAGCGCATGAAACACCGATGCATAATGACACTACTGCTGGTAATACTGGGGGCGTGCAAAAAAAGCACCGCCCCCGACGGCGGTAGTCATCAAAATGATAAAATACAACTCGCTGTCACCGCCCCGGAGACAGGCTACATCTACCTCGACGGCGCATACACCGGCGTGCAGGCACCCGGAAATATCGCCGTTACCGCCGGCAAACACATAGTCGGCGTGGCTTTACGGAACTCGTGGCAGTACCTGCGGAAAGAAAGCAATGTAACTGCTGCGGCTACACTGAATTTCACGGCAGCAGACCAGCCCGCGCCTAAAGTATGGAAAGCGCTGTGGATAGGCCTGTACGAAACAAAAGGCATTTCCGGCACCGGCGATTGCAGTACCCATTTTTCCCAGGCGGAACTGAATATGGGCTATGACTTTTTCCAGTGGAGCATTCAGCAGCACTTTGAGAAATATGCCTATAACACCATCCACTGGGACATAACAAGGAAAGACATTACACAGGCAGTACCGCTTACACACGGAGCGAACGGCAATTTCACCGTAGAACCGTCTACCATCGCGGCATTGATGCCGGAGATACAGCCCGGGGCCTATGATTGTGTGTTCGTTTTCTGGCGGGAAAGTGAAGGCGCCTGCAGCTTTAAAAGCAATTACTTCGGCCTCGCATGGACCAATCCGCTGAAGGAAAACATCAAAACCGGCTATGTTACGGTTAAGTTCGACGCCGGCGCCAGCCTGGCAGACAGGATCAACTACTACAAAACCACTGATCCGGGCGTATGGCTGCACGAGTGGCTGCATACCGTAGGTGAAAATTTCTACCAGGACAAAGGCCTGCAATTGCCGGCCAAAGCAGGCGACGGCCTCGTAGTACACGCAGCGGAAATGTATAACTACGTTTTCCCGTGGATGGACTGGTACCGTGATTTCATGGCAGGCAGTGTGGTCAACGCCAGCGGCTCGCCACGTTACCTTGGCATCGGCCCGGAAGCTTTCCTGGGCTGCTCTGTCCGCGAAAAAGCAACCAATACCTGTAAGGATTAATCGTTCACCATCTCACAGAAAAAAAATGAAAAAACTGATATGCGGTATACTGGCACTAGCGCTGATGCATACCGCCAACGCACAGAAATTTGAAGGGCTGGCGCCTACGCCGCCTATGGGCTGGAACACCTGGAATACTTTCCAGGCCGATATGAGCGAGCAACTGATCATGGAAACGGCCGACATCATGGTGTCTTCCGGCATGAAAGACGCCGGCTACATTTACCTCGTCCTCGACGACGGCTGGATGACCATGGAACGCGACAGTCTCGGTAACCTCGTGCCGGACCCGAAGAAATTCCCGCATGGCCTTAAAGCCGTGGTGGACTATGTACACGCCAAAGGACTGAAATTCGGTATGTACAACTGCGCCGGCACGCTCACCTGCGCCAAATATCCCGGTACCCGCGGTTATGAATACCAGGACGCGCGCAATTATGCAGCGTGGAACATCGACTACCTGAAATACGACTGGTGCAATACCAAAGGCATCAACGCCCGCGAAGCATATACCACTATGAGCAACGCGCTGCGCAAGGCAGGCCGCCCGATGATATTCAGCCTGTGCGAATGGGGCGTTAACAAGCCATGGGAGTGGGGCGCTCCGGTAGGCCAGCTATGGCGTACCACCGAGGATATCTGGCAGGTGTTTGACTCCGTACACAGCCACGGCACCTGGGACGCCCTCAGCGTGATGCGCATCGCCGACCTGCAGGATACACTGCGCCGCTATGCAGGCCCCGATCACTGGAATGATCCGGATATGCTGGAAGTGGGTAATGGAATGACCTATGAGGAAGACAGGACGCACTTCTCCCTCTGGGCCATGATGGCTGCTCCGCTGATGGCCGGTAATGATATCCGTAAAATGACGCCCGCCACAAAAGCCATCCTCACCAATAAAGATGTGATCGCCATCGACCAGGACCCTTTAGGCGTACAGGGGTTCAGATTCTCCGGGAAAGACAGCCTGCAGATATGGTTTAAACCCTTGCAGCACGGCGATTGGGCCGTTTGTTTCCTGAACCGCGGCAGCCGTGAGACCGCCGTGAATTTCAACTGGAAACAAACAGCGGTGGTGGATAACGTTTTCCACTATACGTTAAAACAGGATATCAACTACACCCTGTACAACGTATGGACAGGCAAAAACGAAGGCACTACCAAAAAGCCGTTTACCGCTGCCATCAAACCACATGATATAGTGATGTTCCGGTTAAAGCAACAGTAACCCATGAAACGATTTCTATTGGCATGCTGCCTTGTCAGCAGCAGCATCACGGCCCTTTCGCAGGGCGCCGTTTTTATTACTACCGATACGGCGGTACAGCAGGCTTACCGCTGGGCTGCCGGTATGGTACAACATTACCGGGGCAATCCGAATGACGCCGTTGGTCCCTGGTACGAGGCCGCTTTGCCTTCCCGCAACGCCTTCTGCATGCGCGATGTGGCACACCAGACCATCGGGGCGGCCATCTGCGGGCTGGATAAGGAAAACAGCAATATGCTGCAGGCATTTGCCACGCACATAGACGAAAAAAGAGACTGGTGCTCTTATTGGGAGATCAACAAATTTGGTCTTCCTGCGCCGGAAGATTATCGCAACGACCGGGAATTCTGGTATAACCTGAACGCCAACTTCGATGTGATGTTCGCCTGTTTGAAGTTATACCGCTGGACTGGCGATCAGTCGTATATACAACATCCTGTGTTCGTTCGTTTCTTTGAGAAAACGGTGAATGAATACATTGACCAGTGGGTGTTGCAGCCGGATTCCCTTTTCACCAGGCCGCTGCATCCCAATGCCCCCGTGCCTTTCAATAAACAGGACTATTTCCATCGCTGCCGTGGGCTGGCCTCATATGTGGAAAATGTCCCGGACCTGAAAATGGGCGTGGACCTTATCGCGGCCATCTACCGGGGATTATCTTGTTACGCTGCCATACAGTCACTGAACGGTGATACCGCTAAAGCGGCCCTGTATCATAGAAAAGCAGATCAATACCGGGAAAAAATAGACGCTCACTGGTGGAATGCCGCTGATCATCGTTACTATACATGGTACAACGGCGCCGGTCAGTTCGGAACAGGAGAAGGAGAGATGTTCCTCCTCTGGTTCGATGCACTGAAAGACACCGCCAGAAACAACCAGACGATGGCACATCTGCTGGCAGGCCAATGGAATGTGGAAACTACTTCTTATCTGCCGGTGATCTGCTACCGGCAAGGCTACTGGCAACAGGCCCGCAACTATATCCTGTGGCTGTCTAATCCGGCCACGCCGCGGCGGGAATATCCGGAAGTGTCTTTCGGCGTAGTGGAAGGCGTGATACATGGCCTGATGGGCATAGAGCCGGATGCGGCATCACAGCGCATTACCACCCTCTATCGGGGCAACGCTGCAGATACCGCTATTGCACAGGGATTGAAAGTGATGAATACCGGGATAACGGTAACGCATACCGGAAAACAATCCACCTTTCAGCATACAGGCAAACAAACGTTGATTTGGCGCGCTGCTTTTGCGGGCAGGCATGACCGTATCATGGTGGGGAACACGTCCAGGGAAGCCAGTTTCAGGACAGACAACAACGGACATACCATTTCTTTTATAGACCTGAAAGTGCCGGCCGGTAGTATTATAAAGGCCCGGATAAAATAAGGAAGAAAGACACCAAAAAGGCCGGAAAGCATGTGCTTCCCGGCCTTTTTTATTTTAACCCGGATTTCGGCCGGAGAGATTAATAATTAACGGTGATGCCTATATTAAATGCTGTTCCTCTTCCTTTGGAATAAAATCCCGGGATCATGAACCATTGTGACCTGGCAGGGAAATAATCTGCGTTGAACAGGTTCTCGATACCTAATGTCAGCAGCGTATTACGGGCCACCCGGTAGCTGGCATTGAAGTTAAACAGGTGGTAGGCGTTGACAATGCCTTCATAGCCTTTGTACAGGCCGCCGGGCAGTTTATCGAAGCGGTCCCGCTTCAGGACGCCATTGTAGTGTACCTGTAATTCAAGGCCGCTCAGGGGGCGGTAGAAGATACTGCTGCCAACTTTAGGGGCGGCAATGCGCCGGTTGTTGAGGAACATGTTGTAGTCTCCTGTGCGGCCGGTATCTGACTTGCCTTCTGCATAGCTGAACGACAGGTTCAGGTCCAGTTTGGACACAGGCTGATAATGTGCAGTGGCTTCAAAACCATAGATGCGTTCCGGTGTGCGGCTCACCTTGAAGAGATCAGTCGCTGCGTCGTAGATCATTTCCGCGCCCAGTTTAGAGGTGCTGATAAAGCCGGTCAGCTCAAAACGGAACTGTTGCGCCTTGCTGACGAAACCCAGCTCATAATTGTTGATCAGTACCGCTTCTGTATTGATTTTGCTGATATTGTCCACTTTGGCGTCGCGCAGTGCAAGCCCTATATCAGCCACAGAGAAACCCTGGGAAAAGCTGGCATAAGGCTGGAAAGCCGGGAGGCGGTTGTAACGGACGCCTACGTTGAACAGGGTGGAAGTGTAGGTCAGATCGCCGCCTTTTACCGCAAAGCTGGGCGTGATCGTTTGTCCGTTGGCGTTGGTGATGCGCAGCGTGGTGTAGTCGTTCACACTGATTTTTACCCTTTCCATGCGAACACCGCCTTTCAGTATCAGGTCGTCAAACAGTTTCCATTGGGTTTCTGCAAATGGTGCTACGTTGAACATGTTCATCTCCGGTACCCAGATACGGCCGTCTACCAGCGGCTGGGAGGTGACGTCATTGACGAAGTCCGCGCCGTAAGACAGGCTACCCTGGCTGGTCAGCGGGGAGTTGAACATAAAACGGAACCCTTTTTTCTTTGACAGTGTATGAGATTGTCCGTCGCCGCCTTCGAAGCGTCCCAGTGAAACGTAAAACACATCGTCCCGCGATTCATAATAGGCGTCTGTTTGCAGGCTGGTACCACCGATCAGGCTGTCTGCACGCCATGATAGCTGCAGATTATGGTTACCGTTGATACCTGTCGGTTGACCGGCCTGTTTGCCCAGTACGCCGGTAGCAGGCTGCCCGGTGAGATAGTTGCCGTTCACCAGTGTGTAATTGGAGTGCTGCTGACTGTTGTAATAATTGTACATCAGCTGTATACGTTGGCGGCGGTTAGGAGCGTAGCCGAGTTTTACAAAGCCGTTATAACTGTCCGTTTCTCCGAGGCTGTAATTGGTGCCTATCAGTTTCCCTTTGGCATCTTTCCATTCGCCGGTACGTTCATATACACCGCTGACAGCATAGTCGAATTTCCCGAGCTTTCCATGCAGCAACTGTCCGATGCGGCCGCCTACGCTGCCTTTCAGGCTGGCGAGCGAACCGGTGAGGTTGATGGATGTTTTGCCGGCAATGGGCGTATTGTCTTTCGGGGTGAGGGTGATATAGTTGATTAACCCGCCGGAAGCGCCGTTTCCATAGATGGCGGTGGCGCCTTTGATCACGTCGATACGTTCCAGTACTGCCGGATCGATGGAGCGGAGGTCCACCTCGCCGTTACGCAGTGGCGTGGACTGCGGGATACCATCGATCATGATGAGCACTGAACGGCCACGGAGGGACTGCCCTACGTTGCTGTTGCTTTGTGCGGATGGTGCGAGGCCGGGAACTTCGTTGGCCAGTATCTGGGTGATATCGGAGGTTACAGCAAGGTTATCTTCCAGTGTTTTGCGGTTCAGTACGGTAACAGAAGATGGTACATTGTCCAGTGATTCCGGCTTACGGCTGGCAGATACGATCACCTCGCCGAGTGCGCGGGATGCCTGTTCCAGGGACCAGTCGGCCGTTGTGGACTGGCTGCCGGCAAAAGACCGCGTTTGCGGCGTATAGCCCATCAGGCTTACGGTCAATGAAAACGTGTCACGATTGATGGAAAGGGAATATTTACCGTCTTTGTCTGTAAAAGCTGCCTCTTTGGTACCGTTGACCCGCACGGTGGCATGCCTGAGCGGTCCTTCGGAAGAACGTACAGTACCGCTGATGGTGGCTTGTTGCGCTACTGCCGCCAGGGTAATCAGGCTGAGGAGAAAGCCTGAAACGATGGCTTTAAATGAAGTCGTCATGTTTGGTTGTAAGAATTTCCGCAAAACTATCCTGGTATGCAGCAGGCTGATAATCCAATCGGGAATTTGTTTTGCATGAAACGGAAAAAATGAAAGGCAGGAAATCGTTACCTTGAAATATCGATATGGAAAAAATTCCGGTTAGAAATATTCGGCGTGGCCATCCCCTGGACTTTGGTATCCAGGATATCCGGGAAAACATGGCGGACAAGGACATGGTGCAGGAACTGCACCGGCACAATTTCTTTTATGTGCTTGCATTGGAGAAAGGCGCCGGTGAGCATGAAATAGATTTTACGCCTTACCAGCTTCAGGACCGTACCATCTTTTTTCTGCGGCCGGGCCAGGTGCATCAGCTCCGGATCAAAGCCGGCAGCACCGGCTGGATGATGCAGTTTACCACCGGCTTTTACCACAACGCACAGCTGTTGCGCAAGATCGGGGCAGCCAACGTTTACGCCGACAGGGAAGGGAAGGCCCTGCGCCTGCTGGATACCATCTTCCGGGAATATCAACAACAGCAGGACCAATACCGGGAAGCCATCAAATCATACCTGCATGTCTTTTTGATCACACTGCTCCGGCTACAGCAGCAACCGGCAAAAAACAACGCTGACACCTATACGCAGGAACGGTTGGAAGCCCTGTTGGAACTGCTGGAAACACATATCCATACGCATAAACGCCCATCGCAGTACGCAGCGATGCTACACCTTTCTCTTTATCAGCTGAATGCGGTCACCCGCGAGGCGCTGGGCAAGACCACCTCTGCGCTGATCAATGAACAGATCATCCTCGAAGCAAAGCGAAACCTGCTGGCCACCACCGCGCAGGTAAGCCAGATCGCGGAACAACTGGGATATGAAGACGTCTCTTACTTCATTCGTTTCTTTAAAAAGCAGACGGGGTATACGCCGGAGGTGTTCAGGAATAATAACAGCTGATGCGGCAATAACTTCATTACAGTCCGGTTGAATTCCACTTTTGTCCTGTCCCTTTCCAGGCGGGCCACCGTACCTTTGAAGAAAAATAACCTGGCTATGAAACAGAAATGGGATGAAAGATACCAAAACGATTTTTTTGTCTATGGAAAGGAACCGAATGAATTCTTCAGGGAATGGTTGCCCAAATTCACACCCGGCACTATACTGATGCCCGCCGACGGAGAAGGCCGCAACGGCGTGTTTGCCGCGCAACAAGGTTGGCAGGTGACCTCTTTCGATCAAAGCGAAGCCGGAAAAGTGAAAGCCATGCAGTTGGCAGCAGAACGGCAGGTGTCACTGGACTATATTGTGGGCGACCTCGAAGACCTCCAGTTTGAAGCAGCTTCATTCGACGCCATGGGCCTGATTTACGCGCACTTTGCCGGGGATAAAAAAGCACAGTTCCACCATCAGCTGGACAGTTATCTTAAACCGGGAGGCATCATTATTTTTGAAGCTTTCAGTAAACAGCATCGGGGTTTTAAGGCTGCAAACCCTCGTGTAGGCGGCCCTGATGGAACAGACGACCTGTATTCAAAAGAAGAGATCACCACTTATTTCGGAAACTATGATATCCTGATGCTGGAGGAAGAAGAAATCCTGTTGAATGAAGGACAGTTTCATGTTGGCAAAGGGGCGGTAGTGCGTTTTGCAGGCCGGAAAAAATAGACGGTAACAGAGGGAAGAGTCCCTCCGTTACCTTTGAGTTTTAATAGTCCATTCCTCCCATACCGGCAGGAACGGCCGCCGGAACTTCTTTTTTCGGTTTGTCGGCCACCACACATTCGGTGGTAAGCAGCATACCGGCGATAGAAGCGGCGTTTTCAAGTGCTATACGGGTTACTTTGGCTGGGTCTATAACGCCGGCCTGAAGTAATGGTTCATATTGTTCAGTGCGGGCATTAAAGCCATAGTCACCCTGGCCTTCCCTTATTTTTTGTACTACCACGCTGCCTTCCATGCCGCAGTTGGCAACAATCTGGCGCAGCGGTTCTTCTACTGCCCGTTTTACGAGCGCGATGCCTGTGTTTTCATCCGTGTTCAGTCCCTTTAATTCCGGCAGGGCCGCCACCGCACGTACATAGGCCACCCCGCCGCCGGGTACGATGCCTTCTTCTATGGCTGCGCGGGTAGCGTGCAACGCATCGTCCACACGGTCTTTTTTCTCTTTCATTTCCACTTCCGTAGCGGCGCCTACATACAATACAGCTACGCCGCCGCTGAGTTTAGCCAGCCTTTCCTGGAGTTTCTCCTTGTCATAGGTAGAAGTAGTGGTGCTGAGCTGCGCTTTTATCTGCGCAATGCGGCCATCGATATCTTCTTTGTTGCCGTGGCCGTCAACGATGGTGGTGGTGTCTTTGGTGATGACAACGGAAGAGGCAGTGCCGAGGTGGCTGAGATCTGCGTTTTCCAGTTTGTAGCCCTGTTCTTCGCTGATCACAGTGCCTTTTGTGAGCACGGCCAGGTCGGTCAGCATCTCTTTCCTTCTGTCGCCAAATCCGGGAGCTTTAATAGCCGCTATTTTAAGCGTTCCACGGAGTTTGTTGACTACCAGTGTGGCCAGTGCTTCCCCGTCCAGGTCTTCTGCTACAATGAGCAGCGGCCTTCCGCTTTGGGCGGTTTTCTCCAGGATATGAAGGATATCCTTCATGGAACTGATCTTTTTGTCGCAGATGAGAATGTAGGGATTGTCCAGTTCTGTCTGCATTTTCTCTGTGTTGGTCACAAAGTAGGGCGACAGATAGCCGCGGTCGAACTGCATGCCTTCCACCACTTCTACAGTGGTATCGGTGCCTTTGGCTTCCTCCACGGTAATAACGCCTTCCTTGCCTACTTTGCCGAAGGCTTCAGCGATCAGCTTACCGATGGTATCGTCGTTGTTGGCGGAAAGGGCTGCCACCTGACGGATTTTCTCTTCGGTATGGCCAACCGGTTGCGCCTGTTCTTTCAGGTTTGCTACAATAGCTTCCACCGCTTTGTCGATGCCACGTTTCAGGTCCATCGGATTAGCACCGGCAGCCACGTTTTTAAGGCCTTCCCCAATGATGGCCTGTGCCAACACAGTGGCAGTGGTAGTGCCATCACCGGCAACATCAGCTGTTTTGGAAGCTACTTCTTTAATCATCTGGGCGCCCATGTTTTCGATAGGGTCTTCCAGTTCTATTTCTTTGGCTACACTAACACCGTCCTTTGTAATATGGGAGGCGCCAAATTTCTTTTCCAGTACTACATTACGGCCTTTAGGGCCCAGTGTAACCTTCACAGCGTTGGCCAGTGTGTCAACGCCTTTCTTCATTTTGTTTCTTGCTTCAACGTCAAAGAAAAGTTGCTTTGCCATAGGATTTGTTCTTTAAATAAATGAAAACATTCAATTAAATAATAGCGAGAATGTCGGATTCACGCATGATGAGTAAATCCTCATTGCCGATGCGGACTTCCGTACCGGCATACTTACCGTAAAGGACAGTATCGCCGGCCTTAACAGTTACCGGTTCGTCTTTTTTTCCGGGACCGGCAGCTACAATTACGCCGCGTTGTGGTTTTTCTTTGGCAGTATCGGGGATAATGATACCACCACTGGTTTTTTCTTCTGTCTGTGCGGGCCTGATGATGACCCTGTCATGGAGTGGAGTGGCCGTTAAATTGTTTGCCATAGTTCTTATGATTTTGAATTTAAGGTTAAACACAAAGTCATGTGATAAGGTATCGCAATCTTGACGGTGCTTGCTTTTAAAAATGGCTTTTCAAGTGGTGTGCCATCAAAAAAAGTAATTACATTTTGTCATTTTTCTTGAAAAAATGACAACTGACAGCTTGAAATTTTGTCACTTCAATTTGGCCAAGATCCACTAAATAAATGCACTTATGGCCAATTTGCCATGAGCTTTTCAACAAACCATCTTTGAGCCATACAACAAAGCTGCGGGCTCACCACCGGTGTACCTTTGAGGTATCATTAAAAAATCAGCAAAAATGGAAAAAGTATGGTTCATTACCGGCAGTTCCCGCGGACTGGGCCGGAGCCTCACAGAAGCCGTATTCCAAAACGGCGATAAAGTCGCAGCTACTGCGCGCAACATCAGTCAATTGGACGAGCTGGTACAACAATACGGCGATCAGATATTGCCGCTGGCGCTGGATGTCACCGACTATGAAAAAGTACATCAGGTGGTGGCCACAGCGGTAGCGCATTTCGGTCGTATCGATGTATTGGTCAACAATGCCGGCTTTGGCATTATAGGTGCGGCGGAAGCCTATACCGCTGAACAGGTACGCGGCCAGCTGGAAACCAACCTGTACGCCCCGATTGAAATCACCCGCGCGGTATTGCCTTACATGCGCCAACAGGGCGGTGGCAGAATATTACAGATCAGCTCCATCGGCGGAAGAGTGGGCAATGCCGGCCTGACCATGTACCAGGCGGCCAAATTCGGCCTGAGCGGCTTCACTGAGGCATTGGCCAAAGAAACCGGGCCACTGGGTATTTACGTGACCAGCGTGGAACCCGGCGGTTTCCGCACCGACTGGGCCGGCGCTTCTATGACCTATGCCCCGGAAATAGCGGCTTATGAGACTGTCAGCCAGCGTATTGCTTACTTCAAAGAAGGGAAGTTTGTGGCGGTAGGCGATCCTGTTAAGGCTGCCAAAGCCATGGTAGACCTGGCACAGCATCCCACACCACCGTTACACCTGGTACTGGGCAGCGAGGCAATCAGTCTCCTGAAAAATGCCGACAAAGCACGACAGGCGGAAATGGAAGAATGGCTGCCGGTAAGCCTCTCCACCGACCATGACGAGGCCGGGGTATTTCCCGAAACACAGGTGGCGCAGTGGGTCGGCACCGGCGTACAGCGTAAGAATTAAATAACGAACGAGGCAGACGGTATCCACATGCCGTCTGCTTTTTGTAATTTTAGATGATGACTGAACCGAAGACAAATCCATCCCGTATCGCTTATTCCTGTTACTACGCCCGTAACCGGGACGGGGAGCAGTTTATACCGGAACATGTGTTGAGTTACCAGGTCACTGGCCGGCTGACGCTTAACAGTGCGGATAAAACCTATGTTTTTAACGAAGGGGAACTCCGGTTTATCAAACGTAACCAGCTGGTGAAATTTCTGAAAGAGCCGCTGGAAAACGGGGTCTTTAAAACCATCTCCGTTTATCTCGATCAGGAAACATTAAAGAGCTTCAGCCTGGAATACGGCTATCAGGCAGCAACAACCGGTAATGCAGAAGAAGAGGGGGTAATAAGACTGGAGCACCAGCCCTTGTGTAAAAGTCTGATAGATTCATTGCTGCCCTATGTACAGGGAGATCACCTGATCAATGATGACCTGCAACGGCTCAAACAACGGGAAGCCATTATGGTCTTGTTGCAGACACAGCCGAAGCTGAAAGATATCCTGTTCGATTTCAGGGAACCGGGTAAAATCGACCTGGAAGAGTTTATGAACAGAAACTTTCACTTTAATGTTCAGTTGAAACGTTTCGCCTACCTTACCGGGCGCAGCCTTGCTACTTTTAAACGTGATTTTGAACATATCTTCCATACTTCCCCCAGCCGCTGGTTGCTGCACCGGCGCCTGCAGGAAGCGCATTTTCTGATAAGGGAAAAAGGGAAAGCGCCGTCCGACGTATACCTTGAAACCGGGTTTGAAGACTTGTCGCATTTTTCTTTTGCGTTTAAGAAGATGTACGGGGTAGCGCCGTCAAAGCTGTTAAGTTGAGGTCATTTCGCGGTATTGTTGTATATTCGGATAGCTGTGAACGTTATGAGTAATGCAGATACAAATAGAGACGACAGGGAAATCATCACTCCGGAGTATCCGAGGGTGTACCTGTATATCCGTATTGTTCAGGCCAAACTTTTTATAGACAATAACTATGCTGACGAAATAGATCTGGAAAATATAGCTGATGAAGCGTATTTCTCCAGGTTTCATTTTATCCGGCTCTTTAAATCGGCCTACGGCAAAACACCCCACCAATATCTCAAATCGGTAAGAATAGAGAAGGCCCGGGAACTGTTAAAAGAAGATAAAACGGTTGCGGAAGCCTGTTTTTCGGTTGGCTTTCAAAGCCTGACCTCCTTTAGCGGCTTATTTAAAAAAATAACGGGAGAGTCTCCGTCTTCCTATGCAGCCCGCCATAAAGCCATGAAAAAGAAAATCAGTGAGAAACCCCTCGCGTTTGTCCCTTCCTGTTATGCCTACCAGCATGGCTGGCTCGAAAAATAGCAATTTTGAAGAGGTGAATATTTAGGCAGTTGTTGATCTTTGTTTCAGTAACAAAAACGAAGACTATGATTACTAAAATGACCGTCACCAATATTCATGTACTGGACCAGGACAGCGCCTACGATTTTTATGTTAACAAACTGGGATTTAAATTGGTCGATGACATCCCTATGGGACCGGATACCCGCTGGCTTACGGTATCACCGCCGGAACAGCCCGATTTGCAACTGGTCCTTTTCCCTGTAAAAGTAAGCAAAATGTTTCCCCAGGAAACCGCAGACATGCTGATCACCCTGATCAAACAAGGGGTATTTGGTTGTGGCGTGCTCACCTGTACAGATATTTTCGCCACCTATGAAGAACTAAAGGCTAAAGGAGTGGAGTTCCTGAAACCACCCACAAAAGAGTTCTATGGCACAGAAGCCTTGTTTAAGGACGATTCCGGAAATTACTTTTCATTACAGTCCATCAATAATTTTAGCCATGAAGACAATATTTGACCACTCCACACGGACTGAATTAATAAACAGAATTGATACCCTCAATGACCGCAGCAAGGCGCAATGGGGAAAAATGGACGTCTGGCAGATGACCAAACACTGCACCATATGGTTTGAATGGATCATGGGAAAAAACAACCCAACATACAAACAGGAATGGTTAGGCAGGATATTCGGGAAAATGGCGCTGAAAAGTAATACCAAAGACGACCGGCCCATGCAGAAGAACATGCCGGCAGGAAAACAGGCCGTAAAAGAAAAAGGCGGTGATGTGGAGCAGCAGAAAAAAATATGGATCAACCTGATCGCAGAATGTGAACACTACTCAAATCCCGCCTTTGTCCACGATTTTTTTGGTAAAATGACAACAGAACAAATCGGCGTTTTCGCTTACAAACATGCCGACCATCACCTGAGGCAGTTTGGGGTATAAAGCAGTACTACCGTTCCTCTTTTTTACATTTCACTAAAAACATGGGATAGTTTTCGCTCACTTCAGTGATATCAAACAGTCCAGCAGTATCAAATGCTGCATGAACAGACTCCCGGTCATAGAAAAACATGTTGACGCCACCGAACATTTCGTAGCGGTCTTTGCTGATGAGCGTACCCTGGCCATAAGTGGATGCCGCCTTCGAAATCATGCTGAAAACCATGTAACCGTCTGAGGACAGCTGGTGGTAGCAGTCACGGATGAGTTTTGCCCTTTCATTTTCGTCCAGTAAGTGAATCAGCGCATGGCAGAATATGCCGTCATATTTCTTATCGTCAAAAGGCATGTCCGTTACAGACCCATGGTACACGGGCATGTCTGTGCCAAAATGTTTGTGTGCGATATCGATGGCTGTCTGAGATATTTCTATCCCCGTCACCGCCATGCCGTTGTCCCTGAAAATGCGGGCATTGCGGCCGTAGCCCATGCCAGGGACAAGCACGTTTTTGATGCCTTTTTCAATAAAGAGGTCTTTTGTCAGTATCGCGGAGTTGGCGGGCTCAAAGCCCCACATCTCCTGCTTTTCTACAAAAGCCGCTTCCCAGAATTCTGGTTTGCCGGTTTCGTTGTTCATCGTGAAAAGTTAAAATTTGCAACAAAGTTACAAAAATTGGTTGTGGTATAAAACATGAGGAAATTATGTCTTAAACCAGCGCAAACAACCTTATAGCTGAACTTGCCTATATTTGTTCCAAGACCGACTGGTATGGAACGCTACAACTACTTCAAACAATTTCATGATATCAGTCTGGCGGATTACAATCTGCTAACGGAGCATCTACAGCCTCGTTCCTTTAAAAAAGGAGAATCCATTATCATGCCCGGACAAGTCCAACGGGAACTGTATTTCGTCAAGAGCGGTGTACAGATGGCTTACTTTGATACCGATGATAAAACCTATGTCATCGACTTCAGCTATTTCCCGGGACTGTGTGCCATCGCGGAATCCTTCTCGTTTCAGGTGCCTTCCAAATATTTTATCACCTGTCTGACAGACAGTGAATTGGCGTATCTCAGTTATGAGCAGCTGCAAAAACTGCTTGACCAGTCCCGGGCAATAGAAAGGCTTTTCCGGCGGATGATAGAAGCCATGCTCGCGGATATGGTAGACCTTCATATTAACCTGCGTGCCATGACCATAGAAGAACGTTATCGGTCGTTTTGCAGGAAGAGCCCGCAGTTGCTGCAGCTGGTGCCACATAAGTATATCGCCTCCTATCTGGGCATAGACCCGACAAACTTCAGTAAATTATTTAATCAGGTAAAAATCTGATGTTGGTGTAAACCAAGAATCGTTTGCTTACTGCTTCCGAGCTTTGTGATAACAAAAACAGAAAGCTATGATGAATGTAGAAAGTCGCGGATGTTACGCCAACGTAAACGGATTAAAAATGTACTATGAGGTACATGGCCAGGGAAGACCTCTTTTCCTGCTGCCCGGAGCCGTCTCCGGAGTAGGTACTGCCTTTGGAAGCCTCATTCCGCTGCTGGCGGCGGACAGGCAGGTCATTGTCCTCGAATTCCAGGGCTATGGCCATACTGCCGATATCCCGGAACGCCCGCTTTCTTATGAGCAATTAGCAGATGATGTGATAACATTATCGCAGGTGCTGGAAATAAACAATGCGGATTTTTTTGGCTATAGCACCGGAGCCGGTGTGGCCTTACAGATCGCCATGCGTAAGCCTTCGCTGGTTGGTAAGCTCATCCTGGCTTCCTGTACCTTCAATAGTAATGGACGTCATCCGCAACTCAGCGGACTGGAGTCGCTGCTTACCGTTGAAGGCCTGAAAGGCACACCCTATGAAACCGAATACCTCCGGACAGCACCGAGGCCGGAAGACTGGCCCAGACATCTGGCTAAAGTAACAGCTTTCAACAAAGCATTGCAGGACTGGCCTGCTGATGACATCAGCCATATAAAAGCGCCGGCGTTGATCATTGCCGGCGATGCGGATATCGTTCAGCCAGAGCATGCGGTGGCATTGTTTAGGCTGTTGGGCGGTGGTACTCTTGGAGAATTGTCCATGCCTGCATCGCAACTGGCCATATTGCCAGGAACAATGCATACAGCTTTAACCACAAAGACAGCGCTGCTAACGGCGATGGTCTCTGCGTTTCTCTAAAATTCAGGGGACTATTTTTCTGCAATTAACGTGGTCTTTTCGCAAACATGACAGTACCAGTAAATTTTGACTTCATCTTTCAGCCTCATTTCACTTTTTGTACCGCAGGTAACACATATCCTCTCAAAGGATTCATCTTCCCATGCAATATAGCTGCAGTTGGAACAATTCCATGTTGTAGGGGGAGTGTTTTCTTCATCATAGGACCAGGTAAATGCCTGTTCCCGGCAGTTTGGACAAATGATCAATCCCATTTGAAATACTTTTAAAATGTTTGGACTGTTTAACCAGACCTGTGGGTTTAGATCAACAATATATTTAAAAACTTAATGACGACAAGTCGAAGATGATCAATCGCCCATAAATAGCTATCTTGAAATAAACTATCCAACGCTATGAGAAAACAATTTATTTCAGTAGCTGTAACCCTGTTGTTGGTTACATCATTTGCCAATGCCCAATCGGACAAGTCAACAGTTCACCTCATAAATCCTTCAGAAGTGGCTAAACCCAACGGATATTCACAGGCAGCTGTTATCAACCTGGGAACGGGTAAAATGATCATCCTTTCAGGGCAGGTGCCATTGAATGTTAAAGGAGAACTGGTAGGAAAAGATAATTTTGAGCAACAGGCAGAGCAGGTTTTTGTCAATATTCAAAAAATTATAGAAGCGTCCGGCGGAAAGATGTCGGACATCGTGAAACTATCCTATTTCATACTGGACACCAAAAATCTGAAAACACTTCGCGCAGTCAGGGATAAATATGTGGATGTACAACATCCGCCGGCCAGCACGCTGGTGCAGGTGAGCAGGTTATTTCGGGATGATGTTTTACTGGAAATTGAGGCCACTGCTGTTATTCCGGGGAATAAAATACAATGAAGCGATCCCGCAGAATACCGGTGATCATACTTTTGGTAGCTTTTATTATGTCACTTCCTCAGGTTTCCTGTTCAGCCCTGTTGATACCATCCTGAAGCCGGCAACCGGATTACTGGCTGAATGAGAAGAAGTCCGGAAAATCACTATCTTGTTTTAAGATCACAGGTCTGATTTGCCGAAGTTATATTATGAGCCAAAGACTAATACTAACTGTGTGAAATTTTTTATAACATTGTGGCTAATTCGGATCAATCAACTTATTAATTGTCAGGCATTAAACATAACAGTGACCGCCAACTGCTGCTACAGATCTCTGAAGGGGACGAGCAGGCGTTTGCTATGCTTGTGAAAGCGTATTCCGGCCTTCTTTTTACATACCTGGTCAAAATTACCAAAGATCAGGATATAGCTTCCGATGTGGTACAGGAAATTTTCACTCAGCTATGGCTGACAAGGGAATCTCTGAGAGAAGTGGAAAGCTTTCGTTCCTGGTTGTTCGTAATCTCGCGGCATCATGCAGTCAGGATGCTGAAGAACATCGACAGGGAGTACAAAAAACGGGAGGAGTGGCATCAAATTACACAAACTGCGGCCGACGGCCTGGAGGTACAGGACGAGGCCTCTTTAAAGGAAGGGTACGATATATTGGTGAAAAATGCGGTTGACCGGCTCCCGGCGCAGCAAAAGAAAGTTTGGACGCTTGCCCGGCTAGAAGGGAAAAAATATGCCGAAATAGCAGAGGAAATGCAGATTAGCCGGGAAACCGTAAAAAAATACCTCCAGATTGCTTCCTCTTCTATCGTTGACTACATCAGAAATAATGGCCTGCCAATCATAATTTCGTTCCTGATTATAAAATTGTAAATTTTTTTTCCATTGGAATACCCCCTTTTTTACAGAAACCTTCTCCTAAGATAAAGGTGGATCATATCTGTTGAGATAAATTGATTGACTGTGAATAGCAGACTAAAATACCTATTGGAGCGATGGTCAGATGACCAGTTTACCGAAGCAGAAAGACAGGAGCTTATTGATATGTTGCAATCAGCTTCCACTGAACAGGAAATCATTCCTGTACTGGAGGACATGTGGGAAAAAATAGAGGATGAAGGCCTTTTTAGTGAAGTCCGGCAGCAAATGATGATCAAAAATATCCTGGATCGCTATCCCGGCAGAGAGGTTCCTGTTGATAGGGAAACAGGGAAGGGTATGCTTGTTAGTCACAGGAATCCGTTCATACGGAAATGGAGTTGGGCGGTAGCGGCTTCTGTGGCATTGATAATTGGTGTTGGTACCTATTATTTATATCACCAAAAGCAATCGGAAGTACCAACTGGTGTTGTGCAGTCGATATCAAATGTGCAACAGGAGAAAAGCGGCGTTCTGATTACCTTATCAGACGGATCACAGGTACTTTTGGATACTGTTAAAAATGGCCGGATAACATTACAGGGCGGGACAGTTGCCAAAGTCACCAACGGGGTATTTGAGTACGAAAAAACAGGTTCGGAAGTTCAGTATAATACAATATCCACCCCGAAGGGAAAGCAGTTCCGGCTTAGGTTATCAGATGGGACCGCCGTGTGGTTGAACGCGGAAAGCTCCGTTAAATACCCGGTAGTATTCACGGGTAAGGAAAGACTTATTAGTGTTACCGGAGAAGCGTACATGGAAGTAGCCCAAAACCCTTCTATTCCTTTCAGGGTAGAGGTTAATGGCGGAACTTCTGTTGAAGTGCTCGGAACAAGTTTTAACGTGAATGCATATGAAAATGAGCAATCTGTTCGAACCACGCTGTTGGATGGAGCGATACGGGTATCAATGAAAGGGGCAGCCAACAAACTGCTGAAGCCCGGACAACAGGCGCTCACAACCACCGGAAACAGACCTATTCAGGTTTTTGACGATGTAAATGCGGCTTCGGTTGTTGCCTGGAAAAACGGCGTCTTTGACTTTAATGATGTTCCGCTGGAAGAGGTTATGCGGCAACTTGCGAGGTGGTATGATATTGAAGTAATCTATCCGCAGACAGTTCCGAAAGTGCAGTTGGGCGGTACTATTAAGAGGAGCCTTCCCTTTACCGATGTTCTGTATTTTCTGGGCAACGTGGGACTTCACTACAAACTGGAAGATAACAGGACATTAATTATACTTCCCTGATGGCTATTAACTGGCCATTCATCAGGTGTTATTAATAACGCATTGAGCAGGCCGCTTAGTAAAGAACATGCATGCCGGTATATCTCCGGTAATGATCTGGTATGTAAATACAAAAACCAACCAAAATTATTTAGAGAGTATGCGTTTTTCTGCTTTAAACCAGCCGTGGAGGCTGGGAGTACCCTGGCGTGGGTTCTCCTGCCGTCCAATATCAACCAAAATAGGGTTTACGATGAAACTAACTTTTGTTTTATTAACTGTTTTCCTAATTCAGGTACAAGCCATAGGACTGGCGCAATCTATCACTGCCAAATTACACAAAGAGCCTTTGCGTAACGTGTTTAAAATTATTGAGAAACAGACGGGAGTAACTGTTTTCTATAATGATGAACATATTAAGAATGCGCATCCTGTGACTATTGAAGCACAGCAAATGCCATTGGACGATTTCCTTACTGCCATTTTGAAGCCGGAGAAACTTGTTTTCGAGATAAAGCAGGGGAATGTGGTAGTGATGCGCAAAGATATTGGCGCATCCGATAAAAATGGAAATTTATCCGCTGCTGCGGAGCCTAAAACGAAAGTGTCGGGATTAATCACGGACTCTGATAAAAACCCGCTGCCCGGTGCTACCATCCGTATTAAAGGCAGCCAGGTAGTAGCCGTGAGTGATGAAAAGGGAACGTTTCATATAGAAGCGGAAAAAGGCGCAGCGTTGATAATAAGCTTCATTGGGTTCAATGAAAAAGAGGTGAAGGTGAACGATGTGGAAATGATTTCGGTTATTCTGGCGCCTTCGGAACAAAAGCTGGGATCTATTGAAATTGTTTCTACAGGTTATCAGAATATTACCAGGGAACGAAATACGGGGGCAGTAGCGAAAGTGGACATGGGCACTGTTGCCAACAGGTCCAGTAGTACTAATATTCTTCAAAGACTGGACGGGCTTGTGCCCGGCCTGGTGGTAAACAATGCACCGGGCGGAGAGCCGTTGCTGGTTCGGGGTCTGACTTCCCTCAACTCCACCAGGTCGCCATTGATCGTGGTAGACGGTGTGGAATTACCGGGTGATAATACCAGTGACGCATCCCGCAGTAATATTATGAACATCTCTAATCCCATCGCTAATATCAATCCACAGGATATTGAGGATATAACTGTGCTGAAAGATGCCT
Organism: Chitinophaga sp. 22308; assembly: GCF_052045305.1. NCBI lineage: Bacteria > Pseudomonadati > Bacteroidota > Chitinophagia > Chitinophagales > Chitinophagaceae > Chitinophaga > Chitinophaga sp. 22308. Next base: position 612,767 of record NZ_JBQEOP010000005.1, on the reverse strand, counting down.
CCGCAGCTTCTATCTGGGGCGCAAAAGCGGCGAACGGGGTAATTGTTATTACTACCAAAAAAGGTAAAACAGGACAAAAACTACGGGTCGATTACGACGGTTATTATAATTTCCAGGGTAAACCGGATCTGTCCTATATCCCGAAAATGAACAGCCGGGATTTTATCGCTACCGCAAAAGAAATCTTTCCTCAATTTGCGCCTTATTATGACTGGAATGCAGTACAGACCCTTGCTCCGGTTCCTCCGCACCTGCAGATTCAATATGATGCGTATCGGGGGCTGATCACCGGTGCGCAGGCGGACAAGGCGCTGGATAGTTTGGCTGCCATCGATAACAGGAGTGAAATTTCCAGTATTTTTTACAGAAATGCAGCCGCAACTAATCATACGGTTTCCCTTTCAGGAGGCGGTGACATCTACAGTTTTTATGGATCGCTGAGCTATACCGGTATTCAAAGCAGCACACCAGGTGAACGGAACAATTCGTATAAGTTGAATGTCAGACAGGATTTCAATTTCAATAAAAAATTACAATTATCGGTAGTCACCGATCTCACTAATACTGTAGCAAGTACCTCAAATCTGGGTATAGGAGTGCTGGCCCCGGATGTTTCCATCGTACCTTATCAGCGGTTCCGCGATAATGCAGGAAATCCGCTGGCGGTGAATTTCATGGGAAATTACAGTGATTCTCTCAGGCTTGATTATGCTGCCAGAAGCCGGGTTAACCTGGACTACGTTCCGCTTGATGAGTTTAACAGGGGATATTCAAAGAGCAGCAGTATATCCGGAAGAGTGGTGGGAAGCGCGAAATTACAATTGCTGAAAGGACTTCGCTTTGAAGGTACTTATGGCTACCAGACGTTTGCAAGAAACAACAGGACAGTTCAGTACCAGGAAAGTTACGCGGTAAGGGACCAGCTGGTAGGTTTTACACAGGCACCAACTGTAAACAGCACGCCCAGGTATTGGTTGCCAAAGGATGGAGGGACGCTCAATGTAAATAATGCGTCTCAGAAAAACTGGACGGTAAGAAATCAGCTGATATTTGATCGGAACTGGGACCCGCACCAGCTAACGGTAATGGCAGGACAGGAAGCTACAAGTTCCACACCATTGACATCATACGCTACTTACTATGGATGGGATGATCAGTTGCAGGTTTCCCGTCCGGTAAATATTGATACACTCATGAAAGGGATTACCGGAACGGTATCCGGCCTGCTGGGAAGAGTGTTACGATCAAATAATGTGGGTGGAGGAGAAGGGGCTATCGCAAGGACCACCTCTTACTATTCTACATTGGGATACATGTACCAATGGAAGTATGCACTGAATGCGAGTTGGAGGATTGATGAGAGCAACTTATTCGGTCTTGCCAAAGCTGCTCAGAACAGACCCGTTTATAGCATAGGCGGTAAATGGTTGCTGAACAGGGAAGATTTTATGAAATCATTTACATGGCTGGACCGCCTCCACCTGAGATTTACCTATGGCATAACAGGGAATGCACCCAAGCCTGCTCAGGCAGCATCATTCGATATCCTGAAAGATTCATCGAACGTAAACTATGTAACAGGAGTTGGTTTGGTTATAGGAACTCCCGGCAACGACAGGCTTACCTGGGAGGGAACCACTGTCTATAATGCAGGACTGGATTTTACAGTGCTCGGTGGCAGATTGGGCGGTTCGATAGACGGATATATAAAAAGGACCAATAACCTGATCGGCTCATTGATGACGGCGCCGCTGACCGGATATGCAACTGTTATCGGTAATTACGGGGACCTTGAAAATAAAGGATTTGAGTTTAGCCTGACATCGCTTAATGTCATTTCCCGGGATTTCAACTGGAATACAGTCCTGAACCTGTCGTACAACAAAAATAAGATAACAAGGATGGCGACGGCAACCGCCATTACAACCGGTACAGGAATGATTGGAACATCCTTTATGGAAGGCAAACCTGCATACGCTGTATTTGAATTCATCAACGGCGGACTTAACGCTGCGGGAGATCCGCAGATCATCCAGGCCGATGGAAAAATACTGTCTGATAAAAATGGCTCCAAGCCGGAAGACGTTCATTTGGCAGGAACTTCTCAACCCATCGTGACAGGTGGATTCTTCAACACATTTTATTACAGGCGGTTTCAATTGGGAATTAATATCAGCTTTAACTTAGGACATGTATTGTTCCGGGATTTTAATAATTTTTGGCAGGACCCCCTTTATCAGAACACGCTTCAACCCGAATTTGCTAATCGCTGGAAGGCACCGGGAGATGAAAATAAAACCAATATCCCCAGGTATGCCTATAACAGTACCATCGACAACGGCAGAAATATCTATTACTACACCTACTCCAACCTGAATTCATTTGATGCGTCTTATGCAAAGATCAGGGAGATCACGCTTTCCTATGATGTAGGTAAGACATTGGTCCGGAGACTGCACGCGGAAGGATTGACTTTCAGGGCACAGGTATCCAATCTTATGCTCTGGAAAAAGAACCACTTCGGGATCGATCCGGAGTTTCAGTCGCCTGCAGGTGTCAGAAATATCCGTATAGGACAAGGTACATTCACAGTTGGCGCACACATTACTCTTTAATTAAACCTGCTTAAGATGATGAAATCCATTCATAGGGCATTATTACCCATTCTGTTTATATCGTTGATGCTTCAGACCTCATGCTCCAAAGACTTTTTGGAAATTGAGCCTAAAGGCTCCCGTGTGGCAAAAATGACGCCGGACTACGAGCAATTAATGAATGCAGTGAGCTTGCAGGTTTCCTATCCTCCGTCTTTGTATATGGGTGATGAAATGGCAGCCCAGGCAACCTACATGGATGCGGCCCAGATCAGGACGCAAAGGTTGTTCAGGTTTGAAGCAAGGGTATATGATGAAGATCAGCTTCCCAATGAAACCTGGCCACTGACCAACAATTATACCTTTAATAAAGTCATAAACGAAGTGATGCAATCGCAGGGAGGGACCGATCAGCAAAAACGTGCCATTCTCGCAGAAGCCAAAGTGGGAAGGGCGCTTTGCCATCTTTATTTTCTGAATGATTTTTCGTTGCCCTATAATGCTGCTACAGCTGCTACCGATCTGGGGGTGCCGCTGCTAACAAAGGCAGATGTGACCCAAACAACCTTTGTAAGGGCCTCTGTACAGGAATGTTACGATTTTATCATAAAGGATTTAACAGATGCCTTGCCAGACCTTGGTCCATTAACACACAGACGAAAATTTTCCAGGCTGGCGGCAGAATTTATATTGGGCCGTGTTTATCTGTATATGGCAAAGTTCAGCGAGGCCAGCGCACATGTGGATGCTGCATTCGCGGAGCTTGGCAAAGCTGAAGTGCCGCTCGCGCTATACGATTATAACGTAGTGCTTGATCCTGATAACGATAATTCATGGTTTCCTGACTTCGGTTTCGGACTTTCAAATTATCCGTTGGCTGCCAATAACGCACAGGTGATATACAATCTCAGTATGATTAATTTTCAGCTGCAACAAGCCAATACCTATGTGTTTTCTCCAGAAACGGCCGCCTTGTACGATCCGGCAGATAAACGCCTGAAACTGTTCTCGGGAACTGAAATGTTTAATCCCGACAAAACCTTTCCTGGAGGAATGAGACGCTACTCCGCATCACTTTTTTCCGGGTTGGAAATCGGCCCCTCATTACCTGACCTCTACCTGATGCGCGCAGAGCTTAAAGCAAGGGCAGGCGACCTTGTGGGGGCAAAGAGCGATCTCGAAATGCTGCGGTCCAAAAGAATGCCTGCCAATATCGCCACGGTACCTGCTAATATAGCCGAAAACAAAGAGGCATTGGTCCGTTATATCCTTGATGAACGTATTCGTGAATTCGCCACCTCCGGCATGCGCTGGTGGGATATGCGCCGGCTTTCAGTTGACCCGGTTTACAGCAATACAGTTAACTACACACATAAACTGTATGATGACGCCGGCAACGTAGTGGCTACCTATACGCTCAGGCCCGCGAGATTTGCCCTGAAGTTCGGGGAAAGGATGCTGGCCGCAAACAAGGGATTGGTGGAAAATGAATAGAACTGGTAATTCAATGGCAGCTTGCAGTTGTTCCGTATTTACCTGCCAGGAAATTCAATCGTAATAGTTCAAAATTTTTAATACCGTTTAATCTGAATATGATGAAAATGAAAAAGTTAATCTTGCTGTTGCTGATTTCCGGTTCCGTCTTCGCGCAGCAATCGCCATCTGCGAAGTATAACTTTCAGGATTTTACTTCCATAGTAAACGTGGAAGACCAGGAGAAGCAATACAATGAAATGCTGAAGGCAAATCCAATAGACCCCGCCAAACCATCCATGTATGAGGAATACCGTGCGCAGCTGGCTATGGGATGGCTTGCCAAAGGAAACTTTGAACGTTATTGGTTTTATAAAAACACCAGGCCAAAATTCAACGTACTTCAATTCCTGTCTCTGACTTATGCGCTGGATAATCTATTTGATGCAAATACCAACCGGGGCGAAGTGGAAAAGGTTTCAGCCGGTATATTGGAAGATCTGAACACGGGAGCAATGAAAGACGGAATTGGCAGAATACAGACCGTTATGGAAATAAACGCAGCCGCAAATGCCCAACTGGGAAATACAGATAAGGCATTACAGTTATTAGCGAAATCTTCCGAAGTAAAAGACGGTATGCGCGAAATGCACTATTTCAAAGATGCCAAATCCAACTACCTGAACCGGTATGGGGTAGTGATGTTTGCTGCGGGAAAGTACCAGGTGGCATTCGATACCCTGAGTAAAGCATTCAGGGAGGCGGAGTCAAACCCGGTTATGGTTAATACATTCAGGTTGGTATATAAAAAGGTAAAAGGTACCGAAAACGGATTTGACAAATATCTTAAATCCCTGAAAGATGAAGCATACCATCACTGTTATAAGGAAGTGGAAAAATTGTACATAGCATCACCCAAAAAAACGCTCGATGGTGCAGTTCCAACCCCGGGAGGAGATGGTAAAATGTTTACGCTTTTCCACGCCACGAAACCTGTAGAAGAGGTATCATTGCCGGACCTGGATGGAAAAGTCGTTCATCTGAGGGATTATAGGAACAAGGTGCTGGCCCTTGATTTCTGGTCTACAGGATGTACCCCATGTGTAGCCGCCTTCAGCGGATTTGAGCGAGTGGTGGCAGATTATAAAAAAGATGTATTTCAAATGTTTGTGGTAAGCCTGTTTGAGGACAGGGCTACCGTGAAAACTTTCGTGAAGAAAAAAGGAATCGCCCTCGATGTTTTACAAGATGAGGAAAACAAGTTCTTTGATGTCCAGGGAACACCCACTAAAATCATATTTGACCCATTGGGCAATATAAGATTCTTTAGTTCTGGTTACGCTGGTTCTACAGATAGGGAGTACTATAAACTGAAGTCCATGGTGGAGATCACAAAATCCCGGTATAAAGGGTAATGCAATTAATAACTGAATTTAAACGAAGGTGGCCTTTGCCCTGCAAAAAGTATTTATGAGAAGAGTGATTTTTTTGATATTGACCAGTCTGGCAGCTTTGTCCGGCATTGCGCAGGACAATCACCCGGTTTCATGGAAGTTCCAAAGCGACTCAATAGCGCCGCTCACTTTTAAGATTGCCTTCGTGGCGTCTATCAACGAACCATTTCATATTTATCCACAGTCTTATGATGGAGGGATGGGAATGCCTACTACCATTACATGGGGAGAAAATCCGAATGTTCAGTTGATAGGACAGATGGAGGAAAAAGGAGCAGCTTCTGTTGCCGGGGAAACGGTGGCTTATTACGCGAAGGGTGTTACGTTTTCACAAACTATCAAACTCAAGGCAGATGAGAAGACAGTATTGCATTTCCGGATCAGGTATATGGCATGTAATAATCAAATGTGTCTTCCTCCTTCCTCAAAGGAGTATACGCTGATTGTCAATGATGCTAATGGCATTACTGTTACTGCTGAAAATGAAAAAAATATACAGGCGCCGGGTATGCGGGAAGCAGTACAGTATGAGGACTTTGCGCTGCCGGATGTAAAAGGGGAAAAAATCTACACCAAAACAATCATCTCCCATAATAGGTACACATTTATTGATTTCTGGGCCAGTTGGTGTTCGCCATGCAGAATGCAGGCAAAAGCGCTTATTCCGCTTTACGCCAGGTATAGGGCCAAAGGACTGGGTGTAATTGGCGTTTCTCTCGATACGGACGCTGCTGCCTGGAAAAAGGCAATAGAGAAGGATGGTTATACCTGGACCAACCTGGCAGACCTGAAGGGATTTGATTCTCCTGTTACTAAGAAATATCAGATTAAAGCTATTCCCAGGAATTTTCTAGTCGATAAAAAAGGTGTAATTGTTGCCAAAGATCTCCATGGGAAAGAGCTGGAAGCAAAGCTGATGGAACTGTTTGACTAAATGAGAGACGTTTTTCCTGATGGTAAGGGATTTAATCACCCATTGCCATTCTTTTTATAATTCGATTTCTGAATCCTAATTAATCCTGTCTAAATTGAGAAAGTTAATTATAGCCGGTTTGTCAATAGTGCCGTTGACAGCTTTCGCCCAGAGTAATAATAAATTTACTATCAATGGCAAATATGGCACGGGCAACGCTCCTGAAAAGGCATACCTGGAGTATACAATGGAGGGTAAATCCATTATTGATTCCGTTGAATTGAAGAATGGTGCTTTCAGATTTGCCGGCAGGGCGACCACTTCGCCGGTATCCGCTACATTAATCTTTGATACGAAAGGTGTTGGGAGAACTAACAGCCTTGAACAGGTACCCGTTTATCTTGAGCCGGGTAACATTCATGTTAAAACGAACGGAGCTACAGTAGAAGGGGTTCAGGTAACCGGAACGCCCAGGAATAATGATTATAGTGATCTTAATAGCCTGGTGGATGCCGGCTTTGCACAAATGACCGATGAAGACAGGCAATTCATGACAGGAAAGGTATCACCGCAGGCCACGAAGGATTACGAGGCCAGACTGGAAGGCTTTCGGAAGCGGTTTAGTGACATGACCAAAGATGCCTATATGAAGTTCATCAGGTCCCATCCTGCATCAATGCTCAGCCTGGAATTGTTTCCCAAAGTAGCTTACGAACAACGCTATGATGTAGTGAAGCCCCTGTTCGACGGTTTATCATTCAAAATTAAAAATACTAAGGAAGGTAAGAAAGTGGCCGCAAACCTGGATAAAATGAGAGCGACTGCAATAGGCCAACCGGCGCCGGATTTTGAAGTACCCGATGCGGAAGGGAAGCTGGTTAAACTTTCGTCATTTCGTGGTAAATACGTATTGGTCGACTTTTGGGCTTCCTGGTGCGGGCCATGCAGGGCAGAAAACCCAAACCTGGTTAAAGTCTACAATAAATTCAAGGACCAGAACTTCACAATTGTCGGTATTTCCCTCGATAAGTCTGACAGCAAGGCGTTGTGGTTGGCGGCAGTTAAAAATGACGGACTTCCATGGCTTCAACTTTCTGATCTGAAATTTTGGGATAGTGCGGCTGCGAAATCATATGGCGTCCAGGCAATTCCTCAGAATTTTTTGATCGGTCCTGATGGAATTATAGTGGGGAAAACATTGTCAGGAAAGGCGTTGGATGAAACATTAAGCAAAATATTTTATCCTGAGCAGGCGGCTAACTGACATCGGAGGGGTGTGTATTGATGAGTTAAACTGCATGAATAAGCAGTACCGTCCTGGCGTATAAATGCAAATAAAAACTTTTAAAGAAATGGTTCAAAACCTGTTCTCATATTGGATGGAAAGGTGAATAGCAATTTAGACAGGTATAAAACTAAAAAATCCCATAGAACTTGCATTCTATGGGATTTTTGTTTCTTTCGTAGCGAGAACAGAAAGTTTGTTTAATCAATTCACGCAGGATTTAGTGACTTTTTCCAATTTGCCGGGATGACAGATTGGCATTCTTAACTTTGTATAAACTATCTAATTAAGATGATTGAGTTTCTTGGTATTTCTGTTTCAAAAACCTATTTTGTTTTGTGTATATAGCCCGAATGTATGGCGTGAGACCACTATACTCATTTTGGTCGTCTAACTCCAATCTGTCAGAGTTGATCGTTAAAATGTACTGAGTTTCCCGAAATTCAGCTTTTTCTTCTAAAAACTGAATACTCTTAGTTAGAGTATCTTGATCAACATCAAAAATGTTATCGTGAATTAGGAAACCTGGATGGCGATTTTGTGTGTATGAGTTTGTCAGTAGAGCAATATCGTAAATAAAAACCTTTGCTCTCTCTACACTGTGGCTGCCATCGCTGTCAATTCGCATTAATAACTCAATTATCTGCTTGCTCGTTGTTTGTCTTAATTGAAAAGAGGCTTGCTTATTCCCCTGAATGAAGTCATGAATCTCTAATATTGTTTTTTGAAAATTATCAATAATTTTCTTTTGTATTTGAATAAGTGATTGCAGCCTAAGCAGTTCTGTTTCTTTTTTCGTTTTTGCTTTTTGCTTTTGGATTTCTAACTCATCATAGCGGTCTATAAAGCTTCTAAGCTGTGATAATTGATCCGCTTTTTCTTTATACGCTGCATAAGTTTGTTTAAGGTTTTTTAAATCCCCGGATTGGTCTAGGACTTTTAGGTGTTGAGCATATTGTTTATCTAAAGATGTCAACTCTTTATCAATCTCAGAAATTTCTGAAGATAAAGATGCTCTTCTTTCACTTATAAGTCGATTTTGGAATTCATCAATTTTAGCTTTAAAACTCATAGCTTCTTCTAAACTTTTACTAATTAAGTCACCTAACCCCTTGCGAAGCTCTTCGTAGAATTCCGATATTTCTGATGGAGTAATATCGACTTTCTGTGAAACTAGTTTTAATTTAGACAGCTGTACCTTCAAAATCCCCTTCCTCCGCCTTTTTGATTCAATCTGTTCTTCTAAACTTATAATTTCATCTTTTATAATGTCGTATCCAGCCAGATTCTCCAGCCTATCAATGCTGGCTTCAATTGAATGCACTTCATCATCTAATTCATTTAAGTCAGAGCGTGCATCGTCGATGTTCTTTTGACGGATCAGCAAAACGTTTTCTTTAATACGACTGATGTCTTTATTAATATCGTCTATTGTTTTTATATGTTGTTTTATTAGTTCATAGACTTCTATGTCTATACCTAGCAAATATAAATGCGGAGCATAATCTTCCGGAATTCTCAGTTTTGTATCATAACAATTCACTAGAGATTTAAACTCGGAACGTTCATCTCTAATTAATGGGCCCAACATAGCTCTGAAAGAAGGGTATGAATCTTCCGCGTTTGAAAATAGCCTTTCAGTCAAAAAAGCTACAGCATCTTCAACTTTGGCAAAAACTGTTTCATAACCATCTTCAATTATAAGAGGCGTTTCAGAGGCCAGCAGCGAACGCTTTATCGTGTACCGCCTATTATTTATCCTGAAATTTAGGCAAACAAAGGTATCATGAGGAAATACTTCCTTTGGAATTAATGAAACGCGACTATTTACCCTTCTCTTTAACAAGGCGAAGTTTATAAATTCAATACAAAGTGATTTCCCAACTCCATTACGCTTATCACTGGAATCATCTTTTTCTCCCAAAATAATATTTAATCCAGTAGTAAAATCTATTGGGGCTATAATTTCCGGCTCTGTGTATAAGCGTGTTATTGTAAGCATCACTTATTTCTTTATAATATATGAATTATTAAAGTCGATTATATCTACCGCAAATAAAAATAGCATTGCAAAATAAAGGCTCTTAGGGCTAAACCATTTTTCAGTTTTAAAATGATCCGCTACATCAAAGAGGCTTATTTTACTAACTTTCTTATCTGCCATAAATGCGAGTACTTTATAGCCTACAATTGAGGGAGAACTCATTATCTCCTCATCTTTTAAAATTAAATTAGACATTATAAATTTCCTTATTTGGAAAAACGTTACATTTTATTAGTTGATCAATAAGAAAAAATCTTACTGCACTGGAACTATACTCAACACCTTGACGAGACAAAACAGCTTCATGTTTTCCTATTAGTGCTTCTAAAGCTATTTTAGGATCATCATTCATCTCCGTTAGCAGTAAATCACTAGTATGCTTAAGATGTAAACCTAGTCTACGCATTCTTGTATGTCCTATGTCGGATTGTTGCAACACATCTGTCAAAACTAAGCCAAATTCTGTATATAGATCTTGATATTCTTTTATTAAATAGTCTGAATGAGCAGAAAATCTTTTCATTATTTTTCCTTCTGGGTCTGGTTGCTCGATATAACCGTTTCCAGCAGAAGGTTGATTATCATCGCTGAGATAGCCGACTAGAGATATAAACGTTGTTACTTCTTTGGCCAAAGTTTGATCTGATTCGCTTTTGATTTCTTTCTTAAGGAAACCACAGACTTCCTTTATTTTCTCTATTGGCTCATTAAGTATATGTCTAATTAAATAGTCTACGTCCCAAATATCTTCTTTGGTGTCCAATTCGTAGAAGTTTGGATCACCTATTTTTGAAGATTGGTGGTCACTTTTGGCAACAATATTTAAAATAATTAAGCGATCAAATTTCTCATATAGCTTATTTTTTATAAAGCCATTTACAGTCTTTTTGGTTTTAGTTAAGGCTGATGTCGAGGTTACCTGGAAACAAATTCGGGTACTTTCATCGCGTAAGTCGATTGTGTCGGCATTCGCGGTTGCGATATTCGTATTTTCAAGATTCAAACTAAATATAATATTTAGTAGGTCGCGATAAAAGTTCTCTGAAATTATATTAATATCGGTAAGGTTAAGAGGATTTGATAACTGAACCTTTACTTTCAAAAAGGTTAGCTTATTAATTATCTCATCTATGTGACTTTGTCGCTCGATGTTCATGGTCTGGTAAGGATAAATTTCATCTAATATAACTCTTTTAAATATTAAGGTAAAGGTTGGTGTATCCATTGTTTGGAACCCCCGCCGGGAGGGAGAAGGAGGGATGGCGCGGCGGCAGCGCCTCCCTCGGTTCAGTTTTTAAACTTATCATGATTATGGGGACGGCATAAGCCCCTCATCAGCGAAAGAATAATATCGCTGCGGAGTGACGATAAGATGGTCCGTCACGCGTATATCCATAAATTTGCCAGCCTCGCAGAGCTTTTGCGTGATGGCAATGTCCGCCCTACTTGCACATATCCGCTCGGACGGGTGGTTATGCGCCAAGATGATATTCGTCGCCCGTGCCTTTAGGGCGATGGCGAAGATCACTTTCGGATCAACAATACAGGAGCTTACGCCACCTGTTGCGATTTCGGCAATCCCCAAGCAGGCATTGCCTTGATCCAGCAGCAGGATTTTGAACTGTTCGACTAATTCTATTTTGTTCCTATCCCACGTATCCATTAGGACGTCATAGGCATTTGCCGCCTGATGGATGATTATTCGATCTTCCGGCCTTACCTTGTTCCGGTAGATAAGTTCGACTTCGGTAACACTGAAAAGAGAAAGAGGGCTGGATGTTTTCATTTTCCCTCCAGTGCCGCTGTCAAGCCTAACGTGGCCCGGTGCCAAGTATTCACGTCCTGATGCGATGCATACAGGAAATTCATGGGTAAGTGTTCCAGCCCTTCTTCGGCTTTGAAAAGGTCGCGTAGGGCAAGGGTTGCCAGCCTGCCCGCTTCGGTGTTGTCCATCCATGTAAAAGCGGCTTTATAGTCGTATTCTTTTATATAAGCTGGCACTAGTTCCAAATAAGAGGGAAAAGTGCAAATGAATGCATCCCCTCTAAGCGGACATCCATTCTTATTTTGCATGACGGCCGAAAGAAAATCCATAGCGTCCTTAAAAAAATGAATGCTGTCCGGCTTTGTATCAGTGCCACGAATAAATAAGATGTTTCGTTTGCCAACAGTACCGCAGTAATAGGGGTTGAGTATTTCCCAACCGTTATCCTCATTGCGCATCCCTACAGCCAGAAATGATCGGCCTTTTTTGCTGTTAAAGACGCGCACCTGTCGGGCATGTTGTCTTGCCACTTTGTAATGGATACCGTTCCTATGCAAATAATTAATGATACCTCGATGGTTAATGACCGTGGCATCCTCCACCGTCAGGCTAGAACCTTCGGTGATGGTTTCTTCAAACGGAACTGGTTGAATGTGGGCAAGCGGAATGCTTTTCGCTTGTTCATTGTCCATAGCGATCTCCAGAAAATTGTAAAAGAATGTTGATTTCTGGGAAAGACCGGGGGGGGGCCCTTTCCCGCCTTATCGGCTTAGGGCTTTAAATCCGCTTCTGCGAATGCGTCCAATACACTGCGGTAATAATACGTTTTGCCATCCTTTTTCTTAAACGGCTTCAGGTCGTATTGTTTAGTGCTGTCGATTGTCGCCAATGTCCTTGGCGTGGTTCTTAGATACTTTGCGGCCTTTTCTCGACAAAGTTCGTCTTCATGTTGTTCAAACACGAATACCTCCATTCACAGATGTGGATTACATATGAGCACAGCAACACTCAAACAGGAGGCACTGTAATAAAATAACTTATTTATCCCTGTCAAAAAAAACTGTGATTATTGAATGCAAATATAGACCATCAATAAAGGAAGGTTTTTGTGACAGGGGAAACATGTTGTGCTATAAGCCCCGGCTTTTCACTCATGAAAGGATTATTATGGACAATCTGGAACGTGCTTATTTCATCGCGGCGGAAGTTGTCGCAAAATACGGCGCGGCCTATCTCCCGATTTTCGAGCGGCTGCATAGTGAAATAAAAGCCCAACAGCAACAGCAGGAGCTGGTAAAGTTATCTTGTGAGCTGGCCGCTGTTGGCGAAAAATAAAACCAATAAAAAAGCAGCGTGAAAACGCTGCTTTTCAATCAGGGCTTCAATTTTATCTTTTCGAGAAATTCAAGTTTTAGTTCAAGAGACGCGCCTTTCCCGTAATCTTCCCGCTTAAACTTGTGTCCCATTAAATCCGCCTGGACACGGTCAGGGGCTTTCGCTTCTAGCAATCTATCTTGAAGGTTATGTCGGAGGGAATAAAGAGAATGCCTATCGGATGGCTTAAGGCCATTTTCTCTCAGATATTTTCCAATTGCGCTGGAAGCACTATCGGGATTATCCCAATAATCCGTAAATCCGTTAGGGAACTCACGAAAAACGTCAAGCGCATGGCCAACAAGGGGGATAATACGCTCCCGGTATTTTGTTTTCAAACCTTTCTTCTCGCGTGGCACGATGTGGATATGGGGAATAGGATGATCTAGGCGAATATCTTCGGCCTGTAAGCCAATTAATTCAGAAGGTCCGGCCCCTGTTTCAGCGAAAGCAAATACAATGCCTTGCGCTTGTTTATTCATTCCCTTCAAATTTATGGGGTTTAAAAACGTATTGACCAAAAACTCATGATCGAAGGGCAATCGCTTGCTGACATCGTTTGCTGTAAGTTTAATCTTTTTGAATAAACTTGTTTCATCCAGTCTGATGTCGTGGTTTTCGGCCACTACCGTGAGAATCGAGCGTACGTTCATCAAGTCTTTATTTGCAGACGCGGCGATGATCTCTTCGGCTTCTACACGATTAATCTGCCAATCCCTAAACTCTAGCATATCGGAACGGGTGATATCTTGGATTGCCTTATCTCCTATACAATCAACAAAATAGCGCCACGCTTTTTCGCGGGGATTGCGCCATTTCCGTTGCTGATGGCTAGACTTGTTAAGCAGCCTATCCCTAGTAAGCGCCCAAAAACGCGGCAACGCCTCCGATAACATAAGCCGGGGGACTGGCACGCCTCCTAAAACGGCTTCGACATGATATGGATTAAGATCATGCTTTTTAGCCTGTAGCAACCGTTCAATAAGTTGTTCCAGGCGTTGAACGGCTAGATCGGCAGCGGTATAGTAATTGAAACCCAAACTTTGCGCGCGCGAACTTACAGCCCTGTAATGCTGATGACTGTATGTCTCGCCTGTATCAACAAGCGTTTGCCAGTATTTTTCCGTCTTTTCGTTTTGTTCTCGTGCCAGCTTTAGGGCTGCCTTATGGCTATCAGTCCCTAAGGCAATGCGGATACGCTCACGGGGAACATAGGCTCGAAATTGGGCTGGGATGCGGCGGTTGTAGTAATAGGTATTGTTGCGTTTGAGGAGATAATCCATGCGCAATGGGTTCCTTCTTGGGTTACAAAAAGTTCCTAAGTTGCGGATGTCTGTATCATTCCACTGAAGGATTGTGTGAAAAATCCTTAAAAATTAAACACAAAAAAGGCTGACTGGCTTGATTTTGTGTCTAAAAGTGGCGGACAGGATGTATGCCGCTTTATGATCCTATGAACTTTTATTCGGTTAATAATAAAGACTTCTTTTTGCAACGCTGGTGAAATTGGGTACCAATAAGGGGTGCAATAAAAAAGCCCTTCCTGACTTTTGTATCATGACGGGCGCACTAGGTCAAGATTTTGCTGTAATGGTACCAGAGAGGATGGTCAGAATCCTGTTACTGTAGAGCTTGGACATAGGGGTGGATTGAAGGGTAGTAAAGCTAAAAACAGTTAGGTTGACACACCAACAGAAAGATCGGAGATCGTTAAAAAGGCTGATCAAAAGCGTTGGGAAAGCAAGTAGCTAAACTAAATCTCAAAATAAAGTGCTTAATAAAAGTGTTGACACGAGTACATGGCAGTGTATCATTAATTGCAACAGAGTGAACGATACCACCACCACGTTAGTTTGATCCTATTTACCGTGAGGGCATCGATCTACAGTGTGAGCGTACCCACTCCTGTTTACCGAACCTAACCCGCGTGTAATGGCGTACACTAACGGATTTAGGATAGGAACAAACGGCTCGTGCAGTTGTCTGCATGGTCCACCTATGTTCTTGATATGTTAGAAGAAAACGTCTAACAGACCCGTTTGGCACCCCTTGTGCCTGGTCATTCACGCAGAGTACATTAGGGTTCAAGAACAGTGGCGGTGATACCGTCGGGTTAATTATCTCTTAAAGGTAGCTGAAAGTCAAGACCTGTAAATAAAAGTGGGAAGGCTCCGAGTCGCCCGCCCACTGCATTCGGATATTGTTCAAACGATCAAATTGCCGTTATTGAATAGATTATTTATCGTCCCTACCTGCGATAACGATTTTGCCGTGAATCATGGACTGAAACAGGTCGATACCGAATTCCACGCGGTACTTAGTGCAGATAATTTCTTTTAGGATGCGGCGCTTTCCTGACTTCCACCCCTGATAAATAATCTTGCCGATGCCTAGCTTGAGGTAGATAAAGGAAGGGTCGATATTTAGAAATGTTTCTATATGTTTCACCGCCTCGTGAAACGGCCAGATAAAAACGGGTTTTTCCGTGTTCGGCGGTTTCGGGCGCGGCTGGTCACTATAACTACAAGCCATGTATCGATCGGGATTGACAATGACCACGTCTCCCTTTCCCTGCGACAGATACAGGTCGATGCCTAATTCGGTTTTACACCGCTCATAGACGCCGGGGCGTGGCTGCTGAATCGTTCCGTCAAGATATCCGCCATAGACCGAAGGGGAAACACCCAGTTTCGCGGCAACAAAAGATTTGCTGACGTTCAAGCTCGCCTGAATGCGCCGGGCAATAACGTGCAGCGGGGTTATCGTGTTGACTGCGTCCGCTGCGGATATCCGTTTAACGTCCTCCGCTAAATCCGTCTGCGCGCATGACCGAAATAATTCTCGGTCAACGACCACGATTTCCCCCATGCCCAGCGACAGGTAAAAATCGATACCATAGGCGTTTATGAATTTCTCATAGATGGCCGTGTCCTTGGGCCTGCGTACCAATCCCCGCCGCCAGGTGTTATAACGGGCTGCCGGCATCCCCAATTTTGTATAGATGGCCGGGCTGTCCACGCCTAACTTGCTTTCGAGGTCCAACAACATCAGGCGCAGCGGGGTTATGGCGCTCTTTCTTCTCCGCGGACGATGCGGGTTATTAGGCGTTAAAGGGGCTGTCTGCATCGTTCAGGGCGGATTGTGTGCTTAACTTATCTTGTAGATGGGTCGGATAAGGCGGGATTTCTTGGTCTAATTTCAGCGTTTGTTCATCGACAAGAGCCAACAGCGCGCGGCCCAATGTCTGCGCCACTTTCAGTGCCATTTTTTCTTCGGCGGGGCTGCCCATATGCGGATATCGAATCCGGCGGTAAAAGGTCGGCGTGCTCCACTGGCATTCGACCTCGACGACTGTCCTGAAGTTCAGCGTCATATCATTAATATACTCATAGACAGTTGATAAAGCATTTACGGTTTTCATCGTGGATTATTTAGCGGTGAAAGAATTTTATTCTCTTGTCAGTTCCAACAAGGCTTCGGCGGTTTTTTCATTGCCGCCGTTATTGATCGGCTGGCGGTGGCGGATAGTCAGAACCGATCCGGTATAAGACACGATTTCCCAATCGGTGGCCCATTGGCGGTCAACCGTGTGAATTTTCTTCCCGTCATCCATGAGCGACCATTTTCCGGTATGAGGTAAATGATCCTGCGTGACGATGCCCGTTTGCGTGAAGGTGCTGTCTTTCACGTCCAGCGTGGAATGATCCCATAGTTCAGCATTGAGACCGTTTTTCTCAATGCCTGCGCGGCGCAGGAGTTTTTCAGCACCGTCATAGTAGTTAAAGACGCCTTTCGTGATGGACCAAGTGCCGACGATTTTCGTCTTGTCGATAGGCTGGGACGCAGCGGGCGGCGTTTTATCCTCTTTAGAACAACTGCCGAAACAAAAAAGGCTGGCGGCGCATATAAACGCTAAGCGCGATAAAAATCTGTTCATCATGATGGTAATTGAGGTGAGAAATGTAGCTCTTTGATTAGGTGCAAGAGATTGCACACCGTGTTACGGTGCCATTTATAGCCGCGCCCGTGAAATGGGCTGATGCGGCGGTGGTTGAGTTCCGCGGCCAGCGCGCGGATCGTAGTAAAGCCTTGTGCTATCAAATCCTGAATGGTCGGGTCCATCTTCCGGGCGAAAGCCCTGGACAGAAGTTTGTTTTTCAACGCCAGTTGTTTACAGGCCGTGCCTAGCTTTACGCCGCGCCGCTTGGCGGCCTGCAGGGCGGCGCTGGTGCGTTTGCTTATTACAATCCCCTCGCGCTCGGCACGGATAAAATCGTCCAGCAGGTCTAATTTGGTGGCTAATGGCTTGTCTGCGGCGATTAAATCCAATTTGCTGTTCAGCAATCGCGCACCGAATAAGGCTTTACGGGTCAGACGGTCGCACTTCGCAATGACCAAAATAAATCCTGCTTTTAAGCAATCCTTGATGGCTTTTAAAAGGACGGGGCGCTCGTTCTTCTTACCGCTTTCAATCTCAAAATACTCGCGAACGATGACGATATCTGTAAGCTGCATGAGGGCATTTACGTCATATTGCTGAGACGCTAAACCATGCCCTGTCTCTTTCTGACCATCGGTGGAAACTCTAAAATAGGCGAAAGCGAACCGCATGAGCGTTGCCTCTTTCTGTCCACATATGAACGAACGTTTATCTTTGGACAAGAAACATAAATATTCAATGAGGCGTTCATCTAAAACCCATTGATATGAAGCATTTTTCAAAAAGGGAAAACGGGAAAACAGGCGACTTTTTGTCCATACATGAACGTTCCTTCATATATGGACAAATTTTTTTTAGAAAATTATTTGCAAGGTGAGAATGACGAGGCCGGATGGAATAATCTATCTCTCTAATTCGATGTCGTGATCGGCAGGGTACAGGTCATTGGCGGGGTAGTTAAGCTGCGTTTCCCACTCGCGCTCGAGGGCTTCGTATTTCATCGCTGCGAATAGTTTCGCGGTGATTTCTTTGGCTTTTTCACTGATATGCGGCGCCGCCGGGTTTTCTAAGCGTAGTTGATCCGGTTGTTCCGGCGCTTTTTCAGCGGTAAGGATTTTCTCCTTCTCGCTTATAAAGGATTTCACCAGCTCCTGTCGTTGCTGCTGTGTCTTCAACGCCTCTTCATGGGCGGCCTGATGACGAGCATTTTCAATGTTAATTTCTTGCGCTTCTTTAAGCAATTCCTGGTCGAGGATAGCGGCACGTTCATGCGGCTTTAGCGGGCGTTGGTTTTCTTTGAAGGCGCTATTATAATCGAGATAGCCTTTTAGCTGCGTGTAATACTGTCTTTCGTATTCTTGTTTTACAGTAAGATTATCTCGCCATCTTTTTTCTATGTGATCGAATTGCTCGTTATTCATGTGGATCATTTGATCCAGCAATTCCTGGGGGATTTGGTTGGGCATACATTGGAAATATTACGATTGTTACCTTTAATTATTGTGTACGGGATTTTCTAGTATTATATGTCTTAAGTCATTTTGAATGACTGGGGTATCCAGAAAGTCAATGTCAATGTTTTTTAATTTATCAAATATCTTCTTCTCCGTTTTTGTCAATGTTCCACATCTATTTCTATAAGAGAAATCAGCCAGCATAGTACTAAAACTAGATCCCAGCCCACAATGCGCAATAGAATCAAAACTTAACAATTGTCTTTTTCTTTTTCCTTTTCCTAAGAACATAGAACATTGTGCAATCAGGTTTTTCCCAAATACTTTCGTTAACCAATTGAACGCTATTTCAAAACAAAGTGAATTATCAAAACATTTAAGAAACCATCTGTCTTCACATGAGCTGCATGTAGCAATACCTTTCACAGATATAGTTGTCTGATGATTGTATAATTGGAAATAAAGAGTTTGGTTATCTCGCTTGCCTAAAAATGAAAGTGAATAACTTTGCGTTACCTTTATATGCGAAGAGTCCCTACCAATGGAATATGATTCCCCCGAATAGATTGTCCAATTAGTGAAACTGAAAACGTCTATCATGTTACGGCAATCACCATAAATCTCCATTTGGAAGTTCATTTTTTTATCTGAATTTTGATGAGCCGCTTCGGCATTATCATCGTTCTCCCCCTTTGGTTTTGGCTTTACCATCAGTGTTGCGTCAATTACCTTCTTCCAATCATCAAATATTTTTTTAATCTCTGTATACTCGTTAAGCTTACTCAAATTTGTAAGTATTTTTGCAGATGTGGTTGGCATTTCTCTTTTAGGCAGTTTCTTGTATGCTTCCCACTGCTCTATAAAAGATGGTATTTCTTTGAAAAAATCTCCTATATTTTTAATGAATTTTGTTACCATCTTTCCCGTCACGTTTAAACGTTCGAGTTTCTCTGAACAGTGACTTTGAGCACTCTCTTCTTTTAAACCAAATAATTGCGCTACAAAAAATTTCCTAATCGATTGCGAGGAGTGTCGATTTTTGGGCATTTTCCCTTGAATGCCTTGTACTTTTATAAAATAAGTTACGATCTCTTTGTAGATATTCGTTTCCGTCACTTCTAATAAGCCTTCTTTATATACTATTTTTTTTGCATTCTTTTTATCTTTCATATAGACAATTTGAATAGTGAGTATATCTTCCCTCGTTCTTATATATAAACGTGAAAGTGGGCATTTAGATTTATCCCAAAAATGATACTGTTTCTCTTTTTTCACAAAAAGAAGAGTTCAAAAATTCAAATTTTGAATTTTTATTTTTTTGATTGTTTATAATTAGTGAGAAACAAATACTAATTATTATTTATTCAATAATTAGTATTCTGGACTAAGCCCTTTATAGCGTTGGGTATCTTCATCCCAATGTTTTTCAGATAATTCATAGCGGAAATTGTCTCGCTCATTTATAAGCTCGACTACAGCAGCTCTAAAAGTATTCTCAACGTTTGGAAATTTTAAAAGTAATCCCTTTAATGCATTTGTCATCTCTTCAATTCCGCCACAGCAGGCCTGTATTGCAACATCGCCTCGTGAAAGGTTATCTAGCATTTCAAATTGCTCATAAAGGTCTGGCGCCGTTTCTAACGATGTCAGCTCAAGTTCTTCTCTAAATGGTGTGTTAAATGTCATGACACGGCTCCTCTGCGAATATTGTCATATAGCCGATACCTATTCAAAACGTCAAGAAAAAAACAGAAACATATTTATTTTCAATCACTTGTAAAATAACTTTTCAAAATTTTGAAGTTTTGAATACCTCGGTTTGTCGTGAAAAATTAATCTCCGCAGCTTTGTATCAACAAAACGAAAATCAACATGAAGAACACAAAACAAAGCCGGATTGTAAAACTGGCGCGGGATGCCGCCAAAAGAGACCAACGCTTAATCAACCGTGAGGGGCCGCCGGATGTTCAGCCGCCATCGGCGGGGATGATCTGGAATGGTAGCGACTACCTCACCGCTTCCGATAGGCATGAAGAATAACACCATTTTCCACCATTAAAACAAATTTGTCATGGAACTGACCCGAAACGAATTATTAAAAATCATCAAGCGATTGCTTTCATCGGGTGGTGAAAGCAAAACGCCTCCCGGCTCCTGTTGCTGCTGTTCATGCACACGGACGCGGTGCTGTAAAATGAAATAGCGCGCCGGAGGCACCCCTACCTTTTCAGTTATCACATTTTTTATTCTTAACCACCTTGTAAATGCCTGCCTCCGGGCGGGTGCTGGCCGCGCCATGCCCGGAAGACAGGACAAGAATTTTATTTTTTCACACTTTAAAATTAAACACCATGTGTAAGCAAGACAACGTTTCTAGCTATCTCAAACTGCGTCAGTCTTCTGTAGACCCGGACAAGCTCGTCAATGACAGGGGGGATTTCGTGAAAAAAATCTCTGACAACACGTATAACGTGAACGGTTATACGTGCAACGGGTTAAAGTCCACCGCGAGCAGGGTTTCAAAATGGCGTGAGTAGTAAGTACGGGGCTGGCGGTGGCGGCCCTGCCGTCAGTCTTCTTTTTTCATCGAAAAAAATTTCCAATGGATAATCAAAAATTCGATCTCGACGCGCCGCTGTTGCAGTTTTCCGGCGGCGATGTGCTGACTGTCAAAGAGAGTTTCGAGGGCATCGCCGTATGGGGCGGCATTGGTGCCGGCAAAACAACTTCGTCGGGTAGGCTCATTGCCTTGAATATGCTTTCGCGTGGTTACGCGGGACTGGTCTTGACGGCCAAACCGGACGAAGCAGACTTATGGCGGCAATACGCCCGCGCCACCAAACGGGAGAAAGACCTTATCATCGTCGAGCCAGGCGGCACAAAATATTTCAATTTTTTACAATACGAATGTGATCAAACGCAGAAAGGCGTGTCCTTGCGGCAATCCCTCGTGTCTCTCCTTGAAACAGTTATTAATACCGGACAACAGGACACGTCCGGGGGTGGCGAAGATGGGCGCTTCTGGGCTTCGGCTTTGCGGATGACCCTTTCGTCCGTCACAACAGTGTGTTTGCTGGCTTATGGCACTGTGACGGTGCAAGACCTCTATGACATTGCCATGTGCGCACCGAAGGAAGTGGAAGGCCAAGCACAAAAACCAATCCAGGCACAATCCCAAAGCCAAGACAAACAAGAAAAATCCGTTGATGATCCTTTTAAAAAGGCGATGGACGAAGCACATAAAAGAGTTCAGGCGAAAGTGAATGCCTTTTGGGCCACGTTTCCGAAAGAGGAAATCGCTGACCTTGAAAAACGTGGGTTGACGGATGCTTTCGCTTTGCAGCATGTGGCCAATTATCGCGCCTTGAAACAGGTCAATCAATTTTTTGCCCGGTCGTATAAAAAGCTGTCCACGAAGACGCGGAGCACTTTGGAGATTATGATTGTGAGCTTTCTGTATCAGCTTTTAAGCGAGCCGTTTTATTCGCTCTTTTGCAGCAACCCGTCCAGTTTCACCCCTGAAACCTGCCTTGAGAAAGGCTCTATCGTCGTGCTGAATTTGCCCACGAAATTACACCACGATGCTGGCCGCATAGTGCAGATAGCCATAAAATACTGCTACCAGCGCGCCTGGGAAAAAAGAGACACCAAAGTCAATAACCGCCCGGCGTTCATCTTCGCCGATGAAAGCCCGATTTTCCTGCACGCCCTCGATGCGGATTTTCAGTGTACGGCGCGCAGTTCGATGGTGGCAACCGTATACCTTGCCCAAAATATCCCATCTTATTTCGCCCATATGGGCGGCGATAAATCGACCTATAAGGTCAAGCAATTCCTCGGCACGCTTGCAACGAAGATATTCCATGCTAACGCGGACGCAGATACGAATAAATATGCCTCTGAGCTTATTGGTGAGGAATACTATGACGATAAGACGGAAGGCATGAGTTTCGGTAACAACGTGTCGTTCAACGAAGCGAAAGCGCAGAAGCTCCGCCAGATCGTAAGACCGGAAGAATTTTTCGCGCTGAAAACAGGTGGCAAAAGATTCGGCTATGTCTGCGAAGCCTATATCCACCGCCAAGGCGCACCTTTTAACGGAAAGTCGCACAAACAAATCCGCATCAAACAAAAATTCATTGACTAATTCAATCCTTTTCACATGAAAAAGAATACAAGCATTCGCACAACCACCCAGCACCGGAAAATTCCTTTATGGCTTTGGTTCGCCCATGCGGTGTCGCTTTATCCGCGTCTTTTATTGGAAACCTTTATCCGCAGGAATTTCGGGCGGCGTTATTACTCTTTCAGCAACGCACTTAAAATCGCTTTTGTCCTGGCTGTTCTTCCTCTGTTCTTTTGGTTTCCGGTGTTTCATTTTCTGTTCCCCGCATTGTTTCCGGCGCCTGGCTACAGCACCGATACGCCCACCTATTTCTGGGCGCATTATGCGACTTGGTACGCCTTTATCGCCGCCTTTTTGGTATGCGCCGTTCAAAGAAAAAGAGAGGCGATGAAAAACCGGAACATGACAACCGGCCTCGGGACCTCCTTCCCGTTCTTTGATAAGATCAGGCTTTTCGGCCAACCGTTGACGGGCCGCTTTATCGAAACGATTGCCGAACCACTATTCACGTTTTTGATTGGCTGGTTCCTGTATAAACTCGGCGAAAAAATCGGCATTGTCATCATGGTGAGCAGTGTTTGTTATTCCATCAGCTATCTCTATGCATATCGTTCCGCCGATGAAAAACTGATGGATATGCACGACGATCAACAAAGCGGCACCGTTTACCGCGATGCTTTAAGCGGCGCTAAACAACCGCCCCAAGCGGACGATGCCGAGAACGTTTCATAAGGCCGCAGCGGTGAAAAGGGAAGATGTCTGATACTTCTAGGCTGTGAATCCAGGGCATCAACCGCGCACTGCTCCGCCTCTTTTCGTCGCACTGCTCCGTCAATTTATACAAAGATTATTCGTTCTATACGGGCTTTAAAATCTGTCGATTTTTCCCCTTTTGATTTCATTCTCTGATAAAACGCTTTCCGATGATTCGCATGATCCAAAGCAAGAGCGCCGCCCATGCTCAAGCCTATTACACGTCCGCCCTGTCACCGTCCGATTATTATACCTCCGACCAAGAGCTTCCCGGCACATTCGCCGGAAAGCTCGCGGCGCGGTTGGGTCTTACGGGGGACGTGACGAAAGAGGCGTTTTTCGCGCTGACGGAAAACCGCAATCCGTTGACGGGTACGGCGCTTACACCTGTTACGAAAGAAAACCGGACGATCGGTTATGATATAAATTTTCACGCAAGTAAAAGTGTATCAATTCTTTATGCACTTTCAAAGGACGACCATATTTTGAAAGCATTCGAGCAATCGGTCCTTGAAACGATGAAAGAAATCGAGGCCGATGCCCAAACCCGTGTCCGTATTCATGGTGCTGATACTGACCGGAAAACAGGTGAATTATTGTGGGCGGGATTTACACACCAAACCGCACGACCCGTCAACGGCTTGCCCGACCCACATTTGCACGCACATTGCTTTGTTATCAACGCCACCTGGGACGGGGTCGAAAACAAAGTGAAAGCCTGTCAGTTCCGCGAGATACAGCGCGACATGCCGTATTATCAGGCCCGCTTTCACAAGCGGCTGGCCGATAAATTACAGGAATTAGGCTACGGGGTGCGCAAGACAGATAAGGCTTTTGAGGTTGAAGGCGTACCGAAAGAAATCATCGCGCATTTTTCTAAACGCACTAATCAGATTGGACAGATTGCCAAAGAAAAAGGCATCACGGATGCGAAGAAGCTGGACGAATTAGGTGCGCGCACCCGCGCCGCCAAACAGAAAGGCCATAGCATGGCCGAATTGAAAGCGGCATGGAAAACTGAAATGCGTGCCATCAGTGCGGAATTGAATATCGACGACACAAAAGCGCTGCGCTTTGCGCAGGTGGAGGTATTCCAAACACCGGAGCCGGAGCAAAGCGTGCGCCATAGTATCCGGCACCATTTCGAAAGAATGTCCGTCATGCCGGAGCGGCGTTTATTGGCAACCGCCTATCATCACGCCATCGGCAACAATGCGACGACACTCGATCACATTACGGATTGTTTTCAAAAAGACGATCAAATTATCCGGGTGGAAGATAGGGGGCGCATGGTCGCCACCACTGTGGACGTATTGGAAGAAGAGCGCCGCCTCGTCACTCTCGCCCGCGCCGGTCAGGGACAACTAACGCCGCTTTACCATGATGCACCCGTTTTGAATCTGGACGGCCAGCAAGCGGCGGCGGCCTCCTATATCCTTAGCACTTCAAGCCGTGTCAGTATTGTTCGCGGGGTTGCAGGTGCCGGGAAAACGACTCTTTTGTCGGAAGTCGTTCCTTGCATGGAAAAAGCAGGCAAAACGGTGCTGATGGTCGCGCCGTCCGCCGATGCATCACGTGGGACATTACGGGATCAGGGTTTTAAAGATGCTGATACGGTTTCACTGCTTTTGTCCAATAAGGACATGCAAGCAAAACTTGCCAACCAGGTGTTGATCGTGGATGAAGCCGGGATGCTCGGCACCGGGCAAGCGTTGCACTTGTTGAAAATCACCACCGAGCAAAACGCGCAATTGATTTTTGTTGGTGATACGCGCCAGCATAGCGCCGTCACAAGAGGCGATGCCCTGCGCATCCTCAATACTGTCGGCGGCATTCAAACTGCCGAAGTAGATAAAATCTACCGTCAAAAAAACGTGGATTATAAAGCGGCTGTTGAATATCTGTCGCAAGGCAAAGCGCGCGATGGCTTTGAAAAACTGGATAGCATTGGCGCGATCAAAGACGTTAATCCGCTGTCACCGCATACGGAACTGGCAAAAGACTATGTTACCGCACTGAAAAGCGGCAAGTCGGCGCTGGTAATTTCACCCACACGCTTGGAAGGTGAAAAGGTGACTTCCGCTATCCGTTCCGCCCTGCGCGATGCGGGTCTGCTTAGTAAGCGCGATTATTCCGTTTCAAAATTGACCAATCTGAATTTTACCGAAGCGCAACGGGCCGACTGGCGCAATTACAAAGAAGGCCAGATCATTCAATTCTCGCAGAATGTGCCGGGGGCCAAAAAGGGCTCGCAATGGTCGGTTAAAACCGCCGACGATAAAGCCGTCACGCTTGAAAATATCAACGGTAAAGCGTTGGCCCTTCCCCGTGATCGTGCGAACCATTTCGCCGTGTTTCAGAAAGAGGACATTGCTTTGTCAAAGGGGGATGCACTCCGCATCACGCATAACGGCTTTGACAAACGCGATAAGCGGCTGGATAACGGCATGGTGCTGGAAGTCGTGTCGGTCAGCGATAAAGGCGATGTCTTGCTGCGCAATGCCGTCAGCAAAGTGCCTTATAAGCTGGCAAAAGATTTCGGCCATATTGAACACGCGCATTGCATGACCTCCCACGGGTCGCAGGGAAAAACCGTTGATCGTGTTTTTATCGCGCAAAACGCCGCCACCTTTCCCGCAACGGATTTAAAACAGTTTTATGTGTCCGTCTCGCGGGGCCGGGAATCCGTTGCCATTTATACGGATGATAAAACGGCATTGCTGGAACATGCCTCCGATATGGGTGATCGCCAATCGGCTTTAGAATTGTTGTCTGAAAAAGATTCTCATATCGAACACGTTCTCCTTCAAGAGCGAAGCGCCGCCCATCTCCCGCAACATGAAAAGACTGTCGAAAAATCCATCTCACCGGAAAAGCATTTGATCGATTATGAACTTGAACTTTAAGCTGCGCCTGGATGAATTAAACGAAAATGATCCGACCTCTAAAAATTCTTCTTCTGTTCTTCAAACGGAATTTTATGAGCATTCGGGCCATATTCGTGAGGTTTGCTTTGTTCCGCTTCACGGGAAAATAGTTTCTCTGAACTACGCTTATTGGGTCGCAAGGGAATTTGAAATCGAAGAAAACAGAATGACGCTTCTATGGACAACGCACATTGTTGTTTTGAAGGGCATCCGCTTAATGCCGCTTTTCTTCGATTTCTTCTATCAGCTTCCTAAAATCGTTGTCGCCCAAGATGCCCGCTATAACGCCACCGCCGCAAAAGACACGCCCATCGTCAACGATATAAAAGTCCAAGAAAATGGTTAGAGGCAACAAAGTAAAAGATGTCCGGCTCACTATTCAGGAAGTCGATCAATATGACGATTTCCGCGACCTGTCCCCGGATCAAAAAGAGCACCTGATTACGCTCGTCTATGAAGTTTCACTCACCTTATACAAAACCTATGGAGCAAAGCATGACTGATATGGAATATTTCAAACGGTTCGTGCCGAAAAAAGAGGAAGAGACGAAAAAGAATTTTTCCGTCTGGTCGTACACGCGCGTTTCGTCAAAGGAGCAATACGACAAAAATTCGTCAATCGAAAACCAAATTGATGCAAACCGCCGCTATGCAAAGCTGAATAACTATGAGATTACAGACGAATTCGGCGGAAAATATGAGAGTGCCAAGAAAGACGACTTTAGGCCCGAATTCAAACGTCTGATTGAAAAAGTGGAAAAAAGCCGCCAGCGGCCTTTTGCTATCCTTTTATTTAAAATGTCGCGCTTTTCCCGTTCGGGGGCTTCCGCTATCGGCCTTGTTGATCGTCTCGTCAAAGAACTGGGCGTGCATTTGATCGAGGTTTCTTCCGGCCATTCCACGCTTACGCCTCGCGGTGAAATGGCGATCATAGACAGCCTTTCACACGCGAAAAAAGAAAATCTTGAACGTCTGGAAATCATAGTCCCTTTTATGCAGGCCAGTCTGCGCAGCGGCAAACGTTTCGGCATTTGTCCGGTGGGGTATGACCATTACGGCCCGCGGGTTCAGAATGAAAAGTTTTTCGCCAAACACCAACGCATTGAGATCAATAAAGACGGTGAGTTGCTAAAAGAAGCCTGGCAATGGAAATTATCGGGTCATTACAGCGATGCGCAAATCCTCGGCAGACTTGCTTTAAGAGGCTTGCACCTGCTCCCGCAAAAGCTTTCCAAAATCTGGCGCAATCCTTTTTACTGCGGTGTGCTGGTGTCAAAAATGATCGACGAGCCAGTAAAGGGCAAATGGCCGCCTCTTGTCAGTCAAGAGGATTTCATGAAAGTTCAGCAGATTTTGGAGAATAATTTGGCTGGTTATCAGCACAACAAAGAAGAAGTCCTACGGCCTTTGACAAGGCATGTAAAATGCGTGAACTGCAAAGGCTATATGCTTGGGTATATCAACCGGAAAAAGAACCTGCATTATTACCGTTGTCGTCAGTGTGCAGGACTCAATATTAATGCCCACACCACGAAGCAAGCAAAGCGCAAAGGGTTGAATGATCTGTTTCTTGATTTCTTGGATAATTTCACTATTTCCCCCGCTGTCGTTCCACTCGTCAAGTTGCAACTGACAAAACTCTTCGACCATTTTAACCAGGACAACGGCAATGACGATCGTTTAAAGGAACAAATGACGGCTTTGGAACAACAGCTCAAAAACCTGAAAATTCGTCATGGTTTAGGGGATATTGACAAAGAAACCTATGATCTGACGACCGAACACTTGAATGGAAAAATCAAGGCACTTCACAAAGAATTGGGGAACGAAATTCCAAAAGTGTTGAACCTCGATAAATTATTGACGCAATCGCTTGAAAAATTACAAGACTTGCGGCTGGTATGGACTTCCAGCGATTTAGACGGCAAAAGAAGATTACAAAAAACCATCTTTCCCGATGGCTTCTATTATGATGCTTCAAGTCACCAATGTTTAACCGATAAATTAAATGAGTTCGTTCGTGTAAGTGCTAAACTGGCGCGGGTTTCACCGGAAAAAGAAAAAGGGAAGTATCAAGATTTGCTTGACACTTCCCTTTCTGTAGCGAGATCGGGACTTGAACCCGAGACCTCAGGGTTATGAATCCTGTGCTCTAACCACCTGAGCTACCTCGCCATTTCCTGTCTGTCTTGAATTCTCATTCTCAAAACGGGAGTGCAAAGATAACGGCTAATAAATGAAAATTCAAAATGTACAGCCCGTTTTTTTACAATTTTTTTTCTTCGTTCTCCGCCGGCTTATCGTCTGATGGCCCCGATTCCGCTTCCTTATTGACTTTCCACTTGTTCAGCACGGCTTCATCGATGCTGCGGATATGCAGGTCCCGTTGCGGGAAAGGCAGGTCTACACCGGCTTTGTTGAGGGCGTCGTAGATGAAAGTGAGCACTTTGCTTTGTAAGGTGCCGGCATTGCCAAGATCGGAAATCCAGAAATACACCTGGAAATTAACGGCGTTATCGCCAAACTGGGAAAGCTGTACGACCGGCTCGGGCGTGGTCAGAATACCTTCCTGGCCGGAGAAGGCGCTCTTGATAATATCGGTCACCTGTGCGATGTCGCTGCCATAGCCTACACCGAGCATGAAGTTAACACGACGCACACGGTTGGTCATCGTCCAGTTGATCAGTTGTTGGGAGATAAGATCGGCATTGGGAACTACTACGGTAGAGCCGTCGTAGGCGGAGATTTTACTGGAACGGATACCGATTTCTTTTACAACGCCGGACCGGGGACCCACCTCTATCACATCACCCACTTCGATAGGTTTTTCAAAAGCCAGGATGATACCGGACACCAGGTTGTTGACAATATTCTGTAAACCGAAGCCTATGCCCACGCTAAGCGCACCTATCACAATGGTCAGTTTGTCCATCGGGATGCCGGAAGCGGCGAAGGCGAGTAATATGCCGCCGGCAAGTACAGCAAGACGTAACAACAGCAGGGTAGAGCCGAAACGTGGCTTCTGGGCGGGACTGGCACTCTGACCGGTATTGCCGAACATATAGGCTATCAGCTGGGAAGCGACAAAGGCCACCCAGATGACAAGCATAAAAATGATCACGCTGCTGAAAGTAAAGTCAGAATTACCGATGTGGTGGGTGGCAGAGAGCATATTGCTGATCTCTTCGTAGATAGCGTCATACAGGTACAGGTTGCGGGCTATAATGATCAGCCAGCCTACAAAAGCCAGTACCGTCAGAAATGTTTTCAGCTTGGTCTGCACGTCCTGGTAGTCCATGAAGGAAATAAAGGTGCTGGAATTTTTATTGGCTTCCACCTGGATGAACACCGCTTCCAGCATAATTTTCACCAGCACGTACAGGTTCATGGCCATGACGGTGTTCACCACCGCGCTGGAGCCGAATATTTTGGCACTGCCCACCCGCGCAAATATGACCAGCAGCAAGGAAATAGCGGAAGTGCCAATAAACAGTTTAATAGTGGGGGCCGTATACTTCGGGTGGGCGAAGGTGGTCAGCGAGGTTTCCTTCAGCAGCCGCAAACCCAGCAGTATACAGAGGACGGCGCAGAGCAGCAGTCCCCATTGCTCGGCATAGGTCACCTCGATCAACAGATTATTGACACAATACACAAAAAGCAGCGCCATCAGCATCAGCCAGTAGCGGTATAATACCTTCGGAAAATGCGACCGGAAAAGATACGTAAGGGCGAACATCGTCAGTCCCCAGATGATTTCGGTATACAGGATCGGGTACCGCACGGAAAATACGGACGATAATGTCGTTACAAAAATAACGGTGCTGGCCACAGGATGACGGTACACATACTGCGCGTGCTGCAGGATGGCTTCTGCTTCCTGCTCGGGATGGTTGCGCCGGATACGCCGCACATTGGCATAAATCCACCATGCAAACAGCGATGCCAGCAATACCCATACAATGAAGATCGGCCACTGGATGGAAAAGAAGATGCTCAATACCCGTGTGCTTTTGTGTAACGACCGTTGGGCGACAGGGAAAAACTCCAGCGGATTGATGCTGTCACGGTGCGGCGCCCAGATATACCGGTAGTCGCGGGTAAACATATTGGCGGAGAACTGCTCTAGCTGATAGTCGCTGTCTTCCAGCAGATTGGACACGTCGATGTACCGGTTGGCGATCCTGTTCTGCAGCAACCCCATTTTAACAAGACTTACTTTGTTGGCGCTGTCTACCACGCGGTATTTGTTGATCAGGCGGGTAAGTTGACCGATATAAAAACCATAGAGTTCATCTTCTGCGGGAATATTACGCATGGAGGTGTCGCGCCGAAGGGAGTGCAGGGTGTCGTTGATGGCCACCAGGGCGTTATAATTGGAGAAAAGGTTGTTCTGCCAGCCGCTCAGTTTACGTTGCAACTGTTCGAGCATCACCTTGTTGGTGTAAATATCATTGATGTTGGGAGTACGGTCCAGCCCTGCAATATTTTCTTTGATGAGGGCAAGGGAAGTATCTACCAGTGGCACCTCCCGGGTGATGCTGGCGGTATCAAATCCGCGTCGAAGGCTGCTCATCAGCTGGTTGAGCAGCAAAGTGTAACCTTCTATCCTGTTGATGATCACGGCCACGGCGGTATCGGACTTCTTCATCTTGGTGCTGTCGCGCGCCAGCTTACTGATGTTTTTACTGATCGTGGCACTGTCAATAACCGCCATATGAATGGTGTCAGGCGCAGGTGTCTTCGCTTTGCTCCGCTGACCAGCGGCAGGCAAAACGATGCACAGCCATAGTAATGCCAGTAACGGCCAACAAAAATATCGTGGTCTGGTGATAACCTGAATGGACATATGAATAAATGATATAGAACAGGAAGTTACGTTACTTAGAGGAACATTTTTTGTGCCTAAAAGTTCCGGCCGCCAGAACTTTTCCTTTACCTGTCCGTTAAGTTTAAGGGCAGAAGCCGTTGTTATTTGCGCAGCCGGTATTTCCGCAGTATTTTGTAAGTACCCGAAAAATCGTATATGAAAAGAGAAGCTATTGTTGCAGCCCTGAGAAAAGACCTGGAGCCCTGGGATATTATTGTGGCCGGAGGTGGTGCTACCGGTTTAGGTGCCGCGCTGGAAGCAGTGACAAGGGGCTACCGTACCCTGCTCCTGGAACAGGCCGATTTTGCGGCCTCCACGTCCAGTAAAAGTACTAAACTGGTGCACGGAGGGGTGCGTTACCTGGCCCAGGGCGATGTTTCCCTTGTCCGGGAGGCCAGCGTGGAACGTGGCCGCCTCGCGCATAATGCACCTCATCTGGTGCGCAACCTCAGCTTCATTATCCCCACTTTCAGCGCATGGGAAAACCTGAAATATACGATCGGCCTCAAAATGTACGATTGGCTGGCGGGCCGCCTCAGCCTTGGCAAATCGGTGCATATCTCCCGCAGGGACACACTGGAAAAACTGACCACGCTGAAACCGGAACACCTTGCCGGCGGCGTCCTCTATCACGATGGTCAGTTCGATGACAGCCGCCTGGCGGTGAACCTGGCCCAAACCATCGCAGATAAAGGAGGTACGGTGCTGAACTATATGAAAATCACCAGCCTCCGTAAAGATGAAGGCGGTAATATCAGCGGACTAACGGTCAGGGATACACTGAACGGCGGCCCTGAAATTTATCTTAATACCAGAGCGGTAATCAACGCGACCGGCGTTTTTGCGGATGATATTCTGGAGATGGACGACCCCGATGCTCCGAAGTCCATAGCGGCCAGTCAGGGTGTGCATCTGGTGCTTGACAGCAGTTTCCTGCCCGGGCACAACGCGCTGATGATCCCCGCCACCAGCGACGGACGTGTGCTGTTCATAGTGCCGTG
The DNA here is from genome assembly GCF_052045305.1 of Chitinophaga sp. 22308. Classification (NCBI taxonomy): domain Bacteria; kingdom Pseudomonadati; phylum Bacteroidota; class Chitinophagia; order Chitinophagales; family Chitinophagaceae; genus Chitinophaga; species Chitinophaga sp. 22308. Next base: position 580,797 of record NZ_JBQEOP010000005.1, on the reverse strand, counting down.
GCACAACAAAGTGGTGGTAGGTACTACGGATACGCCCATTAACCACATCAGCCTGGAGCCGCATGCGCTGGAGGAGGAAATCAGCTTTATCCTGCGGACCGCCGGACAATACCTGGTCAGAGCGCCGCAACGCAGCGACGTGCTGAGCGTATGGGCGGGCCTGCGTCCGCTGGCGGCTGCAAAAGCGGAAGGACATAAAACGAAAGAGATATCCCGCAGCCATAAAGTCATTGTGGCCGCTTCCGGACTGGTGACTATCATCGGCGGCAAATGGACCACCTACCGCCGTATGGCGGAAGATGTCATCCATCAGCTGGAAAAATCCCTGCGCTGGAAACTGACGGAATCGGCGACCCATTCAATGCCTGTCCATGGCGCTGCTTCCGGCATGAACTGGGAAGACCCCTGGTATTTCTATGGCAGCGACGTGCCCAGGCTGCAACAGCTGATGAAGGAACATCCGGCATTACAAGAGGTGCTGAGCGAACCTTTCGGTATCCTCAAAGTTCAGGTGGTATGGGCGGTAAGGGAAGAAATGGCACGGAACATCGCTGATTTTCTGGCCAGAAGGGTACGGCTGCTTTTTCTGGATGCACGGGAAGCTTTACGTATAGCCCCTGCCGTTGCAAATATTATGGCGCAGGAACTGGGAAGGGACGGGCATTGGGTCAACGAACAGCTGCAAACATTTGAAACGCTCGCCAAAGGATATATACTATCCTGACATTTGGTTATTTAACTATTGGATTTGCAAACCGCTCCCCAATAGTTAAATAACCCCATAGCCCAATTTTTAAATAATTACATCCATTTCACTTTTTCAGACAATGGTTTCAGGCGTTTGCCGGGTTGTGCCGGTTCGTCTGTATAACCAAGATAGAAGAAGCCCAGTACCTGGTCTTCGTCGCCCAGTCCCAGGTAGTCCTGCATGGAAGGGTGGAAGGTCATCCCGCCGGAGCCCCAGTAGGCGGCAATGCCCTGGGCGGTGGCGCTCAGCCACATATTCTGTACGGCGCAGGATACCGCCGCAATTTCCTCTATTACCGGAATTTTCGGATTGCTGCCTCTTTTCATGCAGATGGCAATCACATGGGAAGCTAGGTCACCCTGACTTTTCAGTTTGTCGTAGCTGCCGGGAATGAATTTGTCTGCCGGAGTGAACTGCTTGTACAGGTCGGCATGAGCGGTACAGAACTCCTGCACTTTTTCACCACCATACACAACGAAGTACCAGGGCTCCGTATAGCCGTGGGTGGGGGCCCAGTCTGCCATTTGCAGCAGCTGTTGTACGGTTTCGTCGGCTATTTTCCGGCCGTTCATGCTGGTTGGCTTCACGGTACGGCGACTGGCAATTATTTTTTCCAGATAACTGGCTGTAGTATTTGTTTCCATGATAATGACTATATATTTAGTAATGGTTCCCTGATGAATGTTGATTTATAAGTGCTTCCTGCAAATCTCGTTTTTACCCCAACGCTTCCATAGCGGCTTTCATCTCGGCCGGTAATTTCATGACTTTACGGGCGTTGTAATCAAAGCACACCATACCGGTTTTGGCGGCGGCGATAGTGATCGTCTGACCGTTGCGCTGTGTGGTAAGGTGATAGAACAGTTCGAAACCGAAAGGGCTATATTCTCCTGCTGCCACTTCCACGGTAAAGATATCGCCATGGAAACCTTCTCCTTTATAGGCTACGGCAACATCGGCCATAATAAGGCCGGTGCCGGCTTCGTGGTCCAGTTCCTTGTAGCCTGCCTGTTGAATGAACTGCATGCGGGCTTCGTGCATAATGGACAGAATGGCATCATTGCCAACATGTCCGCCATAGTTAACATCCTGTATTCTGATAGGTATCGTTGTGTTGAACCCGAATTTCTCCGGTAGGTCTATTTTTATTCTTGCCATTATTTTTTAGGTAGATGTTTAGGTAGATGTTAAACAGGTAATATTTTCAGGAAGGCCACGAATTTCTCAAAGGCTCGGCCACGGTGGCTGTACTGGTTTTTTTCGGCAAGGTCCATTTCGGCAAAAGTGCGGTTGGCGCCTTCTGGGATAAAGATCGGATCATAGCCGAAGCCTTTCTCTCCGGAAGTATGGTCCGTAATGTTACCGCGGCTGATGCCTTCAAACTGGTGCTCTTTTCCGTCAAGGATCAGGGAAATGACTGTGCGGAACTGGGCGCTGCGGTCGCTGGCGCCTTCCATTTCAGCCAGTACCTTGACGATATTGTCAGCTGACTTTTTCTGTTCACCGGCATAACGGGCGCTTAATACGCCGGGGGCGCCGTTCAGTGCGTTGATTTCCAGTCCGGTGTCTTCAGCAAAACAGTTTTGGCCTGTCATCCGGTGAATAGTGGTCGATTTCTCACGGGCGTTCTCTTCCAGTGTATCGTGTGGCTCGGGGATATCGATGTCAATTCCCGCTTCCAGCAGGGTGATGATCTCAAAATGATCGCCCAGCAGGGAGCGGAACTCCTTCACTTTATTTTCGTTATTGGTAGCAAAAATCAGTTTCATCTGTTTAATTTTCTAAATCTCCGGATCTCAAAATTCCAAAATCCCCAAATAAAATAATAAAATGAGCAAATATTAAAATAATTAAATGCCAAGCAGTTGCTTTAATCCAGCCCATAATTTGGCTTTCAACACTTTGTCGGCCCCGATTACCTGTAGTTCGTCAGAAAGCAGTAGGGTAGTGCTGTTGACGGTCAGTAGCTGGTAAAGAGGCGCATCTGTTAGGCCCAGCGGTGCCGATGCGGCGCCAAATACAATGGCCTTCTCTATTTTTACAGCAGTCTGCCACGAAGTGTAGTCCAGTTGCGGGTAAGGAGAGGTGTTCATCAGGGATACGTCCTGCATCCCGAGTTTACAGGCGTTTAATATATTGGTAAGGAGGTTGAATAATTCATCATTTAAGTAGGCTTCATTTTCGTTTTGTATGAAGAGCGCAACGTTTTTTTGATTTTCTCCTAAATATTTGACTTTGGGTACCTCAATTTGCGGCGCTGCAACCGGTACGCTTTTCCCGGGAATGATCGGCTGGGTAAAGATTTTAGCCAGATAATACGGATCAAGGTCTAATTGGTCGAGCGACATATTATTATAATTTAATTTAATATCAAAATCCCGCGTGGGGAAAAATCAGTTTATTTGCACTGCCGTATCCGCAAATGCGGCCATCCAACGCAAGAAAGTGTAAAAATATTGAGATAAAATTGATTAACCATGATGGTAGCTAAATCAACAGTAAAGGAAGAAGCATTACAGAAGATCAAAGTCACAAAAACTACGCATAGCCGTTTGAGTGAAGTGGATTTTAATAATCTGGTGTTCGGTAAAAAGTATGCTGACCACATGCTGGTAGCCGATTTTGATGGAAAAGAGTGGAAAAATGCCGAAATCCTGCCTTTTCAGAATTTTTCTGTAAGCCCTTCCAATGCCGCCTGGCATTATGGACAGGCCATTTTTGAAGGTATCAAGGCCTATAAAGATACTCAGGACAACCCGATGATCTTCCGTCCTTATGATAACTACAAAAGATTTAACCTCTCCGCCGAAAGGATGGGTATGCCCCAGGTGCCGGAATGGCTCTTTATCGGCGGTATGGACATATTGATCGATCTGGACCGCGACTGGGTGCCAACCGGCCCGGGTTGCTCCCTCTATCTGCGTCCGTTTATGATCTCAATGGATGAATTCATCGGAGTACGCCCTTCTGATACTTACCGTTTTGCGATTATCAACTCGCCAGCCGGTCCTTATTTCAATAAACCGATTAAACTCCTGGTGCAGGATAAATATGTACGGGCTTTTCCCGGCGGTGTAGGGTATGCTAAAGCTGCGGGCAACTATGGCGGTACTATGTATCCAACCATGCAGGCTAAAAAGAAAGGCTACGACCAGATCCTCTGGGTAGATGGCTATGAGCACAAATACCTGCAGGAGTGTGGCACCATGAACGTATTTGTCATTATTGGCAATACGGCCATTACCCCTGATCTGGAACAAGGCACCATCCTGGAAGGGGTTACCCGCGCCAGCGTGATCGATCTGCTGAAAGACCTCGGCCTTACCGTGGAAGAGAGACCAATATCTATTGACGAAGTGGTGGCAGCCTATAAAAATGGCACCCTCCGCGAAGTCTTCGGCACCGGTACCGCTTCCTCACTGGCCTACGTAGAACAGCTGGATTACCTGGATACCCAGATCAAACTGGACACCACTAAATATGAAACCGGCGCGGAAGTTATCCGCCGGCTCGATGCTATCCGCACCGGCCGTGCTGAAGATACCCGCCATTGGAATTATCAGGTTGGTGAAAAATAACCAGGTATATATTATCAAAAAATATCTAAATCAAAAAATACCAAAATTTAATAGGGTCTGCCAACCGACCCTATTTTTTTATGGTAGATTCTAAAGGAAATCTTACCTTTGCAATCCGGATTTTGATATCCTGCTTATACCAGATCACGTTTGACCAGTCTACGACTACCTGGAACTTCAAAACCGGCAAAAAATATTCGAAACAATTTTGTTATTCACATATATAGTTTTACCTTTGCCCTCCCAAAATCCCTTATGGGAAATTTGGATGTCATTGTAAACCGACATAAAAAACTAGGTAAAGAATGCCTACTATACAACAATTAGTAAGAAAAGGAAGAGAAATTATCCGGGCTAAGTCTAAGTCCAGGGCATTAGATAGCTGCCCTCAGCGTCGTGGTGTTTGTACTCGTGTGTACACAACCACGCCTAAAAAACCTAACTCCGCTTTGCGTAAAGTTGCAAAGGTGCGTTTGACCAATAAAGTTGAGGTGATTGCTTATATCCCTGGTGAAGGTCACAACCTGCAGGAACACTCTATCGTACTGATCCGTGGTGGAAGGGTAAAAGACTTACCAGGTGTTCGTTACCACATCGTTCGCGGTTCCCTGGATACTGCCGGTGTGAAAGACAGAAAGCAGAGCCGTTCCAAATATGGTACTAAAAAGGAAAAGGCTAAAAAATAATCAATTATAAATAGTCGTAATTTTCAATAAATGAGAAAGCAAGCTGCAAAAAAATTGCCTCTGGCTCCGGATCCTCGGTTTAACGACAAGCTGGTAACTCGCTTCGTTAATAACGTAATGGAACAAGGAAAAAAGAGCATTGCCTATAAAATCTTCTACGATGCCGTGGATAAGGTAAGCCAGATGACCGGTGAAAACGGTTATGAAGTTTGGAGAAAAGCATTGAACAACGTAACTCCTGCTGTAGAAGTTAGAAGCCGCCGTATCGGTGGTGCTACCTTCCAGATCCCTGCTGAAGTTCGCCCGGATAGAAAAGTGTCCCTGAGCATCAAATGGCTGGTTCGTTACGCTGGAGAAAGAAACGGTAAGAGCATGGCTGATAAGCTGGCAAATGAAATCGTAGCAGCAAGCAAAGGTGAAGGCGCAGCATTCAAGAAGAAAGAAGATACTCACCGTATGGCTGAAGCTAACAAAGCTTTCTCTCACTTCAGAGTATAGTTATAACCCGAAAGGGCAACTCAATATATTTGGCAAACAGTTCCTCTCCGGAGCTGTTTGCCTTTTTATGTGGATAACCCGTGCTTTTAGTGTGCGTAACCCCTGCATTACCCGGTTGATAAACTGAACACCCCACTACCACAGCGGATTTACAGGGGCATCGTTCGGCCTGCCCAGAATGTGGATAACTGGAAAAATTCCCCCCCTTTCAATACACCCGCTTTTTTGAACACGTCCTTTTTATCTGGCACCAGCTATAACGGTTGTCTTTTAAACTTCTTCTTTTCATACCGCTGTCTGCTAAAATCATCGTTTAAACCTGTTTCTCCTTCCTGCGTTAGCGCCAGTGCCGCTGCAGGCCTGACTTAAAAGCTTTATCTCCGGATACGCCAGACATAAAGAAGCCGTCGGGAGAACCCGACGGCCTTAGCTAATTGGTTAGATTTACTGCTTATCTCACATTGACTAATACCTTGATCTTGCCGGTTTCACCGGTAAATTCCTGTAACGCCTTACCGATTGCCTGGCCCGGTTTCAACAGGTTCAGGTCGGCTTTCATGGCATAACCAGGTTTGCTGGCCGTAACTAAAATATCCCCGCGATGAATAGGACCGTTCTCATTACATACCTTGGTCGGAATTACACCTACTACACCTAGTGGAACTTTGCTGGAAATATCTGCGTCGATATGTTCTTCTGTCAGCAATACCCCCGGTTTGGTGGCATACACGCCAACAACCAGAGAGGAATATGCCCCCGCAGATTTTTCAATGGTACGGTCCGTATTGGTGGCAATCGCCATCACATCCCCCGGCTCATATAATGAAATACCGCCCGTAGCATCAAATGCTTCCGCCAGATCTGCACCACTATTGGCAGTGCCGCCATTAAAGATTCCTTTTCCACTGTCATCTATGCGGGCCACATTGGAATTCTGGTTCTTGAAAACGAAAAAATTCCCGTTTCCGTTACTAAGCACCAGACTGAAGAGAGAATTGGAGCCATTAACGGTACCACTACCGCTGTAAGGAATAGTAATCGTACCAGGCGCTCCCTGTGGTCCCTGGGGGCCGGTTGCTCCCTGAGGACCATTGGCTCCAGTTGCACCTGTCGCACCAGTTGGGCCTTGTGCGCCCTGATCACCTTTAGGACCTTGCGCACCAGTAGCTCCAATAGCACCAGTCGGACCAGCGGGGCCTTGCACACCAGGATCTCCTTTAGGGCCTTGTACGCCCTGAACTCCCTGGTCACCTTTAGGGCCTTGCGCGCCAGTAGCCCCAGTAGCCCCAGTCGGCCCAACTGGGCCTTGTATGCCCTGATCACCTTTAGGGCCTTGTGGTCCTTGAGCACCTGGATTTCCGGGATCGCCTGGGTCACCTTTAGGGCCTTGTGGCCCTTGAGTGCCTGGATTTCCGGGATCGCCTGGGTCTCCTTTAGGCCCTTGTGGTCCTTGAGCGCCTGGATTTCCGGGATCGCCTGGGTCACCTTTGGGGCCTTGTGGTCCTTGAGCACCTGGATTTCCGGGATCGCCTGGGTCACCTTTAGGGCCTTGTGGTCCTTGCGCACCAGGATTTCCGGGATCGCCCGGGTCACCTTTAGGGCCTTGTGGCCCTTGAGTGCCTGGATTTCCGGGATCGCCTGGGTCACCTTTAGGGCCTTGTGGTCCTTGAGTGCCTGGATTTCCGGGATCGCCCGGGTCTCCTTTAGGGCCTTGTGGCCCTTGAGCGCCTGGATTTCCGGGATCGCCCGGGTCTCCTTTAGGGCCTTGTGGCCCTTGAGCGCCTGGATTTCCGGGATCGCCTGGGTCACCTTTAGGCCCTTGTGGTCCTTGAGCGCCTGGATTTCCGGGATCGCCTGGGTCTCCTTTAGGCCCTTGTGGCCCTTGCGCACCTGGATTTCCGGGATCGCCTGGGTTTCCTTTAGGCCCTTGTGGTCCTTGAGCGCCTGGATTTCCGGGATCGCCTGGGTCTCCTTTAGGCCCTTGTGGTCCTTGAGCACCTGGATTTCCGGGATCGCCCGGGTCACCTTTAGGGCCTTGTGGTCCTTGAGCACCAGGATTTCCGGGATCGCCTGGGTCTCCTTTAGGCCCTTGTGGTCCTTGAGTGCCTGGATTTCCGGGATCGCCTGGGTCACCTTTAGGGCCTTGTGGCCCTTGCGCACCTGGATTTCCGGGATCGCCCGGGTCACCTTTAGGACCTTGCGGTCCTTGAGCGCCTGGATTTCCGGGATCGCCTGGGTCACCTTTAGGGCCTTGTGGTCCTTGAGCACCAGGATTTCCGGGATCGCCCGGGTCGCCTTTTGGGCCTTGAGGGCCGCACGATCCAGGCTCTCCAGCTGGCCCCTGAGGGCCTACCGGTCCTTGAGACCCCTGAGGTCCTGCGGGACCTTGTTCACCAGGGTCTCCTTTATCCCCTTTTACACCCTGGATACCGGCTGGTCCTGTTTGTCCAATCGGTCCGGCAGGACCTGTATCACCTACATCGCCTTTGTCTCCTTTGGCACCTGTTGCACCAGTGGGGCCGGTCTGTCCCGTCGATCCCATCGGCCCAACTGGCCCCGCCGGACCCATATCTCCTTTCGCACCTGCCGGCCCTATAGGCCCTGTAGGCCCTGTAGGTCCTGTAGGTCCGGTAGCACCCGCTGTACCTGTAACACCGGCAATGCCAGCCACGCCTGCTGGCCCGGCCGGCCCTGTATCACCCTTGTCTCCTTTAGGGCCAGACACCCCATTGGCGGCATATAGTGCATAAGGAACGGCAGCAAAGGAAGAAGTGCCCAGTTCCTGGTAGTTGCCGCCATCAGTGGAAGCTTCTACTTTGATGAATTGGTTGGCATTTGCCCATGGAACGGCACTGAAATTACCGCTGGTAGCATTTCCTCCGCCAATCTGCAAGGTGAAAAGCCCTAACTGGTTGGTAGTGGTGCTGTGAGTTTCCTGGTATTGTACCGGGCCTGACGGCGAACCACCCAAAATGGTGATTCTCACCTTTATATTTTCATTGGCCAGCATGGTGCCATTGCCATTTCTGGCCACCGCCTGGTAGTTGATGGTCCTAAGGCCGTTTTGTGCATAAAGCTGTAAGGAAAACAGCGTGCAGCAAAGGATAAACAAGTATCTTTTTGTCATAACTGGTATTTTATTCAATAATTGCTTAATGTGTGATGTCGGGGTTTACAGAAGGGGTGATAGTGGCAGCGGTATGTCTGCCGATATTGTATAACAGGGAAAATTTCAGGGTCCTCCTTTCCCGCAGACTGTTGGAAGTGGGGATCAGGTAAGCCAGGTCCAGCTGTAGGTTGGCCACTCTTACGCCAAGGCCGCTGGTAAAATGTTGCCGGTAGCCTTTATGGGGGTTCTCATAAAAATAGCCGGTCCGTACAAAGAAACACTGCCTGTAAGCATATTCAATACCACTGCCAATCGTAAACTCTCTTATTTCTTCTCCAAAACCTCCGGGTGCATCGCCAAAAGAGGAAAAAATGGCATTGACAACGCTACGGTTAGGGTCCTGGCCTTTTAAGATCAGGCCGGTGCTGTCATAGAGCGGTGGGGTGGGGACCAGTAACTTGTTGATGTCTAATGCCAGCGTAAACTCATGGTCTCCGGTATGCACAAACGTGTAACTGCCGCCTATCCGCAGGTTCATAGGCAAAAAACTCTTCTGGCGGCTATCGTCCGTGTATTGAAGTTTGGTGCCGATGTTGGTGATGCTGACACCCAGACAATACCGGTTACTGAAATCCAGGTAGTCCTTGCTGTTCTGGTAATAGTAGCTCACATCTCCGGCCACGGCGGAAGCGGGTTTCTGCTGTAACCCGTTGAAAGAGCCCTGCCCCAGCTGACTGCGGACATAGCGCATCGTGATGGCCATCGACATATGTTCTCCCAGTTTGCGGGAATAGGCGCCGTCTATGGCGAATTCCCGGGGAGAATAGTTCTGTAGTATGGTGCCGTTTTCATCCCGGAACGTGACATCCCCATAATTAAAATATTTCATGGATGCCCCGATGCCTTCGTTGTCATTCAGGTTTTTGTAGGCCGATACAAAGGCCATGTTTGATTTGTAGTTGTTCAGCTCCCACATCCAGGGCGAATAAGTAGCACTTGCGCCCCAGTCTCCCGCAAAGACGATTTTAGCCGCATTGGAAAAAATGGAATTGGCGTCTGGACTGATGCCTGTGGCGGCATCACCCATCCCGCTTGACCTGGCATCGGGGTTGACCAGCAAAAAGCTCGCTCCGATATTAGGTGGTTGCTGAGGCGTCTTCTGCGCGTGGACTGCCGGCATGCCGGCCAGTATGCCGGAAATAAGTAGAATTATTCGATCATGTTTCATGATTACGACATTTAATTACTGCACGATGAGTTTTTCGAAATAAATGTTGACGCCCACTTTCAGCACAACGGTGTAAAGCCCTGCAGCGAAACGGTTGACAGGTATTACTACCGTGGAAGTGCCCTGCCCGGCCTGGTGTTGCTTGTTGTACACCTCTTGCCCGGCTGTATTGAGCATCAGGATATTCACCATCGCATCGGCGAGCAGTTCAAACTGTACTTTTACAGTGGTGAGAGCAGGATTGGGAAACAGAATGTAGCTTTTCACAGGGCTCTTTCCGGGTGGCAGGGGAGGAAGCTCATAGGGCTGCTGAAACCCCTGTGTCAGTAACAACCGCCCGTCTGTAATGGGCAGCACGACCGGTTCCCCTATGGTATATTGAATCAATACCTGTTGAAGGTTGCCACTGCCGCCATTAGTGCCAACGACCTGCCTGTTCAGGATCAGTTGTGCGTCCGCTTTGGTGCATAGCGCTGCCAGCACCATCAGCGCAATAATGCACTTGGAGATAAACGATGTCATAAATTAAGGAGTTAAAGGGTGTGTATGCGCAATAGAAGGCCGTTTCCGGTACCCGAAATCAAGCTCCGGTACCGAAATATGAATGAAAAGGAAACAGCCGCCTATGGATTAGGAGGAATGTACAGATGTAACCATAAATTTTTCACTTTGGGATGAATAGATAGATAATGAAATCATGGACAGAATAAATAAGCACGGATATAAACCTGAGACCAGATGCAGGTCCAGGCAGGTATAGACATGGTAAAATTTTGATAAGCAGGTATAAATAAGCCAATTAGTTTCCGGGGGAAATCAGATTATTCTACATGACAATAAATGTGTGAAGCGGAACTTGGGGGATTATGCTATGAGCACTCGATAATAGCACGAATATCAACGAATTATCTGTCTGAACAAATGCCTAGTTTTCAAGTGGCAGGTTTTTGCTGAAAAACGGTAGAATTCGCTATAAAATTGGTTAGGATCTCTAATGACTATTTTAATTTAGATTAATATATTCCAACCTTCGTGTTAGGGAGTGGAAAAAATCTGAACAAATACAAAGAAAAGGCCACCGGTTTCCTGCCAGTCCGCCTGCCCCAATACGCCGATAGCGGCGCCTGCGGTACTGGTGGCAATAAAACTTCTCACACCATAACCACCGCTATCATTGCGGCCTACCGCGGCACCGGCAACATCGCTGGTGGTGCGGCCAACTACTGCTTCGCCACCGCCGTTGTTATCGCCCACGCCCCCTGGGGAAGTCAGGGTGTGGTAATGCCATGTGCACCCAAAACCAGCGCTGATACTGGAACGTACATCAGCGCCATTACCGGCGGTCGTCACATTTACCACCATGCCATTACCTACGGAATTGACACTCAGCGCCGTATTGTTATTCGTATTATTGTAAAATATTAATGCTGGCAGGGATGCCATTATTGCTAGTGGTTGTCAGCCCGGCACCGTTATTAATACTCCTCACTGCAGAGGAAAAACCACTGGGACGGGCAGAAGACACAATCCCCCTGATAGGGGTAATATTGGAGGTGGGGTATTAACATCTTCCAGCGAGGTGCCGTCACCGTTATTGGTGATACTGAAACGCGTAGCGGCGTTGTTTTCCGTCACAGGGCCGTTGCTACGGACCCGCCGCAGCCGGATGGCGTTGACCACACCGCTGCCTCTGTTGCTGGCCGTCACCTGTCTGTTCAGGATCAGTTGCGCCCTTGCAGTAGTACACAGCAATGCAAGTACCACTAGTGCAGGGATGCACTTGGAGTTGTAAGATGTCAGATGAAATCGGGGAGATTAGAAAATGTATGTATGATATGGCCCGGCTGTTATCAACAGCCGACAGCTCAGGAAGAAAGTATATTTCTCTTCATGACAGTTATGTTTTCTGGATTTTAGGTGATGATAATTCGCAATAAGGCCGTTCTGTATACCGCCGTTGATTTATATGGTTGATGCTCAGTGGTCAGTTGCTAACAAAGACACAGGAATAAAACAGGACATTTTCGGGGACAAATTTATTAAATCATGGTACAAATATGGATAGATTTTGTTCCTGGTAGGATTTAAAAAAAATGGTGGATTACACTTAAAAACTGGTCCGGCCAACAGATACTTATTATAATTTGAAATAATGCGTCAAAATGCCCGTGCTTGTTAAAAAAGAAATAACAATTGCACAATGTGGTGCGTTTTATTTATTGCTAAAAATAAATTACCTTTGCCCCCCAAATTGCATTATTTAGTCATTTTAATATTATGGCAGACTTAAGATTTCAAAGGAACTTTGGTATTGCGGCGCACATTGATGCGGGTAAAACCACTACCACAGAGCGTATCCTGTATTATACAGGTAAATCCCACAAGATTGGTGAGGTGCACGAGGGTGCTGCTACCATGGACTGGATGGCACAGGAGCAGGAAAGAGGTATTACCATCACATCTGCTGCTACCACTTGTTTTTGGAATTTCCCAACCTTACAGGGTAAAGCTCTCCCGGACACTAAGCAATATAAATTCAACATCATCGATACTCCGGGCCACGTGGACTTTACCGTGGAAGTAGAGCGCTCCCTGCGCGTACTGGACGGTCTGGTGGCACTGTTCTGCGCTGTATCCGGCGTTGAACCTCAGTCTGAAACCGTTTGGCGCCAGGCTAACCGCTACCGCGTACCCCGTATCGGTTTCGTTAATAAAATGGACCGTTCCGGTGCCGACTTCCTGAACGTGGTAAAACAGGTGAAAGAAATGCTGGGTGCTAACCCCGTTCCCCTGACCCTGCCTATCGGCGCGGAAGATACTTTCAAAGGCGTGGTTGACCTGATCACCATGAAAGGTATCATCTGGGACGAAGAAGGTAAAGGTGCTACCTACCAGGAAATCGAAATTCCGGAAGACATGAAGGAAGAAGCGAACGAATGGAGAGCTAAACTGGTAGAAGCCGTTGCTGAATACGACGATACCCTGATGGAGAAATTCTTCGAAGATCCTAACTCTATCTCCGAAGCTGAAATCCACGAAGCAATCCGTAAAGCTACTATCGACATCGCTATCATCCCGATGATGTGCGGTTCCTCCTTCAAAAATAAAGGTGTTCAGAAAATGCTGGATGCGGTTTGCCGTTACCTGCCTTCTCCAATGGACATCGAAGCAGTAAAAGGTACCCACCCTGATACCGGTGAAGAAATTGACCGTAAACCAGACGCTAAAGAACCATTCGCAGCCCTGGCGTTCAAAATCATGACCGATCCTTTCGTTGGTCGTCTGGCGTTCTTCCGGGCTTACTCCGGTCACCTGGATGCAGGTTCCTACATCCTGAACACCCGTACCGGCAAAAACGAGCGTATCAGCCGTATCATGCAGATGCACGCTAACAAGCAGAACCCGATCGATTTCATCGAAGCTGGTGATATCGGTGCTGCTGTTGGTTTTAAAGATATCAAAACCGGCGACACCCTCTGCGATGAGAACAACCCTATCATCCTGGAATCTATGACCTTCCCGGAACCGGTTATCAGCATCGCCATCGAGCCTAAAACTCAGGCAGACGTTGATAAAATGGGTATGGCACTCGCTAAACTGGTAGAGGAAGATCCTACCCTGAAAGCTAAAACTGACGAAGAAACCGGCCAAACCGTATTAAGCGGTATGGGTGAGCTTCACCTGGAAATCATCGTTGACCGTATGCGTCGCGAATTCAAGGTGGAAGTTAACCAGGGTGCTCCTCAGGTGGCTTACAAAGAAGCCCTGACTACTAAAGTTGAACACCGCGAAGTATTTAAGAAACAAACCGGTGGTCGCGGTAAATTCGCTGATATCCAGATCGAAATTTCCCCTGCTGACGCAGAATGGCTGAAAGAAAACGACGGAAAATCCTTCCAGTTCATCAACGATATCTTCGGTGGTGCTATCCCGAAAGAGTTCATCCCTGCCGTTCAGAAAGGTTTCGAACAATCTATGAACCAGGGTGTACTGGCCAACTTCCCGCTGGTAAACCTGAAAGTAAGACTGTTTGACGGTTCCTTCCACGCAGTGGACTCCGACGCAATGTCCTTCGAGCTCTGCGCCAAACAAGCCTTCCGTGAAGCTGCCCGCAAAGCTAAACCAGTATTGCTGGAGCCTATCATGAAAGTGGAAGTGCAAACTCCTGACCAGTACATGGGTGACGTTACAGGTGACCTGAACCGCCGCCGTGGTATGCTGGAAGGTATGGACTCCAAAAATGGCGTACAGGTGATCAAAGCTAAAGTTCCATTGAGCGAAATGTTCGGTTACGTAACGCAACTGCGTTCACTGTCTTCCGGCCGTGCCAGCTCCATCATGGAATTCTCCCACTACGCTCCGGCTCCGAACAACGTGGCTGAAGAAGTGGTAGCGAAAGTAAAGGGTAAAGTAAACGCCTAATTACATATTTTTCCATAGAAAAAGGTTGTCCTGCGAAAGCGGGACAACCTTTTTCGCTTACATGAACATGCTATTGCCACCTGATAGTTTTTCGATAAATTCGATAAACATAACCTACAACTGAACGTACTTTTTGCCAAAATGCCAGGGTCCTGCTCTTCAGGACCTTTTTTTATGATTTCTTATAGGGGCAATAGGGGGTGGTCAACGTTTTATCGTTATACTATATGAAAATGCATATCTAACTGAGCCTGTATCTTTTTACTGATAGCCGACTGACCAATATGTACTTAGAATTAACACAAGCACCTCCTGCAACTGTTATATACGAAACAGGAGAACAGATAGTACTGGCTCCTGGCCTGGATGTGATTCTGCCCTGCTGGAACCCGTCGGGCCCTTGGGTGGAATCGCTCATCAGGCACTATCATGACGTACTTCGCCTCATGGGCGATGTGCCCGTGCAGCTCATTCTCGTAAACGATGGCTCGCTCCGCAACTTCACCAGCCAGCATATGTCCTGGCTCGAAGCTGCCATCCCCGGCATTATCATCGTCAACAATAAACAAAACCGTGGTAAAGGCCATGCCGTACGCGAAGGCGTGAAAAATTCCCGCCATGCCTACCAGGTATATACCGATCTCGACTTTCCGTTTGGAGTGGACGCGGTCAAAAAAGCCTACGACCAGCTCCAGCAAGGCCTCGATGTAGTGGCCGGCGAAAGGGGAGCGGCTTACCTGAAAGAATTGCCCCGCAAAAGAAGAATTATTACCCGCATCAGCCGCCTGCTCAATAAGGTAGTGCTACGCCTGAAAGTAAACGACGCCCAGGCCGGCCTGAAAGGGTTCAATGCCCACGGCAGATCAGTGCTGCTCAATACTACCATCGACGGTTTCCTGTACGATAGCGAGTTCCTGTACAAAGCCGGTAAAAATCCACGCCTCAAAATCGGAGCAGTAGATGTATATTGCCGCCCCGGTATCAGCTTCAGTGCATTTAAAATTAAACTGCTGCTGAAAGAACTACGGAACTATTGCCGGATTATTACCAGTGCTAACGCCGCTAAATAATTATGGACCAGGAGAAAAGGATACTGATTAGTGTTGACGTGGAAGAATTTGATATCCCCGAAGAATTCGGCCGACAGGTACCCCTGCAGGAAAAACTGGAAATTTCCAGAAAAGGCCTGCAAACCACCCTCGACCTCTTTGATCAATACAATGTGCGCGCTACTTTTTTTATCACTGCCTACTGGGCGCAGCATTATCCTGAACTGATCAGACAGGTGGCCGCCAAACACGAAATAGCCTCCCACGCATACTATCACAGCTCTTTCTCCGATGCAGACCTGGAAGGCTCCAGACTGGCCCTGCAGGAAATCAGCGGCCAACAGGTACGCGGTTTCCGTATGCCCCGCCTCCGTAAGGTGAACATGCAGGCTCTTAAAGACGCCGGATACCTCTACGATGCTTCCCTGAACCCTACCTGGCTGCCTGGCCGCTACAACAACCGTCACCTGCCCCGTACCATGTTCCGGGGTGATCATAACATGTGGATCATCCCTTCCTCGGTTTCCCCCCTCATCCGGTATCCCGTTTTCTGGCTGAGCGTCAAAAATGCTCCGCTATGGGTTACCCGCCACTTCAGTAAAACAATCCTCCGGAAAGACAATTACCTCTCTTTTTATTTCCATCCATGGGAACTGGTAGATATCCGGGGTTATGCCCTGCCTTCGTATATCAGCCGCGTTTCCGGTTCCAGAATGGAACAGAAAATGGAAGGCTTCCTGCGTTTTTTGCAGCAACAAGGCCGTTTCTGTGCACATATCGACATGCTGTGATCTGTTGTTTTAAGATACCTGTTTGCCCGGCGCCACCGCCCGGCCCGCATAACTGTTCATGCCGTCTTCTGTTAACATGCTGTGCCCAAATGCACGGAGAAGGAGTGCTGTTTGTATTCCGTCCTGTCAGGTTTCCAAACTATTCTCTCCGGAAAAATCGCCCGGAAAACATGGAAAAAAAAGCACAGGTGGGAAAAGATTTTTATACAACAACATTCGATTATAATTGTTATTAGCCGTAAGCGAAACCGGAAAAGAAGGATTAGCAAACAGTACAACAAGAAAAAAAATTATATTTTTTTTAACAAAAGGATAACTTATATGCTTCATTTTCAGTACTTTTGTTTTCAAGTTCAGATACTATTCGAGCATGTGTTTGTTGATTGTTTGTGATTGTTTGAAGCATTGTAAAAGCTACCCATTATCCCCCTGCCGCTAATTTTTTTCAGTTCATTATTCAATAGCAACCTGCTATAGCTGCAAACCTCAAACACTGATTTGCTGTTTTGCGCGATCGGCATATTTATTCATTCAGCATGTTAAATGTTAAAACTAAAATGCACACTATGAAAAAAATTCGTCTCCTAACCCTTGTTGCAGTGAGCGTACTGATGGGATCAACCGTAAAAGCACAGATCCAGAAAGGAAACATTATGGTGGGTGCCAATCTCACAAATATGAGCGTCACTTTTCAGAAGGAAAGCACTGCCTTCAGTTTTAATCTGTCTCCCAAAATCGGTTGGTTTATTAAAGATGGTTTGGCAATTGGCGGTTATGTTGAATTTGGCGCCAATACCACCAAGAATAAAGTTACTGATACCAGGGCTTCGAATACAAACTATGGGGTAGGAGCCTTCGCCCGTTATTTTGTGGAGGATAAAAATGTCCGGAAACTGGAGTTTTCCAAGAGAGTAAGGTTCTTTGCAGAAGCCAATGCCGGTTTTGCCGGACAAAATCCCGCCAGCGGCGCTTCTACAAACGGCTTTAACGTTGGTATCGGACCTGGCATTTCCTATTTTATTACTCCTAATGTAGGGTTGGAAGGTTTGGTAAAATATGATCTGACTGTAGGTGGCGGTAATTCCACTACGGCTAACCGTCTTAGCCTGGGCGTAGGTTTCCAGATCTACTTGCCGTCTGCTAAAGCAAAAGCTATTTACAGAGAAGAAAGAAGCGGAAAATAATCCACTGGCAAGTGAAAAAATGGTCCCGGTAGTCATGATCCATGGCGGCCGGGGCCTTTTTATTAGGATTCCTGCTATATTTTAAGAAATGAATGTCATAGTAGCAAATGAGTGACGGGCATCATGGTTGGATTTAAGAGAAGCGGTTACATTTGTATCATGACCGGTTCATACCCGGCATTTGGGATTGCTGAAAACCAATAAAAGAGTAGGCTTTAACCCTAAAACCATTTGTTATGTTCCTTTGTGAATTGCTTGAATGGCTCCGTCGGCTGCTTTGCGGCGACACTAGACCAGGTGGTGGTTGCCGCCGTGATGATGATGATGACGATCGTTGCCATCCTCGTCATTGCAACGGCTAAGCATCTGACGAAGTACTCTTGCTCTTGAATTCCCACCGGCTTGTCTGCCCCTCCCAGACGCATGAACAATGAGAATACCGAAAGCCATGTAAAAGCGTAGCTGAGATTAAAAACCTTTTTCCTATGGTCATCGATGTACTCTTTCCCTGTCACCAGGTTATTTTGCGTTGCTGAAAAACCGCACTGGGCGGCATTCGGCCAGAGAGCATGCTGCGTTTGTTACCCGTAGAGCCATGACCGAGGTCATGGCTTTTTATTGGCAGGCAAGTAATGAATACCCAAAGTAATGAATGAATAACAGGTGACCAGGGTCATCGTTGTCTTTGAGAGAAGCGGTTACATTTGTAACTATGACCGATTGCTGTAGGTCATTTGGGATTGCTGAAAACCAATAAAAGAGTAAGCATTTAACCCCTTTAAATCAAATTGTATGTTTCTCACTCAATTACTCGCATTTCTGCTCCAGTTGCTGTTTAGCGGCAACAACAACAATGGCGGTGGTTGTCATCATGATGATGGTTGCCATCATTGCCACCACTAAGTGGCCCGTAAACTATTTTGCTCCTGAACCTCACCGGCTTGTTAGCCCTCTCCAGACGCATGATCAAATGAGACTACCGAAACCATGTAAAAGTGTAGTTGATATAAAAAACCTTTTCTGATGGTCCTCGATGTACTCTTTCCCTGTAGCCAGGTTATTTTGCGTAGCTGAAACCCGCACTGGGCGGCACCCGGTCAGAGAGCATGCCGCGTTTGTTACCCTTAGGGCCATGACCAACGTCATGGCTCTTTTTATAGAGTGGTGTTGTAATGAACAAAATGAACGGCAGTGTTATCAATGGATTAACTGAACGGGAAATTATTGCAGGGAAGCACTATTTTGCAGTGTGGCCGGTTGGGTCTGGTCATTGGGATCGCTGAAAACCAAAAAAAGAGTAAGCTCAGAATCTTAATCGTTTCCGTATGTTAAACACAATTCTCAACGCTTTCCTGAAGTTTCTGCACACGGTTATCGGTGCCCTGTAATCCCCCACAGATACAGGACTGTTATTGCGCTTGTATCCTGTGATTATGGAAAACATTTTTTACTTGTATTTCGAAAAAGCCGCGATTCAGTCGCGGTTTTTTTGTGCCCGGTGAGGAACTTATATCAGTAGGATTCCTGCTTTTGGTGATGAATTTTACAGATATGATATTATTTCGGAAGATGTTTAGTGTCCCCTGAAGACCTTGTAAATAGCGTGTTCAGCGGATTGAACAACAAATGTGTTTTGACTAATGGAATGAACAAAATGAATGTATGTTATTGTGCGAATTGCCCTTATTTTTAACATGTTGGTTCTTGCTATGAAGCCAATTGGGATTGCCGAAAACCAAAAAAAGAGTAGGCTAAACAGGAGTAATTCCATTCTTATGAATTTACTGAGTCAATTGCTCGCTACTATCGTTGCGCTGCTGAAAAATCTGCTGGGCGGCCTGTAATCTGTGATCGTCCACGGGAAGAACTGTACTGTTTCTGGTTCTATTTCCCTTTTAAACGTATGTAACTTATTGGGATCGCCGAAAACCAAAAAAAGAGTAGGCATAACAGGTGAAAATCCATTTTTTATGAACATTCTGAGTCAACTGCTCGCAACCATCGTTGCTCTGCTGCAATCTCTGCTGGGTGGCCTGTAATTAACGGCCTCCGTAAGGGAACGGTCCTATCCTTAGTTCGAATTCCCTTGCAACGCATTTAGCTCCGGGACTTGTTCCCGGAGTTTTTTTATTGTAGACATCTCCGTCTTTCAGATATCATACAGGAGTATGTGACCAGTATCCGGAACGGCTGGAGAAGCTTTCTTGCGCTCACTATAAACACTCTTTGAATAGACAATAACGTCGCTTCCGGCTTTCTCCGAGGCGCTTTCCGCCTTCAGGAAAAAGAGCGGAAATAATCTGCTATGTCGCCAGCGCAAAGAAATGAACAAAATGATCGAAGGTGAAGGAAATGAACAAAATGGGCTCATGCTAATTGCAGAACCTCTTTTAAATTCGGCACCGGATGTTAACATTATCACTGGGATTGCCGAAAACCAGTCAATAGAGTAGGCATAACAATGAAAACCTAAAACTATGGATTTGCTGAACCAATTGCTCGCACTGATCTTAGGATTAGTAAAATCATTACTCGGCGGTATCGGTGGCGGTTTACCTCTGTAAGAGGCACCGGATGCATCGTATCTGCTTTAACTAATTCAGGACCGCTTCATTTTGATGCACAGGCACAAGATGGAGCGGTTGTCTTTTGTGTAGTGCCTGTCTGCCGGTATTATGATCGTATAGTGCAGTGCTTTATTAATGGTATGGTTTCCTTCCTTTATAGGGCTGTTTTGACCGGCAGCCTGTCAGGCGGCTTTTCCTGCTTACAAATACTGTCTGAATAATCCCCTTCCAGTCATCTGTCTGACAGGCCCCGGCGAGTAAGACATCTTTCGCAACAGATGGCCATATGTGCTCCTGCACGATGAATTTTTACCGGAGGCTGCCTCCGCCGGCAGGCGAAGGTTTTTTATTCCAACATGCCCACCAGCCGTTGTTTGTCCCGGAGCCGTTCCTCCGGTAGTTGATAACCGGCAGGCGTGTAAGCCCCCAACAGGCTGGGTAGCTGTTGTAGGCTGAAGGACGGACCAGAAATGTACGAGGCCCGTTTAAACAGGCCGTTCCGGCTACCGACCGGCTTCCAGGCAGGGAAGAGGGGGAGCTGCTTTTTAGCAGGGGCACCGGCCGGGTATACCTGCCGTCAGAGCCCGTTTGGGCGTACAGGGAGCAGGGGAGGGGAATGAATACATTTTTCTCCTGGCGGCAGCTGAAAAATTTTTTGTTTTGATTTTTGTTTTCCTATATTTGTCAAAATCAGCATGTCAACTAAGCGTAAGACTTAATACGCACAAAATGAATGTTTTCGGAGGCTTAATTGCATAAAATCCGTACCCCATCGCCCGCTTTCCCGTGACCATGGCAAACTTCTGCCGGGTATCTTTTTATTTTTTTCCTGAGATTTATTTGCCAATTCAAAAAAACCGGGTTACCTTTGCCCTCCCAAATTGTAAAGGGAAAAAACACGAAGAAGTTCATTGCATATGTCTCAGAGAATAAGAATCAAGCTGAAGTCCTACGATCATAACCTGGTAGACAAGTCTGCTGAGAAGATCGTTAAAACCGTGCGTAACACGGGCGCCGTGGTAACAGGTCCAATTCCTTTACCTACAGAGAAGAAAATTTTTACGGTACTGCGTTCTCCGCACGTAAATAAGAAAGCGCGCGAGCAGTTCCAGTTGTGTACTCACAAACGTTTACTGGACATCTATACCTCCTCTTCCAGGACTGTAGATGCGCTGAGTAAGCTGGATTTACCTTCTGGGGTAGAAGTTGAAATTAAAGCATAAGGACAACAGCAAGGCTGGGCAAAAGGCCCGCCTTTTACTGATTTTATGGTTATTGGTTGATTATCACCCAATAACAATTTTAACAAATAACACATAGGTCGCGCCTTCTGGGCGGCCGCCCAATAAATGTATTTAACCGCCCATCCTGGGGATAGCTGGAAATCCCCCAGGCGCTGGGTAAAATCATATATAAAATGAAAGGTATTATTGGTAAAAAGATTGGTATGACCAGTATCTTCGAGTCCAATGGTAAGCAAACTGCTTGCACCATTATCGAAGCAGGTCCCAACGTTGTAACACAGGTAAAAAGCCTGGAATCAGATGGTTACAATGCAATTCAGGTTTCTTTCGGTGAGAAGAAAGAAAAACACACTACAAAAGCTGAGCTCAATCACTTCGCGAAAGCAAGCACCTCTCCCAAACGTTTTGTTAAAGAATTCCGCAATCCGGACGTACAGAAAGCCCTTGGTGAATCTATCACCTGCGAAATCTTCGCTGAAGGTGAATCTGTTGACGTAGTAGGCACTTCCAAAGGTAAAGGCTTCCAGGGTGTTGTTAAACGCCACGGTTTTAGCGGTGTGGGTGAAGCCACCCACGGCCAGCACGACAGAAGCAGGGCTCCTGGTTCTGTAGGCGGTTCCTCCTATCCTTCCCGCGTTTTCAAGGGCATGCGTATGGCCGGCCAGACAGGTAACGAAAGAGTGAAAGTGAAAGGTCTGAAGATCCTGAAAATATTCCCTGAAAAGAATTATATCCTGGTAAGTGGTTCCGTTCCCGGCCACAATGGTTCAATCGTTTTAATCCAGAAGTAACATGCAACTCGATATTTTAAATATAGAAGGTAAGAAAACCGGAAGATCCATCGAACTTCCTGAGGAGATCTTTGGTGTGGAACCTAACAACCACGTAATCTACCTGGCTGTTAAACAATACCTCGCCGCTCAGCGTCAGGGTACCCACAAGGTAAAAACCAGAGCTGAAGTAAAAGGTGCTTCCCGCAAACTGCACAAACAAAAAGGTACTGGTGGTGCCCGTAAAGGTAACATCCGTAACCCGCTGTATAAAGGTGGTGGTACCATCTTCGGTCCCAAACCTCATGGTTGGGGCATCAAACTGAACAGAAAAGTGAAAGATCTCGCCAAGATCTCCGCCCTGTCAGTAAAAGCTAAGGAAAACAGCATCATCATCGTTGAAGATCTGGCGCTGCAGGCTCCTAAAACCAAACAATTCGTTGGTATCTTAAAGAACCTGAACATCAATGTAGACGGTAAGAAGACTATGTTCATCACTCCGGAATACAACGATAGCGTTTATCTGTCTTTAAGAAACATCCCTACTGTAGACGGAGCAATGCTGAGCGATATCAATACCTATGATATCATGAACAGCAACTACCTCGTGTTCACAGAAAGCGCTGCAAAAATCTTCACTGAAGAGCCTGCAGAAGCATAAGGTGTTGTAAACCAATTCAATAACAAAGCTACAAAGCTCACAGCTTAAAAGCTATAAGCTATAAAGAAGATGAAACTTTCAGACGTTTTAATCAAACCGGTAGTAACCGAAAAGGTGAACAAAGCCACCGAAAAATTCAACCGCTACTACTTCATTGTTGACAAAAAAGCCAACAAACTGGAGATCAAAAAAGCAGTGGAAGAATTCTACGGTGTAACCGTACAGGATGTGAATACTGCCGTAATGCCGGGTAAAGCTAAATTCCGCTTTACTAAAGCCGGTTTCATTGCAGGTAAAAAACCGTCTTACAAAAAGGCGATCATCACCCTCGCATCTGGTGAAACTATAGATCTGTATGCTAACATGTAGTGCCGTTCCGGCCTGAACAGCCGGGATGTGGATGTATATACAGATCACGATTTATATTTATCAATAACATTTAACTTTTTAGGAAGTAATGGCACTGAAGAAGTTCAAACCAATGACGGCCGGTACCCGCTGGAAAATAGGCAACGCTTACGCTGAGCTGACTACGGATACCCCCGAAAAAAGCCTGCTCGAGCCCGCTAAAAGAAGCGGCGGTAGAAACGCTCAGGGTAGGATGTCTATGCGCTACATCGGTGGCGGTCACAAAAAAGCTTACCGTGTGGTAGACTTTAAACGTGAAAAAACCGATATCCCTGCTACTGTTAAAACTATCGAATACGATCCTAACCGTAGCGCATTCATCGCTCTGATCAGCTATGCAGACGGTGAAAAACGTTATATCATCGCTCCACAAGGCCTCCAGGTTGGCAGCACCGTTATCAGCGGTGAAAATGTTGCTCCTGAAGTAGGTAACGCCCTGCCGCTGAAAAACATGCCGCTGGGTACTGTGGTACACAATATCGAACTGCAGCCTGGTAAAGGCGGTGCTATCGCAAGAAGCGCCGGCGCCTACGCTCAGCTGTCGAACAAGGAAGAAAGATACGCTGTACTGAAAATGCCTTCCGGTGAACTGCGCAAAGTGCTGAACACCTGTATGGCAACTGTAGGTACCGTTTCCAACTCCGACCACGCCCTGCAGTCTATCGGTAAAGCAGGTGCTAACCGTTGGAGAGGTATCCGTCCCCGTAACCGTGGTGTGGCCATGAACCCTGTAGATCACCCGATGGGTGGTGGTGAAGGTAAATCTTCCGGCGGCCATCCTAGATCCAGAACAGGCAAATATGCGAAAGGTCTGAAAACCAGAAAACCGCATAAGAGCTCTGATAAACTGATCATCAGCAGGAAAAACGGTAAAAAATTATAATATTTCGGAATTCGGGTCCTGCTAACCCGGGACCCAAATTTGAAAAATCATAAATAAGAAGACATGGCTCGTTCCATAAGAAAAGGTCCTTACGTAGACCAGAAATTAGAAACTAAAGTTGAAAAAATGAACGCTGGCACCAAGCGCACAGTTATCAAAACCTGGAGCCGCCGTTCTACTATTACGCCTGATTTCGTTGGTCACACTTTCGCTGTTCACAATGGCAATAAATTCATTCCGGTTTATGTAACGGAATTTATGGTAGGCCATAAACTGGGCGAATTTGCACCTACACGTAACTTCAGAGGACACGCTAACAAGAAAATGTAAATTATAGTCTGAGGTTTGAGGTTTGAGAAGGCTCAAGCCCAATCTCAAACTCCAGACGTCAGACATTAAATAATAAAAGAAATTAATAACAATGGAAGCAGTAGCTAAGCTGAATAATAATCCCACATCTACCCGCAAAATGCGTTTGCTGGCAGACTTAATCCGTGGTCTGGATGTGGAAAAGGCTTTGAATATTTTGAAGTTCCATCCAAAGCACCCCAGCGTTCCGTTGGAAAAACTGCTGGTATCCGCTATCGCAAACTGGAAAGTGAAGAATGAAGGTGCTCGGGTAGAAGATGCCAACCTGATCGTTAAAACCATCTTCGTTGACGGTGGCCGCACCCTGAAAAGGATGCGCCCTGCTCCACAAGGTAGAGGTTACCGTATCCGCAAGAGAAGTAACCACGTTACGATTGTAGTGGATGGTAAAAATGCACAGTAAGCGTTTCATACCAAAGAGATATAAATTAAAACTATTAAACTAATAGACAAATAACCGAAACATGGGTCAGAAAACAAATCCTATTGGTAACAGGTTAGGTATCATCAGAGGATGGGACTCTAATTGGTATGGCAGCAAAAAAGATTTTGCTACCAAACTGATCGAAGATAACAAGATCAGAACTTATCTGAATGCCCGTATCAATAAAGGTGGCATCTCCAGAGTTGTGATTGAAAGAACTTTAGGTAAGTTGATCGTCACTGTGCATACTTCCAAACCAGGTATCATCATAGGTAAAGGTGGTAACGAAGTTGATCGTATCAAGGAAGAACTGAAAAAACTGACTGGTAAAGAAGACGTACAGATCAATATTCTCGAAATCCGTCGTCCTGAAATGGATGCTAACATCGTTGCCGAAACCATCGCCAAACAAATTGAAAGCCGTATCAACTACAAACGTGCTATCAAAATGGCGATCGCTACTGCACTGAGAATGGGAGCAGAAGGTATCAAAATTAAAGTAAGCGGCCGTCTGGGTGGTGCTGAAATCGCCCGTGCTGAAGAAGTGAAACAAGGTCGTGTTCCCCTGCATACTTACCGCATGGACATCGACTACGCTTCCCTGTTCGCACTGACTGTATACGGTAAAATCGGTATCAAAGTATGGATCTGTAAAGGTGAAGTACTGGGTAAACGCGATCTGAACCCGAACGTGCTGACCGGCAAAGAAGGCGATAACCGCGGTGGTGGACGTGAACACGGTGGAGAAAGAAGAGAACACGGCGAAAGAAGAGAACATCGCGGTGGTGACAGAAGAGGCGGTGAAAACCGTGGCGGTGGCCGCAGATAATCCCTGCAGGCATAGCAAACATTAACAATTACTATTAACATTAACAATACAGACGATGTTACAGCCAAAAAGAGTGAAACATAGGAAGATGCACAAAGGCCGCATCAAAGGGAACGCTAAAAGAGGCGCTACCCTCTCCTTTGGTACATTCGGTCTTAAAGCATTAGAACCTAAGTGGATCACTGACAGGCAGATCGAAGCTGCCCGTGTAGCCCTCACCAGACACATGAAACGTGAAGGTAACGTATGGATCCGCATATTCCCTGACAAACCTATCACTGCCAAACCACTGGAAGTAAGGATGGGTAAAGGTAAAGGTGCTCCAGACCATTGGGCAGCTGTAGTAAAACCTGGAAGAATTTTATTTGAAGCAGACGGCGTTCCCTTACAGGTAGCGAAAGAAGCGATGGAACTCGCAGCACAGAAACTGCCCATCAAAGTAAAATTTGTAACCAGCCGCGACTACGTTGCTTAATTACTTATCAATCACTAATATATCCCGTTTGCCGCTCACGCTGTAAACGGACCAAATAAAATACAAATGGCAAAAGAAAAGCTGGATCTGAACGGCCTGAGCATTCAGGATCTCCAGGAGAAAATCTCTGCTGAAGAGCTGCGCCTGAAGAAAATGAAATTCGGTCATGCAATTACGCCCATCGAAAATCCCATGAGCATCCGCTCTGTGAGACGCGATATCGCTCGTATGCAAACCGAACTGCGCAAAAAACAACTGGGCTTCTAAGCATTCGTATAACAAAATTTACCTCCCCGGAGGATTAAATACTTTCAACAATGACGACCGAAAGACAATTAAGAAAAACCAGGATTGGTGTGGTGGCCAGCAACAAAATGGATAAAACCATTACTGTGAAGGTAGAACGTAAAGTGAAGCACCCTATCTATGGTAAATTCGTTAAAAAAACTACCAAGTTCATGGCGCACGACGATAAAAACGAGTGCAGCATCGGCGATACCGTGAAAATCGCGGAAACCCGCCCTCTGAGCAAAAACAAATGCTGGAGACTGGTAGAAATTATCGAAAAAGTAAAATAATTTATCAAGTGTTTCATGCTGCTGCCGGCTTACCCGGCTTCAGCCGCTGATTAAAAACTCATTACGATGATACAACAAGAATCAAGACTGAGTGTAGCTGACAACAGCGGTGCCAAAGAAGTACTTTGCATCCGCGTGCTGGGCAACTCCGGTCAGGACTACGCTAAAGTAGGCGATAAAATTGTGGTAACTGTAAAGGACGCGATTCCTGGCGGTGGTGCTAAAAAAGGTATGGTTACCAAAGCGGTAATCGTAAGAACCAAAAACAAATTACGCCGTAAAGACGGTTCCTATATCCGTTTCGACGACAACGCGGTTGTACTGCTGAATAACTCAGACGAACCACGCGGTACCCGTATTTTCGGTCCGGTTGCCCGTGAACTGAGAGACAAGGGATATATGAAAATTATCTCCCTCGCTCCTGAGGTATTATAAGATTTGCTAATTTATCCATTTTGATATTTTGGGTTTTATCCCCTGAAATAGCAAAATGGATAAATGTCAAAATATTTCTTATCTTTGCAGCCCGTTTGCAAAACGAGACAAAACATTAATCAAGCGAAACAATTGTTTCGCTTGGCGTTTATAAATAAATCAAAGTGATGAAAACTAGATTTAAGCCTAAATTCAACATTAAGAAGGGCGACCTGGTTGCGGTGATTGCCGGCGACGACAAGGACAGGACCAAAGCACGCAAAGTGCTGGAAGTTCACCCTGAACAAGGCCGCGTTCTTGTAGAAGGCGTTAACATTATTACCAAGCATACCAAGCCTACTGCTCAGAACACCAAAGGTGGTATCGTTAAGCAGGAAGCTCCGATTGCTATCTCCAACGTGATGCTGTGGGATGCCAAAGCAGGTAAACCTACCCGTGTGAACAGACAGCGGGAAAACGGTAAATTAATTCGTATCGCTAAAAAATCAGGGGAGGTAATTAAATAATGGCAAACTCTAAATATACTCCAAGACTGCAGAAAAAATACTTCGACGAGGTAGCTCCTGCACTGATGAAGAAATTCAACTACAAAAGTGTAATGCAGGTTCCCCGTCTGGTGAAAATTTGCCTGAACCAGGGTATCAATGGCGCCGTTGGTGATAAAAAACTGGTTGACATCGCTGTAGATGAAATGACCCGTATCTCCGGCCAGAAAGCTGTTGCCACACTGTCCAAAAAAGATATCTCAAACTTTAAACTGAGAAAAAACATGCCTATCGGCGCCCGCGTAACGCTGCGCAGCACCAACATGTTTGACTTCCTGGACCGCCTGGTTTCTGTTTCCCTGCCTCGTGTACGTGACTTCAAAGGCATCAACGAAAAAGCTTTCGACGGTCGCGGTAACTACACCATGGGTATCACCGAACAAATCATCTTCCCTGAGATCGATATCGATAAAGTAACCAAAATGTCCGGTATGGATATTACTTTCGTTACTACGGCTAAAACCAACGAAGAAGCTTATGAGCTGCTGAAAGAAATGGGTATGCCGTTCAGGAATATGAAAAAAGATAATCAGTAAATCGAAACGATAATATAATTATGGCAAAAGAATCCGTAAAAGCCAGACAAAGGAAAAGAGAAGCCATGGTAGCAAGATTCGCTGAAAAGCGCGCTGCCCTGAAAGCTGCCGGTGACTACGCTGCACTGGACCAACTTCCTAAAAACGCTTCTCCTGTTCGTCTGAAAAACAGATGCCAGCTGACCGGTCGTCCTAAAGGATACATGCGTCACTTCGGCCTCTGCAGGAACATGTTCCGCGACCTGGCTCTCGCAGGCAAAATCCCTGGCGTAACTAAAGCCAGCTGGTAAATTCAATATTTAAATAGTAAAATATTTAAATATTAACAAAGTTATTTGATTCCCATCTCTTTCGATTGGATATCGCATTGTAAACATTATTCAAACTATTTAAACAATGGTTACTGATCCAATAGCAGACTTCCTGACTAGAATCCGGAACGCGCAAATGGCCACCCACAGGATCGTGGAAATTCCGGCTTCCAAGCTGAAAAAACGCATTACAGAAATTCTGTACGATAAAGGTTATATCCTGAAGTACAAATTCGAAGAGGACAACAAACAAGGCATCATCAAAATAGCCCTGAAATACGATCCTCAAACCAAAGAACCCGCTATTAAAGAACTGCAACGCATCAGCCGTCCAGGTCTGCGTCAGTACGCTAAACCAGAAGAGTTCAAGCGTGTTAAAAACGGGCTCGGCGTGGCTATCATCTCCACTTCCAAAGGCGTAATGACCGATAAAGAAGCTAAAGCTCAGAACGTAGGCGGCGAAGTAGTTTGCTACGTTTATTAATATATTGGCTTACAGGGACTTCTGGTCCCGGTAAGCCCAAACGGTTATCTGACAATTAAGCTTTCTATACGGCGCTGAACACGGATAACTGCAGAAACAACTATCAAAAATATACTTAAACTCAAGTTATGTCACGTATAGGTAAAGCTCCTATCAAATTGGCCAGCGGTGTTACCATCACTGTTTCCCCGGCTAATGAAGTTACTGTAAAAGGTCCTAAAGGTGAACTGAAAAGATCCATCGACAGAGACCTGAAAGTAGAAGTGAAAGACGGAGTATTGACTGTAATTCGTCCTACAGATCAGATCCGCCACAAAGCACTGCACGGTCTGACCCGCGCACTCATCGCTAACATGGTGACTGGTGTTACTGAAGGATTCAAAAAACAACTCGAACTGGTTGGTGTGGGTTACAAAGCTGCTAACAACGGTCAGCTGCTGGACCTGTCTCTGGGTTACTCCCACAACATCGTGATCGAAATTCCAAAAGAATTGAAAGTGGCTACCCTGACTGAAAAAGGTCAGAACCCTAAAATTATGCTGGAAGGTTCCGATAACCAACTGCTGGGCCAGGTAGCTGCTAAAATCCGCAGCCTCCGCAAACCTGAACCATACAAAGGTAAAGGTGTTCGCTACAGCGATGAAGTGGTTCGTAAGAAAGCTGGTAAGTCAGCAGGTAAATAATTTTTAACTAGCTAATCAGCCTCCGGCTGGTTAGCTGGTTTTAACATATCCCGGCAGCATCGGGATAATAAAATAAAACTCACAATGAGCACAAAAGTTAGCAGAAGGGAAAAGATCCGCTACCGCATCCGTAAAAAGATCTCCGGTACTGCCAAAACACCAAGATTATCTGTATTTCGCAGCAACAGCGATATCTACGTACAGCTGATCGATGATACCAACGGTACTACCCTGGCATCCGCTTCTTCCCGTGATAAAGATATCAAAGCGCAATCCGGTACCAAATCCGAGAAATCCAGACTGGTAGGTATGGCCCTGGCTCAGAAAGCCACCGCTTTAGGCCTCACTACCTGCGTTTTCGACAGAAGTGGGTACTTATACCATGGCCGCATTAAAAGTGTAGCTGACGGAGCAAGAGAAGGTGGTCTCCAGTTCTAATGCTGGGTCCTAATTTTATCATTCTGAACAAGTAATTCTTATAAAATAAAATGGCAAAGAATTCATTCAATAAAGTAAAGGCCGGTGATCTGGAGCTGAAAGAAAAAGTAGTGGCGATCAACCGTGTTACCAAAACCACCAAAGGCGGTCGTACTTTCAGTTTCTCCGCACTGGTAGTAGTAGGTAATGAAAACGGCGTGGTAGGTCATGGCCTTGGTAAAGCTAAAGAAGTACAGCAGGCTATCACCAAAGGTATCGATGATGCTAAAAAGAACCTGATCAAGGTTCCGGTTATGCACGGTACTATTCCTCACGACCAGTTCGCGAAAGAAGGTGCTGCCAAAGTATTGATCAAACCGGCTGCTCACGGTACCGGTGTGATCGCGGGTGGTTCTATGCGTGCAGTACTGGAAAGCGCAGGCGTTACAGACGTACTGGCTAAATCCCTGGGTTCTGCCAACCCGCACAACGTGGTGAAAGCTACTTTCAAAGCACTGGGCCTGTTACGTGAACCAATCAGCGTAGCAAGAACCAGAACTGTTTCCCTGAAGAAGGTTTTCAACGGTTAATTCCCTTCCGGGGCGATCATCCGGTGTAAACATATATCTCCGGGATATATTGATACTCATTATTAACAATTAAATTACTCCGCCTTCAGCGGATAGGGATTTATGGCAAAGATTAAGATCACTCAAGTGAAAAGTGGTATTGACCGTCCTGAAAGGCAGAAACTGACCTTGAAGGCACTGGGCCTGACTAAAATGAACGCTACTGTTGAAGTAGAAGCTACTCCTCAGGTGCTGGGAATGGTCCGTAAAGTTGATCACCTGGTAAAAGTAGAGACAGTTAACGCTTAATTAATTAAGTAACACTGCTGTGGGATTGTCTGCTGATAATCTTACTTTTACATTTGTAACTTTACAAAGTCATACTTTTTACAATTACATGCGAGCGGTTAATTTCCGCGTAAGTAAAAACAATTAAATTATGAATCTGCATTCATTAAAGCCTGCTAAAGGCGCCGTACATAAAGAAAAACGTCTCGGACGTGGTGAGGCTTCCGGTAAAGGTGGTACTTCTACAAAAGGTAACAAAGGTATCCAGCAACGCGCCGGTTACGCCAGCAAAAGAGGCTTTGAAGGTGGCCAGATGCCAATCCAGCGCCGTATGCCTAAACGTGGTTTCAAAAACAATAACCGCGAGGAATACACCATCTTCAACCTGGGTCAGATTGACCACTTAGTTGAAAAATATGGCCTGCAGGAATTCAACCTCGAAAACCTGTATATGAACGGCCTGGTGAACCGGACAGCTAAAGTTAAAATCCTGGCTAACGGTGAACTGAAATCCAAGGTGACTGTTAAAGTAAACGCTATCAGCGAAAAAGCTAAACAGGCCATCGAATCAACAGGTGGATCAGTAGAACTGGTATAAGACTTTACGACTGAGGAGACGCCTACGGAGTAGTGCGTCTTTTCATATTTAATAGCGCTATTAAACCTTTATCTTCCTGTGAAGAAATTTATCGAAACGATTAAGAATATCTGGAGTATCGAGGACCTGCGTAATCGCATCTTAACTACCCTGCTCCTGGTCCTCATTTACCGTGTTGGATCGTATATAGCCTTGCCCGGTATTGATGCAAACGCGCTCAGCAACTTTGAAAAAAATTCTAACCAGGGCATTCTGGGACTGGTAAACATGTTTGCCGGCGGATCGTTTTCAAGGGCCTCTATTTTTGCGTTGGGTATCATGCCCTACATCTCCGCTTCCATTGCTATTCAGTTGCTGACCATAGCAGTACCTTATTTCCAGAAACTGCAGAAGGAAGGTGAAAGCGGCCGCAAGAAAATCAACCAGTATACCCGCATCCTTACTGTGGTGGTAACCGGATTCCAGGCAAGTGCTTACGTAGCTTATCTCCGTAATCAGTCAGGTGGCGCTATTATTCCAGAATACGGAACCTTCTTTTTCTGGCTCTCTACCACTATCGTCCTCACTGCAGGTACCCTGTTCGTGATGTGGCTCGGTGAAAAGATCACAGATAAAGGTATTGGTAACGGTACTTCCATTATCATCATGATGGGCATCCTCGCCCGCCTCCCACAAGCCCTGATCGGGGAATTCTCCTCTAAAGTGGCCGGCTCCGGCGGTCCGATCCTCTTCCTGATCGAAATCGCGGTGTTTATCATGATCACCGTGGGCCTTATCCTGCTCGTTCAGGGTACCCGGAAAATTCCCGTTAACTACGCAAAACGTATTGTGGGCAACAAACAATACGGCGGAGTTCGCCAGTTCATTCCCCTCAAAGTGAATGCAGCTGGTGTAATGCCGATCATCTTTGCCCAAGCTATTATGTTCATCCCGGCTACGGCCATCGGTTTCGCTACCAGCTCTGAAAGCGCTTCCGGTTTCGTTCGTATCTTCAGTGACCACACTAATGGCTGGTACAACCTGATCTACGCTGTTCTCGTGATTGTATTTACTTATTTCTATACTGCGCTGATTTTCAACCCCACTCAGATGGCGGATGAAATGAAACGCAACAATGGCTTCGTTCCTGGTGTTAAACCCGGTAAAGCGACTGCCGACTATATCGGTGCTGTAATGGACCGCATTACCCTCCCGGGAGCATTTTTCCTGGCACTTGTGGGTATCATGCCTGGTCTGGCAGCTGCCTTCAAGATCAACAGCAACTTCGCCACCTTCTTCGGTGGTACGTCCCTCCTGATCATGGTTGGGGTTATCCTGGATACGCTGCAACAGATCGAAAGCCAGCTCCTGATGCGCCACTACGATGGCCTCATGAGCACAGGCCGCATCAAGGGCAGAACTGCCCCGGCTAATGCTTAAATGATTGATCGCCCGGTGCTCCGGCGCCGGATGCGACAAACGCAATAAAATAGCCACAAGAGCTTTCACGCTTTGGTGGCTATTATATTTTGTTAAGGCCGTCAACCGCCCCGTTAAAAGGGCCGTCCGGCCAAAAGTTTACGAAAGATGATTCACTATAAGACGAAGGAAGAAATAGAGCTGATCCGTAAAAGTGCCCTCCTCCTCAGCGCTGCCCTGGCTGAAGTGGCGAAAGCCCTCAAACCAGGTATGACCACGCTCGATGTAGACGCGGTGGCAGATAAATTTATCGTGGAAAACGGAGCCGTGCCTTCGTTTAAAAACTATAAAGGTTTCCCCAACGCCTGCTGTATTTCCGTGAACGAGGCAGTGGTACATGGTATTCCCAATAAACACGTGCTGAAAGACGGAGATATCCTCACAGTGGACGTAGGCGTGTATATGAACGGTTTCCATGCTGACAGTGCCTATACTTTCGCTATTGGCAATGTGCCCGAGAATGTGCGCCGCCTTATGGCCGCCACGAAAGCTTCTCTCTATAAAGGCATCGAAAAGGCGGTTGTCGGCAACCGTATCGGGGATATCTCCTACGCTATTCAGGAATATACCGAAAAAGAACGCGGTTACGGCGTGGTAAGGGAACTGGTAGGGCATGGCCTTGGCCGTCACCTCCATGAAGACCCGCAGGTGCCTAACTACGGCAAACGTGGCAGCGGCCCGGTGATAAAGGAAGGCCTGGTCATCGCCATTGAACCGATGATCAACCTCCGTACTAAGGACGTGGAATACCTGGAAGACGGCTGGACCGTGGTTACCCGCGACAGAAGCCCGTCGGTCCACTTCGAACATACCGTGGCGGTAGGAAAAGGCAAGCCGGATATCCTGTCTTCCTTTACGGAAATCGAAAAAGCGGAAAAAAACAACCCGGAACTGAACACAAATTACTAAAATCTGTTAGTGTATTTGATTCATAGTGAAGGGGTTTTAAATAGCGATAGACAGGCATTAATGACCGGACCGGCAATATTAATAATAATTAAGGGAAATTTTTCTATTTCAAAAGATAAATGCTATCTTTGCAGTCCTAAAAATTTTTATGGCAAAACAGGCACTCATTAAACAGGATGGAATTATATTAGAAGCCTTGTCAAACGCTATGTTCCGTGTAAAACTGGAAAATGGGCACGAGATCCTGGCCACCATTTCTGGAAAAATGAGAATGCACTACATACGCATTCTGCCAGGAGATAAGGTGGGAGTGGAGATGAGCCCATACGATTTGTCAAGGGGCCGTATAATTTTCAGATACAAATAGGCGGGACCCGGATTCGTGCATTAAGGCAGATAAATTAACAAATAATATAACCTTTTATAAAATAATTATCATGAAGGTAAGAGCTGCAATCAAAAAAAGAAGTGCGGATTGTAAAATAGTTCGTAGGAAAGGTGTTCTGTTGGTGATCAACAAAAAGAACCCTCGTTTCAAACAACGTCAGGGATAATCTGTTCCCCACGGAATTTGATTTTTTAATCAGAATCATAAAATCTAAAATATAAATATGGCACGTATAGCCGGTATAGATCTTCCTAAAAATAAAAGAGGAGAAATTGGCCTCACCTATATTTTTGGTATAGGCCGTTCTACCGCCCAATATATCCTGAACAAGGCGGAAATTGATGTAAACAAGAAAGTGAAGGATTGGAATGACGATGAACAAGCTGCCATCCGTAACATTATCAACGGCGAGTTTAAGGTAGAGGGTCAACTGCGTTCTGAAGTACAAATGAATATCAAGCGTCTGCTGGATATCGCTTGCTACCGTGGTCTGCGTCACAGGAAAGGCTTACCGGTAAGAGGTCAGCGTACACGTACCAACAGCCGTACCCGCAAAGGTAAACGTAAGACAGTGGCTGGTAAGAAAAAAGCAACTAAGAAATAATAAATAATCCCAGGTTGGAATCCCAAATTCCCAAACGAGGGGTTTGGTTTCGATGTCAACAGGATCGGAAGATTTGGGATCTGGAATTTCATATTTGGAATTTAAATCATTATGGCAAAAGCAAATAATACAAAAACTGCTGCTAGTAAAAAAAGGGTAGTAAAAGTAGACAACTACGGAGACGTACACATCTCCGCCAGCTTCAATAACATCATTGTGAGCATCACCAACAAACACGGTCAGGTTATCTCCTGGTCTTCTGCTGGTAAAATGGGCTTCAGAGGTTCTAAAAAGAACACTCCGTATGCCGCTCAGCTGGCTGCACAGGATGCTGCTAAAGTTGCTATGGACGCCGGTCTGAAAAGAGCAGATGTATTTGTAAAAGGCCCAGGAGCAGGTCGTGAAAGCGCTATCCGTGCTATCGCTAACTCCGGTATCGAAGTGAGCATGATTAAAGACGTTACGCCTTTACCGCACAACGGTTGCCGTCCTCCCAAGAAAAGAAGAGTATAGTCAGCTATCATAACAGATTCCAGATACCGGACTTCCAAAGAAGTTGGGTATCTGGACTTTGTAATTTATATTTATAATTGGGTGTATGATCAGGTTTTCAGATTTTTTGAAGAGCATACATCATTAACTAAAAAATCTAACTTATATTTAAATCATGGCAAGGTATACAGGCCCAAAGACCAAAATTTCCAGAATTTTTGGCGAACCGATCTTAGGTAACGGTAAATATTTAGGTAAAAACAGTAACCCTCCGGGTCAGCACGGTGCTAACCGCAAACGTAAACAACTGGGCGAATACGCACTGCAGCTGAGAGAAAAACAGAAAGCCAAATACACTTATGGCCTGCTGGAAAAACAATTCCGCAACCTGTTCGACGAAGCTACCCGCAGAAAAGGCGTTGCCGGTGAAGTATTGATCAAATTGCTGGAAGCACGTCTGGACAACACCGTATTCCGTCTGGGTATCGCTCCTTCCCGCCCTGCTGCCCGTCAGCTGGTATCCCACAAACACATTACCGTTAACGGTATCGTGGTAAACACACCTTCTTTCCAACTGAAACCAGGTGACGTTATCAGCCTGAAAAACAAAACTGCCAACAATACCGCCCTCACCAGCGTTATCCGTGGTAAAAATCCTAAATTCAGCTGGCTGGATTGGAATGAAAAAGAAATGAAAGGCGTATTCATTGCTTATCCTGAGAGAGAGAGCGTTCCTGAAAACATCAAGGAACAACTGATTGTAGAATTGTACTCTAAGTAATAAATATTAGTCCATGGCTATTGCCATGGACTAACTTCATATTTAAACTAATAAATCTATCATATCAATGGCAATTTTAAATTTCCAGAAACCTGATAAGATCGTATTGCAGAAGTCTACCGACTTTGAAGCTCAATTCGAATTCCGTCCATTAGAACCAGGTTATGCTGTGACTATCGGTAATGCGTTGCGTCGCGTACTGTTGTCTTCTTTGGAGGGCTATGCCATTGTGGGTATTAAAATTGAAGGCGCCGATCACGAATTCGCTACACTCAGAGGTGTAACCGAAGACGTTACAGAGATCATCCTGAACCTGAAACAGGTTCGTTTCAAGAAGATCGCTGAAAACGACGTAACGAACGAAAAGATCACCCTGTCCATCAAAGGCAAAACAGAATTCCGTGCTGACATGATCGAAAAAGCCACCAGCGCTTTCCAGATCATGAACCCGGAACTGCTGATCTGCACCCTGGACCCTTCTGCCAAACTGGACATCGAACTGACCATCGGCAAAGGCCGCGGTTACGTGCCAGCAGAGGAAAATAAACCCAAAGATGCAGTATTCGGCTACATCGCTATTGACTCTATCTTTACGCCTATCAAAAACGTAAAGTACAGCATAGAAAATACCCGTGTGGAACAAAAAACCGACTATGAGAAACTCATCATGGAGGTTGTCACTGACGGTACCATCCACCCGGAAGAAGCAGTAAAACAAGCTTCCCGCATCCTCATCCAGCACCTGATGATCATCACCGATGAAAACATCAGCTTTGATACCAAAGACGCTGAAAAAGAAGATGTAGTGGATGAACAAACACTGCAACTGCGCAAGATCCTGAAAACACCACTGGAAGACCTCGATCTGAGCGTGCGTGCATTCAACTGTCTGAAAGCGGCGAAAATCAACTCCCTGAGCGAACTGGTACAATACGAACAGGAAGAACTGATGAAGTTCAGAAACTTCGGCCAGAAATCCCTCAGCGAAATCGAACAAGTGCTCGGCGAAAGAGGCCTGCACTTCGGTATGGACCTGTCCAAACTGAAACTCGAAGAAGAATAGTCAAACAATACTGATGCCTTGCAGATGACTTCATCCGGCAAGGCATCTTCTTTTTTTAATACAGTACCTTACAATTCCTGACACGGTGTAAGGGGTAAAACAACAAATGTCATGCGTCACGGAGTTAAATTAAACAAATTAAGCAGAACTGCTGCCCACCGCAAAAGCCTGATGTCTAACCTGGCTTGCGAACTGATCAGCCACAAACGTATCACCACTACCCTCGCAAAAGCGAAAGCACTGCGTGTTTACGTTGAACCGTTGCTCACAAGAGGCAAAAACGATACTACCCACAACCGTAGAATCGTGTTCAGCTACCTGCAGGACAAAGAAGCGATCAAAGAACTGTTCGGTGCGATCAGTGAAAAAATTGCTACCCGTCCTGGTGGTTACACCCGTATCATTAAGCTGGGTAAACGTCATGGGGATAACGCAGAAGTTGCCCTGATCGAGCTGGTTGATTTCAACGAAATCTACGGTGCTCCGACAGAAAAAGCTGCTGCCAAGAAAACCCGTCGTGCCGGTGGTGCCAAAAAGAAAGCTGACGCTGCTGCTCCTGCTGCAGAAAAAGCTGCTGATGCCACTGAAGAGAAAACAGCTGAGTAATCGTACTTTACGATACACAAAAGGACAAAGCCCCGCTTTGTCCTTTTTTTATGTCTAAATAAATATATTTATTTTGTAATATTATAGTGATTTCCCTCCGGGGAATAACCAACACCTAATCATTGCCTATGAAATACCTGCTTTGCGGGAGCTGCTCGCATGCTAATCCCCTGAAATCCGAATACCTTACTTTCTGCGACCAATGTGGCAAAAAACTGCCCGATACTTTCGCTGACTGGCGAAAAATCCATCCTATGGGCTCTTTCGCGGAATATCAACAAACAGTGGGCATCTCCATAAAAGAAAAAAAGCCCAACCGCACCTCCTCCTGGTTCAAAAGACAATTGCAACCAGCCAATAAAGGCAAGGTCATTGTGTTCTTTTCCCTGGTATTTGTGCTGCTGGCCACTGCAGGTACACTGTTTGGCAAAAGGGCGGTATTCACGCTGTTGTATGCTAAAGTGCCTAAATCCTATCTCTATTCCAGCTGGCAAACGGCTACCATCGGCCGGCAGGCACTAGAAATCAGCACGCCGGTAAAGTTATGGATACACGACCAGCCACTGCCACCAGAGATCGCCCAGGTGACGGAATATGCCAAAAGCTACCGGAATGAGGATGGCGGCGGCATCCGTATTACTGTGAATATGTACAGCTACTTCGGAAACGTGGCCAATACGCTCGAAAATGCCAAAGAAGACAGCCGCCAGGCCATGGCACAGGACGATCTATCTGATATACACGCCAAATCCATCCCGGTGCTGGTTTCCGGTATACAAGGCCAGCTGGAGGAAGGAAATTACCTGTATAAAGGTGGTATCCGCCTGGCATTCCAGAACCTGGTGGTCGTAAAAGGGGCCAACCGCTGGGAGATACAAATCCATTACCGGGATGACGACCCCATCGGTCCACAAGTGGCCCAGCGCGTGCTGAAGTCAGTAAAAATTAAATAACAGGGCAGAAAGCAAAAAAAATCTGTAATTAAACCTTGCATTTCATAACTTTGCACGGTTTTTTATCCGAACCTTCAGGGCGTACTAACCCTTGAAGGTTTTTTTTAAAATATAAAACAAGAACAGATACCAGAAATGCCTCAGACAAGAACCATCCAGCCTGCCATACTGTTGCTCGACGACGGTACGGTTTTTCAGGGAAAAGCTTTTGGGAAAATTGGCACTGCCGCCGGTGAATTAGCTTTCAATACCGGTATGACGGGTTATCAGGAAGTGTTTACTGACCCTTCTTACAAAGGACAGGTACTTATCATGAACAACTGCTATATCGGCAACTACGGCACCCGCAAGGATGACGTGGAAAGCGGCAGCGTGAAGATAAGTGGTCTGATTGCGAAGAACATCGCGTATAACTATTCCAGGAAGATGGCTGATGAATCGCTGGAGAAGTTCCTGACCGATAATAACCTGGTAGCCATCTATGATGTAGATACCCGCGCGCTGGTTTCCCATATCCGCAGCAAAGGCGCTATGAACTGCATCATCTCCTCCGAAATCCTGGACGTGGAGCAGCTGAAAGCCCAGCTGGCGCAGGTCCCTTCCATGGAAGGACTGGCCCTCTGCCAGGAGGTGACTACCGCAGAGCCTTACTACGTAGGAGATCCGGAAGCAGAAATCCGTATTGCGGTAATGGATAACGGCGTAAAGAGAAATATGCTGAAATGCCTGTCCGACAAGGGCGCGTACCTGAAAGTATTCCCGACAGACACCAAATTTGAGGTGTGTGAGGAATTCAAGCCGCATGCTTATTTCATCTCTAACGGCCCCGGTGATCCGGCCCCGCTAAAGTATGCCGTGGAAACAGTAAAACAGATCCTGGCTGCTGAAAGACCGATGTTCGGCATCTGTCTCGGCCACCAGCTGCTGGCACTGGCCAATGGCATCCCGACTTACAAAATGCACCATGGCCACCGCGGCCTGAACCACCCGGTTAAAAACCTGAAAACCGGCCTGTGTGAAATTACTACCCAGAACCACGGTTTTGCAGTGGATGCTGCAGCTATAGCCGCCAGCGAACAGGTGGAAGTAACGCACGTCAACCTGAACGATAATACTGTAGAAGGTATCCGTATCAAGAACAAACCGGCTTTCTCTGTACAATACCACCCGGAAAGCACCCCTGGCCCGTTCGACTCCCGCTATCTGTTCGATGATTTCTTCGAAATGATCAAAGCAAACAAAAAATAAGAAACAGGTTTAACAAGACTGGAATATAATGGAGACGGTCCCGAGGAATCGGGACCGTTGCATTTTAAAATTCCACGTTATGAAAACAAACGAAAATACTATGCAACTAGGCATTAGCTTTTCCGCCGTTTTATTACATAACAATATTATAAAAAAAAGGTGTGTAATGTTAAACCAGTGAGGTGAAAATTTTAGCAAACCAGATTAAAATGGAGATTTTCGGCAGTTTCGGCCTGAAAACCGGTATATAAGGACAAAAAAATACGGCTCTGTGATCAGAGCCGTTTGCCTTTATAAATTCCACGTTATGAAAAACTGATACAAAAATACGATATTTTGCTAAAACGTTTTAGTAAGCTTTATACTTTTTACAGATTACTGATAATTCTCTTCCTGTAAAGTGATCCAAAGTTCGCTCCAAAAAAACGTTTGTTGAAATTCTCCAGGTTAAATTTTTCTTAAACAAGTTTAGATTTTGCAATCTATCGTATATGTAAATATTTTTATTTGTGTTTATTTTTTAGCTTTTTGTTGTTTCTGTATCAAATATACAAAAGAAAACATTAAAAAACCAAGAGGTGAATGTTAAAAAATGATGAATTTGGCTCATTTTTAATATATATAATTTAATGTAATATATTTCGAGCTCATCATTTTCTATTTTACGTCCTGGTTTTTTTGAAAGAATTATTTGTCCGTACGGCCGGGATATACTTCCAGCGCTTTTTCCAGACAAACTATTGCATGACGAATGTCGTCACGGTTCAGCACATAGGCTAACCGAACTTCCTGTTTGCCCAGGCCGGGAGTAGCATAAAAACCGGTCGCCGGAGACATCATCACCGTTTGTTTTTCGTATTCAAAAGACTCCAGCATCCACTGGCAGAACTTATCGGAATCATCAATCGGCAGCCGCGCCATAGCATAGAACGCACCACCCGGATTAGGACAGAAAACGCCCGGGATCTTGTTCAGGCCTTCTACCAGCACATCACGGCGGCTCTGGTATTCTGCTTTGATGCCGTCAAAATAATCCAGCGGAAGGTCTACGGCGGCTTCACCTGCGATCTGCGCAAAGGAGGGAGGGCTCAGCCGGGCTTGTGCAAACTTCATAGTTGCATCCAGCACAGACTGGTTTTTGGTCACAAAAGCACCGATACGGCCGCCACAGGCACTGTAACGCTTGGAGATAGTGTCCATCAGGACCACATTATCGTCCATGCCTTCCAGGTTCATGGCAGAGAAGTGGGTGCCGGCGTAGCAGAACTCACGGTAAGCCTCATCAGAGAAAAGGAACAGGTTGTGCTTCAGGCACAGCTGTTTCAACACTTCCATTTCTTCCTTGCTGTACAGGTAGCCGGTAGGATTGTTCGGGTTACAGATCAGGATAGCTTTGGTACGCGGTGTAATGGCTGCTTCAAATGCTTCCATGGCAGGCAGTGCAAAGCCGGTCTCGATATTTGCAGTAATCGTCTTGATTTTTACTTCTGCTTCTACGGCAAAACCATTATAGTTGGCGTAGAAAGGCTCCGGTACAATCACTTCGTCACCCGGATCGAGGCAGGCCATAAAGGCAAAAACGATTGCCTCAGAACCACCGGTGGTCACAATGATCTGGTTGTGGTTCAAGGAAACATCAAACCGGCCGTAGTACTCCACCAGTTTGCGGCGGTAGCTTTCGTTGCCCGCGCTGTGGCTGTATTCCAGGACTTTGAATTCAGAATGACGCACCGCGTCGAGCACCGGTTTAGGTGTCTCGATATCAGGCTGTCCGATGTTCAGGTGATATACCTTCACACCTCTTTTCTTGGCTGCTTCGGCGAAGGGAACAAGTTTTCTGATGGGAGAAGGAGGCATCAGCACACCTCTCTGGCTAATGGTAGGCATAAAATTGTTTTGATCTTTTGCCCTGCAAAGATAGGGGTTAGGCAGGGCAACAAAAAAACCTTACAGCGCGCTGCTGTAAGGTTTTTTAAATATTTTTTGAAACCTAAAACTAGTTGTTGGCCACTGTACCGGTCAGGTGCAGTTCTTTGTCCTGGTCCACACCTTTGAACTTCACCCAGATGGTTTTGTTCTGCTGGCCTAAACCGTTGGCGCTATAGTTAGCAGTGACCTTGCCTTTTTTACCAGGCAGGATCGGCTCCTGTGTCCATTTCGGTGTAGTACAGCCGCAGCTGGCACGTGCAGCTTCAATCAGAATTGGTTCTTTTGAAATGTTGGTGAATTCAAAATCAACAGTTACTGGTTTGTTCAGTGCTGTTTTACCGAAATCAACCGTTTCTTTAACAAATTTTACTTTCGTGTCTGCCGCATTCGGCTGAGACTGTGCCCACAAAGCTGTAGTAATCAACAAGCTGGCGAATAGGGACAAGATGAATTTTTTCATTTTCATATGATGGTTTTAGCGCGACTGGTTAAAAAATATAAATTTCTTTTCGACCAAGGACAAATTTACGGCCAAAAAGTAATTGTTACCTTGTAATTTATTAAAATCTTATTAAAAAAAATCAGATTATTTTAAATGCATCTCAGCCACTGATTTTTCAACTGTATAATTAACCTTACTTTTGTACTTTAACCAAGAGGCATGATAGAAAATAAAGCACTATCTATGAATATAGAAAGCCGGTTGTCATTCGAAGAATTCCGTAAGGAGGTATTAAATGACTACAGGTTGGCCTGCGAAAGCAGGGAAGTGAGTCTGCTGGCCCGCAGGGAAGTTCTCACGGGCAAGGCTAAGTTTGGCATCTTTGGAGATGGTAAAGAGGTGGCACAGGTAGCGATGTCAAAATATTTCAAGCCTGGCGACTTCCGCTCCGGTTATTATCGCGACCAGACTGTGGCATTTGCTACTGGTATCGCTACCCCCGAACAATTTTTCTCGCAGCTATACGCTGATCCCG
Organism: Chitinophaga sp. 22308; assembly: GCF_052045305.1. Taxonomy (NCBI): domain Bacteria; kingdom Pseudomonadati; phylum Bacteroidota; class Chitinophagia; order Chitinophagales; family Chitinophagaceae; genus Chitinophaga; species Chitinophaga sp. 22308. The sequence goes on along the minus strand of NZ_JBQEOP010000005.1, from coordinate 538,022 downwards.
ATCAGCAACACGAACCATTCTCCGGTGGTCGCCAGATGAACTCGCATTTTGCGACACCGAATCTCGGCAACGACGGTAACTGGCTCAACCTGATGGAGATGAAAAACTCCGCAGCGGACATGGCGCCCACGGCAGGACAGATGCCACGCGCCCTGGGACTGGCCTATGCCTCCAAAATGTTCCGTGAAGCGGAATCGCTCCACGATCTCAAACATCTTTCCGATAACGGTAACGAAATCTGTTTCGCTACTATCGGTGACGCCTCTACGTCAGAAGGACATTTCTGGGAAACCATGAATGCCGCGGGCGTATTGCAGGTGCCACTGGCGGTTTTCGTATGGGACGATGGCTACGGCATTTCCGTGCCCCGCAAATACCAGACTACCAAAAACTCTATCAGCGTTGCGCTGGAAGGTTTCCGCAAAGCGGACGGCACCAACGGCTTTGACATCTATAACGTGAAGGGATGGGACTACGCCGGTATGTGCGAAGTATTTGAAGCGGCTATCCGCAAAATACGGGAAACACATATCCCTGCGTTATTCCACGTGGAAGAAATCACCCAGCCACAGGGCCACTCCACCAGCGGTTCACACGAACGCTACAAGAGCAAGGAACGCCTGTCATGGGAAAAAGAATTCGACTGTAACCTCAAAATGAGGTCCTGGATACTGGAAAACGCCTTGTGTGATGAGGAGACACTGGTGCAGATAGAAGCAAACGCCAAAACCACTGCACAGGACGCACGCAAGGCTGCATGGGAAAAATATATTACGCCCATTAAACAGGAAGTACAGCGTTTTGTTTCACTGGCTACACCTCTCACCGCAGTAGCCGGCGTCAATGCTGAACTGGTGGCGCAGCAGATACGTGAGCTGCAGGCCAACCGCGAGCCACAGCGCAGGGACATCCTGAAAGCCGCTGTCACCATTCTGATAAGGCACCGGCAACTGAAAACCGATCCTGCAGTACAGGCTTTACAGCAGTACTATGATCAGTACCTTCAGGGAGAAAAAGAGAACTACAATTCCTACCTCCACGCTACCGGCGCCAACTCCGTACATGCGATACCGGTAGTACCGGCAGAATATAACGATGACGCCACTACGCTTAACGGTTATGAGGTGCTGAACAAATATTTTGATCAGCTCATCACCAACAACCCGAAGGTGTTTGCTTTCGGAGAAGATGTCGGCAAGATCGGCGACGTAAACCAGGCCTTTGCAGGACTGCAACAGAAGCATGGCCCGGTGCGTATAACGGATACGGGTATACGTGAATTAACGATCATGGGCCAGGGTATCGGTATGGCGCTGCGCGGCCTGCGTCCTATTGCGGAAATCCAGTACCTGGATTACCTGCTGTATGGCCTGCAACCACTGAGCGATGACGTGGCTTCCCTGCAATACCGTACCAAGGGCGCACAACACTGTCCGATTATCGTGCGTACCCGAGGCCATCGCCTGGAAGGCATCTGGCACAGCGGTTCCCCGATGGGCATGATCATCCACTCACTCAGAGGCATGAACATATGCGTGCCGCGTAATATGGTGCAGGCAGCCGGTATGTACAATACGCTGCTGCAGGCCAATGAGCCGGCGCTGGTGATTGAATCACTGAATGGCTACCGCCTGAAAGAGAAGTTGCCGTCCAATCTCGAAACATTCACTGTGCCGATGGGCGTGCCGGAAGTGCTGAAAGAAGGTTCCGATGTAACACTGGTGACTTATGGCTCCATGACCCGCATTGTGGAAGAAGCAATAGGGACGCTGGAAGAACTCGGCGTTTCCTGCGAATTGATAGATGTACAAACATTGCTGCCTTTTGATATTCATCACAGCATTGTGCAGTCACTGAAGAAAACCAACCGTATCGCCTTCATCGATGAAGACGTACCGGGAGGCGGCACTGCCTATATGTTCCAGCAGGTGATGGAACAGCAGGGCGGCTACCGCTGGCTGGATGTGGCCCCGCGCACACTGACAGCGCAGGCGCATCGCCCGGCCTATGGCTCTGATGGCGATTATTTCTCCAAGCCCAACACAGAAGACGTGGTGAAAATGGTGATGGAGATGATGGAAGAATAACAAACAGACTTGCTCATAATAGGCGAAGCCACCGTACATGCATCCAATCTGCATATGCGGTGGCTTCTGAGTTTAATGTAGTCAAGCAGTTATTGCAAGCTTAGTGTTGTTGCTATTATGGCGCAGCAAAGGTGTGGGATTTTTTCAAAGTGCAGAAGAATAGCGGCCCGAGTTAATAATTATTTAATTCATCATGTATATTTAACGAACAAACAGAAGTATATGAAAAACATAGTTGTATTGGACGGATATGCTTTAAATCCTGGGGACCTGGACTGGGCGCCGTTGCAGGCTTTGGGGAAGGTCACCATCTATGATCGGACGCCGGTGGAGCTGGTGGCAGAGCGGGCGAAGGATGCCCATATCCTGCTGACCAACAAGGCTATCGTCAGCGCGGAAACGATCAATAGCCTGCCTTTCCTTGAATATATCGGGGTGATGGCCACCGGGTATAACGTCGTAGATATTCCGGCCGCTACGGCCCGGAAAATACCCGTTACGAATGTTCCCGCTTACAGTACTGCTTCAGTGGCGCAGCTTACTTTTGCATTAATATTGGAATTGTGTTTTCAGACAGGTTTGCATGCCCGGAGTGTGAGAGCGGGAGAATGGGCTTCCAGCTTGGATTTCAGCTATTGGAAGACGCCATTGACCGAACTGGATGGCCGTACCATCGGTATTGTGGGCTTTGGGCAGATAGGGCAGGCAGTGGCAAAGATCGCGCTGGCTTTCGGTATGAAAGTGATCGTTTCGCATAAACATCCGGAAAGGGATAAAATGGAGGGAGTGACTTTTGTGGACCAGGCCACGTGTTTCCGGGAAGCGGACGTTGTATCGCTGCATTGCCCGCTGAACCAGGACAACAGGGAATTTGTGAATACGGGTTTGCTGAAAACGATGAAAAAAACAGCCTTGCTGATCAATACCAGCCGGGGGCCGCTGGTCCGGGAGGCCGATCTGGCGGAGGCGCTGAAAGAAGGCGTGATAGCAGGAGCGGGGCTGGACGTGCTTTCCACAGAACCGCCCGCAGCAGATCATCCGCTGGTACAGGCGCCAGGCACTGTTATTACTCCCCATATTGCATGGGCAACGCAGGCAGCGCGCGGCCGGTTGATGCACGTGACTGTAGAGAATGTACGTCAATATCTGCTCGGGAATAGTCAAAATAATATCAATAAAATACAATAAAATATTATTTTGATATTTTGATCATGTGTTTGTATATTCAGGTAATCCTCTTATAAATAACTATTAATTTTTGTCTGACGAATGAATAAGCTGAACAACTCCTGTAACTTGAACAGAATGGTCACCGGTTTTAGTATAATTTTGAAAACGTATATTTTACCCTTATAGAATTAAAATATATAAAAACAGGACGGTACCTTCCGTGGCCGACCGCGTTTTTATGAAGGGGGAAGTCGCTAAACTCAGGAGGTCACCTTCAAAATTCAACCGAAATATGAAATCACGTATTCTATTGGTAGAGGACGATGAATTTTTTGCCAAAGTGCTCAAGCGGCAGCTGGAGCGTGCCAATTTTGAAGTAACGCATGCCATCGACGGACAAGCCGGTTGGGAGAAATTCCAGGAAACGATTTTTGATTTATGCATTCTGGACGTGGTGATGCCCAGGAAAGATGGTTTTACACTGGCGGGAGAAATACGGGCCACGGATTTCAACATCCCCATCGTATTTACGTCTTCCCGTTATATGGAGCAGGACAGGTTGCAGGGGTTTGATATAGGAGCGGACGACTACCTGGTAAAGCCCTTCAATACGGATGAACTGATCAGCCGTATCAAAGTCTACATTAAACGCAGCCGTCTGCTTCGGAGTGAGAAGCGGATTGTCTATACAGTAGGTAACCTTGTTTTCGACTATTCCCAGCTTCAGCTGCGGCATAAAGACAATGAGGTGGAAAATCATGTGCGGATCGCACCAAAGGAGGCGGAGTTACTGCGCTATCTGTGTGAAAACTCTAACAAAAAACTAAAAAGGGAGCATATCCTGGCGAGTGTCTGGGGAGCGGACGGTTACCTGGCACAAAGGGTAATGGACGTGTACCTGAGCCGCTTGCGCCGGCATATTGCCATGGACCCCTCTATCCGGATAGAAACCTTTCATGGAAAAGGTCTTATGCTGGTCATCAACGAGATGGACCGTACCCACATCATTGAGAAGGCTTAAAGCCTGATTGTTTTTTAAACCTGAAATAGAAACGTCCCGGTAAATGCCGGGACGTTCTTTTTATGGAAATAACCTGTATTATTTCAGATTGTAGAATACCTGCTGAACGTCATCGTCCTGCTCCAGGCGGTCCACCAGTTCCAGTACCTCTTTGGCCTGCTCTTCATTCAGTTCCACAGTAGTGGTGGGGATACGTTTCAGCTCAGAGCTGATCACTTCCAGTCCTTTGTCTTCCAGCGCTTTGGCCATATTGCCAAATTCATTGAAAGCTGCACGGATAATGATGTTGCCTTCGCTGTCTTCCCCGATTTCCTCCAGACCGAAATCAATCAGTTCCAGTTCCAGTTCTTCCAGGTCCTGACCGGCGTTTTTTACCTTGAATTCACCTACACGGTTGAACAGGAAACCTACGGAACCGCTATTGCCCAGCGCGCCGCCGCCTTTGGTGAAGTGCATACGCAGATTGGCCACGGTACGGGTGGTATTGTCAGTAGCCGTATCGATGATTACTGCTACGCCATGAGGCGCGTAACCTTCATACACTACTTCCTCGTAATCAGTCTTGTCTTTCCCCATAGCGCGTTTGATCGCCGCTTCCACACGGTCTTTAGGCATGTTGGCGCTTTTGGCGTTGAGTATACAACGGCGCAGTGCAGGGTTATTGTCGGGGTCAGGGCCACCATTTTTTACTGCAATAGCGATTTCTTTACCGACTCTTGTGAATGCTTTGGCCATCCTGTCCCAGCGGGCAAACATGGTTGACTTTCTTACTTCAAATATCCTTCCCATAATGGGTTATAAATTAATTATTTGTGAATGATAACAATTGGAGGTGATGACACCTCAAAAGGCTAATAAAGATGCAAATTTAGAGAACTTTCGGCTAAAATAGAGCCCTTTTATAACAGAAAACCGCCCGGAAAAGTAGCCGGACGGTTTTCTTTGAATATTGGTCAGTGATGACGGGATCACAATTTCTCAGCAACACTCTGTTGCTCACTTTGCTGCCCGATCTTACTGTTTTTCTTACTGTAGGCAAAGTAGATGATAAAACCAAGGCCCATCCAGATAGCCAGACGTAACCAGGTATCCCAGGGCAGTGCGCCCATCATGACGATACAGATAATGATACCCATGATCGGTACAAAAGGCACCAGCGGTGTTCTGAACGGTCTGGGCGCATTTGGCTGTTTTTTACGCATGATGATGATACCGATACATACCAGTACAAACGCGAAGAGCGTACCGATGCTCACCATTTCTCCTACCACGTGCACCGGCACAAAAGCGGAGAACAGGCTCACAAACACCATGAACAGGAGGTTGGATTTATACGGAGTACGATATTTCGGATGTACATCGGAGAAGGTTTTAGGCAGCAGGCCGTCTTTTGACATGGAATAAAACACGCGGGACTGGCCCATGAGCATTACCAGGATCACAGAGGTATAACCTGCCAGGATAGCAAGGATGATTGCCTGTTGCAGCCAGCCGTACGGTGTTTTCGCAATGGCGATCGCTACCGGTGCAGCGCTGTCTTTAAATTCTTTATAGTTGGCGAGGCCGGTCATCACGTGGGCAAACAGTACATACAGTATAGTACAGATGACCAGTGAGCCCAGAATACCGATAGGCATGTCTTTTTGTGGCTTTTTCGCTTCCTGCGCCGCTGTGGATACGGCATCGAACCCGATGAAGGCGAAGAACACCACGGCGGCACCACGTAATACGCCGGAAATACCGAAGTGGCCGAAGCCCTGGTTTTCAGGAATATAAGGGTGATAGTTATCGGGGTTCACGTGGTTCCAGCCTACTGCGATGAATACCAGTACCACAGTTACTTTCAGTGCCACCAGCAGAGCGTTGGTGAAAGCTGACTCACGGGTACCACGGATCAGCAGCATGGAGAGCGCGCCTACGATCAGGATGGCCGGGAAGTTCAGATATCCGTGTACAGTAGTGCCATCCATCAGTGTAACGGTTTCAAACGGAGATGCTGTCAGCTGTGCCGGCAGATGAATGTTAAAGTGATGCAGGAATTTTACCAGGTACTGTGACCAGCTGATGGCCACAGTAGCCGCGCCCAGCGCATATTCCAGCACCAGGTCCCATCCGATGATCCATGCCATGAATTCACCCATGGTAGCGTAGGAATAGGTATAAGCACTTCCTGCGATAGGAATCATGGAAGCAAATTCGGCATAACAAAGGCCTGCGAAAGCGCAACCAATAGCGCCTATGAGGAAGGAGATAGTAACGGCGGGACCGGCATTGTTGGCTGCTGCCAGACCAGTCAGGGAAAACAGACCTGCGCCGATGATAGCGCCTATACCCAAAGCAACAAGGTTCGTTGCGGATAAAGATCGTTTCAGTCCTTTCTCTGACTCGCTCGCCTCATTCATGAGCTGATTTAAAGACTTGGTTCTGGAAAATAGAAGACCCATACAAATGAAAAGTTGTGGTTGATGTTTTAAGGTAGTTTAGTTCTGTTGTGTTGTACGTCGATCGTCAAATATAATATCTAAAATCTAGAACGGATACTTTTATTTTGGCCTGAAACGCTTATTTGTACCGGCAGAACCTTATTTTTGGGAAATTTTCCGGTTACAACAATTATTAAATTTTTTAAAGAAGAAAAAATCCTGGCGTTGCATGAAGAAATCATCAAATAGGCTTACTCTGTTCATTTTTATTGCCATGTTGGTGGGCATCAGTACTGGTTATGCGGTTTGGCTGGCCTATGCTGTTCCTGCCGATCAGGTCCTGAAACCAGGTGGAGTGGCCATCGGTACACAAAGCGACGTTCCCCAGGTATTTGCCGACCGGATTTCTATTCTGACAGATATTTTCCTGCGACTGGTAAAAATGATTATTGCCCCGCTGGTATTTTCCACGCTGGTAGTAGGCGTGGCCAAAATGGGCGATATCAAAGCGGTAGGGCGTGTAGGTGGCAAAACCATGCTGTGGTTTATCAGTGCAACCTTTGTATCATTGTTCCTGGGCCTGGTGCTGGTAAATCTCATGAAGCCGGGCCTGTCTCTCAATCTGCCGCTGCCTGATACGCATGCCGCTACCGGTATTGCCAAGGCGGATATGACGCTGAGAGGTTTTTTCCACCACGTGGTGCCGGACAGTGTGATAGATGCCATGGCCAAAAATGAAATTCTGCAGATCGTGGTGTTTGCGATTTTCTTTGGTGTTGCCGCTGCGGCGATTGGTGAAAAAGCGCAACCCGTGGTGAAGCTGATGGACAGCGTGGCACATATCATGCTGAAGGTGACCGGCTTTGTTATGAACTTCGCGCCGTTTGCGGTATTTGGCGCAATGGCTGCTATCATAGCCACCAAAGGGCTTTCTGTTCTGCTGGTGTATGGTAAATTTATTATTCAGTTTTACCTGGGACTGTTTAGCTTATGGCTTGTACTGGCATTGGTAGGATGGCTGATACTCGGCAAACGGGTGTTCCGGTTGCTGGGCGGCATCAAAGATCCGTTGTTGCTGGCCTTTGGCACTGCCAGCAGTGAGGCGGCGTATCCGCGTACCATGGCTGAACTGGAGAAATTTGGCTGCGATAACCGTATTGTAAGTTTTGTATTACCCCTGGGCTATTCCTTTAATCTGGATGGCTCTATGATGTATATGACGTTTGCCAGCCTGTTTATTGCACAGGCTTATGGCATGCACCTGGGCATTGATCAGCAGATCACCATGCTGTTGGTGTTAATGATCACCAGTAAAGGTATTGCCGGCGTACCAAGGGCCTCCCTTGTGGTGATAGCCGGTACCTTGTCCATGTTCCATATTCCGGAAGCAGGTTTGTTGCTGCTGTTGGGCGTGGACCATCTGCTGGACATGGGACGTTCTGCTACCAACGTAATTGGTAACGCAATGGCCACTGCAGTAGTATCTAAATGGGAGAATAAGCTGGGACCGGGCGATGACAGCGATGGGATTTTAGTTAACAAATAGATAACAGTTTTATTCTTATTTTACCGATTCTGAACAGAATTTATTAGCATGGACCAGATTTTAGAGTTTTTTAAACACCTCATTAATCCCTCGTGGATTATTGAACACGGTGGCCTGTACCTGTTACTGGCGATTATTTTTGCGGAGACCGGTTTATTTATTGGCTTTTTTCTCCCCGGCGATTCCCTGCTTTTTGTAGCGGGCATTTACAGTGCAGATCTCTGCCGGAGCTTCTTCGATATGCCGTTTTTTGTAGTGATGCTGTTGATTGCGCTGGCCGGTGTGCTGGGTAACATGGTGGGCTTCTGGTTTGGTAATAAATCCGGCCCGTTGTTATTTAAAAAGAAAGATACTTTTTTCTTTAAAAAGAAACACCTGCACCAGGCTCATGACTTCTTTGTGAAATACGGTGGCGGCGCTATTTTTCTGGCCCGTTTCCTTCCCATCATCCGCACTTTTGCCCCTATTGTGGCCGGTATGGTGCAGATGGACAAAAAGAAGTTCATGCTGTTTAATGTCATCGGTTCCTTTTCGTGGGTATTTTCCATGATGCTGGCCGGCCACTACCTGGACAAATTCTTTCCTAACCTGAAAAATCACCTGGAGCTGATCATACTGGTTATCATTGTGATCACTACTTTACCGGTGATCATTAAACTGCTCTCCGGAAAGGTGAAACATCATCCGGACCCGAATCAGTCAGAAGTGACCAACACATCGGACACGACTTTATAAGAATTTTAAAAAATGGGCTATAATTGGCCCATTTTTTTTATTTTAACCGTTATTTATTTTATCAACCAAAGTTCCACATGAAAACTGATAGCCGCTCAGCTTCTATCTTTAACATTGCCGTGATCGTTGCGTCACTGGGCTATTTTGTAGATATCTATGATCTGCTCCTCTTCACCATCGTACGGGTTCCCAGCCTGAAAGAACTGGGGTTGCCGCAAAACGAAATTGATGCCGGTGCCGGCCTGCTGCTCATTAATATTCAGATGCTGGGCCTGTTGATAGGCGGCATTGTATGGGGCATCATCGGCGATAAAAAAGGACGTCTAAGTGTGTTGTTCGGTTCCATCCTCATTTATTCTGTGGCAAATATTGCCAATGGTTTTGTGCATAGTATCAACGGATATGTTTTATGGCGTTTTGTGGCAGGCTTTGGATTGGCGGGGGAACTGGGCGCAGGCATTACACTGGTATCGGAGATACTGCCGAAAGAAAAGCGCGGTTATGGTACCATGATTGTGGCCACTGTGGGGGTTTCCGGGGCGGTTGCCGCCAATCTGATCGCTAAACTGGTAGGGGACTGGCGCATCTGTTATTTTATAGGAGGCGGTCTGGGCCTATGTTTGCTGATATTGCGGGTGAGTGTGATGGAGTCTCACATGTTTAATGCTGTGCGTACTTCCACTACGGCCAGGGGCAGTTTTCATGCGTTATTCACCAGCCGGGAGCGGTTTCTCAAATATCTGAAATGTATTCTGTTGGGAGCGCCTACCTGGTTTGTGGTAGGTATCCTGATTGCTTTCTCCAATAAGTTTGCGAAGGAAATGAATGTGATGGGCGCTATCAGTCCGGGAGACGCTGTGGCTTTCTGTTACGCAGGGCTTACGCTGGGTGATTTTTCATCGGGTTTGATCAGTCAGTTATGGAGAAGCCGGCGTAAGGTAATGTTGGTGTTCCTGTTGCTGACAGGTGCTATGGTGGCGGTATACCTGAATATGTTCGGGGCTGCTACCTGGGTGTTTTATACGGTTTGTTTTATTCTTGGTTTCAGTGTTGGTTTCTGGGCCATTTTTGTCACTATTGCCGCCGAAAGTTTTGGCACCAACCTGCGGGCCACCGTGGCTACCACGGTGCCTAATTTTGCCCGTGGCATGTTACCGTTGATATCCCTGTTGTTTGTGCAGGTGCAGCATTATTTTACCTTTCTGCAAAGCGGTGCTATCGTAGCCGTGGTATGTATTGGCATAGCGATGATAGCGGCCTGGAATATTGAAGAAACTTTTGGAAAAGACCTGAATTACCTGGAAGAAATTTAATGATAGGCTTCCAGCATTTTGTCCAGCAGTTTATTGAGCTGGCTGAGTTCTTTTTCGTTCAGCGCCTTGAAGGTGTCATTGAGATGATTGAGTTCTGTATCAATGGCGTTGAGCAGTTCCAGGCCTTTGACAGTGATTTTTACGTCTACCGCTCTTCTGTCCAGTTCACAACTTTTACGTTCCACCAGGTCTGCTTTACGCAGTCTTTCCACGAGACGTGACACGTCGCTCATTTTGTCGAGCATACGGTCTTTCAGCACGTTGATACTGGCTGCTTTAGGGTGCTGTCCGCGAAGGATGCGCAGTATGTTGTACTGCTGCATGGTGATGTCGTAACGTTTGAAAAACTGCTGATGGCGGGAGGTGATCCAGTTGCCGATGAAGATGAGGCTCACCAGTCCCCGCTGATATTCGTCTCCGAAATTTTTTTGTGTAATTAGTTTTTCAAGATTTGACATACGCTGTTGCTATGAGTTAGCGAAATGGTGCCCGTTCGATTTAGAAGTATTTCATTTATACCATTTTATGCAGGCGTTGATCAAAATTACGAATCTTTTTTAACACTAGTTAACATTCGCTGCGGGGTTGTTGCCGGTATTTTTCCCGGTGAATGAAGCACGGAGGTTATATAAATAACAACGGATTACAGCAGCGAAAAAATTTCGGTTGCTGTAATCCGTTATTTTGTTTGGATACAGGTTAAGCAGTAGCAGACTGCATTTTGTCCAGAACGTCCATTACTTCTTTCACGTGTTGGGCGGAAGTATTGAGCAGTGCTTTTTCGTCGGCGTTGAGTTGCAGTTCCAGTATTTTTTCGATACCGTTTTTACCCAGTACCACAGGAACGCCCAGGTAAATGTCTTTCAGGCCGTATTCGCCGGTGAGCCATGCGCAAACGGGGAAGATGCGTTTTTCATCCTTCACGATGGCTTCCACCATTTGGGCAGCAGCAGCACCGGGAGCGTACCAGGCGGAGGTGCCGAGGAGGTTTACTATTTCGCCGCCGCCTACTTTGGTGCGTTGGATGATAGCATCGAGCTTATCGGCAGCTACCAGTTCTGTTACCGGAATACCGCTTACTGTGGTATAACGGGGGAGGGGCACCATGGTATCGCCGTGGCCGCCCATCAGGATGGCCTGAATATCTTTAGGGGAACATCCGATCTCATCTGCCAGGAAAGCGCGGTAGCGGGCGGTATCAAGGATGCCGGCCATGCCGAATACTTTGGAGCTGCTTTTTTTGGCAGTGAGGTACGCGCAATAGGTCATTACGTCCAGCGGGTTGCTGACAACGATGATAATGGCGTCTGGTGAGTGTTTGGCAATATTTTCAGTGACTGATTTAACGATGTTGGCGTTGGTGGAAATCAGGTCGTCGCGGCTCATACCGGGTTTGCGGGGGAGACCGGAGGTGATAACTACTACATCGCTGTTGGCAGTTTTGGCGTAATCGTTGGTAACGCCGGTCACCTTGGTACTGTAATAATCAATGGGAGCCTGCTGCCATGTGTCCAGCGCCTTTCCTTCAGCTGTTCCTTCCTTAATATCCAGTAAAACCACTTCCTGCAGAAAATCTCTATGGGCCAGCACATTGGCGCAGGTTGCGCCCACATTCCCAGCTCCTACTACTGTAACTTTCATTTTGTCGATAGCTTTAAAAGTGAAGAATGATTATAATAAACAAATGTAATGATTCGGGACCAGATCCGGCCGCCGTACTTATTGCCATTTCAGCGGGCGACTGGCCAGGTAATGTACCAGTGAATCCAGTTTAACGGTGCCCTCAAATCCTTTGATGAACTGCTGTTTTTTATCGTACAGATAAAGTCCCGGGAAGTAGTGCAGGTCATAAAAATACATGATCTGGCGGGTAGGTTCGCTGGCCATCACAATATTGGGGTATTTCTGGATATTATAGTGGTCATAATATTCCTTCATCTGTTCTACTTTAAAGGGCGTTACCATCAGAATCTGCACATTTTTGAATTTGTCAATGTTTTTCAGCACTTCTTCTGTCAGGTGTTTACAGTGGTCACAATCCACGCTAAAAACAAAAACCATGGTTTTTTCGTTTTTGCGGAGGTCGTTCTTGGTGATGGTATGGCCGTCGGGGAGGGTCAGCGGGAATGCCGGAACGACAGGATACTGCAAATAAGCCGGTTTGGATGGGGTGGTACTTTGAGCCTTCAGGAACATTGGTACACAACACAATACAAATAAGAAAAACTGACGCATACTACTGTGAATTTGCTTTATTTAAAATTCAATTTAGCCCTTTAATGTCATTTATTGGAGAAAAAAGACGAAAATTGGGTCGAAAAGAGACTAATCTGCCTAATTTTAGGAATTTAGTGTTCGTTCATATGCAAAAATTTCTACTTTTGCAATCCGTATAAATTTTTAACTTAAAATCAGTAACCTATTTATGGCTACCACCGCAGATATCAGAACAGGATTAATCATCAAGCTGGATAACAGTTTGTATTCTGTTGTAGAGTTTGGTCAAAACAAAACCGCCCGTGCTGCAGCAAAAGTTTGGGCTAAATTGAAGGGCGTTGACAATAGCCGTTCTATAGAGCACACCTGGAACTCCGGAGACACCATTTTCCCGGTTCGTATCGAGAAAAAGGCGTTCCAGTTTTTATATAAGGATGACACCGGTTACAACTTCATGGACAATGAAACTTTTGAGCAGATTGCCATGGCTGAACAAACCATCGATGCTCCTCAGTTCCTGAAAGAAGGCCAGGAAGTAATGGTTCAGATCAATACTGAAACTGACCAGTACATGGCCGTGGAACTGCCTGACAAAATTGTGGTGACTGTAACTTATTCTGAGCCTGGTGTGAAAGGCGATACGGCTACCCGTACCCTGAAGCCTGCTACTGTAGAGACAGGCGCAACGGTAATGGTGCCGCTGTTTGTGGATGAGGGAGAACAGATCCGTGTAAATACAAAAACCGGCGAATACATCGAGAGAGTAAAGGGTTAATTCATTTACTGAAATTATTTATTTGGCTACCGGGCTGCCTCAGGGCGGCCCCGGTTGTCCGGTAAAGGACCATATACGTTCATAAATTATAAACCAAAAACTGTCTACATGGACTTTAAACAGATTCAGGAACTGGTAAAAATGATCAACAAATCAAATATCAGTGAACTGAGCATTGAGCAGGACAAGTTCAAGATTACAATAAAACAGAAAGACAACGAAGTACAACAGGTAATCGCTGTTCCTGCGGCCGCAGCGCCGATTCAGACGGTAGCAGCAGTAGCTCCGGCCGCCGCCCCGGTACAGGCAGCAGCAACTTCTGCACCGGCAGCCGCTCCAGCTGCACCGAAAGCAGACAACCTGATTACTATCAAATCTCCTATGATCGGTACCTTCTACCGTTCCGCAGGACCTGATAAAGCTCCTTTCATCAATGTAGGTGATGAAATTGCTGCCGGCAAGGTGGTATGCATCATTGAAGCGATGAAGTTGTTCAACGAAATCGAAAGTGAAGTGAGCGGTAAGATCGTCAAAGTACTTGTTGACGACGCCACTCCGGTAGAATACGATCAACCTTTGTTTTTAGTAGAACCGTAATAACAGCCATTAGCGCTTAGCAGTTAGCCTTTAGCCTCTGACAGATTTTTGTAGGGTTAAAGGCTAACTACTGAGAGCTAATGGCTGAATTGCTACTTAGCTATTATATCAACTTATAAGGAAAACAATGTTTAAAAAAATATTGATTGCCAACCGTGGCGAGATTGCCCTTCGAATTATCCGTACCTGTAAGGAAATGGGTATCAAAACGGTAGCAGTTTATTCTACTGCAGATAAAGACAGCCTGCATGTGAAGTTTGCGGATGAAGCTGTGTGTATTGGTAAACCACAGAGCAGCGAATCTTACCTGAACATTCCTCACCTCATGGCTGCTGCCGAGATCACCAACGCAGACGCTATCCACCCGGGATACGGCTTCCTGGCGGAGAACGCGCGTTTTGCTGAGATTTGTGGCGAACATGGTATCAAATTCATCGGCCCTACTCCGGAGATGATCCGTAAAATGGGTGACAAGATGACTGCGAAGGAAACCATGATTGCTGCCGGCGTACCGGTAATCCCGGGATCTGAAGGCCTGCTCCAGAGCGTTGATGAAGCCAAAAAACTCGCCAGGGAAATGGGCTTGCCCGTTATCCTGAAAGCTACTGCCGGCGGCGGTGGTAAAGGTATGCGTGTGGTTTGGGACGAGAGCGAACTGGAGAACGCCTATAACATGGCTAAAAACGAAGCCCGCGCTGCTTTCAATAATGATGGCATTTACATGGAGAAATTCGTGGAAGAGCCCCGTCACATTGAAATCCAGGTAGCCGGCGACCAATACGGCAAAGTATGCCACCTGTCTGAAAGGGACTGCTCTATCCAACGCCGTCACCAGAAACTGGTGGAGGAATCTCCTTCTCCTTTCATGACACCGGAACTGCGTGAAAAAATGGGTGAAGCAGCTATCAAGGCTGCCAGTGCCATCAATTATGAAAGCGTAGGTACCATTGAGTTCCTGGTAGATAAACACCGCAACTTCTACTTCATGGAAATGAACACCCGTATCCAGGTGGAACACGGTGTGACAGAAGAGGTGATCAATTTTGACCTGGTAAAAGAACAAATCAAGATTGCTGCCGGTATTCCTATCTCCGGTAAAAACTATACGCCGCAGATGCATGCTATTGAGTGCCGTATCAATGCGGAAGATCCGTACAATGATTTCCGTCCTTCTCCGGGCAAAATCACTACCCTGCATATTCCGGGCGGCCACGGCGTACGCGTGGATTCCCACATCTATGCCGGCTATGTTATTCCTCCGTTCTATGACTCTATGGTGGCTAAGATCATCACCATGGCGCAAACCCGTGAGGAAGCCATCAATACCATGGAGCGCGCGCTGAGCGAGTTCGTGATTGAAGGCGTTAAAACAACTATTCCTTTCCATCAGCAACTGATGCGCAACGAGGACTTCCGTAAAGGCAACTTTACGACCAAGTTTACCGAAACCTTCAAACTGGTATAGGAAAGTGCACTGTATTGGAAAAGCTCCGGAGATGTCTCCGGAGCTTTTCTGTTTTAAGATGGTTATTGATACCGGATAAAGGTATGCTGGAACGGGATACCCAATATCAAAGCCGGCGCAGACAGCTCTGTAGGCAGGCCGGCGTTGTTGTAACTGCTTATGCTGCCGCTGTTGTTGCGGCTGTAGTTCCTGTCGATGAACTGCCATAACGGATGCAGGCGATGGAAATTGGTTTTGTTGTCATACGTTGGATAGGTGACGGTAGTATCACTGGGGATACCCATGGAAGTGATTTCTTCCAGGATGCTTTGGATTTTCCAGGCGTTACCGCTGCTGTTGTAGGAGTAGTCAACAGTAGTGCGGAAGATGGGCGGGTGTAGTGTCAGATCTGTTGTCACTGCACGAACGATGCGGTTAAGGCTGTCGTACTGATAGGTAGTGCTGCGGAGTTGTTGGCCGCTGATGCTGACAGGAGTAGTGGTAGTATCAAACGTACCGAAGGCAAATGTGGTGTCCCGGATAATGTGGCCGGTAGCGTCATATACATAGCGGTAGGCCATTTCAAATGTTGACAAGGAGCTGTAGGAGCCGATCCGGGCGTTTAGCCGTTGCTGGTTGTCGTACCGGAACAGCCACATAGACCTGCCGGTGGCCACCACTGTAGGGATGATCCGTGTGGGGTTGCCCAGGCTGTTGTAATACAGCCGGAAGGAATCGGCGTACAGCGGGTCCAGTTCTTTCAGCATGGTAATCCTTGTGGTGGAATTTCCGGGGACTACAACAGGACTGTCGGGTTTGAGGCAGGCTGTCAGGAGCAGGACAGCGGCGACAATGCAGTACAGCAGCAGGCCAAATGGATTTTGTTTCATGGGTATATTGTTTTTTGATAAGAAAAAACGTTCCTGGTGCGGATGTACGGGTTAATGGGCAGGAGGGGTAACGGTTAGGGATATACTTTAAAGTACAGAGAAATTGTGGAAAAAACAAAGCCCCGGATAAAAATCCGGGGCTAATCATACACCAAAACAATCTTACGGTTTTATCGCAAGAAAAGCAGTTCTCTGTACTTAGGCAGTGCCCATCTTTTATCATCTACCAGGAATTCCAGTTTATCGGAGTGGTAGCGGATAATATCGAAGTACGGTTTAATTTTTTCGCAGTATTCAATCGCTTTCTGGCGGCTGTCGGTCAACTTGTTGGTCACTTTACGTTGCTCGATCATTGCCTGAACGTTTTCACTGATCACGTTGATGTGTTCAGATATTTTAGCAGCGATTTGTGTTTGTGCTTTGTAGGCAGCTTCACCCATGCCAATTTCTTTCAGTCCGCGGATATTGCTGATCAGATCATTGAGGTAGCTGATAGCTGCGGGTAAAATAGTGTTGGTGGCCAGGTCTCCGATTACACGGGCTTCGATCTGAACTTTCTTCACATAATCTTCGAGCAGGATCTCGTGACGGGCGTGTAATTCTTTTTCGGTATAAACACCGGTTTCGGAATACAGCTGGGCGGCTTTAGGAGTGATCATCGCATCCAGCGCTTTAGGCGTGGTTTTGATGTTCTGTAAACCTCTTCTTTCGGCTTCTTTTTCCCATTCTTCGCTGTAGCCGTCGCCTTCGAACAATATTTTTTCCGAATCTACAATATATTTCCGAAGAGTTTGCATGATGGCAATCTCTTTTTTCTCACCTTTTTCGATCAGGCCGTCCACTTCCACTTTGAAGTCGGTCAGGGTTTTGGCCACGATGGTGTTCAGTACGGTCATAGCGGAAGCGCAGTTGGCGGTAGAACCTACGGCGCGGAACTCGAACTTGTTACCGGTGAACGCAAAGGGAGAGGTACGGTTACGGTCGGTATTGTCCAGCATCAGTTCAGGAATATGACGGTGCAGGTCCAATTTAAGGATGGCCTCGTCTTGTTCGTCGAACTTATTGTTTACGCGGGATTTTACTTCCTGCAGTACATCGTAAAGATATTTACCAGAGAATACGGAGATGATAGCCGGAGGAGCTTCGTTGGCACCCAGACGGAAGTCGTTGCTGGCAGAGGCGATAGCAGCTCTCAGCAGGTCGGCGTAGTCATGTACTGCTTTGATGGTGTTCACGAAGAACGTGAGGAACATCAGGTTGGTTTTCGGGGTTTTGCCCGGAGCCAGCAGGTTTACACCGGTATCGGTGGCCATGCTCCAGTTGTTGTGTTTACCGGAACCGTTGATGCCTGCGAAAGGTTTTTCGTGCAGCAGCACTTTCAGTTTGTGGCGTTTGGCCACTTTATTCATGATGTCCATCAGCAGGGAGTTGTGGTCCACGGCGATGTTCACTTCTTCAAAGATGGGAGCGCATTCGAACTGGGAAGGAGCTACTTCATTGTGACGGGTCCTTAAAGGTATGCCCAGTTTGTAAGCCTCTTCTTCAAAATCGCGCATGTAAGCGTATACGCGCTCAGGGATAGAGCCAAAGTAGTGGTCTTCCAGCTGCTGACCTTTGGAAGGTGCGTGACCTACCACGGTGCGGCCGGTCATGATCAGGTCAGGACGGGCATTGGCCAGGTTTTCGTCAACGAGGAAGTATTCCTGTTCCCAACCGAGGGTAGGCGTTACTTTGGTAACGTTTTTATCGAAATAGTTACATACGTCCACAGCGGCTTTGTCGATAGCTGCCAGTGCTTTCAGCAGCGGAGCTTTATAGTCGAGTGATTCGCCGGTGTAGGATACGAATATAGTAGGGATGCAGAGTGTTTTACCGTAACCCTGTTCCAGGATAAAGGCAGGGGAGGAAGGGTCCCAGGCAGTGTAACCGCGGGCTTCAAAAGTAGCTCTCAGGCCGCCGTTAGGAAAGCTGGAGGCATCAGGCTCCTGCTGTACCAGCGCATCGCCGTCAAAAGTTTCCAGTGCAGAGCCATCGCTTTTCAGGGTAAAAAAGGAGTCATGCTTTTCTGCAGTGGTGCCGGTCAGGGGTTGAAACCAGTGAGTATAGTGAGTCACTCCTTTTTTCATGGCCCAGGCTTTCATGCCGGAAGCAATTTGCTCCGCCATTTTGCGTTCCAGTTTGGTGCCATTTTTAATGGAGTTCATCAGGCTTTTATAAGCCTCATCACTCAGGTATTCCCTTACAATTCTTCCGGCAAAAACATTGCTGCCAAATACCTCGGTGATTTTTCCGTTGTGTTCGGTAAGTTTAGTGTCTACGCCAGCTAATCCTTCCAGCGCGGTGAAACGTAACGATTGCATGCTGTAATAATTTTAATACAAAAGAACGCCAACGTCGTTGGAAATGCAAATAAATTGTTCACTTTAACCAAAAAATTACATTTCTTGGTTTATAAAGGCGATTTTTTTGAGAAATGAATAAAAAAAATAGATCGTTGATGTCTGAAACTGATAAATTAAAAAATTACTAATATGATTTGGGCGGGATTTTTATGTGTTTTGGGCGTCCCAGGGCTGAAACTCTGGGCTACGATATGTTCAGGCTCCTTGTATAAAATGCTGACGTTATGGGACTCCCTTTGTGATCAACAATAGGCTGTCCACCTTACTGGGAAGAAGGTTAGCCCTGGTTAGCGGCATTTTTTGACAAACAGCCTAAACACATCGTAGCCTGGGGCTTCAGCCCAGGAACAAATGCGTCCATTTTTAAGCCCTTTGGCCCCTCATTCTTGGCATTTGCCATAAAATCTTGTAGGTTTGCATCTTCTTTTTAATTACTCGTTTTTTTATACTTAAACTACATGCAAACCACCGTAGAAATTGCTGAACAGCTGGGCCTTACTGCTGACGAGTTTGAACGTATTGAATCTATCTTAGGGCGTAATCCCAACTTTACCGAATTGAGTATGTACTCCGTTATGTGGAGTGAGCACTGCTCTTACAAAAACTCAATCGTATGGCTGAAGTCATTACCACGTGAAGGCGACCGCCTCCTCGTAAAGGCTGGTGAGGAAAACGCCGGACTGGTAGATATCGGTGATGGATACGCAGTTGTATTTAAAATAGAATCCCATAACCACCCTTCAGCGATTGAGCCCTTCCAGGGCGCTGCTACCGGGGTTGGCGGTATCCACCGCGATATCTTCACAATGGGCGCCCGCCCCATTGCGGCACTGAACTCCCTGCGCTTCGGCAATATCAATGATAAAAAAACACAGCACCTGGTAAAAGGTATCGTACACGGTATCGGCCACTATGGTAACTGCTTCGGTGTTCCAACCGTAGGCGGTGAAACCTATTTTGAAGACTGCTACGGCACCAATCCGCTGGTAAACGCCATGAGCGTGGGTATCGTAAAAGTAGGCCAAACAGTTTCCGCTACCTCCCACGGTGAAGGCAACCCGGTTTTCATCGTAGGTTCCGCTACCGGTAAAGACGGTATCGGCGGCGCCTCCTTTGCTTCTGCCAACATCACGGAAGACAGCGCGGAAGACCTGCCTGCCGTTCAGGTAGGTGACCCCTTCCAGGAAAAGAAACTGCTGGAAGCCTGCCTCGAAGTAATTAAAACCAACGCTATCATCGGTATGCAGGACATGGGCGCTGCCGGTATCACCTGCTCCACTGCCGAAATGAGCGCCAAAGGCGAACATGGTATGCACATCTGGCTGGATAAAGTTCCTACCCGCCAGGAAAATATGAAAGGATGGGAAATGCTGCTGAGCGAAAGCCAGGAACGCATGCTCATCGTAGTGAAAAAAGGCCAGGAAAAAGCAGTCCTCGATATCTTCGAAAAATGGGACCTGCACTGCGTTCAGATCGGTGAAGTAACCAAAGACACCAACCTGAAGTTTTATATGAATGGTGAACTGGAAGCGGACGTTCCTGCTGAAAGCCTCGTGCTTGGCGGCGGCGCTCCTCAATATCACCGCGCTTATACTGAACCTGCCTACTTCCAGAAAATAAAGACGTTCGATATTCAGAACGTTCCGGATACAGAACACGCCCGCTTCGCAGCGGAAAGAATCATCGCACTGCCTAACATCGCTTCCAAACGCTGGATCTATAACCAGTACGACAGCATGGTAGGTACTGCCAACGCTTCTACCAACGCTCCGAGCGACGCTCCGATCGTACTGGTAAAAGGCACCAAAAAAGCACTGGCAATGACGACCGACTGTAACAGCCGCTACGTTTTTGCTGATCCGCACAAAGGTGGCCAGATCGCCGTGGCGGAAGCTGCCCGCAACATCGTTTGCTCCGGTGGTGAACCACTGGCTATCACCAACTGCCTCAACTTCGGTAACCCTTACGATCCCGAAGTTTACTACCAGTTCGTACACGCTGTACAAGGTATGGGCGAAGCTTGCCGTAAATTCAATACCCCTGTTACCGGCGGTAACGTGAGCTTCTATAACCAATCACCTGATGGCGCGGTATATCCTACACCAACTATCGGTATGGTGGGCCTGCTCGACAGCATCGACCAACGTATTACTCTCGACTTCAAGGAAGCAGGTGACCTGATATACATGATCGGCCGCAGCCGTAATGATATCAACAGCTCTGAATACCTGCACAAAATCATCGGTATCGAATACAGCCCTGCTCCACACTTCAACCTCGAAGAGGAACTGCAGCTGCAGCAAGCCATCACCAAACTGAACAAAGCCCACCTGATCCAGTCTGCGCACGATATCAGCGAAGGCGGCCTGTTTGTTACCATGATGGAAAGCGCCATGCCAAGAGGCCTGGGCTTTGAACTGAACCTGAACGATAAATTCCGTAAAGACGCTTACCTCTTCGGTGAAAGCCAAAGCCGTGTAATCGTCACCGTTAAACCGGAAAACAAAGAGAAATTCGAAGCACTGATGCACGGTCTGGTAGACGCCTCCGACGTTTCTGTACGTTATGAGAAAGTAGGCGCTGTAACCGGTGACCATGTGAAAGTAGGTGGTGAAGACTGGGGTAAAGTAAACGACTGGAAACAGATCTACAATACTTCTGTGGAAGAACACCTGAAATAGTCTGATTTACAGATAAATGTTATAAAAAAGGGAAGGCGCGAATTTCGCGCCTTCCCTTTTTTATGCAGACCGGTTATTGATCAGAATGCGTACCGGAAACCCAGGTTAAACCGGGCGCCGCTGCCTTTGATATAAGAATCTGTTCTCACTCTCGCCTGTGACATTACCGGGTAAT
The DNA here is from genome assembly GCF_052045305.1 of Chitinophaga sp. 22308. Lineage (NCBI taxonomy): Bacteria > Pseudomonadati > Bacteroidota > Chitinophagia > Chitinophagales > Chitinophagaceae > Chitinophaga > Chitinophaga sp. 22308. The sequence goes on along the minus strand of NZ_JBQEOP010000005.1, from coordinate 516,546 downwards.
AATCGGCATTCAGCAGGTTGTCTACCCCCAGCCGGATGGAAGCGGCAGTGTTGAAACGATAGGCAGTGTACAGGTTTACCAGCGAAAAATCGCCTACAGGCCCGTTGCCGAGGTCATACTCTTTGGTAGTGGGATTGGGATCAAAACGTTTCCTCACGCCGGAATAGATGTAATACACACCCAGGTCCCATTGTTTCAGCGGGGAATAATTCACGTTGACAGTCATTTTATCCGGTGTAATGCGGGTTGTAGGCAACCAGGTTTTGACCCCGTTCACGTCTTTTTTACCTTCTACATGCGTGTAAGCTGCACTGGCAGAGAGGTTCGGCAGGAACTGATAGCCAGCTGTCAGTTCAAAGCCTTGTACCCGCTCAGGCGCTCTTTCGGGTACGGCCACGCCATTCACGTCTTTCAGGCTGGTACCAAGATCAGACGTACTGATGAAGTAAGAACCTGAAGCGTTGAATTTACCGATATTACTGTTGAAACCAGCTTCATAGTTGTTGGTGATAATAGCTTTGGTTTCGATGATGTTGATGCTGGTGGCGCCATTGCTGACGGCCTTGGCCAGTCGCAGGGTACGGCCCAGGTCATACAGGGAGAAACTCTGTGAATAGCTTACAAACGGGTTGAAAGCCGGGAAACGCGTGTATCGCAGGCCCGTGTTGAATACCAGCGCTTCATAAGGCAGATTGCCGCCTTTTACGAACACGCCGCCGGCATAGTTACCAAACTTAATGGTGGTGTAATCAGGAATATCGAGCCGGATGTTTTCGTAACGCAGACCGGCTTTCACCAGGAAGTCTTTAAATAAATATGTTTTCAGCTGGGCATAAGGCGCCAGATTTTTCATATTCATCTCCGGAACAAAGGAGCGGCCATCCGTAAGTGGTTGGGCGGTTTTATCGTTCAGTACGTCTATTCCCCAGGTCACATCGCCATGCAGGTTGGGGTGGAAGTTAAACAGGGTATTGAAATTCAGGCGGGCTCCCATTTTTTTGGAGGTAATGGCAGAGTTGCCCGGCGGTGCATAAAAATCGGAGTATTCAAATACGGTGTAAAAGTCCTGGTAATACAGGTTTACATTCAACGAGGTGTTACGGAAAATGTTTTTGCTGGTGAAATTCACATAGGCGTTATGGTTATACGGCGTACCCTGTTTATCGCCGGGGTTGGTACCTACTATACCGATGATGGGGCGTTGCCCGAACTTGCCGCCGGAGTCAATGTAGGTGCTGTTTTGCATGGTGCGGTAATAGTTGTACATCACCTCCAGGCGGTTATTGTCATTAAAGTTGTAGCCCAGCTTGGCAAAAAGGTTTACGTTTTCGTTTTGGCTGAGTGACTGGAAAGGGGCTATGATCTGCCCTTTGGCGTCTTTGTTGACACCTGTTTGTTCGTAGGTGCCGGCCACCACATAGTCAAATTTATTGAGCCGGCCGCTGAACTGTTGTGCCACGCGTGCGCCGAGGCTGTTGGCCGCGCTGGTGAGCGAACCGCTGGCGCTGATGTCTGTGCTGCCGCTGAAACGTTTATTGGGATTGGCTTTGATGGTGATGAAATTGACGATGCCTCCATCAGCGCCGTTGCCATAAATAGCGGTGGAACCTTTGATCACTTCCACTCTTTCAATGACGGAAACATCGATGCTGCGCATGTCTTTATCGCCGTTACGCAGCGGGGTGGATTGCGGAATACCGTCTATCATGATCAGCATGCCGCGGCCACGCAGTGTCTGGCCTTTGTTGGTGGAAGTATTGGTGCCCAGCGTAAGACCTGGTACGTTCATGCTCAGCAGCTGATTGATGTCTGTAGTGATAGCACTTTGTTCCCGCAGTTGTTTACCGCTGATGATGGTGATGGAAGAGGGAACGGTACCCAGTGTCTCCTTATTGCGGCCGGCGGTCACCACTACTTCGTTCAGGCCAATGTCTGACGGTTGTATCGTAAGCGAGAGGGTGGTGATGCTGTCGGTGATGGTAACCGCTTGTTCCAGTGTATTGTACCCGATACCGGTAGCGATCAGTTTATAGCTGCCGGGTTTTATGTTATTGATGGTAAAAGAGCCGTCCGGGCCGGAGACAGTATGTTTCTGTGTGCCTGCCAGATAAAGGCGCAGCATGGGAACAGCTGTTTGTGCTGTGTCGCGGACAGTGCCGGTGAGTTTTTGTGCAGTCGTCTGTAGTGTAACCAGGAGTGTGAGTGCGCACAGTACCAGGTATTGTTTCATTTTCAAAGCTGATGTTTTTTAATGATATATTTCCGGCGGTACCATATCAGGAAACCGGATATGGAAAGGATGCCGGGCGTAAGGCCCAGAAGGGCATAGAGTATTTTAACGGGAATACCGCCGTAGTTGCCGAAATGCAGCGGTGCCATGGCAGCATTGAACTTATCGCCAAGGGGCGCTTTACTGAAATTAACGGTCTTTTTTACCTGTCCGTTGATATCGAAATGCACGGAGGAGCTGTAACGGCCCCAGACAGCGGCTTCGTGGGCATGGCCCAGAATACGGACAGGGTCACCGGCCTTTTTAGGCGGGCGGATGCCCATCGCTTCAAAGCCAGGGATCTGTGCGGCCGCTTTTGCCAGTAACGATTCGTAGTCAACAGGAATGGGAGCGCCCATATCGGGAAAAGGCCCGGTTGTTTTCCGGTTGTCCAGTACTTTCAGCTGCATCATGAAGCCGGTGAATGCGATGAGGAGATTGAACAGCAATGCCCATACTCCTGTAATGCGGTGCAGGTTGCGCCAGCGCCGGGTACGGCTGCTCCATTCGGGTTTCAGGCGGAAGGTCAGTACTTTAAACACTGATTTCCGGTATACCCAGATGCCGGTGAGGAGCGATATAAACAGTAGTACGGCGACTGTCAGCATCACTTTGGCGCCCGTTTTTCCGCTAAGCAGGGAAAAATGGAGGTACACCAGGAACCCGGAGAAGTAGCCGGTGTTGGTATGCTGATGGACGACCTCCCCGGTATAGGGGTTGAGGAATAGATATACTTTATTGTCCGGCCCATATTCAGCCCTAACGATCACTGGTTCTTCCGGTGTTTGCGGCAGCCGGGAGAAAAACAGATAGGGCGTGCCGCCACGAAGGGATTTACCGGCTTGCTGCAGCAGTTCGAACAGCGGTTTGCGTTGAGTTCCCGGTGCAATGTGATAGGTTTCATGATGCAGGGCTTCATCTATTTCCTCACTGAAAACCAAGAGGGTGCCTGTTATGCTGGCAAAAAGCAGCATAATGCCTACGATGAGGCCGGTAATGCGGTGAACAGTGAAAAGCTGTTTATGCAGGTATTGCTTCAATTTCCTTATTAGTTTTTTACCGGCTGCAAGTGGGTGACGATTACAGGGCGGGCACGAAAGTGCTATGTCCCGGCGGTTGATAATGATCAGTTAGCTGTTGCACCAACTATTTGCAGTCGTGGCTGCAAAGGTACTGCTGTCCTGCGGGAAGCATTTACGCAATCGGGAAATTTATTCAGCTGAACGGGAAAAACCGGCGTTTTTGACAGTTAGCTGATTTATTGTTGCAGTAGAATACTTTAACAAGCTATTAACAAAATCCCACATTTGTGTTATGTGATAGTGAGAAAACTGCTCTACATTTGAAATGTAACAATGAACACAACGCGAAATCTAAAAAAGATATTTATATAAAATACTTGGAATCACTTGGTTATTCCAAATTCTATGAAGACCATATATTCTACCATGTCCGGATGAAAATTTAGTGAAATTTTACACCTAGTGAAAGAACGATTTGAGTAGGGCTGAGGAAACTCAGCCCTTTTGTATTTTAATATTTTATCATTTTATTATTGGGGAAGATTGATATTTTTTGATTTTATCTGATTGATTTTAAATTGTTATAAAAGACAAAGGCCTTCTTGTATCACAAGAAGGCCTTTGCTTATAGATAGTCTAATAAATATCAAAATGTCAAAATAGACAAATGGTTTATACCATTGGGATTTCAGCTACCTGATAAACTTTCTCATCGAGCTTGGCTTTGGTTTCGCTGAAAGCTTTCAGTGTCAGTTCAATGTCCTCGTCTGTGTGAGCAGCGGTTGGGATCAGTCGGTAGATGATCTGGCCTTTTGGAATAACGGGATATACCACGATAGAGCAGAAGATGTTGTAATTTTCGCGGAGGTCCAGGCACATGGCTGTAGCTTCCGGAATATCGCCCTGCAGGTAGATCGGGGTAACGGGAGAGTTGGTTTTACCGATGTTGAAACCGCGGGCTTTCAGGCCGTTCTGCAGTTTATTCACATTTTCCCACAGTTTTGCTTTCATTTCCGGGTGTTTGCGCATCAGTTCCACTCTTTTCAGGTGGCCGATAACGATTGGCAGCGGAATAGATTTAGCAAAGATCTGGGAGCGCATGTTATAGCGCAGATAGTTGATGATGGCTTTTTCGCCGCTGATGAAAGCGCCGATAGAAGCGCCGGATTTAGCGAAGGTATTGAACAGCAGGTCGATTTTGTCCTGTACGCCTTGTTCTTCGCCGGTGCCGGCACCGGTTTTACCCATGGTACCGAAGCCGTGGGCGTCGTCTACCAGCAGGCGGAATTCAAATTTATCTTTCAGTGCGGCGATTTCTTTCAGTTTACCCTGGTCACCCGCCATACCGAATACGCCTTCTGTTACCACCAGGATACCGCCACCTTGTGCGTTAGCCAGTTCAGTAGCGCGTCTCAGTTGTTTTTCACAATCTTCGATGTCATTGTGTTTGAACACATAACGTTTGCCGGGGTGGAGGCGCAGGCCATCCAGAATGGAGGCGTGGCATTCTGCGTCGTACACGATAACGTCCCTGCGGCCGCAAATAGCATCGATGGCACTCATGATGCCCTGATAGCCGTAGTTCAGCAGGGTGGTATCTTCTTTACCCATGTAATCGGACAGTTCGCGCTCGAGCTGCTCGTGATAGTTGGTGTTGCCGCTCATCATGCGGGCGCCCATGGGCGCTGCAAGGCCAAAGTCGGCTGCCGCTTTTGCGTCGGTAGCCCGTACTTCCGGAAGATTGGCCAGCCCCAGGTAGTTGTTGAGGCTCCAAACTATTTTTTCATTGCCCCGGAATTTCATGCGGGGGCCTATTTCCCCTTCCAGCTTAGGAAAGGCGAAATAGCCATGGGCTCTGTCTGAATGCTCCCCAATGGGGCCCATGTGCTTCAGCAGTTTCTCGAAAATATCCATACGCTATATTATGTAATAGTTAAATGCTTTGATAAAAAGAGGACACAAAGGTATTAAAATATTGCTTTTTCTAAACTTCGATTACATTTGCCAGCGTCATTTTAATGCTGCGGTTTCACCGGCCTCTGCCGGCAAAAGTACGTTTATCTTATAAAAAGCAATAATATCTAATGAAAAGGATCTCCCTGCTTGCCTTTGCCCTGGTGATCGCCACCACAGGCACCCGGGCTCAAAAGGCCACTTCACCAAAACCTTTCAATCATCTGGCGACAGCCAAAAGCAGCAAAACAGCTGCCAAACCCAAACTGATCGTAGGCATGGTAGTAGACCAGATGCGCTGGGACTACCTGTACCGCTATAGCAACAGGTATGCTGCCGGAGGCTTTAAAAGACTGTTGCAGGAAGGTTTCTCCTGCGAAAATACACTGATCAACTATACACCCACCATCACCGCCTGTGGCCATACTTGTGTATATACCGGTTCTGTGCCGGCTATCCATGGTATCATTGGCAACACCTGGTACAGCCCCGAAATAGGCCGCACCATGTATTGCGCGGAAGATACCACCATGACTACCGTTGGCAGCACCTCCGCTGCGGGTAAAATGAGCCCGCGCAATATGCTGGTCACCACTATTGGTGATGAGCTGCGCCTGTCCAACCATTTCCAGAGCAAAGTGGTAGGCGTGGCCATTAAGGACCGTGGCGCCATCCTGCCTGCCGGCCACAGTGCCAACGCCGCTTACTGGTATGATGGTACTACCGGCAACTGGGTAACCAGCTCCTATTACATGAATGAGCTGCCAGGCTGGGCACAACAGTTCAATAACGAAAAATGGCCACAGCAATACCTGTCCAAACCCTGGACCACACTGTATCCTGTATCTTCCTACACGCTCAGCACCGCTGATGAAAAAGTGTATGAAGGCAAATATAAAAACAGCACTACCGGCACTTCTTTTCCACATGACCTGAGCGGAGCTGCCAACAGCGCCATTGCTGCTTCCCCGTTTGGTAACACCATGACCCTGGAGTTTGCGAAAAAGGCCATGGAAGCGTATAATATGGGTAAAGGCGCCGCGACCGATTTTCTCGCCATCAGCCTTTCTTCCACCGACTATGTAGGCCACCAGTTTGGGCCTAATTCCATCGAAGCGGAAGATACCTACCTGCGTCTGGACCACGACCTGGCCAGGTTCTTCCAGTACCTGGACGCTAATATCGGCAAAGGACAATACCTGTTCTTCATCACCGCAGATCACGGCGTAGCCCATGTACCGGGATTCCTGGAAGAAAACAAACTGCCGGGCGGCACCTGGGACGACCACGCTGCCATGAAAGACCTGAACGAAAAAATCGCTGCCAGATTTGGCGTGAAAGACGCAATCAAAGCTGTGGACAACTATCAGCTGTGGATGAACCACGACGTGATCGAGGCGTCCGGCAAGAACTACAACGATATCCAGCAGTTTATCATCAGCAACCTGCAGAAATCCCCCGCTATTGCGAAGGCGTTCCCTATCCGTGACCTGATGGTGACCGTGCTGCCTGAGCCTATGCGCACCATGATGACCAACGGTTACAATACCAAACGGAGCGGAGATATTCAGATCGTATTGTCGCCGGCTTATATCGATGGTGGCAAAACCGGCACCACGCATGGTTTATGGTATCCTTACGACGCGCATATCCCGCTGGTATGGATGGGATGGGGCGTTCAGCCGGGTAAAACCAACCGTACCGTGGGTATGACCGATATTGCGCCCACACTGGCCGCCCTGTTGCATATCCAGATGCCAAGCGGCAACGTAGGACAAGTGATCCAGGAGATTACTCATTAAAAGTTTATTCCTTATATTGCTCATGAAAGTACGGATGGTTGCCGGCAACTGTGTGGCCATCCGTACTGCGTAATTCTTTACCATATGGAATTCAACTTGTTGCAATATGAGGTGGCATCCCGCGCAGCCACTATCACGCTGAACCGGCCTGATAAGCGGAATGCGCTGAATGGCCAGCTGGTGGCGGAGCTCCGGCAGGCGTTTGCCAAAGCTGCCGCAGATGAAGGCGTGAAAGTGATTGTATTGAAAGGCAACGGAGAAGCTTTTTGTGCCGGGGCAGACCTGGAATACCTGCAGCAGTTGCAACAAAATACCTATGATGAGAACCTCGCAGACTCTCGGGAGCTGATGCAGTTGTTCCAGGAAATTTATCTGCTTGATAAGGTAGTGATAGCCCAGGTGGAGGGCCATGCTGTGGCAGGAGGCTGCGGGCTGGTGACCGTTTGCGACCTGAGTTACGCCGTACCCGAAGCCATGATGGGCTACACCGAAGTGAAAATTGGCTTTATCCCTGCGCTGGTAGCTGTTTTCCTCGTTAGAAAAATAGGAGAGGGCAGGGCCCGCGAATTATTGTTGACCGGCCGGCTGGTGACCGCCGAAAAAGCTGCCCATGATGGCCTGATCACAGCCGTTATCCCTGCCGGAGAAATTAAGGCGCATGTGGCCAAAGTGGCTGCCAGCTTATGTGACGACGCATCCGGCAACTCCCTGAAGGTGACCAAAAAATTGATTGGCACAGTGTTGGACTTACCTATAAAAGATGGACTGGAGCATGCAGCTGAACTGAATGCCGCCACCCGTGGACATGAAGACTGTAAACGCGGGATAGCTGCGTTTTTGCATAAAGAAAAGCTTGTATGGTAAACTATACCTGCTGTCACAACCACTAACCAACACCACAACTATGTCATACCGGTTGTTTTTAACATATTTCTTGCTGTGGATAACCAGCCCTATACTGGCACAACGCGTTATTTCCGACGCCAAGATCATTTACAAGATAGACCTGCCGCCTGAGCGCGCCCAGATGGACGCCATGCAGGAGGGAAGCACGCTTACCCAGTATATGCGGGGCCAGCTAAGCAGGATAGACATGGACTTCAACATTGTCAAATACACCTACCTGATCAACAGTAAAGATGAAACGCTGACCACGCTGATAGACCAGCATGGCAACAAGTACCTCATCCGTGCCAATAAGGGGCAGTACGAAAAGGAACTGAAGCAGTATGAAAACGTTCAGTTTAAGGACCAGGCTGAGACCCGGCAGATAGCAGGTTATACCTGTAAAAAGACGATTGGCACCATGCCGGACGGCACCACCTTCGAAGTGTATTACACGCCCGATTTAGTGCCTGAAAACAAGCATTATAACCGCCGGTTTGTTAACCTGAAAGGGATACCCCTTGAATTCGAGATCGTGACCAAAACCGGCTCTAAAATGCGTGTAATAGCAACCAAGGTAGAGCTGTATCCTATTCCTGCTTCTTATTTTGATGTGCCTAAGACCGGTTACAAGATTGTAAGCCCGGAAGAGCTGAAAACGATGCAGTAAGACAGGGGCCGGAGCGGCGGCCTGAAAGACAGGCACATGCTCCGTAAAGCAACAGCCGGGGCCGGCGTGGGCCCGGACATCTCCCGAAAAAATATAAAAAGAAAAAGGCCTATCAAGAAGTTGTTAAACTTTTTGATAGGCCCGTATTTGTACTTGAAGAAACGTTAAGGTCAGCCTTTCTTAAGCGGCAGGATAATCTGCAGTTTTTGAAAGTTCATATTGTTGACCGGCGGCTGTACAGGTTGTACAGTGTAAGGCACAACATAAGTCGTATTGCCTTTGGTATAGGACATTACAGACTGAAAGTTAATCACGTTGGTATTGGTGAACTTAAAATTTGAATTGTAGCTGCCTGTGAATCTGTAACCGGCGTCGAGGGCCAGGTTGGTTTTGGGCATGGCGGTATTCAACACGAAGTGGTTATCGGTCTTTTTCGCCTTGTCTTTTTCATTATCGGAGGGCAAAATGGTATTATTTGCCAGGGCGCTTATGGCGAACAGGGCCATAGCTCCTGCCAATAGGCAAGACAATGAAAAAGTCCTTGATATGTGAATTTTCGTTTTCATTGTAACACAAATATACAAACTTTTCGATCTATTATATAACAAATCCTTAACGCAAATTACAATAAATTCTTAATAAAATGTTAAAAAAATTATAAACGGTTTTAATTACTGCGAATTGGTGGATACATAAAAGTCTTATATTTACATTAATGAGTAAAGATTTTTCTTTTTTAAACGAGGATTTTGATGATCTGAGAGACTTGTTGCAGCAGTTTGAAAATCTGAGGGCGGGTAAATCTCACTCTTTTCTGGACGAGGACTCATTTGAGCAGATCATAGACTATTATGACGAGCAGGATGAAATGCCGATTGCATTGCAGGCCGCCGAAATAGCTATAGCACAGTTTCCCTATTCCTCCGCACTTCTTCTGAAAAAGGCCAACTTACTGATAGAAACCAAAAAGTACAAAGAAGCCCTTCATTTACTGGACAAAGCCGCTTTACTGGACCGCAACGATATCAATTTGTATATCCTGCAGACCGACGTATACCTGGCGCTGAACCAGCATCAAAAGGCTGCGGACGTACTGAATGAGCAGATTGAGCAGTTTGAGGGGGAAGACAAGACGGAATTGTTGCTGGAACTGGCAGACGTATATGATGACTGGGAGGAGTTCGAGAAAGTGTTCGACTGTCTGAAAATGGCGCTGGAACATGAACCCAACAATGAGGAAGCATTGCATAAGATCTGCTTCTGGACTGAGTTTACCGGCAGAAACGAAGAAAGTATCCGGTTACATACCTGGATCATAGACGAGCACCCGTTCAACCACCTGGCGTGGTTTAACCTGGGCACTGCCTACCAGGGGCTGAAGCTGTACGAAAAAGCGATAGACGCCTATCAGTACGCAGTGGCCATTGACGAGAAATTTGACTACGCCTATCGGAACATGGGCGATGCCTATATCCGTTTGCGTAAATATGCTGATGCGATCGAAGTATTGCAGAAGCACCTGGAAATCGCCAAACCGGAAGATGTGATCTACGAGGCCATCGGACATTGTTATGAGCGGCAGCGCAAGTACACCCAGGCCCGTTATTACTACCGGAAGGCTTCCCACCTGAGCCCCAACGACGATAAATTGTTTTACAAGATCGCCGTGGCCTATATGATGGAGGAAAACTGGGACAACGCCGTCAAATCATTGCTTAACGCATTGAAAATAAACAAACAGAGTGCAGAATACAATATGAGCCTCGGCGAATGTTACCTGCAGTTGGGCAAGGAAAAAGACGCGCTGCTTTATTTCGTGAACGCCGTGCGTATCCGTCCGAAGAGCGTGCAGCCCTGGCAGGAGCTGATAAAAGGCCTGTATGTATTTGGTTTTCTGGAAGAAGCGCTCGATCAACTGGCCGCTGCTGAAGAAAAAGCCGGCCGAAAACCGGTGTTTCAATATTACCGGGCCGCTATCCTGATAGCGCAGGGCAAGACCAAAGAAGGATTGCTGCACCTGGAAACCGCGCTGCAGCAGGCTCCCAAGGCCCTCAAAAAGCTGGTGGAGCTGGACCCCGCCATTTTACAACATGTGAGTGTGGTAGACCTGATCGCTCAATACCGCAAGAAACGTTAACCAATGTTATTTACTTTTAAAATAAAGTATAGTCTTCTTATTTTTGCGCCGGCTTTTTAAATTGTCATGGACATAAGCCATTGTATTTCCGGTTACTAAAATTGCAGCTACACTATCCCAACTTGCCCGGGTGAAAAATAGTATGTGTTTTACTGACCTATAAGAAGATAAAAATATTTCAAATGAATTTTAATCTGACACAAATCCCGGAAAGGACGAAGAAACCCCGCACCCATGGGCTCACCATGGTGATGGACAAGGGGCTTAGTTTGGAAGAAGCAAGAAATTTTTTATCGGCGTCGGGACCTCACGTGGACATCCTGAAACTCGGCTTTGGTACTGCGTTTGTCACGCCCAACCTGCGCGCGAAAATTGAGCTTTACCAGTCGGCCAATATTCCGGTATATTTTGGCGGTACTTTGTTTGAAGCATTTCTCATCCGTAACCAGTTTGATGAATACGTGAAGCTGGTGCAAGACTACGGTATCAATTACATGGAGGTGTCTGATGGTTCCATCATCATCCCGCATGCTGAAAAATGCGGCTACATCGAAAAACTGTCTAAAATCGGCCTGGTACTGAGTGAAGTGGGCTCCAAAGACGCGGAACATATTATTCCTCCTTATAAATGGATCGAATTAATGAGGGCGGAACTGTCTGCCGGCGCTACCTATGTGATCGCAGAAGCCCGCGAAAGCGGTAACGTAGGCATTTACCGCGGTACCGGTGAAGTACGCGAAGGCCTGGTACAGGAAATCCTGACCCAGATCCCCGCTGAAAAAATCATCTGGGAAGCACCTCAGAAAGCACAACAACTGTACTTCCTGGAGCTGGTAGGCTGCAATGCCAACCTCGGCAACCTGGCGCCCAACGAGGTGATCTCCCTCGAAGCGATGCGCGTAGGCCTGAGAGGCGATACCTTCCACCTGTTTCTTGACAAAGAATAATTCCGTAAAGGAATGATATATTAGAGACCTGATTATTTATGATGCAACAAAACATTCTAAATAATCAGGTCTCTTCTTTTTTAAAAAACAACACATGAAAACATACGGCCTTATTGGCTTTCCGCTCAGCCACTCTTTTTCCAAAGGTTTCTTTACCGAAAAATTTGAAAAAGAACACATTGCCGGACATCAGTATGAAACCTTCCCCATACCGGCTATCACCGGGTTCCCCGCGTTGCTGGCAGAACACCCGGACCTGTGCGGCCTGAACGTCACCATTCCCTATAAAGAACAGGTGATCCCTTATCTCGATGAACTCAGCGATGCCGCCGCTAACATCGGGGCTGTCAACTGCATCCGCTTTAAAGATGGCAAAAAGAAAGGCTTTAATACTGATGTGATCGGATTCCGCAATTCGCTGGAACCCCTGCTGCAACCGCACCATTCAAAAGCCCTCGTACTGGGCACCGGCGGCGCGGCCAAAGCAGTGATGTATGCATTGCAGGAAATGAACATTCCTTACATGGTGGCCAGTCGTACGCCCGGTAACGGAACAGTGGCCTATAGTTCGCTGGACCAGGCTATCATGGAGGCCCACACGCTGATCATCAACACTACGCCACTGGGCATGTACCCTAACGTAGACGCCTGTCCGGACATCCCCTATGAATTCATTACCTCCAGGCATCTGCTGTATGACCTGGTGTATAACCCTGCCGAGACGCTGTTCCTGCAAAAAGGCGCCGCACAGGGCGCGGCCATTAAAAACGGGCATGAGATGCTGATCCTGCAGGCAGAGGCTTCATGGGACATCTGGAACAAGTAGCCGTTACCGTAAGTAAATCATTATAAAAACAAAGAGCGAAGATCTCCGGCAGGACATCTTCGCTCTTTGTTTATTTGTTTGGTGCCGGTTACTCCGGCTTGATCATATAATACATACATGTCGTCACGAAATCGCGCACGTAGGGAATCGCTGCAACCGGCCTCCACTGCTCGCGGGCGCTGACATTGAACTTGTATTTGTAGATGGGATTGATCAGATAGAACCGGCGCTGTGTGATTTTATAGCCCTGGCGCTTTACGATCCGCTCAAACCGTTCGATGGAAATACCGGTGGATTTCACGTCCATCAGCTCCTGAACGATATCATTTTCTTCCCCGAACATCCGCAGTACGCCGCGGTAAACCGGTTTAGGCAGCAGGTGTATATAAGGCACCATGCTCAGGAATTTATTATGACAGATCTGCTGGTGACCACCGTGGGGCATATACCAGGGCGGAAAGCCGAAGTATACCTGTCCGCGTGGCGTGAGCAGTTGTTTGAGGTGACCGACAATTTTCTCCTGGTCCGGTATGTGTTCGATGGCATCTTTCAGGATGATCACATCGAAGGAGTTACGGAATTCTCCCAGAAAATCAACATCATAAATATTTTTGGCAATCAGCTTCAATTGCCCGGTAGTTTCATATTTCCCCAGAAAGCTTCTGGCCAGTTCTATCCTGGCCGGTGCCAGGTCTACTCCTACGCAATGGCAGCCTTTTTCCAGCAAAGGTGTGAGCACGCCGCCTTCACCGCAGCCCACTTCCATGACACGCAGGCCTTCCAGCTGCGGAAATTCCTGCTGGATAAACGGCACCACGTAATCGCGGGAGTTGTCTACCTGCTGCTGATAACGGAGCGTTGCATTCTTATGGTGTTCTAATGACATGATAGCAAAATTGCGTGAATTTATGCAAAAGCTTCAAGCTTTTAATAGTTATTGGTTATAATATTTTACTATATAACCAGTAGTGAGTCAGGATATGGTGCGCTAAACGTGATTTAGCTATCTTTGCGGGATGCAAACAACCGATAAGACGAAATACCAGGAAGGAGCTGTAATACTGGTTAATAAACCGCTGACATGGACTTCCTTTGATGTAGTACGCAAAATAAGAAATTTAACGAAAGCCAAAATAGGGCATGCCGGCACACTGGACCCGCTGGCTACCGGGCTGCTGATCTGCTGCACCGGTAAAATGACCAAAAAGATCAATGAATACCAGGCTCAGGAGAAAGAGTATACCGGCACTTTCACACTCGGCGCCACTACGCCCACTTTCGACATGGAGTCTGAACCGGAAAATTTCAAAGATATTGCCGGCATCGATGAGGCTGCCCTGAAAGCCGCCACTGCCGGTTTCTTAGGTGAAATCATGCAACTGCCGCCAATCCACTCTGCCATTAAACAAAACGGTAAACCTATTTATCTGCTGGCCAGAAAAGGAGTGGATGTGAAAGTGGAGCCCCGTAAGATCACTATCTCCGAATTTGAGATCACTAAAATAGAACTGCCTGTTGTGCATTTCCGCGTGGTATGCAGCACGGGCACGTATATACGCTCTCTGGCCAACGATTATGGTGCTGCTTTAGGCTGCGGCGCTTATCTGAGCAGTTTGTGCCGTACCCGCATCGGTGCTTTCAGGCTGGAAGAAGCCATCAATATGGAAGAGTTTATATCCGCCAACAGCGCGCCTAAAACGGATAACCAATAGCAATATTCCAGATAATATTGTTTCTGCGCCATCTGCCGTTTCCCAGGTCCCACTCACTGACGTACCAGCCGTTTTTGCTGTCGGTGTAATAAGGCACTTTCAGCGGTATGCCCCAGTCGAGGCGGATCAGGAAGAAAGAGAAATCCAGCCTGAGGCCGGCGCCGGTACCGATGGCCAGGTCATGATAGAGCTGGTCGAAGCGGAATTCGGAGCCAGGCCTTGTAAGGTCTTTCTTGATCATCCAGATGTTACCCATATCTAGGAAGGTGGCGCCTTTCAGATTAACGGTGCCGCCAAACATCCGTAGCAGGTCAAACCGGTATTCCACGTTGCCTTCCAGTTTCATATCGCCGGTTTGGTCGGGAAATATCTGGGCAGCGGAAGATGTGTCCTTGTAAGAGCCGGGCCCCAGTGTACGCAGCCGGAAAGCCCGGATGCTGTTGGGACCGCCGGAAGTGAACTGTCTTACATAAGGCAGTACGCTTGAAGAGCTGTAGGGAATGCCCACGCCTGCATATATCCTTGTCGCCAGCCCGCTATGAACGCCTAACCGCCAGTAGTGACGGTAGTCGGCCTCCATCTTCACAAAATTGGAAATATTTACTTTGGTAAGGGATTCAATATTGGATTTTTTACCGGTAGCCATGTCTACCAGGCTGTTGATACCATTCAGCCACAATCCTGACTCTTCGATGTTTGCCCTGAAATAGCTGTAGTGCCGTTGATGCAGCAGGTCATTATTGCTGTAGATAAAAGAAACACTCTCTCCGCCGATCAGCGCAGGTTCAAAACTACGCTTGAGGTAGGGGTTGGGGTCTACAGTGGTCGCCTTAAAATTTGGATCGAGGTTCACCCCTACATAGTTAAGCGTAAAAGGTTTCACGATCCAGCGTTTGTACAGGCTTTCGTTCCAGTCATATCCATAGGAGAGGTTGATGCTGGTAATATCGAATTTTTCGACTCGGGACAGGTAATTGGCGCCGAAAGTAAGGCGTGTTTTTACATTGGACCGCGCTGTCTGCCGGATATTGAACGGCAGTGCGAAGCGGGGCCAGGTGAAACTCATTTCCCCGCCAAACTCCCTGGACTGCAGCACCCAGCTGTCGGGCAGTCTTACCAGTTCAATGCCGGTATTAAGGCTCATGCTCAGCTGGGTAGCGCTTTTAGCGAGATTGATATGCCTGTAGTTGAGGCTCACGCCGGAACCTAACGTATAGTCGGAACTGTTGCTTAACTCGAAGTTGATGCCCAGCTCCTGTTTGCGGCGGGGCGTGAGAAAGAGATAGGCATCCAGCGCGTGTGCAGTATCCTTGTTTTCTTTGTATTGCAGGGTCACAAACTGCCATACGCCGAGGTCATACAGTTTGTTGACCGTATTATTATACTGCTGTAACGAGTATGTTTCTCCCGGTCTCAGCAGGATGGATTTGGACAGTGTTTTAGGTTTCAGGACATCCTGATGGGAACGGATGGTAATGTATTTGCGTTTATCTTCCTTCAGGGTGGAATCGTTGGGATTGCCATTGAGCGGGAAGTCCGGGTACGCGTATATTTTGCTGATGTGATAGCGTTGCCAGGTGGCGTTGGCCGAGTCTTCAGGGTTTTTGATCCTTACTTCCACGTCCATCGTGGGTTTTTCGCGGCCTTTGTTTTCCGCGAAGATGTTCACGAACCCTTCAAAGGGATTGAGGGAGTTGCGGAACAGTGCTTTATTGAGGGTATCAACTTCAAATTCGATGGCATCGCGGCCAAATTTGTAATAGCCGGCATCGCGGATAACGCGGGTAAGCCTTTCTCTCTCGGATGATAAAGTGGCCGACTTGTACGCGATGCCTTTTTTCAGGAGCGACAGATTTTGATTGGCCTGCACGATCGCGAGGAGATTGGAATCGGGCACTTCGTAGGTGATTTTATCCAGTACGAAGTTGCGGCCGGTATTCACAGCGTAGGTGACGCTGGTTTTGCGTCTTTTCTCGCTGGCGTCGGCTGTCACTGTGGCGTAGAAGAAGCCCTGGTTATGCAGGTAGCTGGTCATGCGGGCGATAGACTCCTTTGTTTTAGCGGAATCATAGACCACCGGGGCTTCCATGTTTCTTTTGGAGAGCACCATGTTCCAGAACCAGCTGGATTTTTTCTCGTTATACTTCTGATTGAACAGCCACACTTTAATGCGGGTGGTCAGCAGCTTTTTGTTGGGCTGCTGGGTCATCAGCGATTTAGAAGACAGGGAGCTGCGGATATCCTGTTTTTCTGAGTTGAGGATATCGCCTTTCACATCTACTGTACTGTTGATATATAAAGTCTGGTCCTGTTGCAGGTATTTGGTATTGGAACATGCGCCCAAAGCCAGTATTCCAACCAGTAGCAGCAAATATCTCAGCAAAGAAGTCCTTGAATTGGGTGGCGGCTGCATCACGGGCGAAAACGTTATAATATTTTAAATGGTAATACTGAACCCTACCTCCGGCAGCCTGTTTCTTGGCTGATTAAAAGAAATCGTGTAGGTTTGGCCTCATGTTGTCAAAGGCGCAAATTAAATATATTCAATCATTACAGCACAAAAAAAACCGTCAAAAATCCAGCCAGTATATTGCGGAAGGGGACAAGATCGTACAGGAGCTACTACAGGCGGGCATGCCAGTGAAAGCCGTATATGCCACCAGTGCATGGCTGCTTCAGCATAGCCAGCTCCTGGACCGTTTACCGGTGGATGCTGTAAAAGAGGTGGACCAGGCAGCCCTGAAACAACTATCGGCGCTTACTACGCCGAACAATGCCATGGCCCTGCTGGACATGCCACCGGCACAGGGAGAGGTCCCGCAGGAGGGTATGGTGGTACTGGCGCTTGAAGCCATCCAGGACCCCGGCAATATGGGCACGCTGATTCGTATAGCCGACTGGTTTGGTATCCGGCAAATCATTGTTTCCCCTGACTGTGTGGACGTTTACAATCCCAAAACCATCCAGGCCACCATGGGCAGTATTGCCCGGGTACAGGTGAAAGAGATGGACATCCGGACGCTGCTGGAAGAAAGTAAGCTGCCTTCCTACGCCGCTACCTTGCATGGAGAGGACATCACCCGCTTTACCACTCTCCGGGAAGGGATCATCCTGATCGGTAACGAAGGCCGTGGGCTGACCGAAGAGACCATTGCGCACGCTACCCATCGCATCACCATCCCGCGCCTTGGCGGCGCTGAGTCCCTGAACGCAGCCGTAGCCGCCGGCATTATCTGTGGCAGATTATTGATTTAACCGACTGAAATGTCCCGATATCTGTTTTTGTGTTTGTTGATACTGTGTTTCGCCTGCCAACGTCCCGCGCCGCGACAGATAACTCCTGCTTTTTACTACTGGAAACAAACATGGACCGGTAATGCCCGCGAGATGCAATACCTGCGTCAACTGCCGGCCAGGAGGCTCTACATAAAAATGTTCGATACCGATGTTGATCCCGGTACCGGAAAACCCGTACCGGTCGCCATATTACGGGAACAAGCACCCCTGCCGGACAGTATCGACATTGTACCGGTGGTGTTCATTGTAAATGAAGTGTGGGGCAAGCCGGATACTGCGCTTGCCGCCAATATTAACCGGCTGCTGGAGCAGCTGTGCCGGCACATTCCTGCTGCCCGTATCCCGGAAGTACAGATGGACTGCGACTGGACGCGCACTTCCCGGGATGCTTATTTTGCTTTTCTGCAGCAGCTGCGAAAGCTGTCTTTTTTTCGAGACCGGCAGCTGTCGGCCACTATCCGTATGCACCAGGTGAAATTTTTGATCAACAGCGGTGTGCCGCCGGTAGACAAAGGACTGCTGATGTGCTACAATATGGGTGATCTGCGGAAAGCAGGAGACCATAATTCCATCCTGGATGAAAACACCATGAAATCTTATATCGGTAGTGACAGGGTATCCGCTTATCCGGTACCTTTGGATGTTGCCCTGCCATTGTTTGACTGGTCGGTGTTATTCAGAGATGGTCGTTATGCGGGCATTCTTCGTAACATCGGAGCAGCCGAACTACGCGACACTGCACTGTTTGCGCCGTCAGGGAAATACGTCTACACCGTTCAGAAAGACAGCGTGGTAAATGGATACCTGTTAAAAGCCGGTAATGTGGTGCGCCGGGAAACGAGCGAGCCCGCCGTGCTGGAAGCCGTTTCCCGCATGGTAGCACAGCAGCGGCAGGACTATGACCCTGTTGTTATTTTTTATCATTTGGATTCAGTAACCCTTCATAATTATCCGTTGGATGAACTACAAAAAATTTATCGTTTTTTTCATTAGCTTTTGTGCCGTTTTTTTTGGCAATGTGATCTATACCCTGTCTTGTGGGGCAGAGGCAGATCCTTACGATTATTACATCTCCTTTTTTAATCCCTACCAATCAGGAAAAGGGTATGAGCCGTTTTACTATACCGGCATGAGCCCTTTTTATGAAGATGCCACCACGCCTTCAGAAACAGAAGTGAATGTGAGCGACTGGCAGCGGTTTACCGGCGATAAGGTAAAAACCGCTGATATCCGGGAGTACATCTACACCTATACCAAAGATGAGATGTCGGCGGTAGCTACGCGTAGTACTGCTTCCCTGCCTGACAGTGCGCGGAACAACACCTTTGTAAAGTTCCTGCAGGAAGACCGCAACCAGGATGCTGCGCGCTACCTGTTGTTTGCAAAAACATGTGAGCCGTCTGTCAGCCAGATCGATCCATGGACGCCGCCTACCCGTAACATGCCTACCATGGAGGCGTTGGGAAAAGAAGCTGCCGAACTGTATGAAAAAACCGGTAGTAAAGAGCTTCGCGAACGTTATGCTTTGCAGCAGGTAAGGCTGTTGCACTACAGTGGCCAGTATGAAGATGCCGTCACTACCTTCGATAAGCTGTTTAAGAAAGGCGGTTCTTCGCTGATGTATTACAAGGCACTGGCCCTGAAAGCAGGTGCTGTGCAACATATGGGCGATTCCATACAAGGGGCCTATCTGTTTTCCCGTGTCTTCGATAAGGCGCCTGCACTGCGTATCAGTTGTTATACCAGCATGAAATGGGGCAATGCGCCGGAAGAAGCAGTGTACCATCTTTGTAAAGACAACCGCGAAAAGGCCATGGTAGCGGCTATTTATGGTATGAGGAAAGAGGAGATCACATTGGAACCTTTGAAGAAAGTGTATGAATTTGATCCCACATCACCTGCGCTGATGGTTTTAGCGGGCCGTGAAATCAGTAAACTGGAATCCCGCTTTCTCGACAGGGCTGTTTCCTCTTCTACGGATTCCGTAACCATGGCGGGTATGGTGAACCTGTCACCCGAACTGAATACCATTGTCAATACCCAGATACGCCCGTTGATCGGCTGGATGAACAGCGTGATCGACAAAGGGAAAGTGAAAGACCTGGCCTTCTGGCAGGTGAATTCCGCCTACCTTTCCTATATGTGCCGTGACTATGATGTGGCAAGGGCACAGCTGGACAAAGTCAACAGCAAAGAACCCGAGATCCGTAATCAGTGGGAAGTGGTGAATTTGTTGATCAATATCAACCAGCATAAAACCATCGACAAAGAACTGGAAGAAAAATTACTGGGCACCTTTAAATGGCTGGACAGCCAGCTGGCGGCCGCACCGCGGCAGCGGGACTGGTGGGGCACCGGCCGGGACAGATATTTCGGCAAAACCTACCGCAACCTGCTGGGAGTCATATTAGCGCCTAAATACCATCAGCAGAAAGACTTTGCCAAAGAAGCGTTGATCCGTGGCCGTTGCGACAGCCTGAACGCATTTGATTATTTCCTCTCCGGCCAGTCAGCCACAGAACAGATCTGTGATGAGATGAACAGCGCACAGTTGTTGCAACTAAATAACTTCATGAAAGCTACCGGCAAAACCCCTTACGAGACTTACCTGACCGGCTTTTTCCCGAAAGAAGTGGATATGAATGCTGCCCTCGGCGAAAGTTACCTGCGCGTGCATGATTTCAAAACCGCACAACAATGGTTCAGAAAAGCCGGCAAGATGACCTCTTCTTACCTTGTGTTCAAAGAGCTGTTCCAGGATTTTGGTCCGGACGATGCACCTGAAAAAGCTTATCCCAAAGCCATTACACAGTTGCAGTTTTGCGACAAGATGTTAGCCTTGCAGGAGAAGATGAAAGTAGCGCCGGTAGACGCGAAGGTTTACTATGAATATGCGACAGGATTGTTTAATATCACTTATTACGGCAGAACATGGAACTTTGTAAGCCGCTACAGGCCATCTACCCGCTGGTATACTACTGAATGTGAAAAAGATCCTTTTGAGCGGCAGTATTTTGGTGCTTACGGAGCAGAGGGTTATTATCTGAAAGCAGCGCAGGCAGCCACTGATCCGGAATTCAGGGCTAAATGTTTCTTCATGGCGGCACGTTGTTATCAGAAACATGTGACGCCTTTGGAAGACAGCGATAAGTATTATGCAGCGTTGGTACGTAACCGTTACTTCCCCGTGTTACGGAACAACTATTCCCAGACACGCCTGTACCAGGAAGTATATGGGCAGTGCAGTTATTTGCGTGACTTCGTGAAGAGCGGAAGATAAAGTTATTTGAACTGGATCGCTTTTACCGGCGTGATTTTCCGGATAATGAGCGATGGAATCAGTAATACCAGCAGACAGATGGCGAGGGTGCCGAGATTGATCAGCACTATCTCCGGCCATCTGATATCGATAGCGGCCACCGACATGTAGTAAGACTCTTCCGGGAGTTTGAAGATGCCGGTGGCCTTTTGCATAAAGGCCAGTCCCAGTCCGAAGAAGTCGCCGATGAGGACGCCCATGAGGATGATGTAACCTGCCTGGAACACAAATACCTTTTGGATTTTCCAGTCACGC
Source organism: Chitinophaga sp. 22308 (assembly GCF_052045305.1). NCBI lineage: Bacteria > Pseudomonadati > Bacteroidota > Chitinophagia > Chitinophagales > Chitinophagaceae > Chitinophaga > Chitinophaga sp. 22308. The sequence continues at coordinate 495,452 of NZ_JBQEOP010000005.1, read as the reverse complement.
ATGCCCAATGCCTTGAGGATGCCTACCATGTTGGTCCGTTCCAGTATCAGTATCAGGATAGCGGTGATCATGTTGATAACCGCCACGATGGTCATGATCACAATGATGATCAGTTCATTTTGGTTTTGTAACTGAAGCCAGTCAAAAATATTGGGATAGATATCGCGGATGGTGCGTGTAAAAAGTTGATCGGGCAGTGCGTTGTTATCGATGATGCGGGCGGTGGTGTCCATCTTATGATAGTCCTGGAGCATGATCTCGTAACCGCCTACCTGTGAGGGTTCCCAGTCGTTGAGCCGGCGTATGAGGTTCAGGTCACCGATAACATACGTCTTGTCATATTCTTCGATACCGGTTTTAAAGATGCCGGAAACCTGTAATTTGCGGGCGCGGGGCGGTAGTCCGCCGCCCTGGATGAAGTAGATGATGACTTTATCGTCTACCTTTAGCTGCAGTTCGTTCGCCATGTTGGTGGAAATCATAATTTCCGGTGCATAGCTGGTGTCATTAAAGCGGGGCGGCCGGCCGGTTTGCATGAACCGCTGCAGCTGCGGCCAGTCGTAGCTTTTGTCTATTCCTTTGAAGATGATGCCGTTGATTTCCTTTTCGGACTTGATGATGGCCGATTTGGTGGCGTAGGGATAGATGGTTTTTACGCCGGGCACTTTTTTAATACTGTCTATCAGGGAAGGCCTGGAGGTGAAGGGTATTTCTTCGGTCAATGGACCGGCGTTAGGCTGGTATTGATTAACGTGAAGGTGTCCCCAGAAGCTGAAAATCTTGTCCTGAATGACCTGCTGGAAACCATTGACGAGGGCCGTTGCCAGGATCATTACCGCCACGCTGACTGCGGTGGCAGCTACAGCGATGTTGATGATGAACTTCGAAAAAGAGGAGGCTTTGTTAAAGGCGATCCTTCTGGCAATAAAAGCAGATAATTCCATTGAACTGATTTCGATTAAAGCAAATGTAGCAAATCAAAAATCAAATCTCTAAATAAGCAAATAATCGTAACTTGAATACAACCAAATAGCCAGTATGCGTACAGCAGCTTTTCTTTTATGGGTGGTCCTGGCAGCCTGTCTGTTTACCGGCAGGGTAATGGCGCAGGCCAATGTCATTACACCGGACCATATCTACCACAACAACATCAAGTCCGTCAAATTCAATCAGCAGGGCGATCCGCTGAGTATGCCCATGTATACCATTGGTACCGGGGAGAAACTGGAGCTGTCTTTTGACGACATGGACAACGATGTGAAAACCTACTACTATTCTTTTATCCTTTGTAACGCGGACTGGACACCGGCACAGGTGAACCAGTTTGACTACATGCGCGGGTTCTCTGAAACCAGGATACTTAATTACAAGATGTCTTCCGTGGCATTGCAGCGGTATACGCATTACAGTGTGCAGCTGCCGGGCACCAACAGTTACCCGATCAAGTCGGGCAACTACCTGCTGAAGGTATACCTGGACAGTGATACCACGCAGCTGGCGTTTACCCGTCGTATGTACGTAGTGGAATCAAAGGCTGGTGTCGCCGGGTTTATCCAGCAGCCGGTGTCTCCGAAATTGTTCCGCACGCACCAGAAGGTGAACTTTGAGGTCAATACCGGTTCTCTGAATATCCAGAATCCTTTTGACCAGATCAAAGTGGTGATCCTGCAAAACTACCGCTGGGACAATGCTGTTACCAATCTGAAGCCGCAGTTTATCAACGGTAACGTGATCAAATACAATGCGGAGCTGGACTGTGTTATTCCCGCGGGGAAAGAGTTCCGCTGGATAGACCTACGGAGTTTCCGCTTGCAGACAGAGCGCGTACTGCGATCGGAGTATCATGCAAACAGTACGGATGTTTTCGCGGTGCCGGATGTAGAGCGGGCCGACAAAGTATATCAGTTCATCAAAGACGTTAATGGCAAATATTATCTGGCCACGCTGGATGATTATAACCCGGATTTTGAGGGAGACTATGCGTCTGTACATTTTTCTTTTGCTTCCCCTGAACCTTACGCCGGTTATGATATGTATATCTTTGGGGAGATGACCGACTACGAACTGAACAGCAATAGTAAATTGAGCTACAATGCTGCCAGCAGGGCTTATGAAGGCACTTTGTTCCTGAAGCAGGGATACTATAATTACATGTACGGGCTGATAGATAAGACAGTGCCTAATGCAAAATTGAATACAGAATTAACAGAAGGCAACTGGTGGGAAACGGAGAACAACTATACTATTTTGTTGTACTTCCGTCCGTTGGGCGGCCGTGCAGATGAGCTGGTGGCCAGTGTTACCTTAAATTCTATCCTGAACCGCAAGTAGCTGGCGGAGATATGTTATAAAGCAAAGACCTGATGAATGCTCATCAGGTCTTTTGCATTTTTAACAATAAAACACCTATTTATATAACAACAAAACAACCTTGTTTGATTATACGCCGACTGTTTGCCGTAGCTTCACAATGTTGGCTGCACCGCGTTTGATGATGATGCGGGTACCTCTTTCGTAGGTGAAGTAGCGGTAGAACCAGTTGATGAACACCACCAGTTTATTACGGAAGCCGAGCAGGCTCATAAGGTGCACGATCATCCATACTATCCAGGCGAAGTAGCCGCTGAGGCGCATATTGGCGAATTCGGCCACTGCTCTGTTTCGTCCGATGGTGGCCATGCTGCCGAGGTCTTTATAGTAGAAGCCTTTCAGCGTTTTTTTCTCCAGCAGGAGGCGGATATTATGTGCCAGGTTTTTCCCTTGTTGGATAGCCACCTGGGCCACCATGGGATATCCTTTTGGGAAGCGTGGGTCATTGGTCATTTGCGCGATATCGCCGATGGCGAATACGTTTTCAAATCCTTTCAGCTGATTGAACTCATTGACCAGAATACGGCCGTTAGGCAGCAGGATGTCCTGTGGCAGGCCATTTACCGGTACGCCTTTCACGCCGGCAGACCAGAGGAGGGACTGTGATTGAATTTTCTCGCCGTTGCTGAGCGTGATCGTATGGCCGTCATATTCTTTTACGCCGGTATTGACCATCACTCTTACGCCCAGTTCCTGTAACGCGTGCAGCGTACGTTCTGATGTTTTTTCGCTGAAGGAAGCCAGCAGTTTGGGGCCTGCTTCTATCAGGTAAACGTTCATCAGGGATTGGGGCAGATCGGGATAATCTTTAGGCATGATATATTTCCGCAGTTCGGCGAACGCACCTGCGAGTTCCACGCCTGTGGGGCCGCCGCCGACCATCACGAAATTCAGTTTGGGTTTTATTTCTTCGGGGTCTTTAAGCAGCAGGCTTTCTTCAAATTGTTTCACCACATAGTTTCTGATCTGAACTGCTTCGATCAGAGATTTCATACCGATAGCATTTTCTTCTATGGCTTTGTTGCCGAAGAAATTGGTATTGCTACCGGTGGCGAAGACGAGGTAATCGTAATGGATGTTGCCGATACCTGTTTCCAGTATGTTTTCCGTTGCCCTGATGCCTGTCACTTCCGCCATACGGAAGACGAGGTTTTTCTGTTTTCTGAAGATGCCCCGAAGCGGGAAAGCGATGCTGTCTGGTTCCAGTCCGGCGGTAGACACCTGATAGAGCAGTGGCTGGAAAAGGTGATAGTTGTTTCTGTCGAGCAGGACTACCTGGACCGGAGCGTGTTTGAGCTGTTTGGCCAAATTAATACCACCAAATCCTCCTCCTACAATAACTACGCGCGGTTGAGCTGACTCCGGAATATTAGGCTGGATCATAATTCATCTGTTTATTTTGTATTTGGATATGGCATGCCTCGTTATAACATTCTGATACTGCTGGCAGTTCAAATGCCGTACCAGTAGTAATCTTTATCAAAGTTACGAAACTTTCAGAAAAAAATGAAAATAACTCACATGATAAATATCAGGTTTTTGAGATAGGCGTTTCCGTGAGGTGGTTTTCATCCGGTGGCAGGGGGCGTTAGGCGTGGGATTGGAGGCGGTTTTCGGGGCGGGGTGCTTGGGTTCGGGAGACAGGAGAGCCATTAATAATGAATAATGTATTCTGACGAGTCAAGATCCCGGAGCTTCAGCCCGGGATCTCAATCATGCAATCATAACAATATTAAATCAGGAAGGCGTTGTATATCAACGCGGCTGCCACTGCTCCGGCGATAGGGCCGGCGACGGGTATCCATGCGTAGCTCCAGTCGCTGCTGCCTTTTCCGGCGATGGGCAGCATGGCGTGCATGATACGCGGACCGAGGTCTCTGGCGGGGTTGATGGCATAGCCAGTAGGGCCGCCAAGGGAGAGGCCGATGGCCAGTACCACGAAGGCTACGGGCAGCGCATCGAGGGAACCGATGCCGGTAGCGGGTTTGGTGATATAAAATACGGCCAGTATAAAAACGAGTGTGGCAATAAATTCGGTGAGGAAGTTATAGCCTGGCGTTCGTATAGCCGGGATGGTGCAGAAGACGCCCAGTTTGCTGGCGGCATCTGTTGTGGCGTCGAAGTGTTTTTTGTAGCAGAGCCATACGAGACCGGCGCCCAGCATGGCTCCCAGCATCTGGGCGGCGATGTAGGAAGGTACCAGTGCCCAGCTGAAGGAGCCTTTTACGGCCAGGGCAATGGTGACGGCAGGATTAAGGTGGGCGCCGCTGTACTGTCCGGCGCAGAATACGCCGACGAAGACGGCCATGGCCCATCCCATGGTGATGACGATCCAGCCGCCCTGGTTGCCTTTGGACCGGTTTAGTACTACATTGGCGACTACACCGTCTCCGAGGGCGATGAGGAAAGCTGTTCCGATAATTTCGGCTAAGAATGGTGACATGTGTGGAATTTTTAGACTTCTTCTGTCCAGGCCTGGGCTGCTCTGACAGCACGTTTCCAGTCCCTGCAAAGTTGTTGGCGTTGTGTTGTTTCCATAGCGGGTTCAAAGGTGGCGTCTATCTTCCACTGGCGGGCGATGGACGGGATACTGTCCCAGTATCCGACGGCCAGGCCGGCGAGGTAGGCGGCGCCTAAGGCGGTCGTTTCGGTGATATGCGGCCGTACCACGCGTACCTGCAGCAGGTCTGACTGGAACTGCATGAGCATGTTATTGCTGGTGGCGCCGCCATCAACGCGAAGTTCGCTGATGGTCATACCGGCGTCGCCTTCCATGGCTTTGAGCACGTCCATGGTCTGGAAGGCAATACTGTCAAGGGCAGCGCGGGCGATATGTGCAGCGCTGGTGCCGCGGGTGATGCCTACCATGGTACCGCGCGCATGCTGGTTCCAGTAGGGGGCGCCCAGGCCGGCGAAAGCGGGCACGAAGTATACGCCATCACTGTGTGGCACGGTAGCGGCCAGTTTTTCCACATCTGCCGAATGGCGGATGATGCCGAGGCCGTCGCGCAGCCACTGTACTACAGCCCCGCCAATGAAAATGCTGCCTTCCAGTGCATAGGTGGTTTTACCGTTGATCTGCCAGGCTACGGTGGTGAGCAGGTTGTTTTTTGACGGGATGGGTTTGTCACCGGTATTGAGCACCATAAAACAGCCGGTGCCATAGGTGTTTTTCAACATACCGGGCTCGGTGCACATCTGTCCGAAGAGCGCCGCCTGCTGATCGCCGGCGATACCGGCAATAGGAATACGATAGGGGGTGAGGGTGGCTTCGGAGTAGCCATATACTTCACTGGAAGGTTTTACTTCCGGCAACATAGACGCGGGGATATCGAAAAGAGCGAGCAGTTCTGTGTCCCATTGCATGTCGTGGATATTAAACAACAATGTGCGGGACGCGTTGCTCACATCGGTGATATGCAGGTGGCCGTTGGAGAAGTTCCAGGTAAGCCAGCTGTCTACGGTGCCGAAGGCCAGTTCGCCGGCGGCTGCTTTTTCTCTGGCGCCGTCAACGTTGTCCAGTATCCACTTTATTTTGGTGGCGGAGAAGTAGGCATCTATACGCAGACCTGTTTTGTCTTTGATCATTTGTTCCTTGCCTTCTTTGATAAGGCTGTCGCAGTAAGCGGCGGTGCGGCGGTCCTGCCATACGATGGCGTTATGGACTGGTTTACCGGTTTTGCGGTCCCATACGATGGTGGTTTCCCGTTGATTGGTGATACCGATGGCCGCGATGTTATCGCCGGTGATGCGGGCTTTAAGCAGTACTTCTGCGGCTACGCTGGCCTGGGACGTCCATATTTCCATGGCATCATGTTCCACCCATCCGGGTTGGGGGAATATTTGTTTGAATTCTTTTTGTGCAGTAGCCCTGATACTGCCATCGTGGTCGAAGATGATGGCGCGGGAGCTGGTGGTGCCCTGGTCCAGCGCAAGAATATATTTCCCCATCCGGTTAATGGTTTTGGTGGTCAACAATTTACAAAAAAATCCCCGGCGCAAGAACTGCACCGGGGATACACCATCTAAAAAATATCTTTGAAACTACATTTTCTTGGCATCTTCCAGGAACTTGGCGAGGCCGATATCCGTTAACGGATGTTTCAGCAGGCCGAGGATGGAATCTAACGGGCAGGTACATACGTCAGCACCTACTTCAGCGCATTTAACGATGTGGAGCGCGCTACGGATGGATGCTGCGAGGATCTCCGTTTTGAAGCCCTGCAGGCTGTATATCTGCGCAATCTGTGCGATCAGTTCAACACCGTCCCAGTTGCTGTCATCAATACGACCGATGAAAGGAGATACGTAAGCAGCACCGGCTTTAGCCGCCAGGATAGCCTGACCGGCAGAAAACACGAGGGTGCAGTTGGTACGGATACCGTTCTCAGAAAACCATTTGATGGCTTTTACGCCTTCTTTGATCATTGGTACTTTTACCACGATGTTGGGGTGAATAGCAGCCAGTTTCTTACCTTCTTCCACGATAGATTTGAAATCAGTAGAAAACACTTCTGCACTCACGTCACCATCCACGATTTCGCAGATGTCCGCATAATGTTTCAGGATAGCGGCTTCACCTTTAATACCTTCTTTGGCCATCAGGGACGGATTGGTGGTTACACCATCCAGTACGCCGAGATCATGAGCTTCTCTTATCTGATCGAGATTGGCTGTATCGATAAAGAATTTCATACTATTAAGAATTAGATTGTAAGGACTTGATTTGCGTCATTTGTGGAGTACACTGTCATTAGTGAATGAGGTGAGCAAATAGTAACCAGATGACTACTGACGAGCAACTAATGACCTTTAAAAAAGAAAAAAGGCAAGTTACTTATATCGCACCGCTTCAACCACCTACCCTTGCTACATTCCTGTCCTGGGGGAGTTCAGCAGGAGCTGGTCGTATAAGACTTGCCGGTTGCAAAGGTAATGCAATCCGCTGAAAATCCAAATTTTGTAGAAGAAATCTCAAAAAAAATGTTGGATCAGTTCCCCTGGCGTATTATTTTCCCATTAAAAAATCAACCAAATATGTATGTACTACAATTGTTATACTTGAATTTTTGTGTATCTTGTTGACGTTTTAATCCCAGACAACGTGCTGAAACATGTGGCAGCCGTTTGTCTTTATTCTTTCATTCAAAACTATATCCTTATGGACAACGCCAATAGTGGTGCCATCTTTGCCTTCCTTATTCCCTTTCTGCTGTTTGGTATCGGCATTGCTGTTTTCTCCATCATCTGTATGTGGAAAATATACAGGAAAGCCGGCTTTGAAGGCTGGGAGTGCATCATCCCCATTTACAGCACACTTATTTTACTGCGGATTATCGGCAAGCCATGGTGGTGGCTGTTGATGTTTTTTATCCCCTTTGTTAACATTATTTTCGGCATCATGGCTATCCACCTGTTCAGCAAAAGTTTTGGAAAAGACATCGGGTATACACTGGGTCTGATATTCCTGAACTTTATCTTCATAGCTATCATGGCATTTGACCGGACGATCGTGTACCAGGGACCAGCGGGCGACCCCAATGCCCCACGGCCACAGGATATTAACTCCATCGGAAAAAGCCTCGTTTAATGTAAAATCTATTTTTTAACGCTATATACTGTTTCAACCTATGGATTCATTTAACCAAACCAAAAACACTGACCTGCTCTCTGACCTGCAGGAACAAGCTTCCTTTGAACATGCTTCCAAAGGACAACGTTTTGCTAACCTCCTTATCGACGGCATTATCGTGGGCGTAGCCCAAAACATAATAGCCGCGGTACTCGGAATAGGCATTTACGAATCTATCCTCCTCAGTCTCGTCATTAACCTCGCTTACTACACCGGCATGGAAGGTTTCGCAGGCGGACGGACTGTTGGTAAGATGGTAACCGGTACGCATGTGGTAAGCACCAACGGACAACCACTCACTACCGGAAGAATCATGCTCCGCACCGTTTGCAGATGGGTACCCTTTGAGCCATTCAGCATGCTGTTTGGCGACGCACCCTGGCATGATACCTGGACTGACACCGCTGTAGTGAAAGGCAAATAAGTCAGTGCGAATATCTTACTGAAACAGAAAGGCCGAAGCAACATGCTTCGGCCTTTCTGTTGAATATCATCCACCTCAGTTGTCCCGCGTGGTGTAGTAGTTGTAATCGTTTAATACCGTTTCGAGAAAACCGGTATTGGGCAGATCGGACTGAATATGCAGCACCTCTTTGACGCGATGCGCCACCTTGGCGGCCAGTACTTCATCTCCGGCCAGCAACGCTTTGTCCAGCAGTTCTTTTACCTTGTTCATATCCCGGTCAGACAACCGCATGATCTGCGGAAACTGCGGCTGGTAGTCGGATGCCGACATGTCCCGGAAAATAGTTTCTTCAATGCTGCCTTTACGTTTGGTATTGATCACTATCGTGCCGGCCACCAGATCGCCCAGGCGCTGGTTATATGCGGTGCGGGACATGGTCACTATCGGAAGGATCACTGGTATAAAAAAGAGCCCGGCCATCAGGGGGGATTCTATCATCCGGAATATCCACCGGATAAGGTGTTGGCTCGCGGTAGGCTGATTGCCGGTCAGGCTCACCACTTTCATATGAAGTATTTTTTTACCGGGTGACTGCCCGCCCATGGCTATTTCCGTTACCAGGAAATACAACATGACAGGTATCGTTACCACCAATATGATAAACACCATTCTGGCGTTGGAAGATATATTAAGTGCGCCAATAGCTATAAAAGCCAGCAGGACATATGCGCCCCTGATCCCGAAATCAATGAGCCAGGCGAGAAAACGCGCCATCGCGTCCGCCGTTTCAAATTCGAGGTCAATGTTAAAGGAAGTTGGTATTTTTATGTTGCTCATACTCAAATTTACATATTTGTTTATATATTGTTAAACGATTTAGTATGTTTGCCCGATACTCCCCCTTATACTGTAGGTAGATATCCGGATTCAAAAAAAGGGAATTTGACTCATTATGAGAGAATCGTTGTTTATCAAGAAAAATTTGCCCCGCTGGAAACAGATCCAGGAGGAGCCAACAGAGGACCCCGATGAAATGGCGGAAAGATTTGTTTCCTTACTGGATGATCTCTCTTATGCCAAAACATTCTATAGCTTCAGCAAAGTAACCCGCTATATCAACGGACTGGCAGCCGGTATTTACCAGCGTATTTATCAGAACCGCAAAGAGGAAGTAGGCCGCTTTCAATTGTTCTTCCGGTATGAACTGCCGCTGTTGTTCAGGCAGTATCACCGGCTGTTGTTGTTTACGCTTTGTTTTTTCCTGCTGTTCTGTATCATCGGCGCTTTTTCTTCTGCGCATGATGAAACATTTGTCAGGGGTTTTCTGGGAGATGAATATGTAAACATGACAGAACGGAACATCGCGAATAACGACCCTTTCGGCGTATATAAACAGGGCAATCCGTTGCTGATGTTCCTGCAGATAGCGATCAACAATATCCGGGTATCGCTGATGTGTTATGTTGGTGGTATCTTCCTCGGCGCAGGCTCGTTGTACCTGTTGCTGCACAACGGTATTATGCTCGGCGTATTCCAGTATATTTTCTTTTCGCATGGTCTGGGCTTCAAGTCCATACTGGTGATCTGGATACACGGAACACTGGAAATATCCAGTATCGTTATTTCCGGCTGTGCAGGAATTATTCTGGGAAAAAGTCTCCTGTTCCCCGGCACCCGCAAGCGGCTGGACTCCTTACGAAAAGGCGCTAAAGACGGTATCAAAATCATGGTGACCTTGATCCCTGTTTTCGTGGTGGCCGCTTTCCTGGAAGGCTTTGTGACCCGCTATACTGAAATGCCGTTGTGGCTTAGTCTTTTTATACTCGCCGGTTCATTGTTTTTTATGATAGGTTACTTCGTTGTATACCCTATCCGGCTGCACCGTAAAGGGTACCGCCTCAGTGAAAGCGGTAAAGTGATTGTTCCATTGCCCCGTTCAAAGCAGTAATTGTCATGAGAAGCATTTGCAAAAAATATAGCTGGTCGCTGCTGTTGTTATGCCTGTTGGGCATAGCACTGAAGGGGACCGCACAGTCTGTTCCGCCACCAACAACCGACCCGCCCCCGGCGATAGCTGTGCCGGCAGAAGATTCGTCGGCCGTTATTACACCCGTTGAAACAGCTGCTGGTGAGGAAGGCGCGCAGGCGCAGGCGCAGACCGGGTCTTCTGTTCTGGACCAATATGGTGAAGAAGTAGAGCTTCCCCCATTTGATAAAAGGGCGGTGCATGAAAATACCATGAGGGAACTGAAAGCAGACGACGACATGCAGTATCGTGATAACCCCGATAAAGACAAAAAAACGACCTCCGGATTCGGAGAGGGCGTTGCCCGTTTTTTTGCTGCGTTGTTCTATTTTCTTTGGCGGTTTAGCTGGGTAATCCTCATCCTGTTATTAGCAGGGCTTGGTTATCTGTTGTACCGGTTTATGAAGAACAACGACCTGAGCATCTTCCGAAAACCCAAACTGGTAGATGGTCTGGAAGAAATACAGGAAGAAAACCTGCAAAGCGCGTCGGAATACGAAGAAAAAATCCGTGCAGCCATCGCTGCGGGAGAGATAAGACAGGCTATCCGCTGGTGGTACCTGTACACGTTGTTCCAACTGGCCAACCGCCAGCTGATCACTCCCGGCCGGGAAAAAACCAACAACGATTATCTGCGCAGCATGCGGAATACACCTTACTATAAAGCGTTTTCCACATTAACGCTGGACTATGAATATATCTGGTACGGCGGATTTGAAATCAGTGCGGACAACTTCAGGACCATGGACCAGCAGTTCAGGGATTTTAATAACCAATTAGGCAAAGCTTCGTGAAAAACAGGACCACCTATATCATCATCGGCGTTGTATTGCTCCTGGTAATATTGCTGGCTTTTGTCGGCAAAAAGGGAACACTGAACAACGACCGGTTATCTACCAAAATGGAGAAATCATCTTTCTCCAGCAAGGATAAAAAGGCTGGTGGCGCTTATGTGGCCTTCAAAACGTTACCGGAACTTTTTACCCGCCACTCCGTGCAGGTAGTGACCAAACCCTTTGCCACCACCTATGCAAAGGAATCAGAACTGCGTTATGCGTACAACAACTATATCCTGGTGGCCAACGAGCTGTTTACAACGGAGAAAGATGTGGAGGCCATGATGGAATGCGTGTCCATCGGCAACTATCTTTTTCTGAGCGTGAATAAAATTGATCCGTTGCTGGCGAAGAAGCTGAAATGTAAAGTAGTTGAAGGGTACAATTATCAGCCGGGCGTTCCCACCAAAGTACAGGGATATAATGATCAGTCAGTGCCGCTGGACACGACTTACAGCTACAGCGGTATGGTAGCCGGCAGTTATTTTTCTGCTATCGATACCGCCTATACGAAAGTACTGGGCAGTAATTTTAAAGGCAAACCCAACTTCATCCGGGTGGTACACGGGCGCGGCTGCTTTTTTATATCGCTGAACCCTTATACTTTCTCCAACTACTTTCTGCTGGAACAGGATAATATCGGGGCGCTGGAAACGCAGTTGTCCTACATGCCGGGAGATGCGTCCAATATTTACTGGGACGATTTTTACAGCCACCAGGACAGCGCACAGTCCGGCGATTTCAGCGAATGGCAGGTGCTGATGCGTTATCCTTCGATGCGCTGGGCACTGTGGCTGTCGGTATTACTGTTATTACTGTATGTGCTTTTTGAAGGAAAAAGAAGACAACGCATCATTCCTGATAAACCTGTGCTGGCCAACAATTCCCTTGAATTTGTGGATGCCATCGGCCAGTTGTATTATCAGCAGCACGATAACTTCAACCTGGCGCATAAAATGATATTGCACCTGTTGGAGTATATCCGTAACCGTTATTACCTGAACACCAATCACCTTAATGCACAGTTCATTGAAGCATTGTCCAAAAAGGCGGCCATGCCTGAGAATGAAGTAAAAGAGCTGATTAATATGGTGCATCATATTCAGCTGGCCGGACAGGTAAGCGACGAGCAACTACAGCATTTTTATCAACGCATTCAACATTTTTATTTAAATACGAAATAATGGACATCAATACCTTTCAACCCAGGACTGATTTTACCACCCTGCATGAAGGCGTGGAAGCTATCAGAGCACAGATTGGTCAAGTAATTGTGGGACAGCACCAGATGGTGGACCTGCTGATAGCGGGCCTGCTCACGCAAGGGCATGTACTGATTGAAGGGGTGCCGGGCGTGGCCAAAACACTGACCGCCAAATTGCTGGCACAGTGTATAGACGCTGATTTCTCCAGGATACAGTTCACCCCCGACCTGATGCCGGCAGATGTACTCGGCACCTCCGTATTCAATCCGCAAACGCGGGAATTTGAATACAAAAAAGGACCCGTCTTCAGCAATATGGTACTGATAGATGAAATCAACCGTGCCCCTGCCAAAACACAGTCGGCGCTTTTTGAGGTGATGGAAGAAAGGCAGATCACCAACGATGGTACAACTTACCAGCTGGACCGTCCGTTTATGGTAATTGCCACGCAGAACCCGATAGAACAGGAAGGCACTTACCGGTTGCCGGAAGCACAGCTGGACCGTTTTCTTTTCAAAGTGGAAGTGAAATACCCCGACCTGAAAGAAGAAGTGGCAGTGCTGCAAAATGTACAACGGCTGAACGGCGCTACAGACCTGTCTACAGTAATAGCGAAAGTAGTGACGGCCACACAGATGATCGAATTCCAGAATCTGGTGCGCCAGGTAAGGATAGACGAAAAGCTGTTGCACTATATCGCTTCCATTATCCAGGAAACCCGTATGAACGCATCTTTGTACCTGGGTGCTTCACCGCGTGCATCCATTGCCGTTATGAACTGCGCCAAAGCCATGGCTGCCATGCGTAACCGGGACTTTGTGGTGCCTGATGACATCGTGGAAATGATCCCCCACGTATTGCGTCACCGCATTATGCTGACACCGGAAAAAGAAATGGAAGGTATCCGTACGGACGATGTGATCGCACAGATCATCAAGATGGTAGAGGTTCCCAGATAAGCTGATTGTATATGTCTTCAACTGTAAAAAACAACTTGTATCAGCAGCTGTTTTTCAGCAATCGCCTGTATATGGGACTGGGGGCCAACATCCTGTTGTTCATCATTTCCTTTTTTGTGCCGGGGCTGTTCAATGTTGCCATATTGATTTTTGTGGTGCTGCTGGTATTACTGGTGCTGGATGTGATATTGCTGGTACTGAGACCGGCCAATATCTTCCAGGCCATGCGTACAGCCAGTCCCCGCTTTAGTAACGGGGATGAAAACGACGTAGTGGTTGCCTGTACCAACCGTTATCCTTTTCCGGTGTCTGCAACACTGGTGGAGGAGCTGCCATTCCAGTTCCAGGACCGTAATTTCGCTATGAAAGCGAAGTTGGGTGCCGGTGAAGCGTATGAATTCAGGTATAAGCTGCGTCCTGTGGAAAGAGGCGTATATCATTTCGGATATACCTATATTTTTGTACAGAGCGCGCTAGGTATCGTTAACCGCCGCTTCGTCTTCAATACCGAACAGGATGTGCAGGTGTATCCCAGCTTTCAGCAGTTACGGCATTTCTCCCTGTATTCCTATATGAACCGGCTCAATGAGATAGGGGTGCATAAACGTCGTGTAATTGGCCACAGTATGGAGTTTGATCATATCAAGCCGTATACGAAGGGGGATGATGTGCGTATGCTCAACTGGAAAGCGACCGCCCGTTCCGGTAACCTGATGGTGAATAACTATGTGGAAGAAAAATCACAGCAGGTATACTGTGTGATCGACAAGGGGCGTACCATGAAGATGCCTTTTGACGGGCTGACGTTGCTGGACTATGCCATCAATGCTTCGCTGGTATTCAGCAATGTGGCGTTAGGCAAAGGCGACAGGGCAGGACTGGTAACGTATAATGAAGGTGCCGTGGAAGTGTTGCCGGCGAGCAATAAAAAAGTACAGCTCAACAAGATACTGGAGTTGTTGTATTCGCAGGAAACACAGTGGAAGGAGAGTGACCTGGAAGCGTTAAGCGTACAGTTGCGCAGTCATTTATCACAGCGTTCCCTGCTGATATTATTCACCAATTTCGAATCGATGTCCAGCCTGCAGCGGCAGCTGCCCTATCTGCGGCGGCTCGCGAAGTACCACCTGGTGCTGGTCGTGTTTTTTGAGAATACGGAACTGAAGCGGATAACAGAGCAGGAGGCCGTGGACGTGGAAGCTATTTACAAGCAGACTATTGCACAGAAGTTTGCCTACGATAAGAAGCTGATCGTGAAAGAGCTGGCCAAATACGGCATTATGTCTTTATTGAGCACACCGGAACATCTAACGCTGAATGTGGTCAACAAATACCTGGAGCTGAAGGCGCGTACGCTGATTTAACGTTATTGACGCCGGCCCCGTGGCCTTGCCTGTCCCGGCGGGGGAGGCAGTTCGGGGTCGGGCATTATTTTAACAGGTACTTCTGAACGAATATACAGGTTAGGGTTGGCTTTGTACCATGCTTCCATGATCACGGCCTTTGCCGTATCATTTTGTTCCACCAATACATCCTGACCGATAACAGTACCGGCAGAAGTCCGGAACCGCAGTTGTACGGTATCCAGCGGCAGTACCCGCCCGCTGCTGAATTTCCCCTCTACGTTCATATAATAGCGGATGTTACGTTTGATGCTGTCCGCATAATGGTTGAAACGCATGCCTACCAGGTAAGGCAGGGTCAGTGTATTTGACAGGGACGTATTTCCTTCCCCGTTAACGGTAATGGTTACACGATAATGGTCCTTTACCAGTTGCAGGCGGTCGAAATAAAGGATACCGTCCCGGATATTGCCGTTGGACGTGCTGACCTGTATTTTATTCCAGCGGAGGTTGCCGCGCAACATGCCGGTGGTTTGGCGGCTGCTGCTGTCGCTATATACGAGCTCCACGCCGACAGGCACCCGGTCATAGAGTTCGGACACGGCGGTGGTATCGTACCACACGTTGATACGTGCCACTTTTGTCTGTTGGGCATGTGCCAGCAGTGTGAGCAGCAGTGATATGGACAGCAGCAGGTGTTTTTTCAAAGTCTTTATTGTTTATCGCACCGCCATTTGTCTGGCTACGTATTTACCCAGAATGTCAAACTCCAGGTTAACGAGGTGTCCGGGGTGCATGAATTGTACGTTGGTGAATGCGAACGTATATGGTATGATGGCCACAGAAAATTCTTTCTCCGTGATATCGAATACGGTAAGGCTGATGCCATTCATGCAGATGCTTCCTTTTTCCACTATCAGGCCGGCGTTGGCGGTAGGATAGGTGAAGCGGTACAGCCAGCTGCCATTTTGCTCCTGGCGAGAAATGCAGGTGCCGGTGCCATCCACGTGGCCTTGCACGAGGTGCCCGTCTATACGGCCGTTGAAGACCATGGCCCTTTCCAGGTTGACTTGTGCGCCTGGCACCAGCAGTGACAGATTGGTTTTCTGTAACGTTTCCGCGACAGCTACCACTTCGTAGGTATCGCCCTGAATGTTTGTAACGGTAAGGCATACACCGTTATGGGAAACGCTCTGGTCTATTTTGAGTTCACCGG
The DNA here is from genome assembly GCF_052045305.1 of Chitinophaga sp. 22308. Classification (NCBI taxonomy): domain Bacteria; kingdom Pseudomonadati; phylum Bacteroidota; class Chitinophagia; order Chitinophagales; family Chitinophagaceae; genus Chitinophaga; species Chitinophaga sp. 22308. The sequence continues at coordinate 479,459 of NZ_JBQEOP010000005.1, read as the reverse complement.
CAATTGACGACTTGATATTGATAATGAGATTACCGCCGTCTTTGCGGGTGGACATAACTTCTCCTGTTGTTTCAATGATTCCTGTGAACATGCAGCGAATTTAAGAAAAAAACTATACCCTTGGTTTCCAGGGAATTTCTTCCACGCCCAGCTTGTGGCCGGTCCAGCGGGCCAATACAAAGAGGTAGTCGCTCAGGCGGTTGATGTATTTAAGGACCAGCGGTTCGATGAACATCTCCTGTTCCTGCATGCCTACGCAGAGCCTTTCAGTGCGGCGGCATACACAGCGGGCGATATGGCAGGTGGATACGGCCACATGTCCGCCTGGCAGAATGAAGTGTTTCATGGGGGGCAGTTCTTCATTCATTTTATCGATGCTGGTTTCCAGCAGTTGGATATCTGCTTCGTGGAGGTCGGGGATGCGCATTTTCGTTTCTTTGTCGGGATCGCAGGCGAGTGCTGCGCCGACGGTGAACAGGCGGTCTTGTATTTCCTTCAGCAGTGTTTTGGTGTCCGGATCTGCCATGTAATCGTTGACCAGACCGATATAGGAGTTCAGTTCGTCTACGGTGCCATAGGCATCTATGCGGAGATCGCTCTTGGGTACTTTGGTACCGCCTATCAGGGAGGTTTTGCCTTTATCCCCTGTTTTGGTGTATATTTTAAGAGACATGTCTTTTTTCTGCAAAATACGAATTACGCAGCGGTCATGATTTGAGCAGGGCTTCTTTTTTCTCATTGACCCTGTCAGACTCGATGACACCGTCTCTCAGGCGGATGATCCTTCTGGCGTGATCGGCAATATCTTCTTCGTGCGTCACCAGTACGACGGTGTTGCCCGAAGCGTGGATGCTGCCGAATATGTCCATGATTTCGATGGAGGTTTTGGTATCGAGGTTACCGGTCGGTTCATCGGCCAGGATGAGGGAAGGATCGTTCACGAGGGCGCGGGCGATGGCCACACGCTGGCACTGTCCACCGGACAGTTCGTTGGGTTTGTGTTTGTAACGGTCGCCCAGTTTTACCCTTTCGAGCATTTCGCGGGCTTTTTCCTCCCTTTCTTTTTTACCGATACCGGCGTAGATGAGGGGGATGGCCACATTTTCGAGAGCGGTAAGGCGGGGCATGAGGTTGAACTGCTGGAAAACGAAACCGATTTCTTTACCGCGAACGCCGGCCAGGTCGTTGTCTGCCATGGTGCTGACGTCGTGGCCGCTCAGGATATATTTGCCGGCGGTGGGGGAGTCCAGGCATCCGAGAATGTTCATCAGCGTGGATTTACCGGAGCCGGAAGGTCCCATCAGGGCAACATACTCGTTTTTGAAGATGTCCAGGGATACCCCCTTCAGTACCGGTAGCTCATTTTTACCTAAAAAATAGCTTTTTCTGATGTCTTCCAGGTGGATAACGGACTTTTGCATGTGGTTATTTCTTTATGACTTTCGGTACCTCAAAGTATTCAGAGGTGGCCGCAGGTGCGTTTTGAAGGCCTTCTTCCCGGGTGATGGTGGTCGTCACCCTGTCTTCCCGGAAAACATTATAGTCAGCAGTAAGATGTAACAACGGTTTTACATCGGTAGTGTCCAGTTCGTTGAGTTTCTCCACAAAGGTGATCATCCGCTGAAGGTCGCCACGGATGGCGGTTTTCTCCTGCTCGTTGAATTCCAGTCTGGCGAGGTCGGCTAACTGTTGTACCAGGGCGTCGTTCACTTCCATAATCAAATTAAATCAAAAAATAATAAAATGTAATAGCCAAAATGATGGTATCTCAAAAATAGGGATAAACGGAGAGCTTTCAGCTGCCTGCCATCGCCTTTTTGCACATTTTATGATATTTTTTTACAGATCGGCAGGCAAGGGAATATTAAAAGCTAACAGCTATTCTTTAAATTGCGCCCTGTTATGGCTACAGAAAAAGAAATTGTGGTGAGCGGCATACGCCCCACCGGTTATTTGCATTTAGGCAATTATTTTGGCGCGATCCGTAATTATATCCGGATGCAGGAAGAGTTTGACTGCTACTTTTTTGTGGCGGACTGGCATTCGCTGACGACCCATCCGAACCCGAAAGACCTGCAAGCCAATGTGATGCGGGTGCTGGCGGAAAACATTGCTTCCGGCCTCGACCCGGAAAAAGTGACCCTGTACGCTCAAAGCCATGTACCGGAAATAGCAGAGCTGTATCTGCTGATGAATATGCTGGCTTATAAAGGTGAGCTGGAAAAAGTACCTACGTTTAAGGACAAGGTAAGATTGCAGCCCGAAAACGTAAACGCCGGCCTGCTGACCTATCCGGTGCTGATGAGCGTGGACATTCTTATTCAGCGTGCCGTGAAAGTGCCGGTGGGCAAAGACCAGGGACAACACCTGGAAATGGCCCGCAACTTCGCGCAGCGTTTTAATAACCGTTATGGTGAGCTGTTCCCTGAACCGGTGGCTTTCAACTATGGTGATAACCTTGTGCGTATTCTGAGCCTCGATGGTAAAGGTGGTAAAATGAGCAAGAGCGAAAATGAAATGTCTACCATTTACCTGTCAGACGATGATGAAAAGATCCGCCAGAAGTTGAAAAAAGCTAAAACCGACAGTGGCAGCGGCATACCAGGCGAACCTATGCCGGAATCCGTAGCTAACCTGGTTGAAATCATGAAACTGGTATCTGCTCCTGATACCGTTCAGTTTTATGTTGATGCTTTTAATGCCGGCACGATCCGCTATGGAGATATGAAAACACAACTGGGGGAAGATATGGTGAAATTTATTGCTCCTATCCGCGAAAAGGCGAAAGACCTGCAGGAAAATCGCGCTTATCTGCATAAGATCATGAAAGAAGGAGCTGAAAAAGCACGGGCAAATGCGGCACAAACTTTGCAACAGGCGAGAAATCTCATTGGTTTAAACTATTTTGAGTAACCACAACTGTCAGCATTTTTCAGTATTCACGACCTTTCATAAGCATGGCAAAACAAAATAAAATCAAACATATCGCGATCGCCGGCAATATCGGCGCGGGTAAAACCACCCTCACCGAAATGCTCTGCCGCCATTACAAATGGCATCCGCAGTATGAAGATGTAGAGCACAACCCATATCTGAACGATTTTTATGAGGATATGCCCCGTTGGTCTTTTAACCTGCAGGTATATTTCTTAAACGGCAGGCTGAAACAGCTGCTCGAAATCCAGAATGGAAAAGAGACAGTGATACAGGACCGCACTATCTACGAGGATGCGCATATTTTCGCGCCCAACCTGTATGAGATGGGACTGATGACCAAAAGGGATTTTGATAACTATTTCAATTTTTTCCAGACGCTGAAAAGCATGGTGAAACCACCGGACCTGCTGATTTACCTGCAGGCGTCCGTGCCCACGCTGGTAGCACAGATACAGAAAAGAGGAAGGGAATATGAGGAAAATATCCGGCTCGACTATCTCAAACGGCTAAACGAATATTACAACAACTGGATTGAGAAATATGATGAAGGTCCTTTGCTGGTGATTGATATTGATAAAAATAAATTTCCCGAGAGCGATGAAGACCTCGGAGAAATCATTTCAAAAATAGATTCCCAGCTGCACGGACTTTTCTGATCCTTACAGCAACAGCTTATTACGCCCCGTCTGGCAACCGCCAGGCGGGGTTTTTATTTTCCGGGAAATTTTTTTCACGCGTTTAGAAGTGATTAACATTTGCCATTTTTTAGTGGTGTATGTTTGTCGTACAGGAATTGTTTGTTAAAACCCCGCTATGAAACCATTGTTACTGACCATTGTTTGTGTGTCATACTTTCTGATGACGTATGCACAGTCTTTATCCACGCCGGCCGGCAAAGATGCTGCCGCAGGCAGTTACAGCCGTCATTTTCAGCAGGTGGCTTCGGCCGCTTATCAACCCGCCGGGTTGTCTTGTCTGCACGCCTTTACAGCAGGTATCTATGCAGAACAACGTTTTTTATTACAGGAGATACCGCTTTACCAGGCTATGGCCGCTATTCCCACAGGGGCCGGTGCGTTTGGTTTACAGCTGATGCGCTTAGGCAGCAGCGTTTATTACCGGCAGCAGGCCGCACTGGCCTATGGCATGCGGCTGGGACGGAACGCCGGAATAGGGCTGCAGGGCAGTTACCTCACAGAAGCGATAACTGGTTATGGCAGTCGCGGTGGCGTGGCCGTTACCGGCGGCCTGTTATGGCATGCCGGTGAGCAGTGGCATACCGGCGTCCGTATCAGCCATTCCCGGCCAGGGACGACCATATACAGTGCCGGTATTGGTTCTGAGGCTTCCTCCGCTTTTTTACTGAGTGCCGAAATAGGAAAAGCCGACAATGAAACCGCCTGGCTGAAAGCAACAGCCAGCTATCGGATCGTTCCGCCACTGGCATTGCAATGGGGATTTGCCACCTGTGCGCCCTTTCAGCATGCCGGTATCACCATTCATTGGCATATGCTGCAGATCATGTTTGCAGCCGGCTTTCACCCTCAACTGGGCATCACCCCTTCAACCACTATCATATGGCAGCGGGATGGTACCGAATAACCGTGATATGGCTGCTGTTGTGTGGTAGCTGGGAGAAGGCGGCAGCCAGACAGGTAACGGAGCTGCCTGCCGTCATGGAAAATGCGCTGGAAAAAGAAACTGCCGCAACAGACGCCGCATCAGACGATGATGAGGACTGGCAGCAGCTGGAAGATTTTATGCGGCATAAAATACAGCTAAATACTGCTGATGGCGCCATGTTGCAGTCGTTAGGAATACTGACGGCCATACAGGTGGAGGAGTTCCTCACTTACCGGCGCCTTTTGGGCAACCTGGTCAGTATCTATGAACTCCAGGCGGTGCCGGGATTTGAACCGGAGGTGATACGGCAGTTGTTGCCCTATGTGAAAGTAGGCGATGACCTTATGCCGCATTACAGCCTGCATGATTATCTGCATAAAGGCGGCCATACTGCCATGTTACGGTACGGCCGTCAGCTGGAAAAGCCCCGCGGCTATCAGGGCACTGCCACCGCACCGCCAGCCTATCAGGGCGGTCCGGACAAGATACTGCTGCGTTACCGGTATAGTTTTCCGCGTTATATCAGCTGGGGCGTCACCATGGAGAAAGATGCAGGTGAGCCGTGGAGCGGGTTTCCGAAGCAGTATGGGTTTGACTATTACAGTGCGCATCTGTTTGTCCGTAATGTATGCGGGCTGAAGACCATCGCCCTGGGAGATTACACGGTGAACCTTGGACAGGGACTGTTGCAGTGGCAGGCGCATGCCTATGGTAAAGGAGCGGCTGCCATGCAGGTAAAGCGGGAAGGTGATATCCTGCGGCCACATACTTCCGCCGGGGAAAATAATTTCTTCCGGGGCGCGGCCGCCACCTGGGAGCAGCGGGCGTGGCAGGCCACGGCCTTCGTGTCGCTGCGGCGGCTGGACGGTACGTTGTCTGCCGATGACGATCAGGATGCGGGAAGTGCCACTGCCTTGCAGCGTAGCGGGTATCACCGTACGTTGGCGGAACTGTCACGCAAGGGAACGGTGCAACAGTGGAGCGGCGGTGGGAGTGTCCGTTATCAGCAGCGTCGCTGGCAGCTGGGCGCCAATATCGTTAGTCACCGTCTTAACCCTGCACTGCAACGGGAACTGAAACCGTACAGCCAGTTTGATTTCACCGGCACGCAGCTGACCGGCGCCAGTATGGATTATGCGGCATACTGGAAAAATGTTCATCTGTTTGGGGAGGTGGCCGCCAGCGATAACGGCAGGCCTGCCATCGTGCAGGGCGCGCTGGCCAGTGTGGCGCCCATGGTGGACGTGGCGATGATGTACCGGTATTATGATAAAGCATACCAGTCGTTTTACACCAGCAGCTTCGGGGATGGCTCCCGGACGGTGAATGAACAGGGCTGGTACACAGGTGTCAGCATGTTGCTCAGCAATCGCTGGAAGGTAGACGGCTATGCAGACTTCTTTCGCTTTCCCTGGCTGAAATACCGCGTGGATGCACCTTCAGGCGGGCATGATTTTTCAGTACAGGCAGTATACACGCCCAATAAACGAAAACGGCTGTCACTGCGGATCACGAATGCCACCCATGCGGAAAACAGAAAGGCTGCAGGCAATGCGCTGAACGTACTGACGGATGTAACATCAACGCATCTGCGTTTGCAGGGTGAAAGTACCTATGGCCACAGCTGGCAGTTCAGGTCAAGAGCAGAGTACAGCATGTACGCAGCGGATACCGGCAGGAAAACAGGATGGCTGGCATACCTGGAGGCGGCATGGCATCCGCGTGCCTGCCCGCTGGCGCTCAATGCAAGAATTACCCGTTTTGGAACGGCAGACTATAACACACGGATATACGCTTATGAGCGTAGCGTATTATATGATAACACCGTCTCAATGTTATATGGAGATGGTTGGCAGTACTACCTGAACGCGAAGTGGAAAATAAACCGTCGTTTGTCTTGCTGGCTGCGAATGCATCAGGTGATATACTTCGGGCAGCAAACCATCGGGACAGGGCAGGAAATGGTCACAGGTGACAGAAAAACCTTTTTTCAGTTTCAACTGCTCCGGTCATGGTAAGCAGTCCTTCAACCGGTATTAATTTTTATTCTCGTAAATGAATGATTGTTAATTGATTAGATGCTTTGGGGTCTTTGCTGTTAAAAAAATGTTAACTGCAAAGGGGCTAGAAAGGTTTTTTTTTATAACTTGGGGATGTTCAACCAAAATCTAAATCTTAAAAACTAAACTATCAATGAGGCGCTTTTACCTTTAAAAAAGCTGTGCCCTTAGCAATGGCTATTCCAACTTGCTAGTCTTATTTGCTTGTTTGCTCGTTTGCTTGTGACTATATGCGATTATAGAAATGGTTTTTGCTGTCTATCGTACGTTAATCAAAGCCAGATCAGAAGTTATTTATGCCGTTAGCGGTATATACAATTGTATTGTATATGCCAGGTCTATGACAACGATATAATGCTGGACGCTTGTCCGCTTTCTTTTTCAACCAAAATTTGAATCTTTTTATGAAAAAGGTTTTACTCCTTTTTGCCATGCCCATGGCAATTGTCAGCCTGACTTATGCCCAGGAACGGCAGGTATCAGGTACAGTAAAGGGCAGTGACGGAAGCCCGGTACTTATGGCTACCATACAGATTAAAGGCACCACCACCGGTACTACTACCGACAGACAGGGAAATTTCCACCTCACGGTAAAAGACGCTAATGCAGTGCTTGTGGTGAGAAGCGTTGGCTTCCTCACCCGCGAAGTGACCGTTGGTGATAATCCCACTCTTAATATCGTCTTGCCGGTAGATACCAAAGCGTTGCAGGAAGTTGTGGTAACGGCCCTGGGTATACGCCAGGAGAAAAAAGCGCTTGGCTACGCTGCCCAGGACGTTAAAGGCGAAGAATTAGTCAGAACAGCTCCTTCCAACCCTCTCAGTGCCCTTTCCGGTAAAGTAGCCGGCGCCAGTATCGTGACCGCTTCCGGTACGCCTGGCGCCCCGGTGAGAGTACAGCTCCGTGGGGCAACGACCATCATGGGTAGCAACCAGCCATTATTTGTAATTGATGGTTTACCGGTGGACAATACAGAAACCAATACCTCCAGCGATGGCGGAGGTACCGCCGGTGTACTGCAATCCAACAGAATGGTGGACATCAACCCTGATGACGTAGAGAATATCACTATGCTGAAAGGGCCTGCTGCCGCAGCATTGTATGGTAGCATGGCCTCCAACGGTGCTGTGATCATCACCACCAAAAAAGGAAAAAGAAATCCTGACGGCAGGTCATTTAATATCTCCTATGGCATTACTGTCAACTTCGACAAGGTAAGCCAGCTGCCGGAAAGACAAAACAAATATGCACAGGGTTACGGCGATCTTTCCCATCCGGGTGATGACGGCGGACCTAAAGCTTATTCTTTCGGACCGGCCATAGATACGCTCGTGTTCGACGGTAAACCATACCTGTGGGACAAAAATGGTATGCTGGTAGGCAGAAGCCAGAACCCTGGCGGTAAAGCGGCTATCGCTTACGACCCTTACCAGTTCTTCCGGACAGGCGTAGGTACACAGAACAACCTGGCCATCAGCGGCGCTACGCCCAACCTGACATACCGCGTGTCTGCTTCTATCTACAATCAGAAAGGGATGATCCCGCTCACAGATTTTAAGAAGAACACCATTGCTTTCTCAACGGACTATAAGTTCTCTGATAAGTTCAGCATGTTCAGCACCATGAACTATGTTAATTCAGGCGGCCGCCGCGCGCAGCAGGGTAGTAACCTGAGCGGTATCATGCTGGGCCTTCTGAGAACAACACCTACTTTCGATAACTCCAACGGCGCTTCCGATCCTACCGATCCTTCCGCTTATCTCCTCGGTGATAACAGCGGCGATCAGCGCAGCTACCGCGGCAGAGGTATCTATGACAACCCTTACTGGACTGTCAATATGAATCCTTTTAAAGACAACGTACAACGTTTCTTTGGTACGGTGGGCGGCGTTTACAAGCCTTTTGAGTGGTTGAGTATTACCGAAAGGTTTGGCGGCGACTATTCCATGGACAACCGTAAACAGATCTATTCCAAAGGCTCCGGTGGTTTCCCCGATGGACAATATTTTGAAGATCAACTCAGCACCCTGGTTATCAACAATGACCTCTTTGCTACGTTCACTAAAAAATCAGGCAACTTTGACTATTCCTTCCTCGTTGGTCAAAACGTGTACGATTATAAAACCAAATACCTGCATACACAGGGCGATGGGCTGAGCGGCAACGACTTTCAGGGCGTTACCAACACAGGTAGCAATACCTTGTCTATCACGAATACCCAGCAACGCAGGGTCGCTTTCTATGGTAAGGCAAACGTAGCGTTCAACAATTACCTGTTCCTGGAACTGACCGGTCGTTACGAAGGTAACAGCACGTTGCCGGTGAAGAACCAGTTCTTCTTTTATCCTTCCGCCAGCCTCGGCTATGTGTTTACCGAAGGGCTGAAAATAAAGAGCGATGTGCTGTCCTATGGTAAAGTGCGCGTAGCCTTTTCCAGCGTAGGCCGCGGTCTCAATCCATATAGCCTGCAAACGTACTATACACGCACTGCGCCTATTGACGGCTGGACCAACGGTATTGTTTTCCCGTATAATGGCCTGGTAGGATATTCCAAAAGCAGCACACTGGGTAATCCCAATCTGACCGCAGAAAAAACGAACCAGTTTGAAACAGGTGCGGAACTACGTTTCTTTGACAACCGTGTAACAGTTGATTACACCTACTATAAAGGCAAGAGTAAAGGGTTGTTAAATCAGGTAAGTATAGCGCCCAGCAGTGGCTATGGCTCCGCCTTCCTGAATGCCGCCTCTATGGAAAACCATGGTCACGAGCTGACAGTAGGCATCACGCCGGTCCGTACCAAAAACCTGGACTGGACCCTGACATTCAACTATGCGCAGAACCGGAACAAGGTACTGGCGCTGGCCGAAGGTATTGACCGCTTCGACTTCAACGGTTTCACCGGTATTTTCGTTTCTGCTATCGTAGGTAAACAATATGGTTCACTCTACGGTACCGGTTACCTGAAAGACGCACAGGGCCGCCTGGTTATTAATGACGAAGGCACGCCTGGCGATGGCTCTTACGGCTATCCGATCGTATATGATCCGTTACAGTACCTGGGTGATGTAAACCCCAAATGGTCCGGCTCTGTAGGAAACATGTTCAATTTCAAAGGTATTATCCTCAGTTTCCTGATTGAAACCAAACAAGGTCAGAGCATGTGGAACGGTACCTGGGGCGCCATGACCAACTTTGGTACCAGTGCCAATACACTCGCCAGAGGTTCCCAAACCACCTTTGATGGTGTAAAAGGACACCTGGACGGTAGCAATAATCTCGTTACCAAAGGAGAGAAAAACGATATCAAGGCTGATCTGAATGCTGACTACTACAGTGGCGTAGGCAGCGGCTTTGTGGTAAATGAACCATTCATCCAGGATGCCAGCTGGGTAAGGCTGCGTGAAGTGTCTATCGGTTACAGGCTGACAGGCTCCAGGGTCTTCAAAAAACAGAAACCCTGGTTCAATGCAGTAACGTTGACGGCTATAGGAAGAAATCTCTGGCTGCATACCAAATACACCGGCGTAGATCCTGAAACAAGTCTTTTCGGTACGCAGGAAGCACAAGGATTTGATTACTTCAACAACCCTGGCTCCAAAACCTACGGCTTCAGTGCAAAATTTGAGTTCTAATTGAAAAATCGAAAAACAGAAGTTATGACTATTCTCAATAAAACACTTGTCACTGCTGGTTTCGCAGCCCTGCTTGCGCTGGGTTCCGGTTGTAAAAAGTACCTGGATGTTAATAACGATCAGGACAGGCCTGTAGACGCTCCGCCTGCGGCCATCCTCACCGGGGCGGAAGTAACTGCCGCCTATACGATTGGTGGCGCAGACGTTGCCCTCACTGCCAGCCTGCTCACCAATCAGGTGGACGGCACCAGCCAGCAGTTTAAGAACTACCAGTTATACCAGATCGTGGCAGATAACCTGACCAACTGCTGGAGCAATCTCTATCAGAGCACGCTCAATGACCTGGTAGAACTGCGTAAAATGTCAGAACCCAAGAAATGGTATTTCTACAGTGGCGCCAGCAAAATACTGATCGCCTATGTATTGGGCACCAGCACTGACCTCTGGGGAGACATCCCTTACAGCGATGCTTTTCAGGGACTGGATTTTAAGTTCAAACCGAAATATGATAAACAGGAAGATATCTATAAAACCATCGATGGTTTGCTCACTTCAGCTATCGCTGACCTGAACCAGCCACAGCTGGGACCGGTGCCCGGCGGCAACGATGTGCTTTACGGCGGTGATCCTGCTCTCTGGATAAAATTCGCTAACTCTTACCGGATGCGGACGCTGATCCATCTCACCAAAAAGGATCCTGCTGGTTATGCACAGAAGGTAATTGACGCGTCCAAGGCGGCAGGCGGCATTATCGGCGCAGGTGAGGAAGCTACAGTGGCTTTCCTGAACGACCCTACCAGGGCTAATCCGGTGCAGCAGTTCAATGCCCAACGTCCCGGATACATTACCTACGACCAGTCGTTTATGATCAACCAGATGAAAGCGCTGAGCGATAGCAGGGTGGGACCATACCTGGGCGGCGCCTACGACTCCAAAACTTCCCCTGTGTACCTGTTGACTGCCTATGAGCTGGACTTTATCCTGGCAGAAGCATACGCCCGTCTCGGACAGGATGCTGATGCGCAGGCCCACTACGAAGCAGCAGTAACTGGCTCCTTCCTTTCTGTAAAAGCTGACCCAACAGGTTATCTGGCCAAACCGGAAGTGAAATATGATCCGGCAGCCAGCGCTACTGATAAACTGAAGCTCATCCTGACGCAGAAATATTATGCGATGTACCTGCAGGCGGAGAACTTCACCGATTGGCGTCGCACGGGCTTTCCGGCGCTGACGTCCAAAAATGCCGGCAAGGAAATTCCGAGACGTTATCCTTATCCACAGTCTGAGCTTTCCTACAATGGTGCTAATGTGCCTACCGGTATTTCACTCACTACCAAAATGTGGTGGGACCAGTAAAAAAGCCGTTTAACCGCTTTCCATAAAAAAAGAGGGCTCATTGAGCCCTCTTTTTCTATTTTTGTGGGGCTAAATCATATAGATATGGAAAATCAGCACGAAGAGCAGAATCAGCTTAACATCGAGTTAAATGAAGAGATTGCGGAAGGGCAATATGCCAACCTCGCTATAATCACCCATTCCAATGCCGAGTTTGTAGTGGATTTTGTCAATGTGATGCCGGGCCTGCCGAAAGCAAAAGTCAAGTCACGCATTATTCTTACGCCCCAGCATGCCAAGCGTTTTATGAAGGCATTGCAGGATAATGTCAAAAAATACGAATCTGTTCACGGCACAATTCAGGACCAGGAGCCGGTTTCTGTGCCCATGAATTTTGGTGGTCCCACTGCTCAAGCCTGATTACACCATGGAACATATTTATTCTTATCATCATCTGACGGAGTTTACCCGCGAGGTTTTTATTCGTATGGGTTGCTCCCGCGACCATGCTATGCTGGCCAGTGAAGTACTGGTAGCGGCTGATCTGCGGGGGATAGATTCTCACGGTATAGCCCGGTTGTCCGGCTATGTGCGTTTGTGGGAAGCCAAAAGGATTAACGCCCGTCCCAATATCCGCATTGTACACGAAACACCCAGCACGGCTGTTGTTGACGGCGATGCAGGCCTGGGCCTCGTTGTAGCGCCGTTTGCCATGGAAGTGGCCATACAGAAAGCTGCTGTTGCCGGTACCGGCTGGGTAAGCGTTAAAAACTCCAACCACTTCGGTATCGCTGGTTACCACGCCATGAAAGCGCTGGACCAGGATATGATCGGTATGGCTATGACCAACGCCAGCCCACTGGTAGCGCCCACTTTCGCGAAAGAAAGAATGCTGGGCACCAATCCCATTGCGGTGGCCATCCCGGCGAAAGAGCAACCGCCGTTCGTAGCAGATTTCGCCACGACTACTGCTGCCAATGGTAAACTGGAGATCCTGCAACGTAAAAACCAGGAAGCTCCCATTGGCTGGATTCAGGACAAAGATGGCAATCCCAGCACCAACCCGCATGAACTCAAAGATGGCGGGGCTTTGCTGCCATTAGGCGGCGACCGCGATCATGGAAGTCACAAAGGGTATTGTTTGGGAGCAATAGTTGATATATTTTCGGCCGTTCTTTCCGGGGCCAATTACGGACCATGGGCGCCTCCTTTTGTGAGCTTCCTGCCGCTGGCCCCTGATCCGGTGGGTGAAGGACTGGGACATTTCTTCGGCGCCATGCGCGTAGATGCGTTCCGCCCGGCAGATGAATTCAAAACCCACATGGACACCTGGATCAGCCGCTTCAGGGCCGCAGTACCGGTGGAAGGTAAACAGGTGCTCATACCCGGTGACCCGGAAAGGGAAATGCACAGCCATCGCCTGGAAAACGGAATACCTGTTCTGGCGCCGGTAGTGAAAGATATGCAGGAGGTAGCTGCTAAATTTAATTTGAATTTTTAAATTTCTATCATTCATATAAACAGCCGGAAACGGGCCAGCAGACTGCTATCCCGGCAAGAGGCAAAAACAATTATATTCAGATGAAAGTGTTAAAATTTGGTGGAACCTCCGTGGGAAAACCAGAGCGCATGCATTCAGTAGCGCAACTGATCACAGCAGATAATGATCAGAAAATTGTGGTACTGTCTGCCCTGTCAGGCACCACGAACGCACTCGTGGAAATCAGCCAGTCATTGTCGGAAGGCAAAAAAGCACAGGCGAAGCAGCAGATAGACAAGCTGGAAAGCCATTACAGGACCTTCTGCGATGAATTGGTGAAACAGGAGGCTGGTCGTGCCAGCGCTAAAGCTATCATTGATGAACACTTTGAATTTCTGAACATCATCCTGAAGATATCTTTCAACGAAGCGTTGAATAAAGATATCCTCGCACAGGGCGAACTGTTGTCTACCCGCCTGTTCTGCGTATCCCTGGAAGAAGCCGGCATTCCCGCTGTCTTGCTGCCGGCGCTGGATTTCATGAGCATCGATGAATACGAAGAACCGGAAATTCCTAAGATCAAAATCAAACTGGGTAACCTGATCAATCAGCATAAAGGTCAGAAGTTATTCATCACACAGGGATACATCTGCCGTAATGCCAAAGGAGAAGTGGATAACCTGAAACGTGGCGGCAGCGACTACTCCGCTTCCCTGATCGGCGCCGCGATCCAGGCTGAAGAAATCCAGATCTGGACCGATATCGATGGTATGCACAATAACGATCCGCGCGTAGTGAAAAAAACCTTCCCGATCGAGCAGCTGTCATTCGATGAAGCCGCCGAGCTGGCCTACTTCGGTGCTAAAATCCTGCACCCGGCTTCTATCTGGCCTGCGCAGCATTTTAATATTCCGGTGAAACTGCTCAATACCATGCAGCCCGAAGCCAAAGGCACCATCATCACTGAAATGCCTAATGGCAACGGTGCTAAAGCTATCGCGGCAAAAGACGGTATCATCGCCATCAAGATCAAATCCAGCCGCATGTTGCTGGCCTATGGCTTCCTCCGGAAGATATTCGAGGTATTCGAGAAGTACCGTACTCCGATCGATATGATCACTACTTCTGAAGTGGCCGTATCACTCACCATCGACAGCGAAGCGCACCTGGACCAGATCCTGAAAGAGCTGCAGCCGTTTGGTACGGTGGAACTGGACCATCATCACACCATCGTTTCTATCGTTGGCAACGAGGTGGCTGCTACTCCTTCCATCATCACCAAACTGTTTGATGCCATGGAAGGTATTCCTTTGCGTATGATCTCCTACGGTGGCAGCAGACATAACATTTCCATCCTGGTAAATGGCCAGTTCAAGGAAAAAACACTGCAGGTGCTGAATAAAGGACTGTTCGGTTTAGAGTAAACCGCTACTGCTAAAGATATCCAAAGGAAAAAGGGGCGTACCAACTGGTACGCCCCTTTTTTATACTTTTCTCAGCCGCTGGTCAAACACAAACGGTTGGGTGTCCGTAATCGTGACACGGGCGGCATCGGGATGCAACGGGTTGATGAGATAGTTATTTTCTTCGGCAATCACTACAGAGGGAATCCTGAGCACGGCATAGCGGGCAGTGTCCACCCATTCGTCGCCAATAGTCTGCAGGGCAGGGAAGGGCGCCAGCGATTGCCAGCCGGAGGGAAGGTCTTTTTTCGTGAGCACTTTAATCGCAATATCGTCCGGGATGTGGATGGTGGCGATACAAAAGTCCTGAATAATATTTTTTAAGGGAATGTGCACTAGTACTTCCAGCGCTGACAGCGCCCTGCTGCCGGCCGTGTAAACGATCGAATGGCCCGGGCTGTTCCACCGGCCTCCGTACAAGCGGGACCCGGTGCCTGTCAGGTCATTGATGTAGGCACATTTACTGATTCTGTAAACATCCATGAGCTATGCGAATATCCCGTGTTCAATGCGTCCCAGTTCGTCTTCAATCAGCTGAAAACCAAAAGTAGTATCTAACAGGGAAATAGGAAGTTGATAGTTAAAGGTGGGAAGCGGCGTGCGCATCCACTCCTTGAAGTTTTCCAGGCTGCCGAAAACTTCTGTGCCCCGCTGGTACAGCTGGGAGAGGAGGATGGCCCGTTCGGAAGTATCGGCGCCAAGTTTGGCGTCGTCTGCATAACGCTGCAACGTTCGTTCTGAAATGTGCAGCACCTGCGCCAGTTCTGTCAGTGAAAAAGAAAGCTGACGACTCAGGTTCAATAATGCTCTTTTTAATACGCCACTCCGGGAAAGTTCTATGAAATCATAGTATCCGCTGCCCGGAGTGTAGGCTGCGCCCGGGTTCTCCACAATCATCAGGGTGTTTTCCTGCACCTGGTATTTTCTTGCGTGTTTCATATGTCCCGACATTTGGCACAAAAATACAACAAATTGTCGTTAAAATGAATCAATTAAGGTTAAAAGGAAGTTAACGGAGACAGCATCAGGTTTTTAACCTTTCTTTCCAGGGGAAATTATTATCAGAATTTTTTATCCTCGAAGTACCCGATTTTTTTCATCTGACTGATTTCCAGTGTGATAACATTATATTCGGAGATGGCTTTCCCTTTTAAAATATAAAAACCGCCCTTCTGAAAAGGATATTGACGCAGGCTGTCCGGAAAATGGACCGTATCAATAAACTGTCCCTCACGGTCCAGGAAAGTACCAAAACACATCGGTTCACCTTTGACGGTACGCATGGTTTTGGTGGTGACCAGATACCCCAGCGTAGTCACCGGTTGATTGACATACCGGTGAAAATCACGGGCAGGGATATACGCAGACTGGTCATGATTGAGCACTTCAAAAGGAGATGCCAGCGGAAAACCCAGCAGGTCTATTTCATCAAAGGCGTCTTCATGCTGATGGTAGGCCAGCTCCGGCAGTTCACAATTGACAGCAGCGGGCTGGAACAATGACAGATTGTGGACAGCGGCAGTACCGGGCTGCCGGACCAACAAACTGCTTTTCCACAACAGCTGTTTTTTAGTCTGGCCGGTAAACTGAAAACAGCCAATACGGATCAATAATTCCAGTTGTTCCGCGCCCGGGGAAATACGGCTACAGAAATCTTCCAGGTGCAGGTAAGGACCGCATTGCCGGCGCTCCTCCAGTATCCTTTCAGCGAGGGCCTGCTCAAGGCCTTCCACATGGATAAGCCCTACATACACCTCCTGTCCTTTGATGTTGGTGGGATAGTCGCTGTTGTTGATGCAGGGCGGATGAATGTTGACACCGGTCTTTTTCAGTTCCCGGAAATACAGTTCGCGGTTGTAGAAGCCGCCGAAATTATTGATCACGGCGACCATAAACTCTGCCGGAAAATAAGTTTTCAGATAGAGGCTCTGGTAGCTCTCCACGGCAAAGCTGGCGGAGTGGGCTTTGGAAAAGGAGAAATTGGCAAAGCTGGCGATCTGCCGCCATACCTCCGCGGACACTTCATAAGGACGTCCCAGTTGTGCGCAGTTGGCAAAAAAACGTTCCTGTATTTTTTCAAAGTCCTTTGTTCCCCTGTATTTCCCGGCCATGGCCCGCCGCAGCGAGTCGGCATCCGCCAGTTCCATATTGGCGTAGGTATGTGCCACCTTGATCACATCTTCCTGGTATACCATGATGCCAAACGTATCACTGAGCAACTCTTCGATGACAGGGTGCAGGTAAGTGACACTGGCAGGATTGCGGTAACTGTGGATATATTGTTTCATCATGCCGGATTGCGCCACGCCCGGCCGGATGATAGAACTGGCGGCCACCAGGGTAAGGTAGTTGTCGCACTGCAACTTTTGCAGCAACTGCCGCATACCGGGTGATTCTATATAAAAGCAACCAATGGTGTTAACTTTTTTCAGGTTTTCTTTCACCTTCTCGTCCACTGTAAATGCTTTGACATTATGAATATCGATGTCCACCTGTTTGTTTTTACGGATAATGTCGATGGTGTCGCGGATATGTCCAAGGCCACGTTGACTAAGGATGTCAAATTTATAAAGGCCGATGCGTTCCGCCTGAAGCATGTCCAGCTGGGCGGTGCTGAATCCTTTCGGCGGCAGGTATGTAGTGCAGTACTGATGGATGGGCGCATCGCTGATGAGGATACCGCCGGCATGGATGCTGAGATGGTTGGGAAAGGATTTTTCCTGGTCCATCAGCCGGCTGAAATGCTGGATCTTACGCTGGATATGATCTTCGTTCAGCTGTATGTTGAAGCCGTTTTCTAGTATCTGGTCGATTTCCTTTTTAGGGAGACCGAACACTTTGCCCATTTCCCGAATGATGGCATTCGTTTGAAATGTGGTGACAGTGCCTAACAGCGCGGTATGCGTGTCGCCGTACTTGTCAAACACATACCGGATGATGGCATCGCGGTCGCGCCAGGAAAAATCGATGTCAAAATCCGGAGGGGAGGTGCGGTAAGGATTGAGGAAGCGTTCAAAAAAGAGATTCAGCTCTATCGGGTCCACATCGGTTATTTTGAGGCAGTACGCCACAATAGAATTGGCCCCACTGCCGCGTCCTACATAGAAAAACTGTCTTTCCTGTGCGTAGCGGACGATGTCCCAGGTGATCAGGAAGTACGCCTCAAATTCCTGTTGTGCGATGATGTCCAGTTCTTTTTCAATGCGCCGCGAAGCTTCGGCATGGCCTTTCCCGTAGCGGTATTCCATCCCCTGATAGGCCAGTTGCCGCAATAGCTGCCGGTCTTCTTCCACGTTGCCCAGAAATGATTTTCGGTTGCGGGGCGTTTGCAGCGCCATTTCCACTTCACATGTTTCCAGTACGCGGAGCGTGTTGGAAACAATATGCGGGTATTGCTCAAAGCGTTCCACCATTTTGGCGGGATGCACAAACTGGTCGTGGACAGTGCCGGTAGTGTGTGGTTCCAGTTGGGAGATAAGGATGTTCTGATCGATGGCGCGTAATACGCGGTGCAGTTCATAGTGGTCATTGTCCTGAAAGGTGACAGGGTGCATGATCACCAGCTGGTGGCGGATGCTAAGGGTATCTATCCGGAAAAGTCTGTTGAGGTCGCGTGGATTAACGCCCAGCAGTTCGTGCGGCAGCAGCCTGGCTGGCTGAACAGTGCCCCAGTTATAGATGGCCCAGGTGCCGGGGAGGGCGGGGGCGCGGTCGGGGAAAGGTATCTCCCGGCTCAGGTGATCGGAAAGAAAGCGGTTGATATGATACCATCCTTCCTGGTCCCGGGCCAGCAGCAGGTAGCAGAATGTTGACTGATTACGGCATTCCACGCCCAGTACTGGTTTGATGAGATGTTTGCGGCAAAGGTCCACAAATTCCCAGGCATCGGAAGTGATGTTGATGTTGGTAAGGGCCAGCGTGGTGATGCCCAGTTGCGCTGCTTTTTTGACCAGCATTTCAGCGGGCATGGTGCCATATCGAAGGCTGAAAAATGTTTTGCAGTTCAGGTACATGTTATCCTTTATAGTACGGCATGATATCTTTTTTCGGCGCGGGGATGTTCTTTTTATCCGGTGGCACCACGTTAGTGCCTTTCAGCAGCATATCCCAGCCGAAGCGGTTTTTGATATTGTCGATGGCCTGGTAGAGCGCGATCATTTCCTGGCTGTCATCAAAAAGACTGATCTGGTGGTTGCCTTGCACCAGGTGGCTGAAACGTACGCCGATGAGGCGTACCAGCAGGCGACGGTCGTATAGTTTTTTAAACAGGTCTTTCACTTTTTCCAGCAATACATGATCGGAGCAGCTATAGGGGATGGTCATTTGTTTGGTGACGGTTTCGAAATCGGAATACCGGATTTTGACGGTCACGCAACCGGTGAGCTTATTCTGCTGCCGCAGTTCGAAAGCAATTTTTTCCGTCATGCGTACCAGCTCCGCATGCAGAAATTCCATGTCGATGGTATCGGCAGGAAAAGTACTTTCCGTGGAGATGGATTTTTGTTCATAGTACGGCACTACAGGGGAGTCGTCGATACCGTTGGCTTTTCTCCAGAGAGAGATGCCATTTTTACCCATCCATGCTTCCAGCAGGGAAGGAGGTACTTCGCTGAGTATTTTCACTGTTTCCACGCCGCGGCGCCGGAGCTGTGCGGCCGTTTCCCTGCCTACCATCGGTATTTTTTCGACAGGCATCGGAGCAAGGAAATTTTTTTCGGCCCCGAAAGGTATTTCCAGTTGGCCGTTGGGTTTGGCTTCGTCAGTCGCTACTTTGGAAACGAGTTTGTTGGATGCAAGCCCAAAAGAGATAGGCAGCCCGGATTCTTTGATGATGGCTTTCCGCAGTTCTGTGGTCCATTTAAGCGAGCCAAAGAATTTATCCATGCCGGAGAGGTCGAGATAAAATTCGTCGATAGAAGATTTTTCATACAGCGGCGCTTTGTCAGCGATGATGCTGGTCACTTCGCGGGACTTTTCGCTGTAGCGGTCCATGTCACCGCTACGGACGATGGCGTGTGGACACAGGCGCAGGGCAGTTTTCATGGGCATCGCGGAGTGGATGCCGAAGCGGCGGGCTTCGTAGCTGCAGGCAGCTACCACAGCGCGGTCGCTGCTGCCGCCTATCAGCAGCGGCTTGCCTTTCAGTTGACTGTCATGCAGACATTCCACTGATACAAAAAAACAATCCAGGTCGAAATGTGCGATAGCTCGCTGTTGTAATGTAATCATGTTTCCCTGTTTAGGAACGAGTTCCCGTTCGGAATACTATTTGTGCTCCTCCATCGAAATATCATTTATTCTTCCCAATCCGGCCAATTTTCAATCGTATATACTGATTTCCCGCCATCTGCAATACCGTCATTCTCCCCACTTGGGGGATACCATCATTCTCCGGGTTTGTAAGCGATAAGCGGATGGCAGGCCGGGCGAAAGTCGGCACAAATAGTGATCAGCAGGGCCTGCCAGCCGTAATCACCCGATTTATTGTAAAGATACTAAATTTTTTAGTTTTGCTAAAATTATTAGTATTTCTTTATTCAAATTTTATCCCCATTTTCAATTTTCCTAACTTTGATACAACATATCCGAGGGGCCATCTGTAGTATATAAGAGAATGGAAATGAACGAATAAGAAAAGCGTGAATGTTCATCTTTAAACTATCGTCCCATGAAACAGACCAAAGCTTCAAAGGAAATATTTATCCTGGCTTTGTTGCTCCTGCCCATGGCTTATCTGGCCATCATCTGGAACAGCCTTCCTGCAACAATTCAAACCGACCAGAGCTTATCTGAACAGGCTGAAGGCAGAACTGCTTTTCTGTTGCTGATGATATTCCTCTTTGTGACCAATGCGTTGATTTACGCGTTATTCCGGTTTATTCCGAAAACGACGGAAGACAGTCCGGCGGTGGCAACTGTGGAACAGCGGGAATTTTACCGTATCCGTTTCATCATACATACATACCTGGCGCTGTTTACCTGCATCATCATCTTTTTGGTGAGCCAGGGACGGCCTTTTGCGATGGCAAGCTGGGCTTTTGTGGGGGTAGGTTTGCTGATTGCGGCGATAGGCCTATATTTGTGGAAGTTGCAGCTGGAACCCAATCACTATGTGGGCGTTCGTACGCCCTGGACGTTACAGAACAAAGAGATCTGGCAGGAAACACACCGTATGGCCGGGACCCTCTGGGTGAGCGCAGGAATAGTGATGATGATAGCAGGCTTTTTTCTGTCGCTTGTTACCGGGGTGTTCCTGATCTTTTTTGCAGCGATCGTACTGGCAGCACTGCCGTACATTTATTCGTTCCGGTTATATAACAAGGACAAGGGATAAGGTTATTCATAGTGGTCAATCAATAACAAAAAGAAAATGGCGGTCAACTGACCGCCATTTTTCATGTATATAATACGTTGTGCTTAGAACCAGTTCGCTCCTAATGCCTGACGGAACGGCCAGGGGATGAGGGCCAGAATAAGGATAAATGCGATCCCGTAGAATATAAGGGCCAGCTTGTGTTTCTGGGCATCTGAGGTCGCCTTTTTGACTTTGGATTTGCCGATGTGCACCAACGCAATGGCGATCACCGCCATCAGGGTATGTTCTACCGTGAAAAAGCGAAGCGCAGGACTTTTCATGGTTTCACCCATATTGGATAGTCCCACTTTTCCACTAAATACAAAATATAACAGCAGTCCCACCAGCAGCTGAATGTCACAGAAGATCATGAAAAACAGTCCTGCTTTATTGTCAGCAGCTGTAAATGGTGTTCTTCCGGAAACACCTTTAAATGCACGGAGCACTGCCCAAAGCCCAGCCAATACGATTGCCCATCTCAGAATGGAGTGTAGATGTACCATAACAAGTTGATTTTACCGGGCAAAAATAAGCGAAGCGGCTTGAATATATTTGGTATTTTATAAAATTATTTGCTAATTTTGTTAGCAAGGTACTAAATTATTTAGGTTATGTCCGTAGTATGCCAGAATTTAAAATATCTGCGTAAGCAAAAAGGCTGGACGCAACAGGAGTTTGCAGACAAACTGGGCATCAAGCGTTCCCTGCTGGGTGCTTATGAAGAAGAACGTGCGGAACCCCGTACGGAAGTACTGGAACAGGTTAGTGACATGTTCCGGGTTTCCATCGATGATCTGCTTCGCCGCGATCTGGGCTCCCAGAAAGACAGTTTCCTGGAAAAACGCCGTCAGCAGAAGCTGGGCAACGCCCGTCAGGCGATCCACTTTGTGCCCGTAAAAGCCGCTGCCGGTTACCTGGCCGGTTATAACGACGACGAGTTTATCGAGGAACTGAATACATTTACCCTGCCCATGCTGGGCGCCGGCGACTACCGGGCTTTTGAAATTGCAGGGGATTCCATGCTGCCCGTTCCTTCCGGATCTGTGATCGTTTGTCATAAAGTAGAAGGATGGGAGGAGATAAAAAACAATGAAACCTACGTGGTGGTGACTTCCCGCGAAGGGATTGTTTTCAAAAGAGTATTGAAAAGCAACCGTGCGAAGTCCAGGATCACGCTGGTATCTGATAACCCTCAGTTTGAACCTTATCCGGTAGAAATGGAAGAGGTGCTGGAATTGTGGCAATCAGATGCGGTCATCAGCAAATCCAACCAGCAAAGCCGCATGAGTGTTAACCATCTGGCCGATATGGTCAGCCATCTGCAGGACCAGGTTAGCCTGTTGAAAAAGAAAATCAAAGACTAATACGGACATTGCAGGCTATTGCTGAATACCGGCAGCCCTTTGGCAACACATAGGTATGTCGCTCCTGAAGCAGTGCCTGATAAGAAAGGGTGCCTTTACACTTGGGCGATATCCCTTGTTGCCTGGCTTCTTTTATGAGGGGCTCGTAGCGCCATATGAGGAAGGTTACAGGGGCAATGGGAGCTTGTTTGCTGGTACTCGTAAATTCTGTGCAAGCTGGTAGCACTGGTGATTACATCGGTTTCCGGGCCCGGCAGCAGCTGTGTACAAGGCGGCAGTGTCAGTAATCACATCTGCCTGGTTTCTCCTGCAAGCGGACTGAGGGCTTTGCAATGCTGTTATTTTTCATCCCGGGAAGCCCTTTCAAAAGAGCCATAACCTATTCATTATTTGAGGTTTAAGGATAGTATCGGGAAGGCCGGAAGAAAAAAGAAAATCAAAACCTGTTTGGTTTTTGTTTTTATAAAATGTTGTCTTATCTTTGCATTCCTAAAAAATAAGAGGCAAAAATTATGTTGATCATTGATTCTAAAGATTGCGAAAACATAGACAAGGCGCTTAAAAAATATAAAAAGAAATTTGAGAAAGCACGCATCCTGCTGCAACTCAGATCACGCCAGTCTTTTACTAAACCATCTGTTAAACGCCGTACAGAGGTGTTGAAAGCTGTTTACAAACAACAGCTGGCCAGTGGTAAATTGGAAGCTTAATCTGTTGTAGCCGTCACTGGCTTACCAACTCAAAATATTTGATGATTGTAAGGTTATTTAATAACTTTACAATCATCAATCTTTTTGCGTTGAACGAAGCATTATATTCCTTAGCCGAGCGATTCATCTCCTACATTCAGCTCGAAAAGCGATACTCAGAGCACACCTGCACCGCTTATCGCAACGATCTCCTTCAATTTTTTGATTATACTACGGCTGCCTATGGTAATGTGACCATAGGAGACATCACCCATGTCATGGTCCGCAGTTGGCTGGCAGGTCTCATGGAAGATGCCATGACCGCCAAAAGTGTAAACCGCAAGATCTCCACCCTGAAATCCTTTTTCAAATTCTGCATACGTCAGGAGCTGCTGAAGCAGACCCCGATGGCGAAGGTCGTGGCGCCCAAGATCAGCCGCCGCCTGCCTGGATTTATCGACGAAAAAGGCATGAAGGCGCTGGAAGACAACCGTAGTCCGGCTTCCGTGGCAACACCCTTTATCTTTTCCGATGATTTTGAAGGAGAAACCCACCGGCTGATATTTGAGATCTTCTATCAGACAGGCATTCGTTTGTCGGAGCTGATCACTTTGCAGGAGTTCCGGGTGGACAAAGGCAACCTGTCCATCAAGGTGATGGGCAAAGGAGGAAAGGAGCGTATTATTCCGGTCAGCAGCCGGCTCTGTGCGCAGATTACTGCTTATATGGAACAGAAGCGGCGGGAACTGGAGGAGTTTGAGCCAGGTGTGTTGCTGGTGCATCCGCATAGCGGTCAGCGGTTGTATCCCAAGTATGTGTACCTGATGGTGCGCAAATACCTGACAGAACATGAAATCACTACCTACAAGAAAAAAAGCCCGCATTTACTGCGGCATACTTTCGCCACGCATCTTACTAATAACGGGGCAGACCTGAAGGCGGTCAAGGACCTTTTGGGGCACGCCAGTCTTACGTCTACACAGATTTATACGCATACTACCATTGAGCAGTTGAAGAAGGTGTACCAACAGGCACACCCGAAGGCCTGACGCATTATTTTTTCATTTTAACAAAATATTACGCATTAGAACAGCATTGCATTACAAAAGTGAGTATATTTAATACAGAAGTTCTTTCACAACCAAGAGAATGCCTATGACCATGGTTTACACACTATAACCTAGATTGTTAAATATTAAAAAATTAGTGCTATGAACGTTCAAATTCAAACTGTGCATTTTGATGCTGATTCAAAACTGATTGATCACGTGAATAAAAAACTGCAGAAGCTGAACACTTTTTATGACCGGATTGTCAGTGTGGATGTATTTTTAAAATTGGATAATTTAGCGCATCAGGTTAAAGATAAAATTGCCGAAATAAGAGTACGAATTCCCCGCCAGGACCTCTTTGTGAAGCATGAATCCAAATCCTTCGAAGAGTCCTTTGATCTTGCATTTGATTCCTTAGTCAACCAGGTAAAACGACAAAAGGAAAAGAAATTTCAATAATTTTTTAAAATAATTTTGGAAATATTAATCTCTTTGCTACCTTTGCCATCCCGATTCAAAAAGAGGGTCGGTAAAGGTAGCAAAGTTCTTTATGGTAGGGCGTTTTCAGGGAGACAGATAAATTTTTAAATATTTGTAACAAACTGAAAAAAAGATTTTGAGATTTGAAAAAATCGCTTAATTTTGCGCTCTCTTTCAACGAGTTACTTTTTTGAAAGAATGTTTTTTGAAAGATGCCAGCATAGCTCAGTTGGCCAGAGCTACTGATTTGTAATCAGTGGGTCGGGGGTTCGAATCCCTCTGCTGGCTCATCAAATTTTGATATTTAGCTATTTTAAAATTTTTAAATTTCAAAATAACCAAATTTCGAAATTTCAAAAAAGGGCAGGTTCCAGAGCGGCCAAATGGGGCGGACTGTAAATCCGCTGTCTTTCGACTTCATAGGTTCGAATCCTATCCTGCCCACCAAAACGGCTTGTTCCGCTTTTGCGCCTAGCAGAGGCGGAACAATGTTGTTGAGTGGAAGGTGAGAATAAATTCTCGTAGTTGATTGGCAAAATTTTCCCGGTGTGCCTGTGATGCAACAGCCTTTTATGTTCTTTAATTTATTCAGGAGAGTTCAGTCAGCGTTATTACCTTGCTGAATTGAATTGTCCGGTATGCGGGAGTAGCTCAGTTGGTAGAGCGACAGCCTTCCAAGCTGTAGGTCGCGGGTTCGAACCTCGTCTCCCGCTCGCATATAATTTCAAGCTGTTGTAGCTCAGGGGTAGAGCACTTCCTTGGTAAGGAAGAGGTCGAGAGTTCAATTCTCTTCAACAGCTCTTTTGAATTTTAGAAGAGAAGCATCGCGGTCGCAGTGAGATCACTTCGCCACTACATACACTCCATAAAATTCGGATTTCGGATTCGAATTTGTTAATTCTGCACTCCGAAATAAACTTAGCGTTGTAGCTCAATGGCAGAGCATCCCACATTTTTTATTTTATCGGGAAGGACATGAGTTCAATTCTCATCAGCGGTACAAGTTTGTAAAAAGCCGTTTTTTTAAAACAACTATCAATACAATCTTTACAAACCATCTAAAAAGAAAATACAATGGCAAAAGAAACCTTTAAGCGGGATAAACCCCACGTAAACATTGGTACCATCGGCCACGTGGACCACGGTAAAACTACCTTGACTGCTGCCATTACCACAATTTTGGCAAACAAGGGTCTGGCAGAGAAAAGAGGCTATGATGAGATCGATGCTGCTCCTGAAGAAAAAGAAAGAGGTATCACTATCAATACAGCTCACGTAGAGTATCAGACAGCTAACCGTCACTATGCTCACGTTGACTGCCCTGGTCACGCTGACTATGTGAAAAACATGATCACCGGTGCTGCCCAGATGGACGGTGCTATCCTGGTGGTTGCCGCTACAGACGGTCCTATGCCACAAACAAGAGAGCACATCCTGCTGGCTCGCCAGGTAGGTGTACCTCGTATCGTTGTTTTCATGAACAAAGTTGACCTGGTTGACGATCCTGAACTGCTGGAACTGGTTGAGATCGAGATCCGTGACCTGCTGACTTCCAATGGCTTCGACGGTGATAACGTTCCTGTTATCCAAGGTTCTGCTACCGGCGCTCTGGCTGGTGACGACAAATGGATCGGCGCTATCGACCAACTGATGGAAGCGGTTGACTCTTACATTCCGCTGCCTCCTCGTCCGGTTGATCAGGACTTCCTGATGTCCGTAGAAGACGTATTCTCTATCACAGGTCGTGGTACCGTTGCTACAGGTCGTATCGAACGCGGTCGTATCAAAGTTGGTGAGAACGTTGAAATCGTAGGTCTGCAGGAAGAACCCCTGAAATCTACTTGTACAGGTGTTGAAATGTTCAAAAAACTCCTGGACGAAGGTGAAGCTGGTGACAACGCTGGTCTGCTGCTGCGTGGTATTGAGAAAAACCAGATCCGTCGTGGTATGGTTATCTGCAAACCAGGTTCCATCACTCCGCACACTGAATTCAAATGCGAAGTTTACGTACTGAGCAAAGAAGAAGGTGGCCGTCACACTCCGTTCTTCAACAAATACCGTCCTCAGTTCTACTTCCGTACAACTGACGTAACCGGTGAAGTTGAACTGCCTGCAGGTGTTGAAATGGTTATGCCTGGTGATAACGTGACACTGACTGTAAAACTGATCCAGCCTATCGCTATGGATAAAGGTCTGAAATTCGCTATCCGCGAAGGTGGCCGTACAGTAGGTGCCGGTCAGGTTACTGAAATTATCAAATAAGTATTTCTAAAATACTAAAAGCCATTAGCTTCGGCTATTAAATGTCAGGATTTATTGTTATATTTGCTGACTGCTGAAAGCTCAAAGCTAATGGCTTTACACACGGGTATGGTGCAACGGTAGCATACGGGTCTCCAAAACCTTTGATCTGGGTTCGAATCCTAGTACCCGTGCCAAGGTTAATTAAATGGTTGAATTGTTATTATTAAAAAATAAACAATTCAACCATTTTTAGGCTTTAATCAATTGACCATAAATCGTTAACTTTACAGAATGAATAAGATCAGAAACTACTTCCGCGAGTCTTATCATGAGTTGGTCTACAAAGTATCCTGGCCTACCTGGCAGGAACTGCAGTCCTCCACCATGGTAGTGCTGATAGCAACTCTCTTTGTTACAGCGCTGGTTTGGGGTATGGACGCCGCTTCCAATTTTGTGTTGGCACACTATTACGAAATTTTCAAAAAATAAATAAATGGATGCAACCAATATTCCTGCGCAGGAAACAAAGTGGTATGTACTCCGCGTTGTTAGTGGCAAGGAAAAAAAAGTGAAGGAATACCTGGATATTGAAGTGCGCCGATCTGATTGGGGTAACGTTATCACACAGGTGTTTCTCCCGGTAGAAAAAGTATATAAAGTGCAGGCCGGTAAAAAGGTAATGCGCGAAAAAAACTTCTACCCCGGTTATGTGATGATCGAAGCCATAGATGGCAAAATGACCGACGAAGTGATCCAGGCCATCCGTAACGTGTCTGGCGTTATTCACTTCCTGGGCAAGGAAAAACCGATTGCACTCCGTAAAGCCGAAGTCAACAAAATGTTGGGTAAAGTAGATGAACTGAGCGATCAGGGCCTCACCATGAGCGAACCATTCATCGTCGGCGAAACCATCAAGATCATCGACGGTCCGTTCAACGACTTTAATGGCGTAATCGAAGAAGTGATCGAAGACAAAAAGAAACTGAAAGTAACCGTGAAAATCTTTGGCCGCGCCACCCCTGTGGAACTGAACTTCATGCAGGTGGAAAAATTAGCATAGTTACTGTATCAAATATTTTTAAAAAAGCGCTCCCGGACAGGAGCGCTTTTTTATTTTGATATGTTGGTATTTTAATATTTTTGCGACACCTTTCTTTGCAGAAAGGACTTCAAATCTTAAAAATCCCTGTGCCCAAAACCCAATAACAACATAATAAGATAACAAAATGAAAAAATTGCTTTGCGGTATGGCCGGCTGCCTCTTGTTGCTGTCAGCCTCAGCCCAGCAAAAGAAACCTGCTGTAACACCTGTATCTGCTGTCCCCGTTAAAACCTATGCCGCCATCCCTGACTCTGTAACCGGCACTTCCGCCAGCATGGCGGCCTGGCTGGTGTCTCACAGTGAAAACAAAACAGCGCTCCTCCGTTCCCTGTACGCATGGATGTCTTCCCATATCAATTATGATATGGTCAATACCTTCCAGCCTGGTTATTATAAGGACACGACAGACGCCATCAACAAAACCCTGCAAACACGCGTTGCTGTGTGTGAAGGATATGCCTCATTGTATATGGACGTCGCCCGGCGCGCAGGCATTCCCGCAGTATTGGTGACAGGTTATCCGCTCACCGGCGGCAGACCGGACAATGCCAGTCACGCCTGGGTGGCCGTACAACTGGACAATGAATGGAAAATGATCGACCCCACCTGGGGTGCCGGTTCGGTGATCAATAATAAATACACGGCCCGGCTCAACTGGAAACACTTCCTGGCAGAACCGCATGAATACCTGAAAACACACGTGCCGTTTGATCCGCTGTTCCAGTTCTCCGAATATCCGCTCCGGCACGATGAAATCCGGGATGGTAAATGGGGCGGAGGAACAGACCAGCCCGTATTTGTGTTCCGCGACACCCTGGCCGCCTTTAGTAAGCTGTCACCCCTGGCCAAGTCGGAGAATATGGCCGCGAGGATCGGGCGTTTTGGTGTGACCAACCAGCTGATTTCCGCAGAGCTGACTTTCCTGATCAACCAGCTCACCGTAGAACGGCAGAATGCCAATATTATGGAGCAAAACCGGGTGGCAGATCAGATCAATGAGTGCAGCCGGCTGTATAACCGGTTGACCAACGACTTTAATGAATATGTGAATTTCCGTAACAAGCAGTTCGCTCCAGCGAGGCCTGACCAGGAAATCCGGGAATGGGTGGACGGTATGTCGCGGCAGTCGGACGATGTAGAGCGGAAGGCGCGGAAGTTGACAGTGACAGACCCAGGCAACCGCCGGGTATTAATGGAAGTATTGGAGGCCAACACGCAGCTGAAGCGTCGTATTGCGGATGAACAGGCTTTTGTAGGTAAATATATTAAAACGGGAAAGATGTTCCGGAAGTCTTTGTTTTATAAAGTGAGCTTTTAGCTGTACTTTTGCGCTTCTCCCGGATAATAAGGTTTTTTTAAGAGAAATGCAATGGATTTGTAAAAAAAAGGTTTCTGTTAGCAAAAAGGATGCCCAAATTCAAATACTTTTTGGCATTTTAATATTATTATTTACCTTTGCATCCCCTTTAAAAGGTTATTTCAGTTCCTTTTAGTTTTGGGAGTTCTCTGTACAGCAGAGGG
Organism: Chitinophaga sp. 22308; assembly: GCF_052045305.1. Lineage (NCBI taxonomy): Bacteria > Pseudomonadati > Bacteroidota > Chitinophagia > Chitinophagales > Chitinophagaceae > Chitinophaga > Chitinophaga sp. 22308. The sequence continues at coordinate 450,119 of NZ_JBQEOP010000005.1, read as the reverse complement.
CGTTTTAACCAAATTAAATACAATAGTAATGGCAAAAGAGATCGCAACGTACGTGAAATTGCAGGTAAAAGGCGGCCAGGCCAACCCTGCACCTCCGATTGGTCCTGCACTGGGTTCCAAAGGTGTGAACATCATGGAGTTCTGCAAACAGTTCAATGCCCGCACCCAGGATAAAATGGGTAAAGTATTGCCTGTATTGCTGACAGTTTACACTGACAAATCATTTGACTTCGTAATTAAGACTCCTCCGGCACCGGTACAGCTGCTGGAAGCTGCTAAATTGCAAGGTGGTTCTAAAGAGCCTAACCGTAACAAGGTGGGTAAAGTGACCTGGGCACAGGTTGAAGCTATCGCGCAGGATAAAATGCCTGACCTGAACTGCTTCACTCTGAACAGCGCTATGAAAATGGTAGCTGGTACTGCTCGTAGCATGGGTATTACTGTAGAAGGTAAAGCTCCCTGGGAAAACTAATTGGTTCACCCTGTTAAGGCAGGAACTTTAAATCATTTTGACAATGGCAACTAAAAAGAGAAAAGTAGCGCAGGCTAAAGTTGATAAAAACAAGGCGTATACGCTGAAAGAAGCATCTGCTTTAGTAAAAGACATCAACTGTACTAAATTCGACAGTTCTGTCGATTTACATATCCGCTTAGGCGTTGATCCTAAGAAAGCAGACCAGGCTATCCGTGGTTCCGTAACGCTTCCCCACGGTACTGGTAAGACTAAGAAAGTTTTAGTGCTCTGCACACCTGACAAAGAAGCTGCCGCTAAAGAAGCTGGTGCTGATTTCGTTGGTTTGGACGAGTTTATCCAGAAAATTGAATCCGGCTGGACTGAGATCGATGTTATCATCGCTACTCCTGCTGTGATGCCTAAAATCGGTAAACTGGGTAAAATCCTGGGTCCCCGCAACCTGATGCCAAACCCGAAAACCGGTACTGTTACCAACGACGTAGCTGCTGCTGTGAACGAAGTGAAAGGTGGTAAAATTACCTTTAAGGTAGATAAAGCTGGTATCATCCACGCTTCTATCGGCCGTGTATCTTTTGCAACTGATAAAATTGAGCAGAACTCCCAGGAGCTGATCAATGCTATCATCAAGCTGAAACCAGCTACAGCAAAAGGCACTTACCTGAAAGGCCTGTCCATGGCTTCTACTATGAGCCCTGGTATTGCGATCGACACTAAATCTGTTCAAAACTAATTGATCACGCGTGTGTAGCCTTATCTGCAAGGAGGGGCTTGCTACAAACGGTAAAATATGAATAAAGATCAAAAAAATGAAGTGATCGAACTGCTGAAAAGCAAGTTCTCTCAATATAGCAACTTCTACATCACCAACACCGAGTCATTAACGGTAGCGCAGGTTAACGACCTGAGGAAGACTTGCTTCAACAAGAATGTGGAAATGAAGGTGGCTAAAAACACCCTGATCCGTAAGGCACTGGAATCTCTGGACAGCGAAAAATATGCAGGTATCTATGATGCCCTGCACGGTGTAACTGCCCTGATGTTCTCTGACAGCCCGAAAGAGCCGGCTCTGATCATCTCCAGCTTCCGTAAAGCGAACAACAAACTGGAAAAACCAGTATTGAAAGCAGCTTTCGTAGCAGACGAAATCTTCGTAGGCGACAACCAGCTGACTGCCCTGACCAACATCAAGACCAAAAACGAGCTCATTGGCGAAGTTATCGGTCTGTTGCAATCTCCTGCAAAACGCGTTATCGCTGCTTTGCTGGAAAAAGGCAAGAAAGAAGGCGCAGTGGAAGAAGCTCCGGCTGCAGAATAACCGGGACCTGGCCGGTCTGGAACTTAAATTCTTTCCAGATCATTGGTTCCCAATAAATTATGGCTTCCAAGTCACAATATAATTAACAAACATTACAAACATTACATTAAAACATTATAAAAATGGCAGACGTAAAAGCATTAGCCGAACAATTAGTAGGTTTAACTGTTAAGGAAGTACAAGAACTCGCAGACGTACTGAAAAACGAGTACGGCATCGAACCAGCAGCTGCTGCTGTTGTTGTTGCTGCAGGTGGTGGCGAAGCTGCTGCTGCTGAAGAAAAAACTGCATTCAACGTAGTTCTGAAATCTGCAGGTGCTTCCAAACTGAACGTTGTTAAGGTTGTAAAAGACCTGACCGGTCTGGGCCTGAAAGAAGCGAAAGAACTGGTTGACGGCGCTCCTAAATCTGTGAAAGAAGGCGTTAGCAAAGCAGAAGCAGAAGATCTGAAAGCTAAGCTGACTGAAGCAGGTGCTGAAGTTGAAATTCAGTAATTCTTTGCTTAGTATACATCTTTTAAAGGTCAAAAGTGCCCATGGTACTTTTGGCCTTCTTCCCTTTGGGAAAGTGTCTTTTTCAGAGAGTCAAAACGGGGAATCACCCAAGGTGACTTTGACCATGTGCAGAAGGCATATCTAAAATTAGGATGGATATTGGTAAAGAAATCTTAATTTCCCTAATTCTTACAAGTCATATAACTGCTAACTTCGAATATGTCTCTAAAAAAAGCCCAAACAAGCGAAAGAGTAAATTTTGGAAAGATCAAACAAGTTACTGAGACACCGGATCTGTTGGCTATCCAAATCCAATCTTTCAAGGATTTCTTCCAATTAGAAACCACACCAGACAAACGAAATAACGAAGGCCTTTTTAAAGTATTTAAGGAGAACTTCCCGATTACAGATACCCGCAATATCTTCAATCTGGAGTTCCTTGATTATTTCGTAGACCCTCCGCGCTATACCATTGAGGAGTGTATTGAACGTGGGCTTACCTACTCTGTACCGTTGAAGGCGAAACTGCGTCTCAGCTGTAATGATGAGGAGCATGTGGATTTCCAGACAATTGTGCAGGACGTGTTCTTAGGTAACATTCCCTACATGACCCCAAGAGGTACTTTCGTTATTAATGGTGCTGAGCGCGTAGTTGTTTCCCAACTGCACCGCTCTCCTGGTGTATTCTTTGGTCAGTCTGTTCACCCGAACGGAACGAAGATCTACTCTGCAAGGGTGATCCCGTTCAAAGGGGCCTGGATGGAGTTTGCAACCGACATCAACAATGTGATGTATGCTTACATTGACCGTAAGAAGAAGTTCCCTGTTACCACCCTGCTGCGTGCCATCGGTTATGAAACCGATAAGGACATCCTGCAGCTGTTTGGTATGGCTGATGAAGTAAAAGCAGACAAGAAAAGTCTTGATAAATACGCCGGCAAAAAGCTGGCTGCCCGTGTTTTAAGAAGCTGGGTGGAAGACTTTGTGGATGAAGACACCGGTGAAGTGGTAAGTATCGAGCGTAACGAGATTATGCTCGAGCGTGACAGCATTCTGGACGAAGCGAACATCGAGACCATCGTGGATATGGGCCTGAAGAGCGTTTTCGTACAGAAAGAAGAGGTGAGCGGCGATTTCTCCATCATCTACAACACATTAAACAAGGATACATCCAACTCCGAGCTGGAAGCCGTTCAACACATCTACCGCCAACTGCGCGGTGCCGATGCGCCGGATGATGAAACAGCAAGGGGTATCATCGATAAATTATTCTTCTCCGACAAACGTTATGACCTCGGAGACGTAGGCCGTTACAAAATCAACCGGAAACTGGGTCTGTCTACTCCGCTGGACATGAAAGTGCTGACGAAAGACGACATCATTTCCATCATCAAATACCTGGTACAACTGACCAACGGTAAAGCAGAGATCGACGATATCGATCACCTGAGCAACCGTCGTGTACGTACCGTGGGTGAACAGCTGTACGCTCAGTTTGGCGTTGGTCTGGCCCGTATGGCCCGTACCATCCGCGAACGTATGAACGTACGTGACAACGAGGTGTTTACACCAGTGGACCTGATCAATGCGAGGACCCTGTCTTCCGTGATCAACTCCTTCTTCGGTACCTCCCAGCTGTCGCAGTTCCTTGACCAAACCAACCCGCTGTCTGAGATCACGCACAAACGCCGTATCTCCGCCCTCGGTCCCGGTGGTCTGAGCCGTGAAAGAGCAGGCTTTGAGGTGCGTGACGTTCACTATAGCCACTATGGCCGTCTGTGTACGATCGAAACACCGGAAGGCCCGAACATCGGTCTGATTTCCACCCTTTGCGTACACGCGAAGGTGAATGAAATGGGCTTCATCGAAACACCGTACCGCAAAGTAAATTCCGGTAAGGTAGACATGCAGAAGGTAGAGTTCCTGAGCGCGGAAGAAGAAGATACCGTGAAGATCGCACAGGCCAACGCTCCGCTCGATGACAAAGGCAACTTCCTCAACGATAAAGTAAAATCCCGCGAAACCGGTGACTTCCCGATCCTGGACAAACAGGAAGTGGAATTCATGGACGTGGCGCCAAACCAGATCGTAGGTCTGAGTGCTTCCCTGATTCCGTTCCTTGAACATGATGACGCCAACCGTGCGTTGATGGGATCAAACATGCAACGTCAGGCCGTGCCGCTGCTGAACCCGGAAGTGCCCATCGTGGGTACCGGCCTGGAAGCAAAGGCAGCACGCGACTCCCGCCTGCAAATCACCGCAGAAGGCAAGGGCGTGATCGAATTCGTGGACGCCAAAGAAATCCATGTTCGTTACGAGCGTGACGAGCTGCAGAAACTGGTGAGCTTCGAAGACGACCTGGTGATCTATAACCTGACCAAATTCGTTAAAACCAACCAGAGCACCTGTATCAACCTCAGACCTTGCGTGAAGAAAGGTCAGCGCGTGGAAATCGGCGACTTCCTCACAGAAGGCTACGCTACCCGCGGCGGTGAACTGGCACTGGGCCGTAACATGAAAGTGGCGTTCATGCCATGGAAAGGTTACAACTTTGAGGATGCGATCGTAATCTCTGAACGTGTAGCACGTGAAGACCTCTTTACCTCCATCCACATTGACGAATACGAACTGGAAGTACGTGACACCAAACTGGGCGAGGAAGAACTGACCCCGGATATCCCGAACGTGAGCGAAGAGGCTACCAAAGACCTCGACCAGAACGGTATCATCCGTGTGGGCGCCCACATTAAGGAAGGTGACATCCTGATCGGTAAAATCACACCGCGTGGTGAATCTGATCCTTCTCCGGAAGAAAAGCTCCTCAGAGCGATCTTCGGTGACAAGGCATCCGATGCGAAAGACGCTTCCCTGAAAGCACCTCCGTCCACAGAAGGCGTGGTGATCGACAAGAAGCTGTTCAGCCGCGCTAAGAAAGATAAAAACTCCAAGACCCGCGAAAAAGCGGCCATCGAAAAACTGGAGAAAATACACCAGAAGAACACTGAAGACCTGCTGGAAGTGCTGATGAGCAAACTGCTGGTACTGCTGAAAGACAAAACGTCCCAAGGCATTACCAACACTTACGGTGAAGTACTGATCTCCAAAGGTTCCAAGTTCTCCCAGAAAAACCTGGTGAATATTGATTTCATGAACGTGAACCCGCTGGGTTGGACCACCGACGAGGTGACCAACGACCAGATCAATACCCTGCTGCACAACTACAACATCAAGTACAACGAAGAGCTGGGCCGTTACAAACGTGAGAAATTCAACATCTCCATTGGTGACGAACTGCCTGCCGGCGTACTGAAACTGGCGAAGGTATACCTGGCCAGCAAACGTAAGCTGAAAGTAGGGGACAAGATGGCGGGCCGCCACGGTAACAAGGGTATCGTAGCAAGGATCGTGCGTGACGAAGACATGCCGTTCCTGGCAGACGGTACACCGCTGGACATCGTACTGAACCCGCTGGGCGTACCTTCCCGTATGAACCTCGGACAGATCTACGAAACCGTACTGGGCTGGGCCGGTCTGAAACTGGGTATGCGTTTCGCTACTCCGATCTTTGACGGTGCTACTACTGAAGAAATAGCCAATTATATCAATGAGGCAGGACTGCCAAGCTTTGGCCACACTTACCTGTATGATGGTGAGACCGGCGACCGCTTCCACCAGAAAGCTACCGTGGGCGTGATCTACATGCTCAAACTGAGCCACATGGTGGACGACAAAATGCACGCCCGTTCTATCGGACCGTACAGCCTCATCACGCAACAGCCACTGGGTGGTAAAGCCCAGTTCGGTGGTCAGCGTTTTGGTGAGATGGAGGTGTGGGCACTGGAAGCATACGGTGCAGCCAACATTCTGCAGGAACTGCTTACCATCAAATCCGATGATATCGTTGGTCGCGCCAAAGCTTATGAATCCATCGTTAAAGGTGACAACATCCCGAAAGCCGGTGTGCCTGAATCCTTCAACGTATTGATCCATGAATTGCGTGGTCTGGGTCTTGATCTGAAATTTGACTAAGAGCTTTTAGCTACCAGCCATTAGCCCCCGGCTAATGGCTGATAGCTTGGATATTTCGCAGGAATAAAATTTTTGTCGCTGGCCTAACACCAACGGCTAACAGCTAAAAGCTAATAACAGATGGCTATCAAAAAAGAAAATCGTCCTAAATCAAATTTTAACAGCATCACCATCAGTCTGGCTTCTCCGGATGTAATCCTGGAGCGTTCATACGGTGAGGTGCTGAAACCTGAAACCATCAACTACCGTACTTACAAGCCGGAACGTGATGGTTTGTTCTGCGAAAGAATATTCGGGCCTGTAAAGGATTACGAATGCTATTGCGGAAAATATAAACGTATCCGTTATAAAGGTATCGTATGTGACCGCTGTGGGGTGGAAGTAACGGAGAAAAAAGTACGTCGCGAAAGAATGGGCCACATCCGTCTGGTAGTGCCTGTTGTACATATATGGTATTTCAAATCGCTCCCTAACAAGATCGGTTACCTGCTGGGAATGTCTTCCAAAAAGCTGGAGACCATCGTTTACTACGAAAGATATGTAGTAATCCAGGCGGGCGCGAAACAGGAAAAAGGGATGAACTACGGTGACTTGCTCACTGAAGAAGAATACCTGGACATCCTGGACACCCTGCCTAAAGACAATCAGCTGTTGCCGGATGAAGATCCCAACAAGTTCATTGCAAAAATGGGTGCTGAAGCGGTGGAAATGATGCTGGCCCGTATCGATCTGGACAGCCTTTCCTACCAGCTGCGTAACCAGGCCGCTACTGAAACTTCCCAGCAACGTAAAGCGGAAGCGCTGAAACGTCTGAGCGTGGTGGAAGCTTTCCGTGACGCCAACAGCCGCGTAGAAAACCGTCCTGAATGGATGGTGATGCAATATATCCCTGTAGTACCGCCTGAACTGCGTCCGTTAGTGCCGCTGGATGGTGGCCGTTTTGCGTCTTCCGACCTGAACGATCTGTACCGCAGGGTGATCATTCGTAACAACCGTCTGAAACGTCTGATCGAAATTAAGGCACCGGAAGTGATCCTGCGTAACGAAAAACGTATGCTGCAGGAAGCGGTGGATTCCCTGTTCGACAACTCCCGTAAATCCAATGCGGTGAAAGCGGAAGGTGGCCGTGCGCTGAAATCCCTCTCCGACGTGCTGAAAGGTAAACAAGGCCGTTTCCGTCAGAACCTCCTCGGTAAACGTGTGGACTACTCCGGTCGTTCCGTTATCGTGGTAGGCCCTGAACTGAAACTGCATGAATGCGGCCTGCCGAAAGATATGGCTGCTGAGCTGTTCAAACCGTTTATCATCCGTAAACTGATAGAAAGAGGCATCGTGAAAACCGTGAAATCAGCGAAAAAGCTGGTAGACCGGAAAGAAGCGGTGGTTTGGGACATCCTGGAAAACGTGCTGAAAGGTCACCCGGTATTGTTAAACCGTGCTCCGACCCTGCACCGTCTGTCTATTCAGGCATTCCAGCCTAAACTGGTGGAAGGTAAAGCGATCCAGTTGCACCCGCTCGTGTGTTCTGCGTTCAACGCCGACTTCGATGGTGACCAGATGGCGGTACACGTGCCGTTGAGCAATGCTGCTATTCTGGAAGCCCAACTGCTGATGCTGTCTTCCCACAACATCCTCAATCCGCAGAACGGTACGCCGATCACCCTGCCTTCACAGGACATGGTACTCGGTCTGTATTACATCACCAAGGGTAAGAAAACCCAGGGCGATGTGGTGGTAAGAGGTGAAGGCAAAGCTTTCTATTCTGCTGAAGAGGTGATCATTGCACTGAACGAAGACAGAATTGACCTGCACGCTCACATCCGTGTAAAAACCACAGTGAGAACTGCTGAAGGTAACCTGGAGAACAAACTCATCGAAACTACCGTAGGCCGCGTACTGTTCAACCAGTTCGTACCGAAGGAAGCAGGTTATGTAAATGCCCTGTTGACGAAGAAGTCACTGCGTGAAATCATCGGTGATATCATCAAATACACAGATATTCCAAAAACTGCCAAATTCCTGGACGACATCAAACAATTAGGTTTCCGCATGGCGTTCCGTGGTGGTCTGTCATTTAACATCAATGACCTGATCATTCCGGAAGTTAAGCAGGAAATGATTGATGCTGCTGCCGGTGAAGTGGACGAAGTTTGGGACAACTATAACATGGGTCTGATCACCAACAACGAACGTTACAACCAGATTATCGATATCTGGTCCCGCGTGGATACCAAGGTGACAGAAACCCTGATCCGTGAACTGGCAACAGACAAACAGGGCTTCAACTCTGTGTACATGATGCTTGATTCCGGTGCGCGTGGTTCCAAGCAACAGATCAAACAGCTGGCTGGTATCAGGGGTCTGATGGCCAAGCCGCGTAAGAGTGGTTCTACCGGTTCTGAGATCATCGAAAACCCGGTATTGTCCAACTTTAAGGATGGTCTGAACGTATTGGAATACTTCATCTCTACCCACGGTGCCCGTAAGGGTCTTGCGGATACGGCGTTGAAAACGGCGGATGCGGGTTACCTGACCCGTCGTCTGGTAGACGTTGCGCAGGACGTGGTGATCAACGAAGAGGATTGCGGCACCCTGCGTGGTATTGCGACCGCTGCGTTGAAAGACAACGAAGAGGTGATCGAAACACTGTACGACCGTATCCTGGGCCGTACTTCCCTGCACGACGTGTTTGATCCTCACACCGAGGAACTGCTGGTAAGTGCCGGTGAAGAAATTACCGAGGATATTGCTCATAGAATTGAATCCAGCGCGATCGAAACCGTAGAGATCCGTTCCGTACTGACTTGCGAAAGCCGTCGTGGCGTGTGCGTGAAATGTTACGGTAAGAACCTCGCTACCGGTTACACTGCACAGCGTGGTGATGCGGTAGGTATCATCGCTGCACAGTCCATCGGTGAACCTGGTACACAGTTGACACTGCGTACGTTCCACGTGGGTGGTGTTGCGGGTTCCACTTCCGTTGAATCCGGCCTCCAGGCTAAATTTGACGGTACTATCCAGTTCGATGGCTTACGTACTACCACCTACGAAAACAACGAAGGTGAGAAAGTACAGGTGGTTATCGGCCGTACCGGTGAGTTGCGTATCATGGACGTGAAAAATGACCGTCTGCTGGTAACCAACAACATTCCTTACGGTTCCACCCTGCTGGTGAAAGATGGACAGAAAGTAGCGAAAGGCGACCAGATTTGTACCTGGGACCCATTCAACGCCGTTATCGTGTCCGAAATACCGGGTAACATTCGTTTCGACAGCATCATTGAAGGTATCACCTTCCGTGAAGAAGCGGATGAACAAACCGGTCACCGCGAGAAAGTGGTTATCGAAACCAAAGACAAAAACAAGATCCCGTCTATCTATGTAGATGGTAATAAAGAGGTGAAATCTTACAACTTGCCGGTAGGTTCCCACATTGTGATCTCTGAAGGTGATCATGTGAGAGCTGGTCAGGTAATCGTAAAAATCCCTCGTATCATTGGTAAACTGCGAGACATCACCGGTGGTCTGCCACGTGTAACTGAGCTGTTTGAAGCACGTAACCCGAGCAACCCTGCCATCGTTTCTGAAATCGACGGTGTGGTAGCCTTTGGTAACATCAAACGTGGTAACCGTGAGATCATCATCGAAAGCCGTGAAGGTCAGATCAAGAAATACCTGGTGCCTTTGACCCGTCACATCCTGGTACAGGACGGTGACTTCGTGAAGGCCGGTACTTCCCTGTCTGACGGTTCTACTACTCCTGCAGACATCCTGGCCATTAAAGGTCCGTTTGCCGTACAGGAATACCTGGTAAATGAAATCCAGGAAGTATACCGTTTACAGGGTGTAAAGATCAACGACAAACACATCGAGGTGATTGTTCGTCAGATGATGCGCAAAGTAAACATCGAAGATCCCGGAGATACCCGCTTCCTCGAAGGCGATACCGAAGACAGGTTCGACTTCTTCGAAGAGAACGACATGATCTTCGATAAGAAAGTGGTAACCGAAGCCGGTGAATCCGCTGTACTGAAAGCTGGTCAGATCGTGACCCTGCGTCAGGTACGTGAGGAAAACTCCCTGCTGCGCCGCGCCGATAAGAAACTGGTAGAATTCCGTGATGCACAACCGGCTACATCCAGCCCGCTGCTTCAGGGTATTACCAAAGCGTCTCTCGGTACACGTAGCTGGATTTCCGCTGCGTCCTTCCAGGAAACCACGAAAGTACTGTCTCAGGCAGCGATCAACGGTAAGATCGACGATATGACCGGTCTGAAGGAAAATATCGTTACCGGTCACCTGATCCCTGCTGGTACAGGTCTGCGTGAATTTGAAAACATGATCGTAGGTTCCAAAGAAGAATACGACATCCTGGCATCTTCCAAAGAAGTGTTCCAGTTTGACGAAGAAGAATAAATTGTTCCCCGGGCTGAAACCCAGGGCCACAAGATAAAAGAGGAAGCCCTCATTGATGAAAATCGATGAGGGCTTCTTCTTTTTTAGTACTTTACATCCGGTTTTAAAAACGATCCGGAAATTCATGAAAAAACTGCTTATTGTAGTATTGGGATGGCTGATAGTAATGACAGCCTGTAAGAAAAATAGTGATTCTGCCATTCCTGTGACCTCTTCCAGCTTTATGTTTTTTAATGGCGTCCCGGACAAAGCCTATGATATCTGGCTGGATACCACCCAAGTGGCGTCTAAGGTCATTTTTGGACAGCATACCCCTTATCAGTCTATGCGGGCGCAATTGTATACCATCTACATGGTAGACACAAGCAATCCGGGCAATAAAATTCGGATCGGGCAAATCAATCTGCGTAACAAACGTTTTTTCTCGGCTTACCTGGGGTTGGACTCTGCCAATAAAGTGCTTGTATTCCGTACCCTGGAAGACGACCTGAACCCTCCGGCGGCGGCAGACAGTATGAAACTCCGGGTGATAAGCCTCAATTACGCCTTCCGGTCTAATGGGCAGGCCGTTACGATGGACCTGTTTTCCCAAAACAACAAGTTCTTCAGGGGGCTTGGATTTATGCAGTTCACCCAATACATCACCCTGTTTGGGGACAGTACCTATCATTTTAATTTCCGGCCAACTGATGACACCACTGCTATTCCCAACAAGCTTGATTTTCCGTCACAACACGGGAAGGTCTATACGCTGATCACTATTGGCAATACGTTGAGTTCGGACAAGTTCAAGACCTTCACGATCACCCATAATTAACAGGAAAAGGGCTGTAACGCTCCAGGCTGTAGCAAAAAGCTTCGTTAAAAATGGGAATCCGGATTTGAAAATCCGGTAAAAGCTTTATTTTAGCCCTTCAATTTTAAAACCTTAAAAGGAGTTAAATCTACCTATCAACATGCGCACTTGTAAACAATTCGTGTCAAAAGGATTATTGGCGGCATTAGCAGCCGGTTTATTTATGGCCTGCAACGGCAACAAGGCTGGCAACAATGCGCCTGCCGCCACTCCCGCAGCAGGTACTAACGCTCCGGCAGCGGGTTTCAAAATTGCTTACGTAGACCTGGATTCTCTGGAAGCGCATTTTGAATATTTCAAGCAAAAGAAGTCCGAACTGGAGCAGAAGCAACAGGGTATGGACAACCAGCTGAAAGCCAAGGCCAGGGCTTTGCAGGCAGAATATCAGGACTTGCAGCGCAAGGCTTCCACGCTCACACAGGAGCAGGGTGAGGCCGCACAACGCTCCCTGATGGCCAAACAACAACAACTGGAGCAGGAAGCACAGAACATGCGTGCGGAATATGCCCAGAACGAAACCAAATTCAACGAAGAGCTGCAGAAGCGACTGGACGATTTCCTGAAATCCTTCAATGCTGACAAACGCTATTCTTATATCTTCTCTTACCGTACCGGTCAGAGCAACATTTTGTATGCGGACCCTGCATTCGACGTGACTGCTGACGTGATCAAAGGCATGAATGAGAAAGGCGCTGAAGTACCCGCTGCCAAATAAAGAAAATAACAGGCAAACATTAAAAAAATTGTCTACCTTATAGTCCCGGTTCCCCAAAAGAGCCGGGATTTTTTAATTTCTACCGTTATATGGACATCAACCAAAACAATTCATTTAAGCCTACGCTTGGCTTATTAGACGCCACCATGATAGTAGCCGGTTCCATGATAGGTTCCGGTATTTTTATTGTTACTGCAGAAATAGCCCGCAGTGTGGGCGGCGCCGGATGGGTTACCGCCATGTGGGTATTAGCTGGCGTGGTTACGCTTATTGCGGCACTCAGTTACGGTGAGTTATCCGGCATGTTTCCCAAAGCAGGCGGACAATACGTGTACCTGCGGGAGGCTTACAATCCTTTCATCGCCTTTTTATTTGGATGGACGCAGTTCGGCGTTATCCAAACCGGCACCATCGCCGCTGTGGCTGTGGCTTTCGCCAAGTTTACCGCTTACCTGATACCGGGATTCAGCGAGAAAAATATTCTCTTGTCATTCAATGCGGAGCTAAAGCCCATATTCCAGATATCGGCTGCGCAGCTGGTGGCGATCGTTTCCATCATCCTGCTCACGTATATCAATACACGTGGCGTAAAACACGGCAAGGTGATACAGACCGTGTTTACGTTGGCTAAACTCTTGTCCCTCTTTGGTTTGATCGTTTTCGGCCTGTTACTGGGCGCTAAAGCAGAGATCTGGAATGCCAACTGGCAGGACCCGTGGAACCATTTTTCCATGGAGGCCGTGAATGGGGATACTATCATCAAATCCTTGTCAGGATTGGCTTTCTTTGGTGCTATCGCCGTATCCATGAAAGGGTCTTTGTTTTCCAGCGATGCGTGGAACAACGTGACCTTTATTGCCGCTGAGATTAAGAATCCCGCCAAAAATATCGGCCGTTCGTTGTTTCTGGGCACCCTGATCGTGACTATTATTTATGTAAGCTGCAACCTGATGTACCTGGCGGTATTACCGCTGCATGACATCGCTTTCGCCGCCAATGACAGGGTAGGCGTAGCGGCGGCTGAAAAGATCTTTGGCGGCATTGGTTCCGGTATTATTGCCGTGATGATCATGATTTCCACTTTCGGCTGCAATAACGGGCTGATCCTGTCTGGCGCCCGCATATATTATACGATGGCGCAGGATGGACTGTTTTTCCGCAAAGCCGGAGAGCTGAACAAAAATGCTGTGCCCGCCCGCGGGTTGTGGATACAGTGCTTCTGGGCATCATTGCTGTGCCTTACCGGGCGCTACAATGATTTGCTGGCGCTGGTGATATTCGGGGTGCTGATCTTTTATGTGCTGACTATTCTGGGCATTTTTATCCTGAGAAAGAAGCGTCCTGAACTGGAAAGGCCTTATAAAGCCATCGGTTATCCGGTACTGCCGATGATATATGTAATAGTGGCGCTTTCACTGGCGGCACTGCTGTTGATTTTCGAAACTAACTACACTTTGCCTGGTCTGGGGATTATTTTATTGGGTATCCCCCTGTATTTTCTGGCCATGAGAAGCAAGGGGAAAGCGCTCTCCTAGCTAAAAAGGACAACAAAAAGAAAAAATTAACACGAACGTTGTATAAGATTTTGGGGCCACTGCGGTTTTATTAGCAGTGGCCCCTCTTAATTTGCACTAAGACAATTGGACGGACTTGTGGAGTTGGACCCTACTGGATTGCAGAAAACCCTATAGCAAAAAAAGCTAGAAAAAAAATGGCATTGCCACATCACAACGGAGTAAACGCTGCATGCAGCATCAGTTTTTATTGAACTATGAAATGTATGCCCTGGAGTATTTGTTAGACAGTTGTATGTTATTTTATGGACCCTCAAATAATATAAGCCATCGGAGTATTATATATATTTCTACATCTAAAGAAATTACCAGAAAAATATTTATTGCCAATAATGGTGTTCTATGGACATCATTCTCATAGAGTATGAAAAATATCAGGCGATAGAAAGGTATCTCAACCCCAAGATAACCATTAAAAGCCTACACGATTTGCATTCTCGAACATTCACATGACAATCTTTTACAACAAGCGTATGGTCTCTACCATGCGCTTCTTTTTTATTTTGATATTGGGTTATTTGATTATTCAGCTATTGGATGACAGAGGCCTGTTTAAAATATTCAAATGATTAAATAATTAAATAATCAAATGATGGTTATTTTTGCAGCATGTTTACAACCACCTCCAACAGTATATTTGACCGGAGCATACAGGATTATCACCGGTACAATGATGTGCATCAGGCTATCAGCAATCCCTATGAAAAAAGCAGCATCGAGCATTTGCTGTATATGAAAAACTGGATCGACACTGTACAATGGCATCTGGAAGATATTATCCGTGATCCGCAGATCAACCCCGTAGAGGCGCTGGAAATCAAGCGGTGGATTGACCGTTCCAACCAGGAACGCACCGATGTGGTGGAATATATTGACAGTTATTTCCTGGAGCAGTATAAAGACATTAAACCTGCCGCAAATGCGGTTATCAATACTGAGAGCCCGGCGTGGGCGATAGACCGCTTGTCTATCCTGGCATTGAAAATATATCATATGCAGGAAGAGGCTACCCGTGCGGACGCCACAGCGGAGCATCGCGAGGCATGTCAGCGTAAGCTGAACATCCTGCTGGAACAGCGCACAGACCTGAGCACTGCGATAGAAACGCTGCTGGCAGACATTGCAGCAGGCAGAAAGTACATGAAAGTGTACAAGCAGATGAAGATGTATAACGATCCTTCACTGAACCCTGTGTTATACAAGGGGGAAAAATAACCGGCTTCCTTGGCAATTACTACCACTATACTGGTCACCCGTTTATCCGCCCTTGGAGACGTAGCGATGACCATACCGGTCATGAAACAGGTACTGGATGAAAATCCGCAGGTACAGATCATTTTTGTGACCAACAAAAACTGGGGTGCCCTGTGTGCAGGGATTCCGCGGCTGGTATTTTTTCCGGCCGATGTAAAGGGAGCGCATAAAGGTGTGCCCGGATTGTACCGGCTGTTCCGCAGTATCAGCCGCCAGTACCGGATTGATGCCGTAGCTGACCTGCATAATGTGCTGCGGTCGCGGATCGTGCGTACTTTTTTCCGCCTGACAGGCAAGCCGGTAGCGGCTATCGACAAGGGGCGTGCAGGTAAAAAAGCGCTTACCAGGAAGGAAAACAAGATTTTGGAGCCACAAACCAGCACTATCGAGCGTTATGCGATCGTTTTCCGGCAGCTGGGCCTGCATTGTACTATGGGCACACGACCGGTATTTGCGCCACGGCCGCTTCCGGAGCGGGTATTGGCTGTTACCGGCGCCAAAGACGCCAGGCCATGGATAGGACTGGCTCCCTTTGCCACCTACCGGGAGAAAATGTACCCGCTGGCCAAAATGGGAATGGCGCTGGCAGCCCTGGTTAAAGACGGGACTTGCCGCGTACTGCTTTTTGGCGGCGGCAAGGCAGAAGTGGGGCAGCTGAATGAGCTGGCGGCACGTTATCCACAGGCTATGTCCGTTGCCGGCCGTTTTACGCTGGAAGAGGAACTGGCGCTTATCAGCCAGCTGGATTTGATGATCAGCATGGATTCTGCCAATATGCATCTGGCCTCCCTGTATGGGGTGAAAGTGGTTTCCGTATGGGGCGCCACTCATCCATATGCCGGTTTTATGGGCTATGGACAGTCTGAGCAGCATGCTGTACAGATCACAGATCTGACTTGCCGGCCTTGTTCTGTTTTTGGCAATAAACCCTGCTTCAGAGGCGATCATGCCTGCATGGAATGGATCAAGCCGGAACAGATAACAGAAAAAGTAATAGGTCTTATTCGTTAAGATGCTTTACCACATTGGATTTAGAAGGATATTTTAAAAATATTGCAAGTTTTTTTTGCAGAAATAAAAAAAGTTATACTTTTGCCATCCCAAACAACGGAGTGATTGCCCAATAGTATAATGGTAGTACGACAGATTTTGGTTCTGTTTGTCTTGGTTCGAATCCAGGTTGGGCAACAAAAAACGAGAAAACCCGCTCATTGAGCGGGTTTTCTCGTTTTTGCATTATAGCTGATATGTTTGACTGTTTTTATTCTCTTTTTCAATT
The DNA here is from genome assembly GCF_052045305.1 of Chitinophaga sp. 22308. Taxonomy (NCBI): domain Bacteria; kingdom Pseudomonadati; phylum Bacteroidota; class Chitinophagia; order Chitinophagales; family Chitinophagaceae; genus Chitinophaga; species Chitinophaga sp. 22308. The sequence goes on along the minus strand of NZ_JBQEOP010000005.1, from coordinate 433,712 downwards.
TGCCGGTCTCCCCATTGTCTGAGATATTCTATGAAAGGAATTAACTCTCTCCCTGTTTCCGTCAATGAATATTCTACTTTGGGAGGTACTTCATGATAGATTTTTCTATTGATTAAATTGTCCGTTTCCAATTCCCGCAAAGTCTGCGTCAGCATCTTTGTGGTAACATCACAAAGTATCCGTTTGAGCGCGCCATAGCGTAATGTCTTATGTTCATGCAAATACCAGAGTATCCTGCCCTTATATTTTCCTCCTATGCGCCTGAAAGCATAATCGACTGAACAAGTCGGCTGACAGGTTTCTGATTTATTTTCCATATAACTAATTCATTATCAGTAATAGATTCTTTTTGGATACTAAGATACAAAAAAGTACATACTTGCCTTAAAGGTACTAGTCCTATACTTTTGCTTCAAACATTTAAATCAATAGAATATGGAACTGAAACTAAAAAGCAAGGTAATTATTGTCACCGGCGCTTCGAAAGGAATTGGGGCAGGAATAGCCAAAGAACTGGCTGCTGCAGGAGCCAGTGTTGTGGTCAATTATGCATCGAACGAAACTGATGCTGGTACAGTTGTAGATTTCATCCGGTCAAAAGGCGGGGTGGCAGTGGCCATCCGGGCGGACGTATCAAAGCAAAAGGACGTTCAACAGTTGTTCAGGCAAGCCATGAATGAATTTGGAAAAATAGACGGCGTAGTGAATAATGCAGGGGTTTATGCTTTTAGCAGCATAGAAGACATAACAGAGGAAGTGTTCCGTCGGCAGTTCGATATTAATGTTCTGGGAACGATACTGACTGTCCGGGAATCGCTGAAGTATTTTAAGGATGGAGGTAATATTATCAACATAGGTTCTATGGGAACAAGGAATTTTGATGCCGGTACGGCCGTTTACACCGCCACCAAAGGAGCGGTAGATGCGCTGACCAGCGTGTTCGCCAAGGAACTGGGAAGTAGAAATATCAGGGTGAATTCCATTATTCCGGGTTTGACGGAAACCGAAGGAGCGCATAAAGTCGGCATATTTGAGAGCGGTCTTAGCCACAAGATTATAGGCAATACGGCTTTAGGCAGACTGGGGCAGCCGGCGGATATCGGGAAAGTGGCTGTTTTTCTGTTGTCTGATGACGCATATTGGATTACAGGAGAAAAAATTGCTGTTTCAGGTGGATATATAATGTAAATAAGCGCAGTTGACAGCGGAGGAACCAGTTAAGAAAATTACCTAGTTTTACATCTTCAAAAACGAGGATGCATGAATTTCTACACACGCAAATGGGTAAAACCAGAAGATCTCAATGCGCATGGTACTTTGTTTGGTGGCAGCTTACTGCGGTGGATCGATGAAGAAGCGGCCATTTACTCCATTATTCAGTTAGGGACAAACCGTTGTGTGACCAAGTACATGTCGGAAATCAATTTTATCAATTCTGCCCGTCAGGGGGATATTGTGGAATTGGGCATTAAGGCGGTACATTTTGGCCGGACATCGCTGACGCTGACCTGTGAGGTACGGAACAAGATCACCCAGAAGAGCATTCTGACCATCGACAAGATCGTGTTTGTGAGTGTGGACGAGAAAGGGCAGCCAACGCCGCATGGCAGAACGAAGATCACTTACACCGATGAACGGCTGCGGGAAGACGAGGAATAGGCATCAGCCGTTTCGATAAACTAAAAATGCAGCAGCGGGGGAACCACTGCTGCATTATCTTTTTTAATCCGTTAAAAAAGAGTGGGTAAACTACAACGGACCAGGCCGGTTAATTATTCGCTCGTGGAGTTCAGCGTGAGGCAGGAGGTTTTTCAATCCAATATCCTTTTCATGGTCACTGCAAATGAACTCTGTGAAGCAAAAGTACTTACCTGTAGCGGATCTTCGGCATTTGTAGCATCTACATGCCTACTACAATCTGTTTTTTTACCTATCTACAAAACCTCTACAAGTTGTATTTTTGACGCATGAACCATATCCTAAAATTGAGGCTGACAATAGTGTTTGTAGCCCTGTTCTCCCTGCTGACGGCCGGTAGTTTTGCACAAACGGTACGGGATTCCCTGCAAAAGGTGTTGCAGCAGCCGGGACTTACGCCGGAAGAGCAGGTGATGACCCGGATCAGAATGGGAAGGGCATTGGTGGACGGCAGCCGGAAAGATGCCATTGCCAGTACACAAACGGCCTTGCAGATGAGCCGTACACTTAAAGACCGCAAATATGAAGCACTGGCGCATTCCGCGCTGGTGTCGCTGGAATATACCGCAGAAGACACGGCCCTGGCGTCGCATCACCTGGACAGCGCCTTCCTTTTTGCCCGCGAGTCGGGCGACCAGCTGACACTGGCCAGTGTATGGTACCGCAAAGGATGGCTGGAAAACCGTACCGGGAAGCCTCATGAAGCCGTGAAAAGTTTCCAGGAGTCCCTGAAGCTGGGCAAAGGATTGCCTGGCAACATCTACGAAACCAACGTATATTACAACCTGGCCTCTATTTATGCCGACTGGAATGACACTGAAACCCAGTACCGCTACGCGAAAGCGTGCCTGGCTTCTGCCCTGACACGTTCTGACCCGGACGATATCTGTAATGGTTACCAGGCCATGGCCACCAGTTTTGAATACCAGTTTAACGGTGATAACAGCAAACGGGAGTTGCTGGATTCTGCTCTTTATTACAACCGCAGGGCCATTGCCATCTATGAAGCCAATGCGCCAAGTATCAGCTTTCATAGTATGGTTGCGCTGCTGGCACTGAATACCGCCAATCTGTACGACCAGTATTTTCCGCGTACCTACCGCGACAGCGCCCAGCATTACCTGGACATTGCCCTGAAGATCGGTAAAGAGACCGATCAGCAGGAAGTGGTGGCCAGTTGCTATGGTATGATGAGCACCTTCGCCTCAAATGACGGGAACTACAACCGGGCATCAGACCTGCTGCTGGCCGGATTGATAGCGCTGAAAACCTATCCCGCGCCGGACAACCGGCTGATGGCCCACCTGATGGAGGCTTTGTCAGAGGTGGCGGAGAAGAAGGGCGACTTGCCCAAGGCGCTGGAATATGCCCGGGAATACAGTAAGTATTACGCCAAAGCCTTTGATGTGGACCGTATGGCCATCGCCAAAAAGCTGGAAGCCCAGTACCAGGCGCGGCAACGGGAGCAGGAGCTGGTGACATTGCAGGAAAAAGCAGCATTTAACCGCAAACTAAATATTGTCTATATCGGATTGATCATAGCCTGCCTGGTGGCGTTGTTGTACTTGTTCCGTTCTTACCATTTCCGTTTACAGTCCACCATACAGCAACAGAAGCTGCTGGAAAAGGAAAAGCAGGACGGTGTGCTGCAAATACGTCTGAAGGAAGAAGAGGCCCTGCGCCTACAGCTGGAAAAGCAGGAAGCAGAATTACAGGCCCGCTTACAAGCGGAGGAAGCCGCACGTCTGCAGGCGGAGCAACAATTGATACAGACCCAGAAGGAGCAGTTGCAGAAAGACCTGCTGGCGGGAACCTTACAGGTGGAACAGAAAAACGAACTGCTGGAATCGCTCCAGGAAAAGCTCAAAGAGAAAGCCGTACAACCTGACCTGGCCAAACAGATCACGCGCATGATTGAGACACACAAGCGGATGGACAAAAATTTTGAGACTACCCGCACGGAATTTGAGAATATCCACCCGGAATTCTTCCGGAAGCTACAGGAAAAAGCCGGCAACAGTCTTACCAAACTGGATTTGAAGCATTGTTCCTACATATCGATCGGACTGTCTACCAAGGAAATTGCTTCACACCTGGGCGTAGCGCCAAAAAGTATCCTGATGTCGCGGTACCGTATCAAACAAAAGCTGGGATTGGGCAAGGAAGAAGGGCTGGATGCCTACCTGATGGCCTGGAGAGAAAATAACCCGCTGACGGAAGACGCAGCGGGTTAAAGGAATTGGGGCCGGATGAGTTTGGGGTCAGGATGAGCCTGGGGTTTAGGATGAAATGGGGCCTGGATGAAATGGGGTTTGGATGAAGCCGGGGTTATGGATGAATGTTCGGGCAAGTCTATTGTTGGAGGAAAACAAAACGGTTTTCAAAAAACCTTCCAATAACCGGTACGGGCTTTTGTACGCCGCTGTTGGCATTGATAATACCAAATACCATAAATATCAGCGGCAGCAGGCCCAGTACAGAGAAAACCGCAGACAGCGCGGGGATAATGCTCAACAGGACGCCTGCAGCCGCAGACCATAACAGGCTTGCTACTGCCAGGCCGAGCGCCTGTTCCAGATGGTAGTTAACAAAAGTGTCTTTGCTCTCCTTATTTTTTACATATGCGATAATCCATCCGATGATCGTAATGTAAGCGACGATAGCCCATTGTTTTGTCTTCATAGTTGCGCTGATGTGTTGATAATTAAAAAATGATAAAAGGATAAAATGGAAACAGCACAAAGGTATGGCGGCGTAAAATCGTTCCTGCTTTTGTAGATACTACAGTGGGTCTACAGGCCGTGTTGAAGGGTATCTACAAAAGATCTACAAATGCCATAATGATCTGATTTTCAAATTTTTATATTTATTATTCTGATATATATCTTTCTGTTCCACCATTGTTTTTCATCTTCAGTTTACTATCGGCTTACCTTTTTGTTAGTTGCATACAATTGACTGTAGCTGCTGCTGCGGATAGATCTGCGATTTAATTTCGTTGGCAAAAGGAACATATTCCATGAAGAAACTAGCATATATCGGTTGTCTGGGCGTAATTGGCATTATCACTACAGAATTTGGTATTATCGGCATATTGCCGCAGGTAGCGGCCCACTATCATATTACTATTGACAAGGCAGGTATATTGTTGAGCGCCTTTGCGTTGGTAATTGCGTTGACCGGCCCGGTGGTGACGTTGCTAACATCCGGGGTGGACCGGAAGAAACTCATGTTGTCATCAATGGGATTGTTTGTGCTCTCCACATTGGGATCTGTGATGGCGCCGCCGTTCTGGCTGTTGCTGTTGTTACGCATACTGCCGGCTTTTCTGCAACCGGTGTTTATATCCAACGCCATAGCCGCGGCAGTGGCAGTGGCGCCGCCGAAGCAGTCCCACCGCATGATGGCTATTATTATGGGCGGCATCAGTATTGCCACTGTGACAACAGTGCCCCTGTCCACCTGGCTGGCAGGCCGTTTCAACTGGCAGACAGCCTTTATGATGCAGGCAGGGGTGAGCATCATCGCGTGGCTGAGTATTTGGTTGTTGCTGCCACCTATGTCGTTGAAAGAGAAAAAATCCTATGGTGATCAGCTGATGATTTTAAAACGGGGAGATTTCCTGCTTACCTCTTTTATCAATTTTATGATGATCGCCGCCTGGTTCAGCACCTATAGTTATTTTGCGGACTACCTCGGCCAGGAGAAACGGATGAGCGGGACGATGATCAGCAGCATGATGTTGTTGTTCGGCATTACCGGTGTGGCGGGTAACTGGCTGACGGGAAAAGTGATTGGCCGGCATATGGTGACGGTGACGTTATTGTTGCTTAGTGGCACGATCATCATTCCGTTTGGGCTGGCATGGTGCGGATATGAAGGGGCGGCGGTGACAGGTGTCATCGCGTTGTGGGGATTGTTGTATGCGCCGTCCATCCTGGCGGGAGCGGTCAATATGATTTCATCCGCACCGGACGCGCTGGAATTTGCCAACAGCTTGTCCGTGTCTACCGGTAATCTCGGGGTATCGGTAGGCACCGCCGTGAGCGGCATGGTGATAGCGACACATAGTGTGGCTTATGCGCCATGGGTAGGGATGGTTTTTGGCCTGGTGGCCATCATGGCTGTACTGCTACGGGCCTTTCTCCGCATGAGGACATCGGCGCCGGCATGCGTGGCACAATGATTGTGCCCATGCCGGTATGAAAAATTCCATTCTTTCCACATTAGTACGGGCCGTTGGCCTGGGTATGGTGTCGGGCATGCGCAGTGCCATGGGACCCGCTTTTGCGAGCCAGTATGCCAACCGCCATCCGTCGCGGCAGCTGAAAGGCAGCCCGTTGGGTTTTATGCAGCGGGAAAATGTGATGCGTGGCCTGCAGACGATTGCTGCTGGTGAAATGGTAGTGGACAAAGTGCCCGGTATAAAAGACCGTATCGCCCCGGGTGTACTGGCGGGGAGGGCCGCAGCCGGCGGCCTGGCGGGGGCCACCCTGTACCAGGCCAGCGGAGACAAAGCCTGGCGTGGCGCGCTTATAGGCGCCGCGGCCGCTGTGGCTGCATCTTACGCCTTTTTCTTTCTGCGTAAATATGCCGGTAAAAAGTACAAAGTGAAAGACGGTTTCGCCGGCGGCATGGAAGACCTCCTGGCCGTAGGTATCGGTGTTGGCGCTACTGCCGGAAAATAAATATTCGTATATTCTTTTGCGTTATATTGACCGGTGCCGGCAGTAATATATATGTTTGTACATCCATAAAGAACCTGGCCCTGCTGCCCACCAAGGGTAGCGGGGGGCTTTTGATTTTAATTTATATATTTGGAGTATTCCTTTCCAATATTAATTTGAACCAACTGGACCAATCGGAGAATCATTCCTGGGAGCAACTGCAACGCGATCCGGCCGCTTTTGAACGATTTTTTAAAAGTACGGCGGCGGGTTTGTGTACCTATGCCCTGCGTATTGTAAAGGATAAACAGGCGGCGGAGGATATCGTCCAGGATTTTTTTTCCCGTTTATGGCAGAAGCGCAGCCAGATCAGTATGCAAGTGCCTCCCCGGCGTTACGCCTACCGGGCCGTACATAACGCCTGTCTGAATTATTTAAGGGACAACCATCTTATTTCCAATGATGCGCTGCCGGAAAATATGCCGGCAGAAGAAGACGCCATAGAGCGGGAATTGCAGTTGCAGTATCGCGTACAGCAGCTGGAACGCGTGATTGCCGGGTTGCCACAGCAATGCAGGATTGTATTTGAAAAAGTATGTTTGGAACAAAAGAAGTATAAAGTCGTAGCGGAAGAACTGGGAATATCTGTATTTACTGTCAGAAACCAGGTAGCGAAAGCCTATGATATATTAAGAAATAATATTCTTTGGGAGCTGATCTGCCTGCTGGTGCTGGATTTGCTGGCGGGGTAAAAAAAATTAAAAAAAATCCCTTACGGGCGTAGTACATTTTAAAACTATTCGTGTCATCATAACAACGGCCCTTCATCCATGGAACAGGCAGACATTCATATATTATCGGCAATACTGAGCGGAGAGCTTCAACCGGAAGATCCTGTGGTCCAGTCCTGGTTACAGGAGGACCCTGCCAGGGCTGTACTGTTGGAAGAACCGGAGCAATTGCGTGAAGTGGTGGAAGCCTGGCGTTTGCAACAGACTTTTGACACCGACAACATGTGGGCGCGTGTTACGCAGCAAGCTGAAGCTGCGCCAACAGCAGTGCGACAGCGTTATGTTCTGATGCGCTGGCGCGCCGCTGCAGCTGTTTTACTGCTGGCAGCAGGCGCTTACTGGTTTATGCAGCGGACAAAAAAGGCGCCGCCGGCAGTAAACGTCCTGGCTGTTGCCCAACAGAAGCCTGCCGGCAATTTTGCCATCTTACAGGCAGGCGGGGAAGAAGTATCATTGTATGGAAAAGACAGCAGTTTTATGATGGGGGGCAACCGTGTAGATGTCCGCAACGGCCGTATGCAGGTGGCGACAGGGAAACCGGAGCAATATACCCTTCGTACCCCACGGGGGGCCAACTACCAGGTGCAATTGCCTGACGGCTCCAAAGTGTGGCTGAACGCCCAGTCCAGCATAGATTACCCTTCTGTTTTTACAGGTAATGAGCGCATGGTAACGGTGACGGGAGAAGTTTATTTTGAAGTGGCAGCCAAAGCAGAACAACCTTTTGTGGTGCATGCAGGCCGGCAGGAAATAACAGTGCTCGGAACGGCGTTTTGTGTCCGCCGTTATGAAGAAGAACAACAAGGGCTTACAACGCTGGTCAGTGGAAAAGTCAAAGTGCAGGCGGTGGGGAAGGAGCAGGTATTACAACCAGGCCAGCAGGCCGTTGTGACCGGTGACCAGCTACAGATAACACCGGTGGACACAGAAGATTTCACTTCGTGGAAAGACGGCTGGATACGCTTCCGCAATAAACCGCTGACAGTCATATTACAGGCCATTTCAAGATGGTATGATATCGATATAAAGGCAGATGAACAACAACTAACAGGACAGTATTTTACTTGTTATATTAATAAGGAACAGGGACTGGGAGAATGCATTCAGTCGTTAAATAACAGCACCAACCAATTTTCGTTTTCGTTGCAGGGATCAACCATAACCGTAACAAAAAAATAGTCTGTGGGTATTTAGCACTCAGCTGATTTTTATTAACCAAAATTAATAGTGATGAAACTAAAGGGGATACCTATGCCTTTTCACAAGGGCTGGTCACTACATTTCCATGCCGTATTGCTCTGTTGCTGTCTGACTGTCTTCGCAGGAACAGTAACTGTGAGCGCCCAGTCGCCCAAAACCACCATTACTTTGTCAGTGAAAGACAGAAGCGTTAAAGCTGTCTTAAAAGAGATTCAACAGAAGACCTCCTATGAGTTTTTTTACAGTGATACAGAAGTAGACCTGAGCCGGCATATTTCTGTGGACCTGCAACAGGTATCGCTACAGGAAGCGTTGCAGGCTGTATTAGGGAAACAGTACAACTGGCGTGTTCAGGGGAAAAATGTGTATATCACTACCCTGCAGCCTGCAAAACGGAATCATCAGGATAACACACCTGACCAGTCAGCAGCCGACCAACCGGTAAATGGCATCGTAACTACCGTTTCCGGCACACCGCTGACGGGTGTGACCATCCGGGTGAAAGGTACTGGTAATGGTGCTGTAACAGACGGCAGTGGTCATTTTCAATTGTATGCCGCCAAAAACCGGCAGCTGGATTTTTCTTTCATCGGCTATGACAGCCGGCAGATAAAAACAGATACCATCAGCGGGCCGTTGTATGTAACGTTAGCAGAAACACCGCGTGCGCTGAACCAGGTAGTGATCACAGGGTATAGCAACAAACGCCTGGGAGAGCTTACCGGTGCTGTATCGCAGGTGACAGCTGAAGATCTGCAAACCACTACCACACAATCCATCTTCGATAATTTACAGGGCAAGGTGGCCGGTATGAACGTATCGCTCAGTGGCAGTAATACCGGTTCCAATACCTCCTCCACTATTGTCATCCGTGGTAAAGGCTCTATGGGCTATAATGCCACACAGCCGCTGGTAGTGATCGATGGTATTATCCAGGAATATATCAGTGACAGAGATCCGCTGAGCAATATTTCTCCTGCCGATGTGGCTTCCGTTACCGTACTAAAAGATGCTGCTTCCGCTGCTTTATATGGGTCCAGGGCCGCCAACGGCGTACTGGTGATCACAACGAAACGCGGTAGCGGTGCCGGTGTTGGCACGAAGATCGGGGCCAGTGTTACCTATGGCGCCAACAAAGCGTCCCGTGGAAAGTTCCGGGTGATGAACAGCCAGGAGCGCTTCGATCTGCAGCAGCAGATTTATCGCAACCAGTATATGGATGCCAATCCTGGTGCCAGTGAGACAGCGATCAATAATTATGTGCATTCCATGGTGCCTGACAGTGTGTTGAAATATGATACCAACTGGCCCGATCTGTTTTTGCGGACCGGCCAGACACAGGACTACAACGTCTGGATTTCCGGTGGGGACCAGCGGGTGAAGTATTACGCCTCCGGCGATTATTTTAACGAAGTAGCTCCTTTGGTAACGGACAGCTACCGGAAATACAACTTTCGTTTTAATGTGGATTTTCAGGCTACAGAACGGTTGTCTCTTTCCACCAATGCCAGCATTTCCAATTCCGATGGTAAGTCGGGCGGCTTTTATACACCTTACAGCGATGCATTTAATATTATGCCATGGGACACGCCTTTTTATAGTGATGGCACCCCCAAAGTTGGCGGCCCTAATGAAAAGGGCTGGTACAGCGGTAGTAACTTCAACCCCATGTATGGAAAGGGTTTGAGCGATGCCACTACCAAAGCTACCATTGGCGCTTTTGATTTGAATTTGCGTTACAAGCTGACCAACTGGCTTAGTTTTAGTTCACGCAACCGGTACAGCTTTACTAACATGGAAAGGGAGAGATACTCTGATCCGGCGGACCCCACCAGTTTTTTCAACACACGTGGCGGCTACTATTCCCTGGCTCCCGGCAATACCAATAATATTATCACCACAGAGATGTTGCAGGTTGATAAATCCTTCAACCGGCATCATATTTCCGGCCTGGCTGCATTTGAGTTTAACCAGGTGATTGTTAAAAACGACAACGCTTCCGTAAACGGGCTGAAGCCCGGTATACGCGCCATCAGTGCGGGGGACCCTGCTACCTTGACGTTCGTCAATACCATTAGTGAAACAGCTTACCTGTCCCTTTTTTCCGAATTAAACTATAGCTATGACGGAAAATATTTCGCCACGGCCAGCTTCAGAAGGGATGGCTCATCCAAGTTCGGACAAAACAACAAGTATGGCAATTTCTATGCTTTCAGCGGCGCATGGCAATTAAATAAAGAGAACTTCCTGCGTAGCGCAAAAAATATCGACCTGCTGAAGCTCCGCCTCAGTTATGGTGTTTCGGGGAATGATCTGCCACTGGGGGCCTATCAGTATCTCACTCTGTACCGTTATATAACCAGCACCGATATCTATGACCGTCAGAGCGGCACCCTGCAAAACTCACAAGGAAATCCTGATCTGCATTGGGAAATGCAGTACACCACCAATATCGGCATTGATGCGGGTTTCCGGGACAGGGTAACCGTTTCAGTGGACCTGTATAACAAACTGAATAAAGGGCTGCTGCTGAGTGTTACACCACCGGCTACCAGCGGCGGTAATACCTATTACCGTAACATTGGCCGCATCCGCAACCGAGGCGTAGAAGTAACGATGAACACCCGGCAGTTTAAGAACACAGCCGTGAAATGGTCCACAGACCTGACTTTTGCGTACAATACCAACAAGGTGCTGGGATTGCAGTCAGGCGCCAATTTGCTGTACAGAGGTCAATATAGTGGTACCGCAGACATAGTGGGCAGTCCGATGGGAAGTTACTACATGCCGGTATTTGCTGGTGTAGACCCTAACACAGGGGCGTCCCGCTTTGAAATGCTGGAAAAAGACGCCAGCGGCAACTTTACCGGAAAAGTAAACTACACCAACAATCCCGGTGAAGCCACACTGCAGGTATTGGGTAACAGCAATCCCAAATACATTGCCGGTATGTCGAATAATCTCACCTATAAAAATTTTAACCTGAGCGTGATGCTGAGTTATTTCGGTGGCCTTAAAATGCTGAACCGTACCCGTGCTAACCTGGACCTGGACGGTGCAGACGTTCAGAGCAACAACGCCGCTCCTGCGGCGGGGCAGGTAAGATGGCAACATCCCGGTGACATCGCTGATCTGCCGAGGGCCGGTAACAAGGTCGATGATTATTTCCCTACATCCAGATATGTGGAAGATGGCAGCTTTCTGCGGTTGAAAAATGTGCGGTTGGGTTATGCATTCACTGAGAAGGTGGCGAAGAAGCTGAGCGTATCTAAAATCAATGTTTTTGTTTCCGGAGACAATCTGGCCACCTGGACGAAGTTCACCGGCATGGACCCGGAGAACAACTTTGGAGAAGAGAATGCAGGCAAGATCCCTTTACCCAAAAGATTCCTTGCAGGGGTACAGGTAACATTTTAATCTAAACACCGTAAAAACAAATGGCTATGAATATAAAACGGTTAAGCATCATTGGTATTACTTCGTTTATGCTGATCTGTTCCTGCAAAAGTGCATTGGACCTCAAGCCTAAAACCGATCTGGATGTTGAAAAGGCGTTGACAGGTTATGAAAATCTGAAAGCGGCGTTAAGCGGCGTGTATTCATTGGTGAATAATTATAAGTACTACGGTCCTTACCTGAACCTGGTAGAGCTGAGCACCGATAATGTGGAAGTGATGAAAGCGGGGAATAACGCGACCACCGCCGGTATTGAATGTTATTCGTTTAAGCGTACCGCTTCCATGATGGACATCCAGGCGTGGCAGAACGCTTATAAACCTATCTATCACGCCAATATGGTGATCAATGCTATAGCAGACAATGCTGCACCCAATCTGTTGCAGTTAAAGGGGGAAGCCCTTTTCCTGCGTGCCATGTTGCATATGCAGCTGGTACAGGCCTTTGGCAGGCCATATGTGCAAAACGGAGGCAGCAATCCGGGGGTGCCCTATATGGTTTCTACTGATCCGGCTTTACTGCCATTCAGAAATACCGTGAAAGAAGTGTATGCGCTTGCGGCTGCTGACTATGAAAAAGCAGCCGGCATGATTTCTGAAACGAAGTCCAACGCCTATGCCGGCAAAACCGCTTGCTGGGCTGCCCTTGCCGATCTGTACCTGAATGCAGGGGATAATGCCAAAGCGATCACCTATGCGGAAAAGGTCATCAACAGTAATCAATATTCGCTGGTGACCGGCAGCAATTATCTCACTTATTTCTCTACAGACCACAGCGGCGCAGCAGACAAAGAAACCATCTTTACCATTAAAAGCGTGGACGGGCAGGGCAAAGGGTTCTATGGCCTGGGCTATAGTTATACGCAAACAAAGTATGCCGCGGTTTCCTTGCCCCTGCTGAGTTTACTCAACGAAACAACGGGGGATGTGAGGCTGGCATTTTATACTAAGTTGTCCACCGCCAGCGGCGACAGGTATTTCACCAACAAGTTCATACAGAACGGCAACCCTGCGGTAAGTTCACCGGTAATTTATCGTTTGGCCGATATGTACCTGATACGCGCAGAAGCCAATGCTACCGCCAATCCACAGGCAGCGCTGGACGATGTGAACCTGTTACGTAAGCGTGCAGGCATTACCGGTAGTGGCCTGTATCAGCTGTCCGATCTTCATGGCCGGTCTAATGTGCTGCAGGTGGTACTGGATGAAGGAAGAGTGGAGTTTGCCTTTGAGAACGGCCGTCGCCGCGCCGCCTTGCTGCGCAACGGTTTGCCCGTTATCCGGGATTACGCCGGCAGCACAGTGCCGGGCAGTCATATTAATATTCCGGCCACAGACAACAGTATGATCTACCCGATCCCTGCAACAGAAGTTACTGTCAATCCTAATCTTACTCAAAATCCGTTTTAATCCGTCATATGAAAAAGATCACCACCACTATCATCGGGTGTATGGCAATTACCGCCTTCACTTATGCCCAGGAGAAAAAACCTTTCGTGCTGAATGGGAAAATTGCCGGTCAGCCTGATGGTAAACTTTACGTGAGTTATGAAGATGTTGCCGGGAACAGAAATTTTGATTCCATTGTGTTGAAAAATGGCAGCTTCACACTCAAAGGGGAAATTGCCGGTACAGCTGTAGCTTATGTCCGCAGTGCAAACCGGGACGCGAGTCCTGGCCTGGTGGTGCTGACGCCCGGCACGCAGCAGCTCGCCGCCGCAGGAAATAAAATCAGTCTGGCCAAAGTGACCGGGAACAATGCCAATGCCGGCGTAGGGGAGTTACAGCAGGAGAAAGCATTCATTCAGCAGCAACATCAATCGAGGCTGGATTCCATGCGGAATGAGAAAGACCACGAAGCCGCCGCCGCTATCCGCGAAAGACTGACACCTTTTTTTGAGGCAAATGACCAGGCAGACTATCACTATTTCCGGAAATATCCTACGTCCGTGCTGACAGCTTACCTGTTACGTTACCATGTGGCAGACCTTTCGCTGGACACCCTGCAGCATTACTATGATAACCTGGGCGCAACCACACAACAGACCGCCTTCGCCAAACTTATCGCCGATGAGATCAACATGCTTCGTCATGGTTCGCCGGGGGCTATTGCCACAGATTTTACTGCAAAGGACATACAAGGCAAAGAACTATCATTGCACGACTACAAAGGCAAATATGTGCTGCTCGACTTCTGGGCCAGCTGGTGTGTGCCCTGCCGCAAAGGAAATCCTCATCTCAAAGAACTGTACAGCCGTTATCAGTCCAAAGGCTGGGAAATCATCGGCGTTTCTGACGACGACAGAAACCAGAACGCCTGGAAAGCAGCCGTAGCCAAAGACGACCTGCCCTGGAAACATGTGCTGAGAGGCCTTGACATGTCCCGGTTGAAGGATAATCCTAATGATATTTCAAACAAATATGGTATTCATTCGTTGCCCACAAAAATCCTGATCGATCCCAAAGGCGTGATCATCGGGCGTTACGGCAGCGAAGGCGATGAGTTGGACAAGAAACTAAAAGAGATATACGGAGAATAAGCAAAAACCAACCAGTGTGTAAAGGCTGAGCGGCAGGGCCGTTCAGCCTTTTTTTAAAGAAATTTTTTTCGATAGTTGTTTTTTATAAAAAAAATTCTACTTTTGCGACCCATTGGTGATTGCCCAATAGTATAATGGTAGTACGACAGATTTTGGTTCTGTTTGTCTTGGTTCGAATCCAGGTTGGGCAACAAAAAAGAGAGTAACTACCTCCCGTTGAAAACTCTCAAAAATCTCAAGACCGCTACAAATATGTAGCGGTTTTTTTATTTCCTGTTATCAAAACCCAATTGTCCATAAACGAACAAGGTGCGTTAAAACCGGACAACAGAACTTTCTGTAGTGTATTGATTATCATTTGTTTGTTGCAATGGCATTTTATTGGTGCCCTGGAAGTATCTTTCAAAAAAACGTCCCCCATGTTTCGTAATTATCTAAAAACCGCCTGGCGTAATGTACTTAACAATAAAGTCTACAGCACGCTCAATATTTTGGGGTTGGGTACCGGTATGGCCGTGGGTTTGCTGATCACCCTGTGGGTGATAAACGAATACTCCTATGATCGTTTTTTACCGGGTCATGAACATCTTTACCAGGTGATGAAGAACAACCCTGATAACAATGGGGGCGTGAGAACCGTGAGTACGGTATCGCTTCCGCTGGTGGATGCTTTGCGAAAAGATATCCCCGGTATTAAATATGTGGCCGTAACAGACTGGCCTATCAATCATGGGCTGATTGCCGGAGACAAAAAACTTTATATCAGGGGCAGCGGTGTGAGTGAGGATTATTTACGGATGTTCCGTTTTGCCATGTTGGAAGGAGATGCCGTCAAAGCCTTACAGGACCCGTATTCTATTGTGTTGTGTGCCACTACCGCCAAAACGTTGTTTGGGACAACAGACGCCATCAACAAGATTGTCCGTATCGATAACCAGCACGATTTAAAGGTGACCGGCATTATTCAGGACGTACCGGCCAATTCCACGCTGCAGTTTCAGTACCTGATACCTTTTTCTTACCTGGTACAAACCCAACCCTGGATGCAGGACGCCCGTAACGATTGGGGCGATAACTCTTCACAGGCTTTTGTGGCGCTGGAACCGGGCGTGTCTTTCGAAAAAGTGTCGGCACAGATAAAAGATATCATCCATCGTTACAGTCCTCGCAGGACAGAGCAGGTTTTTCTGCATCCGATGGACCGGTGGCGGCTTTACAGCAATTTTGAGAATGGGAAGGAGAGTGGCGGTTTTATCACTTATGTGCGGATGTTTACCCTGATAGGGATATTGGTGTTACTGATTGCCTGCATCAATTTTATTAATCTGTCGACAGCCCGGTCAGAAAAGCGCGCCCGGGAAGTGGGCGTACGTAAGGCTATTGGCTCCGGGCGACGTGACCTCGTATTGCAGTTCCTGTTAGAATCACTGCTGCTTACCAGCCTGGCCGCGGTATTGAGCATTGGTGTTTTACAACTGGGGTTGCCGGTTTTTAACCGCGTGATTGATGGTGAATTGTCTATCCCTTATCATCAGTTGCCGGCATGGGGCATATTATTGTTGTTCATTGTTGTTACCGCTGTATTGGCGGGAAGCAGGCCTGCCTTTTACCTCTCCTCCTTTGAACCGGTAAAGGTGCTGAAGGGCGGTCAGCAGGCGGGCCGTTCGGCGGTACTTCCCCGTAGAGTATTGGTAGTAGCGCAGTTTGCAGCGTCGGTGGCATTGATCATCAGTACTATTATTATTTATCAACAGATACAATATGCCAAAAAGCGTCCGGTAGGTTACAACACTTCCGGTTTGCTCTACACTTATATCAGTGAGGATATGAAGAAGAACTATCGCGCGCTGCGGGAGGAACTGTTGCAGACCGGTATGGTAGAAAGCGTGGTGAGGGCTTCCAATCCGGTAACGTCCATCTGGTCACGCACGGTGGTGGAAGAATGGAACGGCCGGCAGGGCAATCAGCCGCTGGTGGTGTCGGAGATTGGGATATCACCGGGCTATTTCTCAGCAATGGGCATGCAGCTGAAGGAAGGACGGGATTTTCATGAATCGCAGGCTGCAGATTCGGGTTATGTGATCATCAATGAAGCGGCGGTAAAGCGGATGGGACTTACTGCTCCGGTGGCGGGCCAGCATATCAGCTGGCGGGGAAAGGTGCGTGTAATCATTGCCGGTGTAGTAAAAGATGCAGTGATGGAATCTCCGTTTAAACCAGTGGAACCAGCAGTATTTACCCACCAGGAAGATGATGCCGCTACCTTGTTGTACCGCTTGTCAGACAAGGCCGATGTACATACAGCGCTGGCGAAGATCACTCCTGTTTTCAATAAATATAATCCGGGATACGCCTACGACTATACGTTTACAGCTGACAGCTACGATAAGAAGTTTAAGCTGGAGGTGCTGTCCGGTAAGCTGGCCGCTGTTTTTGCCACGCTGGCTGTTTTTATTTCCTGTCTGGGCTTATTTGGACTGGCAGCATTTATGGCTGCGCAGCGTACCCGTGAAATTGCCATCCGTAAAGTGATGGGAGCTTCCATCGTACAGCTGTGGATGTTGTTATCGAAGGATTTTGTGCTGCTGGTGTTTATTGGATGCTGTATAGCTGTGCCCGTAGCTTTTTACAGTCTGCAATACTGGTTGGACAAGTACGCCTATCGCATCGATATCGGGCCCGGCGTATTTGTAATAGCGGCCGGTGGTGCCCTGGTCATCACCATCTGTACTATCAGTTATCAGACGGTCCGTGCGGCGCTGGTCAATCCGGTAAACAGCCTGAAAGCAGAATAAGCCGGTTACATAAAAGGTTTCATCAGTTTTATACTTGGGAGGTATTTCCGGATCATATCCACCAATTCTTTTCTTGTAAAGGGTTTTAACAGGAAGTCCGTTGCGCCGGCTGCTATAAATTCCTCCTGTTCCTGCAGGAATGTTTCTCCGGAGGAAACAATAGCGGGGATATAGCGGGTGGCGTCATTATCAGTGGCACGCAATGCCCGGAGGAAATTTTTTCCATCCATGACAGGCATTTTACCATCAGTGATGATCAGGTCTGGTGTGATCATCTTCAGCAATTCCAGGGCTTCAGCTCCGTTTTCCGCAAAGTAGGGCACTGCGCCCATGCTTTTAATCGCTGCGCGGAAAGCGGCCTGATTGAGTTTATCATCTTCCAGTACAAGGATAATATAGTCCTGGTATATTTCTTTTACCGGTTCAACATTACCTGCCTCCTGTACTTTTTGGCCTTCTTTCAGCGGTATGCTCAACGTGAAACTGGTAGTGCTGCCGGAAGCATCGGCGGTAATCGTGCCATTGATTTTCTCCACCAGTTGTTTGGTGATAGACAGTCCCAGTCCGGTGCTTTCCGATTTGTTCTCCCTGTTGGCGTGAGATACAAAGGGAAGGAAGATTTCATTGAGTTGTTCCGGATTCAGTGAACTGATATTGTGTGTTTCAATGTGGATTTGCTCACCGGCTTTTAATACATTGAAGCGCACCACCGTGTTTTTGGCGGCGTATTTCAGGGCGTTGGATGCCAGGTTGTTGATGATTTTGCTGAGGATGGTATCGTCGGAGAGGATATATTCCGGTAGTTGGGCATCGTAGTTCAATACCACATTGATTTTCCGGGAAGACGCGATAGGTCTTTGCATCAGTATACATTCGTTGATGCATTCCCGTAAGTTAAAGCTCTCATTTTTTACTTCGTTGAACTGATTTTCTTCTATCTTGGCGAGGTCCAGCTGATTATTGATAATTTCCCTGATCAGGAGAGACGCGACCTGCAGATGTTCCGTTTCCTTACGGATAGCAGTTACCAGCGAGCTGTCATTCAGTTGTGCCACTTTTTCGTTGAGTCCTTCAGCGATGCCCATGATAGAGGTCAGCGGCGTCCTGATTTCATGATTGGTTTCCCGCAGGTATTTTGTTTTGGCTTCGGAAGCTTTTTTAAGTTCCGCCATCATGGTGCGCACCTGTTTGATATAGAAATAAAGCATGATACCATTGAGCGCCGTACCGGTCAGCACAACGATCAGCCGGATAGCCAGCATGCTATTGTGGCTGAAAGCGATAGGTTTGAACCAGTGGAACGTATAATTCAGCTCCAGGAGGACGACCATTGCGCCAACATAGGTCCAGAACAGGTTCCGTGTTTTCCTGCTGGTCATCAGCAGATCAGAAGCACCCATGAGGAAAGCGGCAAGCAGGTGTATTTCGGAGATAGGTCCCAGCACGATACCATAAAACACCAGCGCAGCGTCCAAAACCACAAAAAATATCAGGATAACCCTATCGATACCGATGCGCCGATGCAGTAATGGCAGACAGAAAAACAGTATACCGACAAACAACTCAAGATAAAAAGCCGGTGCAAAATCAATCAGGTAAAACACTGCCATGCCGAGGGTAAGCGATAGCACAGCCAGCAGCAGACAGATCGTATTAAAAAAAGAGACGGGTTTATCGGAATAGGCAGTAAGTTTCATAGTCGTTTTTCATTATTCAAATAGTGGCATGGATAGTGTATCCCGAAATTAGTTTTTTCTATTTTAGGAATACTAATCCTTACACTATTTTTGTTCAGATATACATATTGCCTATATCCGAAATGCCAGGATAGAAATGAATGTTCCATTTTACCATTGACATGATACCCGAGACGAACACTATCAGTTACAGTTACCCAATTCCATCGGTTTTTATTGCCGGGGGAGCGCCCCGTTTATTGCTGGCGGGATACAGCGAGACAGAAAAGGCCACCGGTCCGGCTTTTTTCCAGGGAAGCCTGGAACAGCCTTATATCACGGCCCGTTGCCTGATAGCTTTGTCGAATGTGGTGAGATCATCTTTTACCCTGACGCCCGCTACCGCCGCCATGATGAAAGACCCGATTGTGACCGCTGGTGCGGAGAAACTTCGGTTTGAAGGTTTTTCCCAATGTGCAGGCGTATATGCGCGGGTGGACGTACTGCCAGGAGGCCATAGCGGCAGTTTCCCAGCCAACGGTACGGTGAACGTGGACTTCAATCAACCGATGATCAATGCCTTGCATGCTGTCAGCAAGAACGATACTTTGCAGCTGACGGTGAATGCGCGGGAAATCAGCGTTCAAAGCCAGCCTACGGAGCGTATTACAGAAAAGAAAGTGCCGTTGCCGGTGAAATGGATCAAAGGCCTGACAACAGTGCAACTGTTCCTGGCGGCGTCGGAGAAAGTGCATACTTTGAACAAGGTGCAGCTGCGGCAGCTGTTTCAGGGCATTCCGGCCGGCGCTGTGAAAACGGATTATTACCTGACCATGCGGGGCAACAGGCCCGCGTTTTCCCCGGTGAAAGCGGCCAATGCTGTTTGTGTGGGCGGCATACACCGGCTGCGTTTACTGGAGCCACTGTTGCCGTTGGCCGATGAACTGCAGGTATTTGTGCATCCGGACATGCAGAGCACTACGTGGCAGTTGTATTTCGGTAGCGTAAGATTTAGCCTTAGCCTGTCACGTGAGGCCTGGCGTGGCTTTTCAGGTGAGGGTGCCGCATTGGATTCACTTATTGCTGATGTGCCGGACCGCCTCATCAGCGCGATGGACAAGTATGGGCATGTGAACCAGGAATTTAATGCCACTTTGCTGGCGGTGGAAGAGCAGGCGGGTTTTGAAGAGATAGACCAGCTGACAACGCGCCTTGCTGCCATGGGGCTGCTGGGATTTGACCTGGACGACAACGTATATTTTTACCGCCGCCTGCCATTTAAGCTCAACAGGATCATGAGCCTGAACCCGCGCATGAAAGACGCGGAGCAGCTGTTAGCAGAAGATAAAGTGGCCATTATCTCCCGGCAACAAGATAAGGTGGAGGCCCGTGTTGCCGGAAGTGGCGTTACTCATACCGTGATGATCGATGGTGATATGGCGCGCTGTACCTGTACCTGGTTTGCCAAACACCAGGGGGAACGGGGCCCTTGCAAACATATTCTTGCTGTACGAAAAAAGATCAATTGACATTTAACCCGAAAAATGATTGTATGACACATCTGGAAGAACTGGAGCAGTTGTTGACCATGGAGCGCGAACAGGATATCGTGCCATTTTTACAACGTTTAACCCCTGAAGAAAAAAAGGCACTTAAACCGGGATTGACCAAACTGGCGGCCTATTACTCAGAGTTTGTGGAAGTTGGTTCAAACGGCTGGAGGAGCAGAATGACAGCACAACAGGCGAAGATGTTTGCCATCGCTGCATTTGTGTGTTACGACAGTAATGCATTTCAGCGTTCTAATTTCCATTTTACGTTGTTCCGCGAGCGTCTGCTGGAGAAAGTTATTTCCTGGTATATGCCAGACTGGTTCGATGGATGGATGCAGGAAATGGCGGAAAAGAATACCTTACCCGGTGATGTGAATTATTGGCAGATGCTGGACCTGCATGCCTGCGGATTACTTACGTTAACGCCTGCACTGGTAGTAAGCAGGCTGCCGATGGCGATTAACGGGAACCATCGGCTGTACGAACCTGCACGTTTGTTTGAGTTCCCCATTACTTTGACAGAACACTTCTGGTACCTGTTCGAATATCCATCCAATATACATTTCAGTGACAGCTGGACGAACAGCAAAAAAACGGGTGAACTGGAGCCCAACTGGAAAGGGTTTATTCAGCAGTACACCGGTGATGGTACCATCGACCGGATGCGGGTACTGGAAGAATGCCTGAAAGCCGTTAACCGGAATTTCAATAAACTACAGGCCGGCTGGTTTGTGGACCTGTTGACATTGCTGAAACCTGAGAAAGCAGAGCTGATGCAGCTACAGCCTTTGTTACTACAGGCGTTAAGTTCTCCACAAACGAAAGCTGTCAACGCAGCGCTGGGGTATCTGAAGGTACTGGCCACGGAAAAAGCGTTTGATCATCAGGCATTGCTGGACCATCTGCCGCAGGTGATGGCGACTGATAAAAAGAACATTATCACCACCACCATCCAGATACTGGAGAAGGCTGGTAAAATACACCCGGAAATAAAGCCACCGGCTTGTCTGGAGCTCTGTGCGGCTTTCCTTTCCAAAGACGAAGATTTACAGGCCAAAGCCGCGAAACTGATATTGCAATGGGCTGATAAAGATGATGCTGCTTTAAGTGAACAGCTTTCCCAATATGCAGGCAGTATGCTCGCCAGCACGCGCCATGCTTTGCAGGAGCTGATGAAAGATCATGAAGAAGTGGAAACCGCAGCGCACGAAGAAATGGAGAGATTGCCGCTGATCGGGGAACATAACCGTATTGTTACTGAAGACCTGGTGTTTTTTGCCAGCCAGGTTTTTGAAAATAACGCCACCTGGCATTTTGATTTGTTGCCGGCTATGTTACTGGCGGCGCAGGATACCATGACCACAGAGATGTTATGGCAACTGGAGCCTGCGTTGCAACGGGCCGCTACCGTGTTGAAACGGCCGTCCGGCAACATGGGGCTGCTGGATATTACCCTTGCTCTTTTTTTTCTGAACTATGGCAAATGGATGGCAGATAACGATGCCGGCTATACGGCAAAACTGAATGAAGCCAAAGGCGCCCAGCACTGGTGGCGTATAAGGCATGAGATGCCTGAACTGGAACACTGGAAGACTTCCCGTACAGAGACGGCAGTATACATGCCTCACCGGAAATTGCTGATACTGGCTTTGAAAAAGATCCGGGAGAAAGATCCGTTGCCATTGCTTTCCACTCCTACGCACGAACCGGGCTGGGTAGACCCGGTGGTATTGGTGCAACGAATGACACAATACCTGTCTGCCGGCGTACAGCCGGACGTACTGGATTTACAGACAGCGATCGCGCGGTGTGCCTTGCAGGATACTGCCGCAGCGCTGGCGTTAGTGCAGCAATGGCCGGCTGGCGAGTATCAGCAGTTGTTTACTTTCCTGTTGGATGCCGCTGCTTTGCCGCAGGGGCCCTTCACGATGGAAGCCGCCTGGATGCAGGCCGGGCTTACTAAGGCGCCGTTCACCACTTTTGATGCTTTTGCGGCATTTTCGTATAACCGCTTGCCGGTAGCACTGCTCAACGGCGCCTATGAGTGGAAAACAGGTGGTAAGCCGTACCTCGCCTATGGTAAATACAATGCGGAAAAGAAAGAATATGACCGGTATATGTCAGAGGAACTGGTGATGAACATTACCTTTCCGGAGGGCGATATTCTCAGGGGAAGCACACCATTGTTGCAAGAATACCTGAACGGCGTAGGACAATACATGTCTGTTTCGATTACGGATGTGGCCAGACTGCTGTTGCTGACGCCTAATCATCCGGATGTGCTGCTGGCGCGGGTATTGCAATCCTGTCAGCGTTCGTCAGGGTATTATGAGGTGAACGAAACAGGTATCGTGTTAAACACGCTGAAAACGTTGCACAGCCTGGATATCCCGCTTTCAGAAATGAGATATCTCTCTATTGCCCTGTCTATGTTGCACGCTGATAAAACCGTGAAGGGGTACGCTACTGAATACTGGAGCAGCCGTCTGCCTGACCGCATCAGCAGTGAAAAACTGGGACGGATGATCGGTATGCAGCAGCGGGTGGCCTGGGCGCCCATGAAACGGCTCACCGACCTGATCAGCGCACAAACGCAGATCAGCCGCCTGCAAAATGAGGAACTGGAAACACTGCTGACGGCCTGCCTGTCTGTGTTTACAGAAACGCCGGTAAAAGACCTGAAAAAGCTGCTGGAAGTATATGCGGAAGTACTGGCCATCAATAACAGCAATATCCGTAATGCGGAGGTGATAAAACTGCTGAACGCCTGGCAGGGCAGCAGTACGGTGAAGAAGGCAGCGCAGCAGCTGCTGAAACGGGTAGTACCAGAATAGGCCGTTTTTTCTGTGTACTTTTGAAAAAATATCAGATGTCTGCATCCAAAAAACTGGTCGTCATAGTACCGATGGAAGGTACGTCCCTGCTGGATATTGCCGGTCCCTGCGATGTTTTCGCGCAGGCCACCAAAATACTCCGCAATGATCCGCTGCAGCCGGAAGAAGGGTATGAGATACTGCTGGCTTCGCCGGGAGAGGGCCATCACCTGAAAACGCAAAGCGGCGTGGAAGTGGTATGCCCGGTAACGGTAGCAGAGCTGGACCGGCCTATTGATACGTTGCTGATAGCCGGTTTGGGCACTGAATTTTTTGAATACAACCGCCACGATTTTTATAAATGGCTGAAAGAAGTATATCCCCGCCTGCGCCGTATTGGCTCCGTATGTATCGGGGCGTACGCGTTGGCGCGGGCGGGGCTGCTGAACGGCCGCCGCGCTACCACCCACTGGCAATACAGCCAGGATTTTCAGGAGCAGCACCCCGATGTCCAGGTAGATACCAATCCTTTTTATACCCGTGACGGGAACGTATATACGTCGGGGGGCCTGGCCTCCGGCATCGATCTGGCCCTTGCCCTGCTGGAAGAGGATTATGGCCGCGACCTGGCGGCGCTGGTCGCTAAAAAGATGGTCATCTACCTAAGGAAGCCCGGGTACCAGACACAATTCGGTGACCTGCTCGATCATCACCAGCTGGCCAATACCCTCGCCGGTAAATTAAGGCCCTGGATGGTACAGACACTGCATGAAGACCTGAGCGTGGAAAGCCTCGCAGCACACGCGAATATGAGCCCCCGTAACTTCGCCCGTGTGTTCCTCAAAGAGTGCGGGCTTACACCAGCTAAATTTGTGGAAAAACTACGGGTGGAAACGGCCCGCAAATACCTCGAAGAGAGTGATCTCAGTATAGAACAGATCGCTGAAAAATGCGGCCTTGGCGGCATGGTGTCCATGCGGCGGGTCTTTCTCCGTCATCTTTCCGTGTCGCCCAGCGATTATCGCCGGAATTTCCGGACCTCCCTCCACCATTGATGTGGCAGAAACTGTATATTTTTCGTCATTTGAGACAAGTGGCGGTTGGGGTACTTTTGTACAGTAACCAAAATTATTCAAGCGATGAAAATAGCTATCAATGGATTCGGCCGTATCGGAAGAATGACCCTCAGAGCTTTACAGCATAAAGACAATGTGGAAGTAGTGGCCATTAATGACCTGATGGGTGCTGACATCCTGGCCCACCTCTTCAAATATGACACCGCCCACGGGAAGTTCCCCGGCACTGTTTCCCATACAGACCAACACCTGATCGTTAACGGAAAAGAAATACTGCTGACCAACGAAAAAGATCCCGCCAATTTGCCCTGGGGCAAACTGGACGTGGATATGGTGATCGAATCAACCGGAAGGTTTACCCATAAAGACCAGGCACAGGCCCACATCCGCGCCGGCGCCCGCCGCGTACTGATCACGGCTCCGGCTTCCGGCGGCGTGAAAACCATCGTGGCAGGCGTGAATGAAGATATTATTGAGGCAACAGACGAAATTCTGTCTACCGCTTCCTGCACCACTAACTGTATCGCGCCTCCGCTGTTTTTGCTGGACAAAGTTTTTGGCATAGAATCCGGCTTTATGAGCACAGTACATGCCTTCACCATGGACCAGATGCTGCAGGACGGCCCACATAAGGATTTCAGAAGAGCGAGAGCAGCCACGCAGTCCATTATCCCAACTACCACCGGCGCAGCGAAAGCTATCGGTGATGTGTTGCCTGCATTGAAAGGTAAACTGGACGGCTTTTCTTACCGTGTGCCCGTGATTGACGGTTCCATCGCTGAACTGTCGCTTGTGCTGAAAAAACCGGCTACGGCTGCGGAAATCAATGCCTTGTTCAAACAGCAGGCGGAAACAGACCTGAATGGTATTCTCGAATACACGGAAGAACCTTTTGTATCTGCTGATATTGTGGGCAATACCCATTCTTCGATTGTAGACGGCACTATGACAAGAGTGATCGGCAACCTGGTGAAAGTAGTGGCCTGGTATGATAATGAAGCTGGCATTTCCAACCGCATTGCGGAATTGGTGGCTAACGCGTCTTACGTTACAGTTGAAGCTCAGGGATAGTTAAACATTTTGGGTATAGATAAAAAATCCCCCATTGATATTTTATCAATGGGGGATTTCTATGTGATCAGCTATTGTTTACTGGTAGTTGTAATTGTTCCAGTAAGGCACAACGCCACGTTGGTTTGCAGGTACCCAGAAGATCGGAGAAGTGGTATTGTTTTCGTTAGCCACTTTCGCGAAGTTGTCCGGATTGTTGGTCAGCTCCACGGTAGGATAGTGTACTCTTTCAGGCATCGGTTTCCATACGGAAGCATGCCAGGTGAAAGGTTCCAGTTTCGGGTGCCGCGTCCTTCTCAGCTCCGCCCACAATTCATAAGGTTGCAGCAGGTTGAGGTGAATGTATTTCTGCTGCATCAGGATTTCCATTTTGTCTTCCAGCGTAGGCGCTGCCAGGAATTTGGCTTTGATATTGTCGCCCCAGCCATAGACAATAGCGTCTGTTGGCCTGGAAGGATACAGTACGGAATCCCGTGTGCCCCGTCCGTAGGTGCTGAGCTGATTAAGGTAGTACCAGAAACTGGTGGAATGCACCACTTCATCTTTGATATGCTCTTCAGCGGCTTTACCGGTATTGCCGAGGTTTTTCAGCGCAATTTCCGCCAGCAGCAGGTCCAGTTCACCCAATGTCACCATGTACACCGGCAGGTTTTCATTGCGGTGCAGCGTGATATGGCTATACATGGATTTAGCATTGGTAGACAGGGAAGAAGTGAGGTTATCTGCATAAGCGTAATACTTCTGCCCACTGTTATAGAGTGCTGTCTGCTCTTCGATATTGGCGGACACACCACGGTAGTCTTTGAATTTGGTGGGCATCGCCAGTACCGGCAGGCGTGGGTCATCAATACCGGGTTGATAGGTAGAGTCACCGTAGTTCAACCGTTTCATGATGATATTGGGAATGAAAGCCGCATAGGTGTTTTCATAAAGACCACGTTGCCAGGTGCCGCCACCAAGTACATCTATCTTGTACCACATGGTCCAGGTAAGATCGGTGGTAGGCAGCGGTTTGCCTAATGCTTCCTGTATCAAAGGTTTGGCATATGCTTCATCCACGCCGGCAATACGTACCAGCATTTTCAGACGGGTGAAGTTGATGAATGCCACCCATTTGTTGATGTCTCCCTTAAACGCGTAATCCTGTTGCTGGAAAACTATTTTAGCGGGAGCGGACATCTGGCTGAAAGCTGTCGGCAGTGTGTTGACCAACCCGCCCAGGTCGGCGATGATTGACTGGTACACCTGTTTAGGGTCATCATACTTCGGGAAGAGGTATTGCGCACCGCCTTTTACGCCCTGAAAAGCGTCGAAGTAGGGGATGGAGTTGAAGAAATCCACCAGTTTGCCGCATTGGTACAACTTCACGAAGGTGGCCAGTTTCAGGTATACATCGCCATCCTGTTTCAGTTGACCGGTACGGAGTTCCACAGAGTCTTTAATGACTTCATAGTTTTTCAGTTTGGTATAACTGTTCTGAAAATAAGACTGGCCGGAGATGGGGAAATCATCGAAGCCGTTGCCGCTTACCAGATCGTTATAGCTGCTGAACCAATCGTAACGATAGGAGATGTACCGTTGTGCCACCTGTTCGTAGCCGGTAATGCTGGTGCCGCCATTGAGGAGGTAGTACCATTCTCCGTAGTCCTGTACAAATATTTTGTTGTTGGTGATCAGCTGTGTGAACAACCCCGGTACTACGTCGGTAACGGTGGCGTTCAGTTTGTCCGGATCATAGAACCGTTTCTCCACATCTTTCTTACACGCGGTGAAGGTGGCGGTCGCCATCATGGCTATATACAAGAATGATTTTTTCATGTTGTGTTTTTTTATGCGTTAGAAAGCAACGTTCAGTCCCAGGGAGAAAGTGCGCAGTGTTGGATAGATGCTGTTTTCCACATAGGAGTCTGCACCCAGCGCGCCTTCCGGATCGATGTTGGGAATGGATTTATAGAGATAAAACAGGTTACGTGCCGCAGCGGTGATAACCAGTTTTTGCAGTTTCGCACGTTTTACCAGATCGCGTGGTACTTCATAGGAAAGCGCTACTTCCCTTACTTTGATGTAGTTGTTTTTGTAAAGGCGGTCTGGCGGGAATGAAGTGGCCAGGTCGTTGGCGTAGCTGCCATAATAAGTGGACGTGTTGGTCATCTGTGTATTAGGGACAGACTTGCCGTTGGCGTCCAGCATTACACCCGGAAGAACGATACCATCGTGGTATACGCGGCCGTTTTGCGCACCGGCAGGAGCAGGCTGGTTATGCTGCCAGGGTATCATATTACCGTTGGCGTCATAGTAATAAGCAAGGCCGCCGTGTGCTTCATCCCTGTACTGAAGGGTGCTTTCCAGTTCACCTACGCCGGTGAGACGGTTGTTGGTATAGGAGAAGATGGTGCCGCCGGATTTGTAATCGAGGCCGATGCGGAGGTTGAAGTTCCTGTAGTTGAAATCTGAGATGATACCGCCGTAGAATTTAGGCATGATGTTACCAGCAACAATCGACTTCTGGTTGTTGAGAGAATACATGCCGTTAGAACCTACGATTTTGTTACCGGCATCATCGCGGAGGTAGTCGTACATCACGATTTCGCCGTATGGGCGTCCTTCATCCGCGTGGATGGAAGCAGCAGAGCCGTTGATCAGGTTGGAGATGGGGTTGTTGGTTACGCCTGGATAGAGACGCATTACTTTGGAACCCTGGCTGGCGGCGTTCACGGTGATGTCCCATCTGTAGTTTTTACCGATGAGCGGCGTACCGGTGAGGCCCAGTTCCAGTCCCCATGCTTTCACGTCGCCCACGTTGATTTTAAGCCCTGTAGAGCTGGATGCGGGAGAGATAGGCAGGTTGAAGATCTGGTTGTAACGGTGATTGCTATACGCAGAGAAATCAATCGTCAGGCGGTTGTCTTTAAAGAAGGAGTTGTTGATACCGATTTCAAACTCTCTTTTACGTTCCGGTTTCAGTGCGCCGGGCAGAATGGCGTCCGGTGGTGTGATAGAGAGTGCGGTGGTATTGGACAACCGGGTGAAGCTATAGAGGTTGTTGGCGAAGTAACGGTTGGTACCGTTGCCCACATCGGCCCATGACAGGCGGAGGGTACCGCTGTTCATACCAGGGATAGCGAAACGTTCGGTATAGTTCCAGTTAAGGGCTACGCCGGGGTAGAAGTATTTGTTGTTTTCAGGAGGCAGGGTAGAGTTCCAGTCCATACGGCCCTGTAATTCGAGGGTAAGCTCGCTTTTCCAGGAGAGGGACGCGGAGCCCAGCCAGCTGTACAATACGTCGTTGCCACGGTTGAAGCTTCTGATCTGATACAGGTTGGCAGCAGACGGCGTACCGGATTCGTTGTTGAAAGAGTACAGGTTTGCGAAGTTGAGACCGCCGATGGTGGAACTGCCGAGGTAGTCGGAAGACCGCAGGCGGTAGGCGCCACCGGTGTAGGCAAACAGGTGCAGCCTGTCCTGCATGAACGAGCGGTTGTAGTTCAGCAACGCCTGGTAGGTTTGTACGGTAGCGTTTTCTTTGGCGATACCGAAAGAACCGTCGGCAACGCTGGGCAGTATCCTGGTCACGCTCTTTTCGGTGGTGTAATTGGTGTTGTCATAGTCAAGGCCGGCCTGTCCCACGAGAAAGAGGTGCGGGGTGAAGTTCAGCGTTACTTTGGCAGACGTGATCATGTGCACCTTGTCGTCTTTCAGGGAGTTTTGTGAGCGGTCCCACATGAAGGCGCCCAGGTTGGAGAACGCGGTAGGCACGCCGGCGAGGGAGAGGTCGCGTTTATATCCTGTCTGATCGGTATAGAAAGGGTAGATCAGCTTGTAATCGTAATCCAGCGGCAGGCCCCAGGCTACAGAACCATCGTTGGAACCGCGGCGGTTCATGCTGGTGATGTTGTAGATATTGGAGATCACTTCGAAGCTGGCGAGATTGGAGGCTTTGTAGTTGGCGTTGAAGCTGAAGGTGTTTCTTTTCTGCCAGGAGTTGTCGCCGTTGATATCTTTATAGTAGTAGTTGGTATAAGATGCACGCACGCTTCCTTTGTCGTTGCTGCCGGCGATGGCCACGTTACCGGTAGTGGAACGGCCGGTATTAAAGAGTGACAGGAAGTTGTTGGTGTGCGGTGAATTTTTTACCATGGAGCTATCGTAGAACATAGCGTTGGCGCCATCGAATTTAGGACCGAAGCTAAAGCGTTTGTTAGGGATGGTCCTGATTTTCTGGCCGTTCACGGTAGCATATACGGTATCGTAGATATTGTCACCAAGGCCGTACTGGTCCTGCAGTTTCAGGTAAGATACCGGTTGCTCGTTGGTGTATTGGATTGAGCCGGTCATACCCATACCGGTGCTGTTACGGCCGCTTTTGGTGGTGATGAGCACGACGCCGTTGGCCGCATCGCTGCCATACAGTACGGTCGCTTTAGCGCCTTTGAGGATAACCATGGATTCGATATCGGAAGGGTTGATATCGTTGATACCTGCGCCGTAATCGAAGCCCTGGCCTACGCTTCCGCCGATAGATGTTTTACGGTCGCTGAGGATAACACCGTCTACCACAAACATCGGGCGGATGTTCTGGTCGGGGTTCATACTGGCTGCGCCGCGGATATTGATTTTGATACCGCCCTGTGGACCGGAAGCGCCCATGTTCACGCCTACGCCGGCAGCTTTACCGTAGAGGGCGAGGAATGGGTTCATGGTGGTACCGGCTTTGGTCAGTTCTTCACCCTGGATGGTGCTGATAGCGTATCCCAGTGTGCCTTTAGGGCGTTTGATACCGAGGGCGGTCACCACCATTTCATTGAGGCCGCTGGAGGCAGCGTGCAGTACCACGTTGACGGTGTTGGAGCTGCCCACGGTAACAGTGGTGGGCTGGAAGCCGATGGAGGAGAACACCAGTACTACGGTCCCCTGTGGCGCTTCAACGGAAAAGTGTCCGGAGGCGTCTGTGGCGCCACCGGTTTTAGTTCCTTTTACGAGGTAGGTAACACCGGGGATAGGGGTGCCGGTACTGTCCTTTACGGTACCGGTTATTTTCCGTTTGTCCTGTGTAAACTCCGGGGCAGGCTCCTTTGTTTCTGCGCTGGTTTGTTTTTCTTTCAGCGCGATCACTTTGCCGATGATTTCATACGAAAAGGGCTGGTCCTGGAAGATGGCTGCCAGGGTACGTTCCAGCGAGGCGTTTTGCAGTTGTATATCTACCGGTTTGCTTTTTTTCAGCATGATGTCTTCATACCAGAAACTGTATCCAGATTGTTTTTTGATGTCTTCAAAAACGCTCAGGAGAGATGCATGTTTCCGGGATAGTGTGATCTGTTGTGACATAGACCTGGCACTGATTTGCAGGCAGGCTACTGTCAGCAACAAGGTGACTATTTTGAGTTGCATGATCAGTCTTTTTTTGAAGGTGAGATGTGCACCGGATTTGCCTGTAACAAGTGAACGGTCAGGCATGGTTGAGCGTAGCCCTGGCACACGGAAGGGCCTTGCATGCTGGCAATATTTCATACATTTGGGATGTTTGAGTTGATAAAGTTGGATACAGAGAAGTGTCACACCGGCTCAGGCATTTTACCAGGGGCGGGTGAGAGCGCTCCTGGTTTTTTATACCGTGGCGGCACAGATCTCTTAGGGACCTTTGTGCATGTCGTACAATTTGATTTTGGTTGTGTTTTAAATAATGCTAAAGTTGTTTTAACTACATGACGATTAATTTTTCCTCTTCCAGTTTGAAATGGATCTTACTGATTTCTAACAAGCGTAAAAGTGCCGACAGATCTGCTGTTCTTGGGATGTCACCGGTGAAGGTACGGGTGGGCACCTCTCCTTTAAACACTACTTCAATATTGTACCAGCGTTCTACCTGTCGCATGATAGTGCGGATATCGGCGCTTCTGAAGGAGATGAGGCCGTTTTTCCAGGCTACAGCGAGGTCGGTATCGGCATGGTCGATGATTTCCATGGTGCCGTTTTCGTTGATCAGTGATTGTTGTCCTGGTTTAAGGAGATGATGGGCCGATTGCCGGCTTACCTTGACAGATCCCTGTAAAAGTGTTGTTTTGATGTTATTCTCATTGTTGTAGGCCATGATGTTGAAGCTGGTGCCGAGAACCGCCACGGCTGTTTCGCCGGTGGTGACAAAAAACGGCTGGGCA
Organism: Chitinophaga sp. 22308; assembly: GCF_052045305.1. Taxonomy (NCBI): domain Bacteria; kingdom Pseudomonadati; phylum Bacteroidota; class Chitinophagia; order Chitinophagales; family Chitinophagaceae; genus Chitinophaga; species Chitinophaga sp. 22308. The sequence goes on along the minus strand of NZ_JBQEOP010000005.1, from coordinate 402,222 downwards.
GCGTTGGGTTGGATTTCGAAGTAGGCTTCCCCGTTGAGGGTCACCTGTCTTGTTGGTCCGGTGAAGGTGGTGGGGTATTGCAGCGATGAAGCTGCGTTGAGCCATACCCGTGAGCCGTCGGGGAGTACGAGGCTGTATTGACCGCCTTTAGGGGTACGGAGCGTATTCCAGCTGACAGTAGCGTTGGCCGGGGCGGATGGTGATTTATAGATCAGCCGGCCGGCATTGGTTTGCAGGCTTACCTGTCCCTGTTGTGCTATCTGTCCGTTCATATTGCTGTCCAGTTCAATGGTTTGACCATTGGCCAGCGTGAGGATGGCTTTATCTGAGCCGGGCTGAAAAACTTTATGCTGTGCTGCTGTTACCGGCGCTGTTTTTTTACGTTGGCGCGTAAAGAGGATGGTGGCGCCGGCCAGTACCAGCAGCAGGATGGCTGCTGCGGCCCTGTAGCTTCTATAAAACGTTTTAGCTAACGGGCGTTTGGTAACTTTTGCAGAGAGGATACGGGCCAGCATCGTATCCGACTGGGTGTCGAATACAGGTTGGTCTGTTTCAGCGGATTGTACCCATGCCTCTTCTATCATCCATTCGAGCTGTGCGTCCTGGTCGTCGGAGCCAAGAAATGTCTTCAGCTCTTCCAGTTCAGCGGAAGTGGCCGTACGGGTGGTGTACTGGCTTAACAGGTATTTTAATCTGTTGTTGTCCATCTGCAAAAGTGCGTCTGTCTATATAGACAGCGGGAAGGGATAAAAAGAGGTAATGGGTGAAAAAAAATTTTTTCAGAGAGCAGCAGGTGGTCATCTCCCGGGGGGAAATCGATATATAAGAAGTAAAAGCCGGGTGGTCATCTCCCGAAGGAAAAATAATTATTTAGGCAGGAACAACAGCAGTAACAGGTTCGTTTCCGGGTGTGTGAGCGCATAACTGCGGATGGCCCGGAGGGCGAGCACCATATGTTTTTTCACGGTTTCCCGGGAGATCGCCATCCGTTCCGCGATTTCAGCCTGTCGCAGGCCTTCATCACGACTGAGCAGATACACCCGTTGTCTTTGTGCGGGCAGTTCTTCAATGGCCTCATCAATGATGCGGCGATAGCGGGCATCCATGGTTTCTTCAAACGGATTGCCGGTATCGGCGGTGACAGTCATTTCCCACTGTTGTTTGTGTTCCAGTTCGCGGCCCAGTTTTTTAAGGAAAGAGAAGGTATAGTTTTTAGCCGTTGTATAAAGATAGGGATGGAAATGGCTTACCTGGCTGAGTTTATCGCGCTTTTCCCAGATGCGGATAAAGACTTCCTGTACAATTTCTTCCGCCATGGACAGGGAGCCGGTGAGCTGAAATACAAAGGCGCCGAGTCTTTGGTGGTAGGTATGGAACAGCCGGGCAAACGCGGCTTCATCGCCTTGCGATACTAATAATAGTAAATCGAGTTCACTATTTAATGGTTTATTGTCCAAATGAAAAACTATAAACGGCTCTCTATTTTGGTTGATGACAGGATAAATATAGACAATTACGAATTACCAAAACCGGAATGCGAAAAAATGCACATAAAAATGCGAAGATCATACAGGGATTGCCTTGTATAACCTTCGCTTTGGTTAACGGGTTGTTATTTTTTCTCTTCGTGATATTCCTGTTCGGTGTTGATAGACCAGATATTGGCTTTATCGGTGATACCGGCAGCGATGTTGTCTACCGCCACCATGGCCGTCAGCATGGAGTGGTCGGAGTTATTGTATTTATGCATGCCGTTGCGGCCTACCAGAAAGAGGTTGCCGAAGGTGTCGAGATAGTGGCGTACTTCATCGAACCGAGTATAAGTGCCGAAATAGGCCGGATAGGTTTTTTCCATACGAAGCACGGTGGCATCGAGCACATCTTCTTTTCGGGCCAGCCCTATTTTGCATAGTTCGTGTATGGCTGTTTCCCTGATTTCGTTGTCGGTCAGTTCCCAGAAGTCATCGCCTTTGTTACAGAAATATTCCATGCCTACCCAGGTGGTGGTCGGATCTTTCACCATGAAGGGGCTCCAGTTGTTGAACAGTTGCAGCCTTCCTACTTTCACATCTTTTTCCTGGATATAGATCCAGGTATCGTTGAGTGTAATAGGTTGATGGTGGTGTGTTTTAGCATCTTCGAAGCTAAGGTTTTTCAGCAGGATACCGATGGTGATGAAGTCGCGGTATTGCAGGCCGGCAGCTATTTCGCGGACATGGGCCGGCACATCGGCTTTAAGGCCTGCCACCAGTTCCTGTACCGGCATGGTGGAAAAGAAGTAGTCTCCTTCCAGCACGGTTTTTTCGCCGGTGGTTTTATCCAGTGCTTCGATGGCCGTGATACGGTTGCCTTCTGTGCGGATGCCCACCACATCGTGTTGCATCAGCAGTGTGGCGCCTTGCGAGGTCACCTGGCGGGCCACTTCTTCCCAGAGTTGGCCGGGGCCGTGTTTGGGATAGAGGAACTGTTCTATAAGGCTTGTCTCCACATTTTTCTGTTTGATGTCTTTGGGCTTGCTGGCGTTCCAGGCGGCTTTGGCGGCATGGGCAATTGCTTTGCCGATAGAGATGCCTTTGATGCGTTGCGCGCCCCATTCAGCGGATATTTCATTACAGGGAACACCCCATACTTTCTCTGTATAGTGTTTGAAGAACAGCAGGTAAAGTGTTTTCCCGAAGCGGTTGATCATAAAATCTTCCAGCGACTTCTCCGGTTTTTTGGGAAACAGTTGTGCGTACAGGTAGGAGATCATGATCCGGATGGTGGTCATGATGCCCAGTTTGCGCAGCGTATCGATAGACAGCTGTATAGGATAGGTAAAGAATTTCTTCAGGAAGTAGATACGGGACAGGCGTTTTCTGACCAGCATCACCAGGTCGGGGTTTTCTGCGACGAGGGTGTCTGTTTCCCCGTTTTTCTGTGGTGCTTTTATTTCCCTTGTTTTTTGCTGGTAGCTGATGGTGAATATTTCAGCCGCTTCTTTGTCGAGCGGCATGACGGTCATCCACCAGTCCATTACGCGGTCGGACTTCGAGAAGAACCGGTGTCCGCCTATATCGATACGGTTGCCTTTATAGTTGACCGTTTTGGAAATGCCGCCAATATCTGTGCTTTTTTCCAGGATGATGGGCATTATATCTGTGCGTTGGAGCAGTTCATAGGCAGCAGTAAGGCCGGCAGGCCCTGCACCGATGATAATGGCTTTCTTTTGCATGAGATAACATCGATTGATGGTGAATAGTTATTTGAGGACGGGGTAGTAAGTAGTGCGTTTCGGTTATACCGGCGTGTTTTGGGGTATCGGAAAAGGCGGGGGCGCTCCCCGAACATGCAAAAGAATAGTGGTGAACGCTTTAGCTGGCATAGTAAAATGGTTTATCTCAGGCCTTCCTGTTTTAACGGACAGCCTGGTTTTTGAGGGTTTATTACAGGGTCACGCGGCAGCGCTTATTTGCCACGTATACAATTATAAAAAACAGTACTGAAATAGCGGTTCAGCAACGGTTACGGTTCTTAGAATTTCCACTTGTAGAAGTACACCGGAGCGTCTTCTCCTTCGCTGATAGTAACGTAACCATCGTTACCAGGTGTGATGGTAATGCCTTCGCCCTGTTTTTCGATTGTGTAGGGGAGTAGTTGTGCGGGTTTTGCCATGGCCTGTTCCACGGTCTCGTTAGCATTACGGTGCCAGTAGTAGATATCTGTGAGTGTTTTAATCACAATATGGCGGCCGTCTTTGGAGATATCGCCGGAAGTGACCCACGTGTAGGGCAGGGTGATGAGTTTCTGCAGCTGGGCTTTGTCGCCGTCTTTAAACAGCAGGTTGTTGGTTTTATAAAGGCTGACTTTTGATTCTCTTTTGCTGACGATATAGATTTTTTTGCCGATAGGATCGATGAGCAGTGTTTCTGCGTCCCTTGGACCGTTGGGGTATTTGAGGGTGAGCACGTCCGGGCGGATATGCAGCGATTTTTCTGTTACCGCCGTGGGCTCTTCAAAGCGATAGATACGGATATGTTTACGTGCCCCTTTGTTGTCGCCGATATCCGCCACATACACGTAATGTTTGCCTTTCACGGGGCCCATGCCTTCTGCAATATCTTCCATGTCCCGGTTGCTGACATCATCCAGTTTGACCGTGCAGGCGAGATTGGCCTGATGGTCCAGCAGGAAAACTTCCGGTTTGTTGCCACTGTCGTTGTGCGTCCAGTAATAACCCGGCAGCGTGCTGCTGGAGGCAATACCGGATGCTTCCGTGATCTTGCCGGAAGTGACATGGCCCAATACAATGGGTTTGACAGCAGTATTGTCTTTGGTGGCCTGCGCGAAAGTGGCGGAAAATGTGCCGGTCAACAGCAGGACAGTCAGCAGAACAGGTAATCGCATAGGGCAATTTACTTAAAAATATGATGTCATATTTCTAATCCTAATCTAATGAACATTAGTCGAAAGTGGGGCTACCTTCGGCCAATATTTGCTCATGAAACACCTGCTATACTGTGTGGCCCTTATGGGGACCCTGCTGGCCCGGCCAGCCTTTGCCCAGTCGGATTATATCAACCTGGGCAACAAACAATACCAGCTGCTGGACAGGTTGGACGTACTCACCAAAAACGATACCCTGTTAGGCTTTACCACCATGAAGCCGTATGACCGCCGGAAGGTAACTGAGCGGGCATTGTACCTCGATTCGCTGGACAGGGCCGGTATGTTGCCGTTTGCCTTAACATCTACCGACCGTTACAATATTCGTCATCTGTTGATGGATAACTGGGAATGGGCGCCAGCCTACGCTGATTCCTTTGCCGTAAAGCCGGTGCTGAAAAATTTCTACCGCACGCCTGCATCCTTGTATGCCGTCAATACGAGCAATTTCAAACTGTCCATTAACCCTTTGCTGAACCTGCAATACGGCGGCGCCAACGATGGTACTGGCAGTATTTTCGTCAACAGCCGCGGACTGGTGCTGAGAGGGAATATCGCCGGTAAGCTGGGTTTTTATACTGTGCTGACAGATAACCAGGAGCGTGACCCCGCTTATGTGCGTGATTTTGTGACCCGTTTTGATGCCGTGCCAGGCGCGGGTTTCTACAAAAATTACAACCACAACGGCTACGACTACTTCGATGCGCGGGGCGGTATCTCCCTCAACGCCGCCAAATATTTTGATATCCAGTTTGCCTACGATAAACTGTTTATCGGTAACGGCTTCCGCAGTCTTTTCCTCAGCGATTTCAGCAATAATTTCCTGTACCTGCGTATCAGCACCCGTATCTGGAAGTTTGACTATGAGAATATTTTTGCGCAGACCATTGCGCCATTCCCTCCTTACGGCTCAGACGGGCGCCAGATGCGGCCCCGCAACTATATGATGATGCATCACCTGAGCCTGCAGGTGACCAAATGGCTAAACCTCGGTTTCTATGAAAACGTGATGGAAGACGGGAAAAATGGTCTACAGCTGAGTTACCTCAATCCGGTTATTTTTTACCGGTCGGTGGAACAACAGCTGGGTGCCGCAGGCAAAGCCAATGTGGGCTTTGATTTTAAAGCTAATATCGCGAGGTCGGTGCAGTTGTATGGCCAGCTGTTGATCAATGAATTTGTCACGAAAGAGGTGTTGCATTACAGTCGCGGTTCGTTTGTCAACAAACAAGGCGTGCAGCTGGGCGCCAAATATATCAATGCCCTGGGTGTCCGTAACCTTGATCTGCAGGCGGAAGTCAACTATATACGGCCATTTACCTACACTAATTACGACAGTACCACTAACCTGGTGCATTACAATCAGCCGCTGGCGCATCCGTTGGGCGCCAACCTGAAGGAGTTTATCGGTGTTGCCCGTTATCAGCCGTGGCCGCGACTGTACCTTACCGGTAAACTGATGTACCACGTACAGGGGCTGGATTCTGCCGGGATAAACTTCGGCAGTGATGTGTTTCGCAGTTACAACACGCGGCCACGGGACTACGGGTTCCATATCGGCAGCGGTATCCCGGTGAACAGCACTATGGCCGCGCTGAGTGCATCGTGGGAGATTTTTGAGAATATGTTCATTGACCTGAATGCCACTTATCGTACCTATAACGTGCAGGACCAGCCTAAGTCGAACACTTTCTTTTATACCGTAGGATTCAGGGTGAATATGCAGTCGCGGGAGTTTAATTTCTAGATTTTCAAAAAAAATTTGACAATTAGTGGAAATGTTATACCTTCGCGTTCCTGAATTGACAATGCCCGATAGTATAACGGTAGTACAAGCGACTCTGACTCGCTTTGTCTTGGTTCGAATCCAGGTCGGGCAACAGATACAAAAACCGCTCTCAGAGCGGTTTTTGCGTTTATATCACTTCCTTATTTCTTCACCGCGCCCAACACATCTCTCACCAGCACCTGATTCGCCTGATCTGTTACGTCATTGTAGTAACCGGCTGTCATCACAATTTCCAGGTCCAATGAAGGTATCATGGCGATGGTCTGGCCACCGTTGCCTTCTGCCTGGACCATGTCCACCGGTTGACCTGCCACCTGTGGTTTGGAGCACCAGAACTGGAAGCCGTAGCCAACGTTCTTTTCATCGGAATCAACGATCCATTTGGTGGATTGGGTGATCCATGCTGCGGGGATGAGCTGTTGTCCTTTCCATTGTCCCTGCTGCATATAGAGACGGCCTATGCGTACCATGTCCAGCGGGCGCATACGCAACCCTGAAGGCATCCAGTATATACCGTCGGCACGTGCGCTCCAGAGGAAGTTTGTGATGCCCAGTGGCTGAAAAAGATATCGGCTGGCGAAATCGCGTATGCTCATGCCCGTAGTCCGTTCCACGATTTGTCCGAGCAGGTGGGTGTTACCACCGCTGTAGTTGAAAACGGTGCCGGGTTTGGCGGCGCTCTTACATTGCAATACAAAGCCGGTGGGATCTTGTGCTTCCAGCATTTGCCGTTCGGCGTTGGCAGGATCATCGTAAGACACGCGCTCGTTCCACTCCAGCCCCGAGCTCATCGTCAGCAGGTGGCGGATAGTGATATCGGCTTTATCGCCGGTAGCATACTGGCGGTAGGTTGGAAAGTAATCGAAGATCTTATCATCCACGCTTTTGATTTTTCCTTGTGCCAGCGCGATGCCTACACAGGCAGATACGATGCTTTTGGTGACGCTCCGGCAGTCATGCAGGCTGTCACGTGTATGCGGTATTTTCCCTACTGGTGTAGGGAATACAGCATCGTCTCCTGCAAAGTACTGTTCGTAGATGAGTTTGTTTTTTCGCAGGATGATAAGGCTGTGAATGTTGTATTTGCCGTTGTTAATGTCGTTTTCGAGCGAGATGATTTTATTTTTGTCTATGTTGGCTTCGTCGAAAGTGCCTGTTTCCTGGTCTGGTATTTCAGGAGCGGGCAGATCATCGTTATTATGACAGGAGCAAAATAAAACGGCTAAGAGAATGGGAATGATGTTTCTCATGATAGATGGATTTTTCAATGATGATGTGGGAATTCCCTTAAAATATAAGCATGCTGTAATACGACGGGGAGCGGGAAATTTACCCCTACGAGAGACGGGAGATTATTTGAGGGTTTGGGAGGACAAGGAAAGATGGGGTTGGCAGAGATGGCTTGGAGGTAATGAAAGCTATTAACTTTGAGTTTTTCTTTGTACCACCAAGGTCATATGATAAGTATATTTCAAGGCCAGTGGACTTTTTGCCGTGGAAGGAAAAAGCCTCTGATGCAATTAGGATTTCTGATGCAGATCTGAATATGATTTTTTTCACGGAAGCCTGCATTGGGATATAATTCTTTCCCTTCCCAGAATACTCCCCGAACAGAATCAAATGGCGGAATATTTTGATGCCGTTGAAATTGGTGTACCATTTCTATTACTGCACAATCCACGCGCAGTAATAAGTCCTGATTCCCCAATGCTGGCTTATTTGCTGGCATATTTTTTCCAATGGCACTACAGGACTCGCGTAGTATACTATAGGCTGTTTTTAATAACGCTAAGTTTTGATAATCGAGTAAATCCAAACATAATCCGAGGTCAATAACAGCACCGATTACAGCTGGCCGCGTGATTGACTTTTTTCTCCTGTTTTGGCCCAGGAATTTTGCAAACTCAAATGCTCTGGAAGGGCTACTATCCCAGAAATAGATGCCATGACCTATCCAATCATATTTATTATGGCTACTTCTGAGCTCGACTTGCCCCGATATTACTTTGTGAGCGAGACTTTCATCACATCCATGAAAAGCGGTTATTAAGCCTGGTCTAGAAGAATACATAAGCCTTTATATGGTGCCCTGAAATTTCCTTTTTCTGTGATAATACCTGCTGCAACCAAAAAGGCTTTAGCTGCTTTAGGGTCTTTGGCCAGTTCTGCCGAGTATTTTTTCATGGCTCTGGAGAGCTCCTTTATTTCTTTTGATTCGTAGGATGATCGTGAGTTTTTCATATAATGGTTTGTTGTTGATACAAATGTACTACACCATCTTTCTGCACTTTGTAAATCAAATGTTAATGAAAAATAATGTGTTATGATGATAAAATATTTATCATTTAATTTTGCTTCTTATTTCGGTCCTTCTTCGTTTTGCAGGATTTTTTGCTGTAGAAAATTTTTTTTGGGTCAAGCCAGATTATAAATAGAGGGGAAAAACGCTCACGGCCCATGAGGGCAATGATAATCAGCCTGCTCTTTTTGCACCAAAATGTATTACATTTGATAGTATCATTTGATACTATCAAATGATACTATCAAATTGAGAAAATGAAACCGCCATACGATATTACCGATAACATTTTGAAGCTGATTGTCTCAATTTCAGAGAAGATAGGAGCCATTAACGCTACCCACCTGCAGCGGGTGCCGGCCACACTACGCAAGGCAAATAGGATAAAGACCATACAGTCTTCTCTCGAAATCGAGGGTAATACGCTTTCGGAAGAACAGGTAACCGCTATTTTGAATAATAAACGGGTGTTGGCCCCCCAAAAGGACATACTCGAGGTCATGAATGCCATTAAACTGTATGATAGTTTACCCGGATTTAAATCCGTCAGCCAGGCGTCGTTTTTAAAAGCGCACCGGATTTTGATGTCCGGATTAGTCGCATCTCCGGGGACATTAAGGAATCGGGCCGTTGGTATCGTGAAAGGAGCCAAAGTAACGCATGTAGCCCCCCCGGGACCTATGGTCAAGTCATTGGTGAATGATTTGTTTACCTATCTGAAAAATACCGACGAATTAGCGTTGATCAAAAGTTGTGTTTTCCATTATGAAATAGAATTCATTCACCCGTTTATGGATGGTAATGGCAGAATGGGACGTTTTTGGCAGACTGTTATTTTAATGGAGCAATATCCGGTATTTGAATTTCTGCCTATAGAGCATATCGTAAAAAACCGGCAAACCGAATATTATAAAGCACTTGGTATCGCTGATAAAACCGGAAAATCTACTGTGTTCATTGAGTTTATGTTGTCAGTTATTGAAGAAGCGCTTGATGAACTAGCTGAAGTCAGACCTGTGAAATTGACTGTAAATGACCGGATAGCAGGTTTTCAAAAAGCCATTGGCAGCGCAACTTTTACGAGGAAAGATTACATGAAGCACTACACTGAACTATCAGCGGCTACGGCCAGTAGGGATTTGAAAGCAGCAGTTGATGAGAACGTTTTGAAAATGTATGGGGAAAAAAATACGACGGTTTACCAATTTGTTTAGATACGCAGACAAAAAATAAAAAGCAGGCCGTCAAACGGCCCGCCTGCGATATACTATATTACGGGCTCAAGATCATTCAGTTCATCTGTTGTAAAAATTTCCGACCTGATATAAAATCGCACACCCAGTGGTATTTCCAGCGAGAAGCTGCTACCTCTTCCGGGTGTGACGTCCAAAATCAACCGGGTATGTTTCCAGTATTCAAACTGGTCGCGATGCATATAAAACCGGCAGCCCTCCACTTCTCCAAGGCATACGTCACTGCTGCCGGTAATAAATTCGCCTGCTTTGAAACACATGGGCTGGCTCCCGTCGCAACAGCCGCCGCTTTGATGGAACATCAACGGACCATGGCTACGCTGTAGCTCATGGACCAGCGCGACGGCCTTTTCGGTAGCGATAACACGGGCGACACTCATATTTGTATTACTTAGGTGGATGTCATGTCACTATCAGAAGAATCCCAGTTTGTTTTTGCTGTAAGAGATCAGCATGTTTTTCGTTTGCCGGTAATGGGAGAGCATCATCTTATGGTTTTCCCTGCCGAACCCAGATTTTTTATATCCGCCGAACGGTGCATGTGCAGGATAGGCATGGTAGCAGTTGACCCACACGCGGCCAGCCTGGATGGCACGGGGCACCTGGTACAGTTCATGGGCATCGCGGGTCCATACGCCGGCGCCGAGGCCATACAGCGTATCGTTGGCAATGGCGATGGCTTCTTCGGTGGTACGGAAGGTAGTCACGCAGCTGACAGGCCCGAAGATCTCCTCCTGGAAAACACGCATCTTATTATGGCCTTTGAAGAGCGTGGGCTGGATATAATAACCGTGTTCCAAACCGCTGTTCTGATGAAAGGCCTCGCCGCCACAGAGTACCTGCGCCCCTTCCTGTTTACCGATTTCGAGGTAACTGAGGATTTTATTGTATTGGTCTTCCGATGCCTGTGCGCCCATCATCACGGTGCCATCCAGGGGATTGCCCATTTTAACGGCCTTGGTGCGACTGATGACTTTGTCCATGAACTTATCATAGATGTTTTCGTGTACCAGGATACGGCTTGGGCAGGTACATACTTCGCCCTGGTTGAGCGCAAACATTACGGCGCCTTCCACGGCTTTGTCAAAAAATTCATCGTCTGCGTCGGCTACGGATTCGAAGAATATATTCGGGCTTTTGCCGCCCAGTTCCATGGTGACCGGTATCAGGTTTTCGGAGGCATATTGCATGATCAGCCGGCCGGTGGTGGTTTCGCCGGTGAAGGCTACTTTCTGCACGCGTGGCGATGATGCCAGTGGTTTGCCTGCTTCGGGGCCGAAGCCGGTAACGATATTGAGCACACCGGGAGGCAGCAGGTCGCCGATCAGTTCCATCAGGCACATGATGCTGGTAGGGGTCTGTTCTGCGGGCTTTACCACTACACAGCAGCCGGCAGCCAGCGCGGGGGCTATCTTCCAGGCGGCCATCAGCAGGGGGAAGTTCCAGGGAATGATCTGGCCTACTACGCCGATAGGCTCGTGTATATTGATACAGACGGTGGTTTCATCATGTTCGCTGATACTGCCTTCTTCACTGCGGATCACGCCGGCGAAGTAACGGAAGTGGTCCACTACCAGCGGCAGGTCGGCGGCACGTGTTTCCCGGATCGCTTTACCATTATCAACCGTCTCTATGGCGGCCAGGTATTCCAGGTTATCTTCTATCACCTGCGCTATCCGTATCATCAGATTGCTGCGGTAAGTGGGCGCTGTCTTGCCCCAGCTGGCAAAAGCCTGGTGGGCGGCGTCTATGGCTTTCTCTATGTCCTGGGCATTGCCGCGGGCGGCCTGTGTAAATGCTTTACCGTCAATGGGTGATATATTGTCAAAATATTCCCCGCTGGCTGGTTTTACCCATTGCCCGTTTATATAATGATCGTATCTGGCTTTAAATTCGGGTCTTTTAGCCACATCGGAAGCCGGTGCGGCGGTAGTGGTGGTATCTTTCATAACGGAACGATTTACGTGAAACAATAAGCTAATATGCTAAACCTGCCGGGGTTGACCGGAAACTTTCGTACTTATCTATAGCACAATCGTACCTGTCTTTTACGGCCCACAGAATATTTTCAGTAAATTGTAGATAGTAATATGATGGTAATGCCGGCGAAAAAGTATTTAAACCATATTGATTTTACCCATCCGAAATTCCTGCAGCAACAGGTGGAGAACCGGCGTATCTATAACCTGAAAAACTGTGAACTGAATATCTTCGAGAGTTATCAACAGGCGTACCAGGTACCCTTATCTTTTGGCGATTTCGTTATTACCAGTATGGTGCAGGGCAAAAAGATCATGCACCTGGGAGAGCAGCCGGCGTTTGAATACGTACCCGGCGAATCTGTGATTGTACCGGCCAATGAAACCATGATCATCGATTTTCCGGAAGCTACACCTGACAACCCCACGCAGTGTATAGCCCTTACCGTGGACAACGCCTATATCCGCAATACGCTTCAATACCTGAATGAACATTATAACAGCGATCATGCAGAGAAAAGCGAATGGCGACTGCACTTCAGCAAATATCATTTTGATAACGATGCTGATGTAGCTGATACCATCAATAAACTGGTGCGCATCTGCCACGGCTCAGATTTGGGAAAGGATATCTATGCGGACCTGAGCATGAAGGAGCTGCTGGTCAGGATTCTGCAAAGTCAGCACCTGCAAAAGGTTTCAGATGAATATGCGGTCAGTAGCAACAACAGCCGCCTGCATTTCGTATTACATTATATACAGGAACATCTCACAGAAAAAATAGCGGTCGACACCCTTTGTAAAAAAGCATATTTGAGCCGCAACATCTTCTTCAAATGGTTTAAAGAACAGTTTGGTATCACCCCACTTGAATACATTAACAAAGAGAGAATCAAACTGGCCAAACAACTGTTGGCCAACAACAGCCATTCAGTAAGCCAGGTAAGCATACAATGTGGCTTCAATGATACCAACTATTTCGTACGCCTTTTCAAAAACGCGGAAGGCATTACTCCCGGCGCTTATCAGCTCATCTGCCGCAAATAAAAGACAATCCCCGGTCGAACTGTCGCCTGAAAAAATTTAAAGCAAATGGCCTGAGTCCAATTAACTATCGAACCCAGGCCATCATCTTAAAAGCCGTCCAATCTTTTTGGGCCACTAATTTCCTATTCCGCTGACAGTTTCTTTTGATAGGCAGCTTTGAGGTCCGCCAGTTGTTTGTCGTAATCTTCCCTGCCGGCAAAAGCGGCGGGGTTATACGGATCTCCGTCTTTATGTTTTTTATGCAGGTCGAACTGACTGGCATGTGCCGCCAGCCAGAGATCGAACCGGACCTTGGGCATAGTGTCCAGCGTATAGCCGTAGTCTTTGGCCATGCCCGGATAACCTTTTACCGCCGAGAATTTCCCGTCGATGATGATGGTAGGCATATTGGCCAATAGCACCTTGTAGGTGCGGTTGTCGTCTTTTACATCGAAGATGAAGCTACAGGAACCAATGGTATGGCCAGGATGATGCAGCATGACCAGCTTCATGTCTCCGAGGCTGACCGTATCTTTATCATATAACACACGGCCCACTTTTACCGGCCTGTAGGTGGCGCCATATTTCCCCAGTTCATAGTCTGTTTTTCCACCGGATTTCGACACGCTAACGTCGCCGGCATCGACCATAAATTTGGCGCCGGTTTTTTCCTGTATGGCTGCCATGGCGCCCATATGGTCGTAGTGGGCCTGCATGGTCAGCAATATTTTAATGTCTTTGAAATGAAAGCCCAAGGCTTCGATATTATCCCGGATGCTTTTCTCCGAGGCAGCCAGGCCGGTATTGATCAGGATATTCCCGGCAGAGGTGGTGATGAGGTAACTGGCCAGGTCATAGGTGCCTACGTAATAGAGGTTGCCTGCTATTCTGAATGGTCGTTGCGGCTGGTTCCACTCGGGGTTTATCCGTGTAGGTTCCTGCACTTTCTGGGCATGGGCCATGCCGGCAGTACAAAGTCCTGTTATCAATAAAAACAGGCTCCGGACAATCTTGTGTTGCATAGATGGATTGGGTTGTGGGAGTTGAATGCCAAAGTTAGGCGTTCATCTTCAGACCGGAAAGTCCTTCATGTTTTTTCTGAAAGTTTTTCCGGACTCTTTACTGTCATTGGCCGCCCAGTTGGCCATTGCCCAGAGCACGTCCCGCATACCCTTTCCTGATTTGGTGAGGCTGTAGGTCACATGCGGCGGGATGACCGGCTCCGCTTTCCGGTTGATCAACTCATCGGCTTCCAGTTGTTTTAATTGCTGTATCAACACCTTCTCCGTGATGCCAGGCACCGCCCTTTTCAGCTCACCGTAACGTTTAGGCCCGGACAATAAATGAAACAGAATAATGGGTTTCCAATAACCACCAATCTTCTCCATCACATAGGTGACGGGGCATTGCTGGTATGCCAGCTGCTTGTTGGCCTGAATAGTAGAGCTTTCTTTAATTGCTGTCATGGTACATACTTTAGGGTAAGTACTAGTTAAAAAGTATGTACAAATATACCTTTGTTGCATCAAACAAAAAAACAACTACTATGAAAATTACAATCACAGGATCATTAGGAAATGTAAGCAAACAATTAGCTGCTAATCTGATCAACAAAGGACATCAGGTTACCATTATCAGTCAGGATGCCAATAAAGCTGCGCAGATAGCGGCAATGGGCGCTGTAGCAGCCATAGGCTCTGTAAAAGACACCGCATTTTTAACGACTGCCTTCAAAGGGGCAGATGCCGTATATACCATGATTCCACCACTGGCCGCATCTGAAGATTATTATGGAGATGTGGCTGTTATTGCGGCCAACTATCGCCAGGCTTTGGCTGATGCGGGCATAAAACACGTCGTGAACCTGAGTGGCATCGGGGCACATGTGCCCGCGGGCAACGGCTTGTCCAGCGCTTTCCACCAGGTGGAGCAAATTCTCAACCAGCTGCCGGACACGCATATCGTTCACCTGCGCGCCGGTATGTTTTACACCAATTTTTATGGTCACCTGGAGATGATCTTACAACAACAGATCATCGGGAATAATTTTCCGGGAGATATCCGGTTAGGCCTGGTACACCCTCATGATATTGCGGATGCAGCCACCGCACTGCTTTCAGACCTGACATTTACCGGTAAGTCGTTCCGCAACATGACCAGCGATGAGAAAACAGGAAACGAGATAGCGGCCATCTTCGGGCAGCTGACATCCCAACCGGTACAATGGGTGCCGTTCCCGGATGAAGCTTTGCAGCAGGGCGCCATGCAGAATGGTTTCTCCGCGCATATGGCATCGCTGCTTGCCCAGGTGGGCGTCAGCATCAGGGAAGGCCGGCTGTATGCCGATTATGAGAAAAACAAAGTGGTAGCCGGTCAACGGAAGTTTGAGGATTTTGCCGGACAGATGTTGAAAGCAGTAGTGCAGGGATGATGTCGTTTATTTTTATATCTTCCCTGAAAATATTACCTATGGGATTTTTTTCAGCGCTGCTGGGCAATGCAGGCACCGTTAGTCAACAGGAACTAGTGAAAGACTACGGTAAATTACTGACAGACACTGAAGTGATCGAACTGGGCTTTAAACTGTTCAGGGACACTTTTATATTCACGAACAAACGGTTGATACTGGTGGATAAACAAGGTATTACCGGCAGTAAAACGGAATACAAAAGTGTATCGTACAAAAGCATCAGCCGCTTCAGCGTGGAAACAGCCGGTACCTTTGACCTGGACGCGGAGCTGAAAATCTGGGTGAGCAGTGAGGCACAGCCCAGTATTGTGAAAACATTCAATAAATCCGTGAATGTGTATGAAGTGCAGAAAGTGCTGGCACATCATGTATTAGGATAATGACCGTTCATCTGTTTCTATAAAAAACCGGCTCTGTACAGGAGCCGGTTTTTTTTGTTCAATAATCTACTGGATAATTTGACGGGTCTGTTTATCCTGACTGATCTGCTGCGGCTGGCAAATCCGGATAAAAAAATATAATTTGGCCGCCTGCCGGCATTATATTCTTAAAACCAGCCCATGTCAACCGAAGAAGATCATCATAGCCTACAATGGGAGCGACTGCGGAGCGGCGACAAACAGGCCCTGTTTGCGCTGTACAACAGCACCTATTCCCATTTGCTGCGCTTCGGGCTGAAGCTGTGTGGCAATGATGAGCTGGTAAAAGACTGTATCACACAGCTGTTTTTACAGCTCTGGAGCAAACAGGCGCAGCTGAAACCTGTTACTAACGTGCCCGCCTATCTGTTTACCGCCCTGAAACGGCAACTGCTGGACCAGCTGGCCTATCAGGCACGCATGCACGACGCCATCAGCCGTATGACCGGCAAAGAAGCCGAAAATGAATTGTCCTATGAAGAGATCATCATCCGGGTGCAGCAGGACGATGAAATAAAACGACGCCTGTACGAAGCCATGAAAGCTCTCACCCCGCGGCAGACAGAGCTGGTGCGCCTTAAATTTTTCGAAGGGCTTAGTTATGAAGAAATCGCCGCACAGACTTCCCAAACCGTGAAAACGGCCTACAACACTATCTACGACGCTATTAAAACCCTCCGGAAAAAACTTTCCTGAAAAAAAATGCTTTTTGTCTAGGAAAAACAGCGAATCCTGCCGTCTGTATTAAAAAGGGTCAACTGCATGAACTTCCAGGATTACGAGGCAATAGATTTTGCCTGTGATGAATCTTTCCAGCGTTATTGCCGGGAGGAGCATGAAGCGGACATCGCTTTCTGGGCCGAATGGGCGCGGCAGCATCCCGGTAAAACGGCCGTATTGGAAGAGGCCCGTCAGCTGGTAGCCTTGTTGTCTGCCCGCCAGGGCGGGCGTATGGAGCAGCTGAAGCATCTTCGGGACGGGCTTACGCAATACGAGCGGCTGCAACACGCGCTGGAAGGGAGCTTGCCGGCACTGCCTGAAGAGCCGGCGCCGGTCAACCGTTACCGTTATATACGATATGCCGCCGCTGTGATAGGCGGGGCCGTTATCCTGGCCGCCGGATATTTCTTCAGCCGTCAGCAGCGTGCTGCGCGTGTGTCCTCTGAAGTGGCTGCAGCCACTGTCATTTCCGCCGGTGATGAACCGCGTAAATCGGTGATACTGCCCGACGGTTCCGCGCTGGTATTACGGAAAAACAGCCGGGTGGAGCTGGCAGAAGGATTTAATCGTGTGAACCGCGACCTGACACTGACCGGCGAAGCCTTTTTTGATGTGGTAAAGGACGTGCACCGGCCTTTTATGGTACATACCAGCGCCTTCGATATTAAAGTACTGGGCACCGTGTTTAACGTGAGCGCCTATACGGGCCATCCCCTGATGGAGGCGTCCCTTTTCAGAGGAAGCGTAGAGATCACCTGTGCGCAGGGACCTGCACAGAAAATAGTACTGCAGCCGAATCAGAAACTGACCATAGCAGGCACCGCGACAGGGAAAACAACTGCTGCGCCGGTGCTGAAGGTGGTACCACTGGACGCCGACCCTGTCAACCATAAAGCCCGGGAAATAGCCTGGGTGCGCAACCGGCTGGAGATAGAGAATGAACCGCTGGCAGATATCGCCGGCAAACTGGAGAAATGGTACGGCATCCGCATCGCCTTTGCAGATGATGCCGTAAAACAATACCGCTACTCCGGTACGTTTGAGAGTGAAACTGTACTGAAAGCACTGGACGCCCTGCAGCTGTCCTATCCCTTCAACTTTAAAATGGTAAACGATACGATCATCATCAGCAAATAAAAATATCAACCAGTAACAACCAAAATAAAGAAGGGGAAGTGTTCGCACCACTCCCCCTGAAATAGGCCAGATAATGTCCTGAACGATCATTAACTAAACCAACATCAAAGGTATGGTAAAACTTGTATTCCTGAAATGGAAAGGGAAGGCTGTTCCCGCCGGCAAACTGCTGCTCACTATGAAATTGACAATCTTTCTTTTTTTGACCTGTCTGCAGGTGCAGGCGGTATGCCTGGCCCAGGAAACGATCACCCTGCAGGTGAGGGAAACCAGTATCCGGCAGTTCCTGAAAACACTGGAGCATCAGACCTCTTACCGGTTTGTTTTCCATGATAAAACACTCCCCGAAAACAGCAAAGTGTCTGTTACCGCTAAGGGCGCCTCGCTCGATGCCGTGCTGACACAGGCGCTGGCCGGTACCAACCTGGCCTGGTCCCAGCGGGAAGACGGCCTCGTGGTGCTGTATGCCGCAGATGCCAATAATAAACCCGCTGTGGATATGACAATCCGCGGAAAGGTGCGTGGCATCGATAACCTGCCGCTGCCCGGCGTTACCGTCAGGGCCGTTGGCTCCAATGCCGGCGCGCTCACCGCTGCCGACGGCAGTTACACCCTCACCGCCCCCGATCAGGTCCGTACCCTGCAATTCTCCCTGGTAGGATATACCACCCGCCAGGTAGACATCAACGGCCGCCACGAAATCAATATCACCCTCGAAGAAGATGTAAAGACACTGAACGCGGTAACAGTTACCGGATATACGAACTATGCCCGTGATAAGTCCACCGCTTCCGCCGGTATCGTAGGCAGCGATAAAATCACCCAGGTGCCCATGGCCAGCTTCGAACAGATATTACAGGGCCGTGTGCCCGGTATGGTGATATCCGCAGGCTCCGGTCAACCGGGGACCGCCGCCACAGTGACTGTCCGCGGCGTAGGTACCATCAACGGCAGCTCTTCCGTGCTGTACGTGATGGACGGCATCCCTATTGAAGCCGGACAGTTCCAGGGCATCAATCCCGAAGACATTGCTTCCGTAACTGTACTGAAAGACGCTTCGGCCAAAGCATTGTACGGTTCCCGCGGCTCCAACGGCGTTATCGTGATCACCACCAAAAAAGGGCAGGCAGGCAAACTGTCTTTCTCCTATAAATCACAGTACGGTTTCTCCAATATGACCACGCCGAAGTTCAAAATGATGAACTCCGCAGAGCACCTGCAATTTGAAGAAGAGATAGGACTGGAAACCGGTTCCAATATCGGCCCGGGCTGGGAGTTCTCCCCCAGGAACCCTGACTACGCCACCAAAACCCCGGAAGAAAAAAGACAGGCCGATCATATACTCGACAGTCTGCGTAATACCAATACCGACTGGCGCAAGATATTCCTGCGCACAGGCAAGTTCCAGGAGCATCAACTCAGTGCCAGCGGCGGTAATGACAATATCCGCTTTTATAGCTCGCTCAACTATTTCGATCAACAGGGCATCGCGCTGCGCTCCGGCCTGAAACGCTATAGCCTGAAGAACAATGTGGACTTCAACGCCGGCCGGTTGACCGGTAACGTGAACGTAGGACTGGCCTATTCCGAATCTTCCTTTATTGAGCGGGAAGCATCCAGCAGCGGCTCAAATCCGCTGGCAGCCGTTTATTACGCACTGCCTTACGAATATCCCTACCTGCCAGACGGCACGCTGGTCACCAACTGGAACGACGACGTGTATCCCGTGTATGACCTGCGGGAAGGCAGCAACGCCCTGGAGGCGCTGCTCAACACCAGCAACAAAGACAACCAGCTGAAAAGCATCATTGGTACCTCGCTGAACTTCACCATCGCCAAAGGGCTTGTGGCTAAGACAAGACTGGGACTGGATTTCAGGGAAACCACCACTGAGCGTTATGTGAACCCGGATTCTTATTCCGGTTATAAAGTAGATAACGGTGGAAAAGGCAGCTTTGGAGAAGGCACTACCCGTAACTTCACACTGGTCACTACTTCCGGCCTGACCTATTCCAAAAATATCGCTGATCGCCATGACTTTGAAGTGTCCGGTTATTTTGAATTCACGAAGAACAATTACCGTGCATTCAACTATACCGGCTTTGATCTGGATGGCCGCCTGCCGGCCACGCCTGCTGCCATTACGCCAGGTTCGCCTTTTGCGCCGGTAGTAGGCGGCAGCCGTACCCGCAGCGCACTGGCTTCCTACATCGCTGTGGGCCGTTATACTTTTGATGAAAAATATACACTTAACGCCTCCTTCCGCTATGATGGCGCTTCTACCGTGCCGCCTTCCAACAGGTGGCATGGTTTCTATTCCGTGGGCATCGGTTGGGAAGTGAAGAAAGAGAATTTCCTCAAAGACGTGAGTTTTGTGGACAACCTGCGTTTCCGCGCCAGCTATGGCACTTCCGCTAATCCGTTCTCCACGCTCGGGCCCTTCGCTTATTTCCGCACTTACGGCACCGACCAGTATGCCGGCCGTCCGGCCATTGTGCCATCACAACCTGGTAACCCGGGCTACGACTGGGAATATGCCAAAGAGCTGAATGTCGGCTTTGACCTGGGTATCTGGAACAACCGTATCCGCGTGGTGACAGACGTGTACAATAAAATCACCAACAACCTGTTCATCGAACAGCCGTTGTCCATCACTTCCGGCTTCAGCAGCATGTTCCTCAACTCCGGCGCCATGCGCAACCGCGGCATCGAGATGGACGTGCAGGCAGACATCATCCGCCGGAAAGATTTCACCTGGAACGTGGGCTTTAACTTCGCTTACAATAAAAACGTGATCACCGATCTGGGCGGCGCCAGCGAATTCACACAGGGCGATTCAAAAATTGTGCGGGTGGGCCTGCCTTATGGTTCGCACTACGCGCCTAAATGGGCCGGCGTAGACCCGCAGACCGGCGATCCGCTGTATTATGACCGTTCCGGCAAAACCACCAGCGATTATAACGAAACCGCGTTGAGCGTAGCGGAATTTGGTACTTATATTCCGCCTTTCGCCGGCGGCTTCAACACCGGCATTACCTATAAAGGTATTTACCTGAACGCGTTGTTCACTTTTGCAGATAAGACCATGCGTTATCTCAACGAAGATTATTATACCGAGAACCCGGCCTTCGGCAGCAGCAACCAATCTATACGCATGTTGTACGACCGGTGGAAGAAACCTGGCGACAACGCCATCCTGCCCCGTTTCGGCGCCAGGCGCGGTTACTCTTCCCGCGATATCCAGAACGCCTCTTATCTCCGTTTGCGTAATGTAAGCATCGGGTACAACTTCCCGAAGGCGCTGTTGTCGCAGTTGAAATTTATACAGGGCGTGCAGGTGTTTGCGCAGGCGCAGAACCTCATCACCTGGACCAAATGGAAAAGCTTTGACCCGGAAAACAACAATGGCGAAGGGCGTTTCGACTATCCCGCTGCGCGGACTTACACCTTCGGCCTGAATGTTAACTTTTAAATCCTGCTGTTCATGATCCGTTATATTCAACATACTGTTAAATACCTGGCACTGATGCTGCCGGTATGTCTGCTTTCGTGCAACAAACAACTGGACCTGTCGCCTACAGACAATATTATTGATCCGGGAAGGACTTTCCGTAACGTCGCCGACCTTAATGGCGGCCTGCTGGGCGCTTACTCACGGCTTACTTACAATACCATTTACAACGTATCGCTGGTTACGGACGAGTGTACGTTGCCCAGCGAAAACGGTACCGGTGGCGGCGTAGCTTCCTACCGCTGGCAGATAGACCCGGGCAACGGCACCATTACCGCTTCTTTCAATGAATACTATGTTACGATAGACCGTGCCAACCGTGTGCTGGCCGCATTGCCACAGGTGCCTGCCAAAGGCGATGAAGTAGCAAAGCGCGACCAATATCAGGGCGAGCTGCTGGCATTACGGGCGTACTGCCACTTCCAGCTGTTGCAGAGCTACGCACAGGACTATACGCCCAATGCGCTGGGAGTGCCTTATATGGACGTTTCCAAAGTCAGCTCACCCGCCCGTAATACTTTTGCGGAAGTAATGGCACGTATTGAAGATGATCTTAAAACCGCGAAGAAACTGATCCCTGCCTCCTTTGACGATAATACCCATATCACCCTGGCAGCAGTGTCAGCGATTCAGGCACGGGTAGCCCTGTACGAAAAGAAATGGAACGATGCCGTCACCTATGCCACAGAAGCTATCCAGGCCATGCCGCTGGCGGCACGTAACAAGTTCGCCGCCATCTGGAAAGATACCGACGAATCTGAGGTTATTTGGAAACTGAAGCAGATGCCCGGTACCGACGATGACCTGATCGGCGGTGTTTATTTCAAAAAGCGTGTAGCCTTATACGTTCCCTCCTTTGAACTGATCAAATTGTTTGACAAAGACAATGATGTGCGTTATCCGGCTTATATACAGTTTGATGACAGCCGTGGTGCCGGCAAATCCGCTTACCTGGTCAATAAATACACTGGCAGTAGTGGTAATCCCGGGCTGGCAGACCTGAAGGTGTTCCGTACCGGAGAGATGTACCTGGTCCGTGCAGAGGCCGCGGCGGAGCTGGGCCAGAACGGCGATGCCGCCAATGACCTGAACGGTCTGCGTGCCGCCCGTATTGACGGTTATACACCGCAGGTGTTTGCCGATAAAGATGCGCTGATCACTGCCATCTATACAGAACGATTTAAAGAACTGGCGTTTGAAGGGCATCGTTTGTTTGACTTGAGGAGACGTTCCTTACCAGTAACACGTGAACCGGAAGACGCGGTGAATGCGCTGGGAGCAGTGCTGCTGAAGCCGGGACAGCGCGGTTATGTGTTCCCTATACCTGACGCCGAAACCAAGGCTAACAGGAACATGGAGCAGAATAAACCTTATTAAATTACGAATTACGAATTACGAATTACGAATTACGAATTTGAGGTATCCACAAAATGTAAAACGATCAGTAAATGAACGGAACAAAGATAATGGGCCTGTTAACGATAACGGCTATATGTTTTAGTGCTTGTGACGGTGGTGACAAAGCTCCTAAGACGATTCCCGGCCGTCCGGCTTCTATTGGTATTGTGGGTGATACGGCCGATGTGATTAAACCGGTGACGGGAGGCGTGGCGCTGATAGGTGGCGGCGGCAATGTGGACGGCGCTTTCCGCTGGATGATAGCCCGCAGCGGCGGTGGCGATGTGGTAGTGCTCACTGCCTCTGCGAACGCCGGTTATAACGTGGACATCGATTCACTGGGCAAGGTGAATTCCGTCGAAACGCTTAATATCACTAGCAGGGAACTGGCGAATAATGATACGGTGGCACGTACTATCCGGAATGCGGAAATGTTGTTTATCGCCGGTGGCGACCAGTCCCGTTATATGAACAACTGGAGAGGCACTAAAACAGCGGAGGCCATCAACTATCTGCTGACAGAGAAAAAGGCGCCGGTAGGCGGTACCAGCGCCGGTTGCGCTGTGCTCAGCGGGCTGTACTACAGCGGAGAAGGCGGTAGTGCGGTGTCCGACAGCGTGCTGGCCAATCCATACGATACGCTGGTAAAAGTGTATAACAATGATTTCCTGCATGCGCCTTATCTGTCCGGCGTAATCAGCGACCAGCACTATGTGAAACGCGGCCGGCAGGGCAGGCATGTAACTTTTATGAGCCGTATTATCACAGATTATGGTATTTTTCCGATGGGTATTGCACCGGACGAGAAGACGGCCGTTTGTATTGACGAGCATGGCATGGCAACGGTTTTTGGGGTGAGCAAAGCTTATTTTATCCAGGCGGATAGCCTCAAGAAACCTGAACTTTGTGTGAAAGGACAGCCTTTACAGTGGAATTGTAACGGGCAGGCCCTTAAAGTATATGAAATACCTGCCTCCGCGACCGGCAATGGCCGTTTCCCGTTGTCTGCCGGTGATACCACGGCGCCGGCTGGCGGCACCTGGTACTGGTGGTGGGTAGAAAATGGTGTACTGAAAACCAGGCAGATTTGATGATTTTATAAAATGAC
Organism: Chitinophaga sp. 22308; assembly: GCF_052045305.1. Taxonomy (NCBI): domain Bacteria; kingdom Pseudomonadati; phylum Bacteroidota; class Chitinophagia; order Chitinophagales; family Chitinophagaceae; genus Chitinophaga; species Chitinophaga sp. 22308. The sequence continues at coordinate 378,688 of NZ_JBQEOP010000005.1, read as the reverse complement.
ACTTTACATGAAAAAAGGTTTTTGCTATTTGTTACTGGCCTGTTGCCTGATGATGTCCCGAAATATGGTGTCAGCGCAGAAAAAAGCAGGGCAGTATGTACTGGTGATCCATGGCGGAGCGGGCACTATCCTGAAAAAGAACATGTCGCCTGAGATGGAGGAAGCATATAAGGCATCGCTGAAGCGGGCGCTGGAGAAGGGTTATGGCGTATTACAATCCGGCGGCAGCAGTCTCGATGCGGTGGAGGCCACCGTGCGGGTACTGGAAGACGATTCTCTTTTTAACGCCGGAAAAGGGGCGGTCTTCACCCACGAGGGCCGTAACGAACTGGATGCGGCCATCATGAACGGCAAAACCAGGGCAGCGGGCGCTGTGGCTGGTGTGACGGTGATCAGGAACCCTGTCAGTGCCGCCCGTGCAGTGATGGAAAAATCCGAACATGTGATGATGATCGGCCCCGGAGCAGAGAAGTTCGCCAAAGAAGCCGGACTGGAAATTGTGGACCCTTCCTATTTCCGTACTGAGTCCCGCTGGAAAGGCCTGCAAAAAGCGTTGAAAGAAGACTCGCTTGCTTCGGCCAAATCCAACGCCTATACGAACCCTGCGAAGCTGGGCATTATCAACAAGGATAATAAATTCGGCACGGTGGGCGCTGTAGCACTGGACAAACAGGGAAACCTGGCGGCCGCTACTTCCACTGGTGGTATGACCAACAAAAAATATGGCCGTGTGGGTGATTCGCCGATTATTGGCGCCGGCACTTATGCGAATAATAATACTGTGGCTGTGTCCTGCACCGGCTGGGGCGAGTATTACATCCGCAACGTGGTAGCCTACGACCTTTCTGCGCTGATGGAATATAAAGGGTTGTCTGTGCAGGATGCCGGTAAAACCGTTATCAAAAAAGTGGGCGATATGGGTGGTGATGGCGGACTCATTGCGCTGGACAAAAACGGTAATATGGCCATGCCTTTTAATACAGAAGGCATGTACAGGGGAGCTGTTACCAAAGACGGGAAGATTGAAATTTATATTTATAAATAACAGTTTGTCCTAAGATATATCCGATTTTCAGGGGTTGACCGAATAGGTCGGCCCTTTTGTTTTTAACTCCATATGCAGGAACGGGAAGATGGATATTGCTTGCTACGCTCAGGAAATAACGTCCATCTTAATGCCATCGATTGCTTTCTGCGGGCGGCCGACAGCTGATTGCCTCCCTGAAAATTGTCTTGTTAATTCAGTATCAGTATCCGCTAAATTTCAGGTATTGTGGATAACCGGACTGGGCTACCTTACCAATACCATCTTTGTTGAGGGAATGCGGTTCACAATTATTTGCAGATGCAGGATCTGTTAGAGAAAATATACAGGGACAATGACCAACTAGCCTTTCGCCAGCTGTTTTTGCAGTACAGCGAACGGCTGATTGTTTTTGCCGCATCGTTGCTGCCTTCCCGTGAAGAAGCAGAAGAAGCCGTGTCCGATGTATTTGTGAAGATATGGCAGAACCGCGCCTCGCTGCCTGCGGTGCGTAACCTCAATACCTACCTGTACACCGCTGTCCGTAATACTGCTTACAACTACCGCACCAGTGCCGGCAGGATGCCGGAGATGCTGACAGGTGAGCATATCCAGGTGGCTGTTAATGCGATGGCTGCCTCCCCGGAGGATATGCTGATCAGCAAGGAAAACCTGCGGAAGATAGAATCCGCCATCAACCTGTTGCCCGCCCGCTGTAAACTCATCTTCCGCCTTGTAAAGGAAGATGGCCTTAAATACCGTGAGGTGGCGGAAATCCTGGAAGTGTCCATCAACACGGTGAACACCCAGATGGCCATCGCCCTGAAAAAATTGGGTGAGGTGATCGATATCCGCCAGCATTTCGGCTGGATGGAATAAAAAAAATAAAAAAATTTCTCCCGCGCTTCATAGTATTTCTCCAAAATACTGTCTTATCTGTTACATCACCGTAACATGTCAATTTAATGGAACAACACGAAAGGCTTTGGGAACTGATAGCCAAACGGACGGCAGGCATTTTGTCGGCCGCAGAGGAGATGGAGCTGGAAGTCCTGCTGGAAGCCACCCCTGAGGTGGCCCGGCAACAGGAGCTGTTGGACAAAATATCCCTGCAAAGTACGGGCAAGCCTACACTCGAAAGGAAGGAAATGCTGCTGGACCGCATCATGGGTGACATCGTCGCTGCTGAAAATAAGGAAACACCATCGGTGCCGGAGATGACGGACAACAATATGCAGGTGTCACGCCGCCGCTGGCGGGCAATAGCCGTTGCCGCTTTCCTGGCGTTGCTGCTAGGCGCCGCCATGATGACGTACCTGCGTACGGCCACTTCCCCCGCAGTGGTGTGGAGCACTGTGCAAACACGGCCCGGCTCCAAAACACGCATCACCCTTCCGGATGGCACGCTGGTCATGCTCAACGCCGGCAGCACCTTGTCTTATCCCAGTAATTTCGCCAAATCCGGACGGGAAGTGAAGCTCACCGGGGAAGGTTATTTTGATGTGACCAAAATGGCCAGCTATCCGTTTGTTATCCACACTAATACGGTTGATATAAAAGTATTGGGCACCACTTTCAACGTAAGGGCCTACACAGATGAATCACATACGGAAACAGCCCTCATCAGCGGCGCGGTGGAAGTGACCGTGAAAGATGCGGGGAAACAACATATAACGCTAAGCCCGCGGCAGAAATTACTGGTGGCCAACGTCATCACGGATACTGTGGCGAAACCCGCGCCGGCAGCCCGGGCGGACGACCAGAAACCATTGATCGTATTGGAAAGCATTGAAAAGGAACATACCGGTAGCCTGATAGCGGAAACTGCCTGGGTGGAAAACAGATTTGTATACCGTAATGAGCATTTTTCACAACTGATAAAAAGAATGGAAAGATGGTATGGCATTACAATAGAATGTCATAACCAGGCATTGTTACAGACCTCCTTTACCGGTAACGTACAGGGTGAATCGCTGGACCAGCTGCTGGGCATGTTAAAACAGACCAAACAATTCGATTATAACGTCGCCGCAGGAAAAGTCATTATTCATTAATCAAAGTCTAAATCGCTAGTTATGAAAGTACTGTCAGGCTTTACCTGATAACCACCTGTAACATCTTTATTAAAAAAAACGGGAAATGCGCGCACATTCCCCGTTGTCAAGCATGAGGAGACCTTTTACGTTCGAAGGTTTCAGGGACTCCTATTGTATCAACTCAACAAATCCAAGGTATGAAAAAATTTACTAAGTCGGGGCCTCCCACCGTATGGGCAAGGGTCCAGCAGATGTTATTGATTATGAAGTTCACCACGTTGTTGCTGCTACTGGTAGCGCAGGCTTCGGCCAGTGTTTATTCCCAGAAAAAGATCAGTATCCGGGCAGAGGCCACGCACCTGGATAAAATGCTGATCATGCTGGAGAAAAAATCCAATTATCGTTTTTTCTTTAATAATGATGAGTTGAAAGATGTGCCCCCCGTATCTGTTGATATGAGCGGCGTAACGGTGACTGAAGCGCTGGACCGCCTGCTGTTGCCCCTTAACCTGCACTATAAAGTGCTGGACAATAACGTTGTGGTGGTCACCCGCGCCGGCAACGAAATCCGCGACAAACATATCAAAGGAAAGGTGGTCAATGCGAAAGGCGAGCCCCTGCCAGGCGTGACGGTAAAAGTCTCCGGCGCCAATGCCGGCGCTGTTACCAACGCTAATGGTGAATACGAACTGAATGCGCCGGACAATGCGACCCTGGTGTTTTCCTTTATCGGCCACATCCAGCAGACGGCTACCCTGGAAGGACGTACCACTGTTAACATCACTTTGCTGGAAGATACCCAGGGCCTCAACGAAGTCGTGGTAGTAGGTTATGGCACCCAGAAAAAAGGCGACCTCACCGGCGCCGTAGCCACACTGGACGGCAAAAAACTTGAAAGCCGCCCGCTGGTAAACCTGGCGCAGGGCCTGCAAGGCATGATGCCCAACCTCAATGTGAACCTGAACAACGGCGCTCCAGGCAAAGGCGCCACCTTCAACGTACGCGGTAATACATCTATCAACGGTGGTGGCCCGCTGGTGCTGGTAGATGGTGTACAGATGGACCCTAACCTCATCAATCCTGCCGACGTGGCTAACGTCACCGTGCTGAAAGATGCGGCTTCCGCTGCCATCTATGGCGTAAGAGGCGCATACGGTGTTATCCTCATCACCACCAAAAAGCCGGGTAAAGATGCGCCGCTGCGGTTGAACTATTCCACTTCCTATACCATTACCCGCCCCACCCGCATGCCGAAATACCTCAATTCAGTGGATTATATCCGCATGCACCGTGAAGCCGACCGCACCGGTCAGCTCTCCGGCGGCAACGCTGCCTCCGAACCCTTTACCACAGAAGATTCTGTTCGTGCTGCTGCATACTTTAAAGATCCTGCCAACAACCTGCCGGTATACGTGGACCCTGCCAATCCCTCCAAATACCGCTACGTAGGCAATACCGACTGGATAAAAGAACTTTACCCGGGATGGGCGCCCATGATGGACCATAACGTGTCTATCTCCGGCGGCCAGGGCAAAACCGGCTACGTGGCCTCCCTCGGCTATTTCGATCAGAAAGGCCTGTTGAAAGTGGCCGACGAAGATTTTAAAAGATACAATGCGAGCCTGAAACTCAATACAGAAGCAACGTCCTGGCTGGAGCTGAATATGAAAATGATGCTCAACCGAACAGAGAGCAACAAACCCACTCCTGCCAGTCACGGCGGCCTTTCATCCGGCTGGATCTCCGGCGACCTGCGCCCCATTATGCCTGTTTACCACCCCGACGGCCACTTCTCCGGACAGGGCTCCTTTACCAACATCGTAGCCCTCGCCACTCTCAACGGCCGCACCAAAGAAACGGCCAATGACCTGTGGCTCACCGGCGGATTTGTACTGAAACCACTCAAAAACCTGCGTATCGTGGGCGACTATACGTGGAACAGTTATGGCCTCAACAACCAGCAACATTATAAAGAGTACCAGGAGTACGGCGCCAACGGCATACTGCTGGGCACTTTCCCCTGGAGTAAACCCAGCAGCGTAAAAGAAAGCAATAACAACGACTACTATACGGCGTTGAATGCCTATGCGGAATACTCCCGTCAGTTTGGCCAGCATTTCCTGAAAGCCATGGTGGGCTACAACCAGGAGAAGAAGCAGGTGAAAGGGTTTAACGTGAAAGTGAAAAACCTGATCGACCAAACCATGCCGGCCATCAATCTCAACAACGACAACAGTCCACTGGCTGATGGCCGCCAGTACAGCTGGGCGCTGGCCGGCTCTTTCTTCCGGTTGAATTATGATTATGCCAACAAGTACCTCCTGGAAGTGAACGGTCGTTATGACGGTACTTCCCGTTTCCCGGCCAGCAACCGCTATGTGTTCCTGCCGTCCGTATCTGCCGGCTGGCGCGTATCTGAAGAAGGCTTCTTTAAACCGCTGCTGGACGTTGTCAACGATCTGAAACTGCGCGCTTCCTACGGTACGTTGGGCAACCAGGCGCTGAACCCCGACCAAAACGCCAACACTGACATCTATCCCTATATTCCTACCATGCCAAGTGGTAAAGTGGATTATATTTTCGATGACCAGAAAGGTGTATACGTAGGCGTGCCCGGTCTGGTAAGCCAGAATTTTACCTGGGAAAAAGTAAGCACGCGCAACTTCGGCCTGGACGTGACCCTGCTGAAAAACCGTCTCAGCGCCACTTTCGACTGGTATATCCGCGATACCAAAGACATGCTGCTGAATGGTTATCCGCTGCCCGGTATCCTCGGTACTTCCGCTCCTAAAGTAAATACCGGCGAAATGCGCACCAAAGGCTGGGAACTGGGTGTTAACTGGAGAGATAAGATCAACGACGACCTTTCCTATGAAGTAAACCTGGCACTGTCTGATTATTCCGCTACCATCACCCGCTATGACCTCAATCCTACCAAAACACTGGGCAGCTACTATGTGGGCCAGAAGCTGGACGAGATATGGGGATATGTGACAGACGGGTTTTTCCAGTCAGACGCGGAAGCTGCCGGTGCCGACCAGTCCAACCTCTGGAACGGCAAATGGCTGGCCGGCGATATCAAATTCAAAGACCTGAATGGCGACAAAAAAATCACCAGTGGCCAGAACACCGCTGTTGATCCGGGTGACCGCAAAGTGATTGGCAATAAAACACCCCGTTACCAGTTTGGCGTGAATCTCTCTGTACAGTATAAAAACTTCGATTTTAATATGCTCATTCAGGGCGTAGGCAAACGCGACGTGATGCTGGACGGCAACACCTTCTGGGGCTTCAAGAGCGAATGGGACGTACCTATGGTATATCAGCTGGATTACTGGACCCCCGATCATCCTGACGCTTACTACCCACGCCAGCGCTTCGGTGGTGGCGGTAACTTCCAGGCACAAACGAAATACCTGCAGAACGCTGCTTATGCCCGTATGAAAAACCTGTCGGTTGGCTACACGTTGCCGGCTTCCGCCATGCGGGCCATGCGGATGCAGAAACTGCGTGTGTACGTGTCTGCGCAGAACCTGTTTGAAGTGACCAAACTGCACAAAGCGTACGATCCGGAAATATTTGACGCGAAAGACTATCCGCTCAACAGGGCCATCTCTTTCGGTTTGCAACTGGGCTTATAACCAATCCAAAACATGATGATGATGAAAAAAATAAATATCATATATGCGTTAACGTTATCAGTCATGGCATTGGCCGGCTGTAAACGTGATTCTTTCCTCGACCTGAATCCCGACGATGCTTTCAGTGATCCGACTTTCTTTAAGAACGAGTCTGACCTGAAATTGTACTGCAACGGTTTTTACAGCACATTGCCGGTGATGGACAACAACTCGGACAATAACTCCGATGACATGGTGCCGCGCAGCAAAGACGCGTTTTTGTCGGGCCAGTACATAGTGCCCATCGTAAAAGACGATGACAAAGGTGAGTGGAGCTGGAAAAACGAGCGAAGCGCCAACTACTTCCTGGCGCGTTATCAGCGTGCCGCCGTAGGTGACGATGTGAAAAACAAATATGCCGCCGAAGCCCGTTTCTTCCGTGCATTGTATTTCTGGCAGAAAGTAAAACGTTATGGTGATGTGCCCTGGTTTTCCAAAGACCTGAACGAAAACTCTCCGGAGCTGGACCTGCCGCGTACACCGCACAAACAGGTAATGGACTCTGTGCTGGCAGACCTGAACTTTTCCGTAGCCAATCTGCCTGTACCAGGCAGTGCGGAAAAGGGCCGCCTGCATAAATTTGCCGCCGCCGCGTTGAAAGCGCGTATCTGCCTGTGGGAAGGTAGCTACCGCAAATATCACAGCCTCGGTGATGATCAGCCGATGATGCGTGAAGCTGCTAATGCTGCGCAGCTGGTGATGACCAGTGGTTTGTACGATCTGTATACCACCGGGCATCCCGCCACCGATTATTATAACCTGTTTATACAGGAAGAACTGCTGGGCAACAAGGAAGCGATCATGCCCAAACGTTTTATCAAGGATGTGTTCATGCACAATCTTACCCGCCAGCTGGGAGAAGGTAATACGGGTTTCAGCAAAAGTTTTGTGCGCTCTTTCCTGTGTACTGATGGCCTGCCCACTGTGCTCAGCCCTTTGTATAAGGGAGATGATTCCATCCAGGCGGAGATCACCAACCGAGATCCCCGTTTCGGGCAGCTGATTGCCACCCCGGGTTTTGTATTTCAGGTAGATGCCAGCGGCAACAAGGATATTATCACCCTGCCGCGTATAGGCACCAGCGTTACAAGCACCGGCTACCAGCGCGTGAAAGGCCGTTCTTCCAGCCTGGAGCAGTGGAACGCCAACCAATCCACGCTGGACCTGTTTATTTTCCGTTATGCAGAAGTGCTGCTGGTATACGCAGAAGCCAAAGCAGAACTGAACGAATGTGACCAGGCCGTGATCGATCAGACGATCAGCAAACTGCGTGCAAGGGTAGGCATGCCCGCCATGCAGATCGCTGCGCTGATAAAAGACCCGAAATCCGATTTCCCTGCATTGCCTGTGCTGCTGGATGAAATACGCCGGGAGAGGAGAGTAGAGCTGGGCGCCGAAGGTTTCCGTTTTGACGACCTGTTGCGCTGGAATGCCGGCAAGCTTATCGAGAACCCTGAATCTATTCTGGGCATGAAACTGCGCCCCGAGGTAAAAGCGCAGTATCCCAACCAGGGCCAGGTAAAAGATATCGTGCTGGACGCCAACGGTTATATCCGGGTATATCCTGATATCACCGCCAGGGTGTGGAACGATAAAATGTACCTGTATCCTATTCCCACGCAGGAACTGACATTGAACCCTAAATTACTGCCGCAGAACAAAGGCTGGTAATAATTACGAATTACGAATTACGAATTACGAATTTGGGGCATGTATGAACAGATAGTTTGTTCGTACATGCCCCAAATGATTTTTAAGGTTGCCTGGTTGCTTTTGTTTATCTGGTTGTGTATTTTAAAGTTTTTAAAAATCTTGTTTTATATTTTAAGCGTTCCGTTGGTGATATTGAATTAAGGAAAACCTCAATTCGTAATTTGTAATTGGGCTTAAATGTTATTTAATTATGAAATCCAGTCGCAGCGGGCATTAGGAGAAAGTGATAAAAGCACCTCCATATTATATTTGTGACCAAAATCTATCTGGATGACCGCCCACGAGCTACATACTGAGAACAACCTGTTCCGGGCGATTGCCAACGGAGATGAAAAAGCATTCGAGACGCTTTTTCATCGGTACCGTAATAAAGTATACACTATTGCCTGGAAGATCACCGGCTCCGAAGCGGTGGCGGAGGAGATAGTGCTGGACGTATTTCTGAAGGTATGGTTAAAACGGGAACAATTGCCAGAGCTGGAATACTTTACCGCCTGGCTGTTTACGATTACCCGTAACCGTGTGTTCAAGACGCTGAAACAGCTGGCGCAGCAGGCTACGAGCCACGCTATTTCCGACCAGGAAGAGTGGTTGTTGCCGCCAGTGGCTTCGTCCAGCGAGCCGTTGCTGGAAAAAGAATACCGTCAGATATTACATGATGCTGTGTCCCGTTTGTCGCCGCAGCAACAGAAAGTTTACCAGCTGATCAAAGAGCACGGCATGAAGCGGGAAGAGGCGGCCAGAGCGCTGAACCTTTCGCCCGAGACCGTGAAACGCCATCTGGCAGAGGCGATGCACTTTATCCGTACCTACTGTAGTTATCATCTGGGCACCTACGCCACCTTGCTTATTATTAAGGAATTGTTATGAAGCAGATTTTTTCTGTTTTCCACTGACCCATTTTTCTTTTTTAGGGATTTCTTTTGATATACCCGGCACAAAACCGGTCCGCAGGATGTCCCGATTTGAATTTTTATTCCGCAAATCGCTGGAGAAAACCAGCACAGAAGCCGAGCAGCAGGAGCTGATGCAGCTGATTGCCCGGTCGCAGCACGACGAAACGCTGATGCAGTTGCTGGACGAGGTGATCGCCGCTTCCGGCGACGAGAAGGCCATGCCTGCGCATCGCGCGCAGGAGGTACTGGCCATCATCCTGCAGGCCGGTACAAAGCCTCGCACTGTCCGCCGTACGGTACGTATGCGCTGGTGGGCTGCCGCCGCATCGCTGCTGTTGCTGGCAGGCGCTGCGTGGTACCTGCTTCGCCTCCCTGTTGCGCATACGCCTGACACTGTTCCGGTACTGGCCCTGCAGGACATACGTCCTGCCGCGCAAAGCGCCGTTCTCACACTGGACGACGGCAGCCAGGTAATACTGGACAGCCTGCATCAGGGCAGCATCCGTAATGCAGCCGGCGCCGTGATCCATCTGGGGCAACATACATTGGCTTACAGTAATAATAAAGATGCGGGTCAGGCTTACAATACGCTGTCTACTCCCCGCGGAAAACTCTTCCACCTCATCCTGCCCGATGGCACTGAAGTATGGCTTAATGCCGCGAGTTCATTGCGTTACCCTGTCAGCTTCCATGCTGCGGAACGGGTGGTGGAACTGAACGGCGAAGCCTATTTTGAAGTGAAACAGGCTGCTACAAGGCCTTTCCGGGTAAAGACCATACAGGAGAGCGAGATCAGGGTATTAGGGACCGGATTTAACGTCAACGCCTATACTAATGAGCCGGTCGTTACCACTACATTGTTACATGGCCGGGTTCAGGTGCTGGCGGCACAACGGCAAATGTTGCTGAAGCCGGGCCAGCAGGCCACTATGGCCGGCGTCGGTATCAAAGTGCAGGCTGCTGACACCAGCCAGGTGACAGCCTGGAAAGAAGGTATGTTCCAGTTCGATAACGCCGGTATTCAGCAGGTGATGAACCAACTGGAACGGTGGTACGACATCACTGTCATCTATGAGAATGGCGTCCCGGATATTCGCTTCGGCGGTAAGATGGAGCGGGAACTGGACCTGCGCAGCGTATTGAGAATACTGGAAATATCTAACGTACATTATCGTCTGGAGGGAAGAAAACTAATCGTCACACAATAACGAAGCGAAGAAGATTGTCATACCAGCCATTCCTGCGCCCCGGGAGCGCAGCAGGGCGCCGTATGCCTGTAATGAACCTTTAAATTCTGAAATCACCATAATGATGTCCAAACAGCTTTACACACCAAGACCTACTATTCCGCGAGGCCCTGTGCCCCGGCAGAACGATAGCCGGCAGGCCCGCAGCCGTGCGCTGTGGCCATGTATGCTGCTATTGTCTGCTATCCTGTGCCTCCAGGTACAGGCGCGCACCCTGGGCCAGTCCATCACCCTCTCAGGTAAAAACCTCTCTTTTAAAGAGATCTTTCAGGCACTGGAAAAACAAACCGGCTACGTCGTTTTTTACAACACGGCCATGTTGAGCAGAACAAAACCAGTGACCATCACCGTGAAAAATATGAACATCACGGAGTTCCTGCACGCTGTCATGGCTGATCAGCCGATAGATTTCGAGATCAGCGCCAAAACCATTACCATCAAGGAAAAGACCAAAACTCCGTCGGAAACTGCACCGGAACCACCAGGCAACGTGCCCGCCAAAGACCCGCCGGTAAAAGGGAAGGTGCTGGACAACGAAGGGAAGCCCCTTCCCGGCGCTACAGTGGCTGTTGCCGGGAGTGCTCATGGCGTGCAGACCAACGAGAAGGGAGAGTTTACCATAACAGCCGCTAAAAACGCATCGCTGCTTATCACTTACATCGGATTTGAAAGGAGAGTAGTGGTACTTGCCCATGAACAACTACCGCTGAACATACAACTTACGCCAGCCAAAAAAGATATCAACGAGGTGGTCGTGATCGGCTATGGCGCCGTCGCAAAAAAAGACCTCACCGGTGCCGTATCTACGGTGCGCCCCGCAGATATCGAAGGCCTCCCCGTTACGCGAGTGGACCAGATGTTACAGGGGCGTATCGCCGGGGCGGAAATCGTTTCTGCCGACGGCGAACCAGGCTCCGGCACCTCCGTTCGGATACGCGGCACCCGTTCTATTACCGCCAGTAACGAACCGCTTTACATCGTAGACGGACTGATGGACGGCATCACCAGCCTTAATGAACTGAACCCTTCTGATATAGCTTCCATCAATGTGCTGAAAGATGCGTCTTCCACCGCGATCTACGGTTCCCGCGGAAGCAACGGCGTCATCATCATCACCACCAAATCGGGCGCCAACAGGGCAGGGAAAACAAATTTCACTTTCCGCTCCGATCTCGGCAGCTCTGTATTGCCCCGCTACCTGGACCTGATGAACGCCACAGAGTTCGCGCAACTGCAAAACGACCGTTTTTATTTCGCTAATGCTACCAATCCTACAAAGCCGCTGGAAGAATATCCCTACCCCAATCCGTTGTCATTGGGAGAAGGTACTAACTGGACGAAAGAAATTACCCGCGTAGCGCCTTACCAGAACTATACCTTATCGGCCAACGGCGGTGACAAAGCCACGCAGTATTATTTCTCCGCCAATTACAACGACAACCAGGGCATCATTAAAAACAGCGGCCTGAAACGTTACCAGGTGCGGCTTAACCTCGACAGGACCATCAGCCGCTATGTGAAAGCAGGCGTACGTTTTAACTATTCGCAGATCGCCCGCAAACTCAATAACGCCGACGTAGGTACGAGCACTTTATGGTACAGGTCCACCATCTTTCTGTCGCCTACCATGCCGGCATACAAGCCGGACGGCAGTTTCAACGATTGGAACACCCAGTGGTACAGCGGTACCCTGTTCGATTCACCGTTGGCCAATGTGGAGCTTAAACAAAACGATGCATTGGAAAAAAGCCTGAGCTCTATGGGATATATTGAAATCACCCCGATAAAAAATATCCTGATCAGGTCTACCGTATCGTATACCGACTATAATAAGAATGACAACCAGTTCATTCCGTCCACGATGCCGTCCCGCGCCAATGCCAATACTGGTGCATACGCCTATAAGCGCAGCTACTTCGATAACAATATCCTGAACGAGAATACCATTACCTATAAAAACACCTGGAAACGTGTACACAATTTTGATGCGATGTACGGCTTCACTGTTCAGAAGAAAAAATTTAATAACATGTCCGCCAGCGGAAATGGTTATTTTATTGATGATATCGGCACCAACGACCTGGGAGCCTTACCTTCCAAAGAAACGATCAACATCGGTTCCTCGCTGGAAAACCTGGGCCGCATGTCGCACCTGGCGCGTATCAACTACAACTACCGCAACAAATATTATGTGACCGCTACCGGTCGTGCAGACGGCGCTTCCAACTTTTCACAAGACCACAAATGGGCTTATTTCCCTTCTGCCGCGGTGAAATGGAATATCGCCAACGAGCCGTTTATGCGCCGTTTCAGGGATATCAGCGAGCTGTCTGTTCGCCTTAGTGCGGGTACATCCGGCAACGATGCTATTTCCAGGTACCAGTCGCTTTCCCGTCTTAACTCCACATCATCCGGATATCTGTTCGGCGGTACACAGCCGGTGGCGTACTATCCGGCACGTATTGAGAACGAAGGCCTCACGTGGGAGAAGACCACATCCTACAACGCCGGGCTGGATTTATCTTTCCTCAACAAAAGGGTGGACATCTCCCTGGAAGTATATAAAAGCAATACCTCCGATCTGCTGCTGACCGTCCAGCTGCCTACGCACACCGGCTTTGGTTCGAGGCTGGCCAATATCGGGAAGACTTCCAACAAAGGCATCGAACTGACGGTGAACACGGAAAACATCCGCCGGAAAAATTTCTCGTGGTCCACCACTTTCACCATTGCGCGCAACAAGCAGCTGGTAGAAGATATCGGCGGCCTGGACAGGGTATCTGTATATGACAATCCCTATGGCGCACAGTACATGATGTACGGCTATGTGAAAGGACAGCCGCTGAATGCCTTGTGGGGCATGGAATACGCCGGTGTATGGAAAAGCCAGGCAGAGATAGACCAGGACAAAAAAGATAAAAAATATGCATCGGCCGCAGTAAGCTATTATTCACCTGGCCGTCAGCGTTACATCGATCAGAACCATGATGGCGTCCTCGATAACAATGATATGGTGTATCTCGGAAATGCTGACCCCGACTTCTATGGCGGTATTCAGAACACGGTGAGATTTAAAAAGCTGATGATCTCTTTTTATTTCAACTACAGCGTAGGCGGACAGATTTACAATCCCACAGAACTGTTTATGGGCACCGGTACTTACCTGAGCAACCAATACCGTTATATGGTAAATGCCTGGCATCCTGTGCGGAATCCCAATTCCGACTATCCGCGGGCTGATTCAAAAGACGACATTCCCAACGACCGGTTTGTGCATTCCGCCACTTTCCTGCGGTTTAAAAACTTCTCTGTCGCCTATCCTTTTGACCTGAGCAAGATCACCCGTAAGCGGCTGCAGTCCATTTCCCTGTCGCTGGGCGGTAACAACCTGGTACTGTGGAAACACTATAACGGCTATGATCCGGAGGTGTCCACACAGAGCGGCGGTTCTACCATGCGCCGCATGGACAACGGCGCTTATCCGTCCAGCCGTACGATCACTTTCGGCGCTGAATTAAAATTTTAAAGTATTGGGTATGAAAAGAAAACTGAATTATATCATTGCTTTGCTGTTGCTGGCCGGAGCCACAGGGTTTACCGGTTGTAAGAAGTTGCTGGAAGAAGAGCCCAGCAGTTTTGTCAGCCCCGGTGATTTTTTCAAAAACGAAAATCAATGTATCGCCGCGCTGAACGGTTGTTATATGCCGCTCAACAGCATCTATATCTCCGATTTGATCATTCCGCTGGAAGGTTCTACAGACCTGGCTTTTCTCAATTCCTCGCAACTGGATGCCAAGTTTGAAATATCTCCCGCCAACCCCGGTATGGGAGATAACGTTTGGACAGCCTGTTACAACGGCGTGATGTATTGCAACGCCGCTATTGATGGTATTGAGAAGGCTACGATCCCGGCGGACAGGAAGCCGCCGCTGAAAGCTGAAGGAGTGGTGCTGCGGGCCCTGTACTATTACATCCTTACCAGCACTTTCAATGATGTGCCTTATTATACGCAGAATGTCAACAGTCTGATTGCCCTCGATGAGGTAATGAAGCTGGGACGAATGAGCGCCACAGAAACGAGGGACAAACTGATCAAAGAGTTACAGGAATATGCACCGAAGCTGCCGCAGGCACGTACTTCTGAAGTGCCGCAGAACCGGATATCTGCTGCTATGGCGTATATGCTTATCGGTAAGATGGCCTTGTGGAACAAACAGTACCAGGTATGTGCGGATGCCATGGAAGCCATCCGGAAGGTATACGGACAGCTGGCGCAATACCCGTTGCAGGATACATGGTTCCGCAATAAAAACACGCCGGAATCCATTTTTGAAGTGCAATATACCTGGTCGGCCACAGGACTGAAAAAGACCACCAACGTGGCGGCCTTCTTTACGCCCACCAAGGCTTCCGGTACCAGCACCTACGACGGCGTGAACATCCCCGAGTTAGGCACCAAGGCGAATCCTTTTAACTCCGTGACACCTACTGAATATTTCATGAAGCTATACGATTACGCCGATCCGCGCAGGGAGATGATATTGGCCTACAGCTACAACGGCGCTTATTTCAAGCGTCCTATGCAGAACAATGGTACCGGCAAAGCCTGGATGGGGCCTAAGTTCTGGTGCCCTGCCATGGACAACATCGCAGATGGCAATAACCAGAAAGTATTCCGTTATGCCGACGCCCTGCTGATGCTGGCCGAAGCAGCCAACGAAACCGGCGATGCCGGCCTCGCACTGCAATGCCTGAACGAAGTAAAAGGCCGCGCCTATGATGCGCTGAAGCTGCCGGCTTATCCTGGTAAAACGGAGTTTTTCGAGGAAGTGAAAAAAGAACGGGCCCGAGAACTGATGGGCGAATACGGCCGCAAATGGGACCTGGTAAGGTGGGGTGTTTTTTATAAAGCAGTCAGCGAAACAGCCGGCGCAGAGTATGAAGTCATCAAAAACAACCTGCGACCTTATCACGAATATTATCCGATACCGGACAAGGAAGTATTGCGTTCCGGTGGCATTCTAACTAATCCAGCTTATAAATAATTTATCATGAACCGTTTTTTAGTATCGCTGTTTTTATGCCTGTATATAGCCGGCGCGCAGGCCCAGGCGCCTTTTCGTGTATTGAGCTATAATATCCTGGAAGGCATGGTCACTGACACCACCAAAGGAAAAGAAGTGTTTGTACAATGGGTGAAACAATTCAACCCGGATATCGTTGCGCTGCAGGAATGCAATAAGTTCACCCAAAAAACACTCGAGGAACTGGCCGCTACCTGGGGGCATCCTTATGCCGTGATCGTAAAGGAAAATGGTTATCCTACCGGTCTTACTTCGCGGTACCCGATCACCAATATCCGCAAAGTGAACGAAAACATGACCCATGGCTTTATCATGGCGAATGTGCTGGACTATAATATCGTGGTATTGCACCTTAATCCGCATAAGTTCCGCAAGCGCCGCGAAGAGATCGCCAATATCCTCGCCAATGTGGAACAAACGAAAGAAAAGCGTGGCTGGATACTCATGGG
This sequence comes from Chitinophaga sp. 22308, assembly GCF_052045305.1. Taxonomy (NCBI): domain Bacteria; kingdom Pseudomonadati; phylum Bacteroidota; class Chitinophagia; order Chitinophagales; family Chitinophagaceae; genus Chitinophaga; species Chitinophaga sp. 22308. Next base: position 362,559 of record NZ_JBQEOP010000005.1, on the reverse strand, counting down.
GGATTTTAATTCCAACACCGCACAGGACATGGCCCGGCTGGACACCAACCGGATCAAGCTGGCGCATCTCAACGCAGTGAGAAAAAATCCCAATATCGAAAACCTGGACAACGGCAGTATCGATTTTGAAGTACAACAACGTATGCTGGACGCCGGGTTTATAGACGCACTGTTTGAACAGGACCGGCTGGAACGTGCCACTGGAGGCAAGGATATCATCCGCAGTACGTCCCGTATCGATTACATCTATCTCAGTAAGGACCTGGCGAAGAAACTAAAGACCTGTCACTTTATCTATGATGATTTCACTGCAAAGTACTCCGACCACAAACCGGTGTACATGGAGCTGAAAAAATAAATGTTGTCATGAAAAGATATTTATTCAATTGTTATACACTTCTGGCAGCAGCTTTCCTGCTGGCCGTTGCAGCCTGCCGTAAAAGCGAAGACTATCGTTTCAGCACGCCGCTGGCGATCGACGCCCGCATTATCCGGTTGGGCGCTGCTGCCGACACTACCCGCTTTATTGTGTACGCTGACGGCGACTGGAAACTGGAACTGACAGACGAAGCGCCGTGGCTGCAACTACAAACCACCAGCGGGCATGGCAAAAGCGACGCTCTGGTGGAAGTCACCGACAACGGCGGCCAGCTGCCACGCGCTGCCAAACTGGTAGTAAAAGGAGGTGGTAAATCAGATACCATCGTGCTGCAGCAAAAGGGGCTTACGCCGGCGCTGTCCATCACCGATGAAACGGCACAGGCCATCGCCAACGGCGGCACCTACAAGTCCGGTATCAATACCAATGTACCGCTGGAACTGATGGCCATCAGTTACGGTTACGACTCTACGGGAGCTGTCAACTGGGTGTCCGGTCTTCAGGTAAAAGACGGTTATCTGTTCTTTAAAGTAGATACAAACCAACTGCCTGTGGCGCGGACGGTAATGCTCCGCCTCAGTTACCTCGATGCATTAGGCACCACCACCAAAGACAGCATGCTGATCAAGCAACAGCCGGGCATGAGCTACGAAGGCGCTGTGCAGAAGGATTTCGCCTATGTAAAACAGTCCCTGGCCAATGGCGTGGTCAACGAAAATATTTTTGTGGAAGGCGTGGTGATCAGCGATAAAGGGCATCCTAATATCGCGCAGAACCTTAATAAATCTACCGATAAACACAGTCTTGATAAAACCGAAAACAGTATAGCCGTTTACGTGCAAAGCCCGGACGGCAGCAACGGTCTTTACTTCAAGACTAAAACGCCCGGCGATAATATCTTCAACTTCAACGACCGGGTGAAGATATGGTTGAAGGGCGCGACGGTACAGCAATTACAAAACCCTTCCCGGACCATCATCTCGGGTATTGATGTAATACACATCATGAAAAAAGATGTGGGCACCGGCGTGCTTCAACCTAAAGAAAAATATATCTCCGCTTTAACAGACAATGATCTCTACACTTATGTGAAGCTGAAAGATGTGGAGATTTCCGTACCCAGCGGCGCTTTCACGAACATCAACGAAGGTTACGCGGCGCGTATGGACTGTTACCCCACCCATATCCGTGACATACAAGGCAGCAGCCTGAACATGCTGACGAACCTCGATGTGCTGTACCGCCGTGATGGTAAACGGGTACCGCAAGGCTCTGGCTTCATCACCGGTGTACTGGTACACGAAGAGTATGACCGCTACGGCGGAGATATCGGCCGGTACTCCATCCGCCACCTGAAGCGGGAAGATATTGCGCTCAACGAAGACCGCAGCAACGGTTTCTCCAATGTGCTCGTGGAATGGATCCGGTTTAAGACAGAATATGCCGCTACGCCTAATGAGTTGCAGAACCCGTTGACCCCGGATGTGGGCAACGGCCGTATCTATCAGAGCGGCAAAAAATACCTCGATTTCACTACTAACGGTATCACCCCTACGACAGATTACAACGGTCTGCTGCAGGAGCCTACCACTAACAAAGGCGCTGTCAGCAATGGAGGCTGGGGTTGCAAGGGTTGGTGGAACACTGCTACCAATACCGGTGAATCCTGGATCATCGAGGTGTCTACTGCGGGAATTAGTTCCCCGGTATCGTTACAGGTGGAAGGTAACAGCGATATTGGCGGCCCGCGTAACTTTGTGACCGAATGGTCGGTGGACAATACCGCCTGGAACAGCCTGGGCAACTTCACCTTCCAGGACGTGGCCAACTGGTCTAACACTTTGCTGACGCAGGTGGCGGGGCAGAAGGTGCTGAATTTCCAATTGCCACAGGCGGCGTCCGGACAGGATAAGTTGTATATCCGGCTGCGGGTGACGAACAAAAATGCCGGTACTACGAATGCTGCGACCGGTGGGACGATAGCGGCTACGGCGACGTGCAGGTTGTCGCATGTGTCGGTGAAGTATAATAAGTAGGAATATACATCAAAACATAAAGGCCCGCCTCTTTAAGGCGGGCCTTTATGTTTTGATGTATATTAGAGGAGGTCGCTGGCTGCATACACTTTAATTTTCTCCGGGTGGCTGAAAGCAAATAAAGAAAAGCATGGATGAGGCTTACCTGACCATCCTCCGAACTTTTCTTACCTTCGCGCCATGAACGAAGAACAACTGATCTCCTGGGTGAGAAAATGTATGCAGCCTATTGGTCCTATCAGTACGCGGCCAATTATGCAGGGACAGGCTATTTATCTGGAAGGTGTTCTCTTCGCTTATGTGGCGGGAGAGCGGCTTTGGTTCCGGACGGATGATGAAAGCGACCTCGTATGGGACGCTGCCGGCAGCGAGTGGCTGCGCGGCGCTAAGAAAGACGGAACGCCTACGTACGAACCTTATCGCAGCGCACCGGAATCGGCCTATACGGACGAGAAGGAGATGCGTAAGTGGGCCAAGCAGGGCATGGCTGCCGGAAGACGCGGCAAGACAAAGCTGTAAGCTAAAGGGGAACGTTATAGCTCACCTTCACTTTGTCCATCACCACGTGAGTATAAAAATGTTTGAGGTTTTGGTTGTCCATGAGATGTTTTTTGGAGAACGCCTCAAAATGCGCCATATCCCGCGTATGCACGATGAGCACAAAATCATATGTACCCGTAACATAATAGCACTGCGCCACCTCGGCGCAGTTTTTCATGGCGGCTTTGAATTTATCTATTGACTTAGAGCTGCCTTCATGTAACACTACGTCCACTACACAGGTAATGCCCACGCCCGCCGCCAGGGGGGAAACGATGGCCACATCCGCTTCAATGACTTTTTCGTTCCGCAGCCTGGTCAGCCGCCGCTGTACGGCGCTCTGGCTGAGGTTGACTTCCTCCGCCAGCTGCTCTGTGGTCAGCCGGTTGTTTTGTTGCAACAGCCGGAGCAATGCTTTATCATAATCATCCAGTTGAAACATAATTTACCCGTTTATAGCAGGAAAATAGGCAAAATATGCCGGTTATATGCAGATAATGCAGAAATTAGTCGGAGTGGCGCTGGTATTTTTGCATAGAGAAAAACACTAATGACATGACCATACATACCCCGGCAGATACCGTATTTTCAACAGCAGAAATACGCCGGTTCAGAGACGAGACTACCGGCACCGGGCAGGTAGTACATCTCAATAACGCGGGATCAGGCCTGATGCCCGATGTGGTGACACAGGCACAACTGGACCATCTCACACTGGAATCCCGCATCGGAGGCTATGAGGCTTCTGCTTTACAGGCAGAGGTAATAAAAGGCTTTTACCAGCAATGTGCGTTGCTGCTGAACTGCCGGCCGTCCAATATCGCGTTTACAGCCAGTGCAACGGATGCTTATACCAGGGCCTTGTCGGCCGTGCCTTTTGAAAAAGGTGATGTGATACTGACAGACCGCGATGACTTCGTGTCCAACCAGATCCAGTTCCTTTCCTTGCAGAAAAGAATAGGCGTCAGGATTGTGCATATTAACAACGCCGCCATCGGCGGGGTAGACCTGGACGATCTGCAGGAAAAGCTGCATCATTACAAACCACGGCTACTGGCCATTACACATATTCCCACCAACTCCGGGCTGGTACAGCCGGTGGAAGACATCGCCGCTATCTACGAAGGGTATTCAAAAACACATCCCGGTAAAACCTGGTATATACTGGATGCCTGTCAGAGCGCCGGACAAATGAAGCTGGATGTGAAAGCGCTGCAATGTGATTTTCTGAGCATGACCTGCCGTAAGTTCCTGAGAGGCCCCCGTGGCACCGGGGCGCTCTTTATCAGCGACAGGGCATTGCAGGCCGGCCTGGAACCGATGTTCATCGATATGAGGGGCGCAGAGTGGACCAGCAAAGACACCTATCAGCAACAGCCCGATGCCAAACGCTTCGAGGACTGGGAATTTGCCTATTCCACCGTGATAGGCACCAAGGCGGCGATTGAATATTGTTTACATATCGGGGAAGAACGCATCTGGCAACAGGTACGGCTGATGGCTGCCATCACCAGGGAGAAGCTGGCGGCACTTGATAAGGTAAGGGTATTGGACCGCGGGCCGGAAAGAGGCGGACTGGTGACTTTTCATGTAGATGGTAATGACCCGGTGCATATCGTGCAGGAGCTGTTACAAAGAAAGATCAATGTGGTGCTCAGCTACCGTGCCTTTGGGCTGCTTGACTTCGACGAAAAAGGAGTGAAATGGGCCGTGAGGGCTTCACCGCATTACTATAACACCGTAGATGAAATAGACTTTTTCATTGCGTCGTTAAAAGAGATTATATAAACAACAAACGGTGTCTTCACTAAAGAAGGCGCCGTTCTTTTTTATTAAGCGTACGTTTTACCCTCGCAGCGAAAAAAGTATGCGTCTTTGTTAAAATCAAATGAACAACCTATACTATTTTTCTCCATATTTGTTATAAGATTCAACCGAAATTTAATGACCTTGAGCGAACAGAAAGCAGACAACCGTGACTCCCGAAGTGTGCTGTAAAATCAACACAGAACTGTATTTCCACTAACTGAACTAAAGCTGATCCTTGTACTGACGAGCGTTATGAAATCCTGAAGACGACCACGTACCCATAGTTTTTTGCTGACAAATGATGACTGACTAAAGACGTTTTTCTGACTATTTTAATGCAAACGATTGCATCTCAAATAGTTAACTGCTGCTAATCTGATCGGGAAGATAGCAGTAGTCGTGCTTTTCCCGGATATTTTAATGCAAACGATTGCAATTTTCTTTTCTGCTAACTATTTATCAACCATAAAAACAGTACGCATGTACGAAAATTTACCAGTACCACAATAAAAACAATACAACACTGACATCAACCAAAGCAGTTTAATTACCAGCGGGAGCTATCGCAGTGCCCTGCCTGAGAGACCTATGCCCATGGCTAATGGTCTGCCTAAATAAATTTCACATGAAAAACAGATTTCTCTTTCTCCTATGTTGCATAGGGGTGTTGTTGCTGGTAATCCTGCCGGGAAAAACACCTGCACAGCAGAAGACAACAACCGGCACCGTCACGGAAAAAAGCCTTAAAAAAGAAGTGCGTGGACTGGTAACGGATACCGCCGGCTCTCCCATGCCGGGCGTCACCGTACTCGTAAAAAACAGTCCCAACATCGGTACCACCACCGACATGAACGGCCGGTACATCCTCGCGGTACCGGAGAATACTACCGTGATCGTATATACGATGGTAGGCTATACGCCACAGGAAATACCACTTACCAGCCGCGGCGTCATCAACGTACAACTGAAACCTTCCTCCAGCCAGTTGAACGAAACGGTAGTTGTAGCCTATGGTAAACAGAAAAAAGCATCTGTCATCGGCTCTATCACCACCATCAATCCGGGGGAACTGAAAGTGCCTTCCAGCAATCTCACCACGGCACTGGCAGGCCGCCTCGCCGGCGTAATCGCCTACCAGCGCAGCGGAGAGCCAGGCATGGACAACGCGGAATTCTTTATCCGCGGCGCCACTACCTTCGGCTACAAAAAAAGCCCGCTCATCCTCATCGATGGCATCGAATATGACGTGACAGAACTGGCCCGCCTCACCACAGACGATATCGCCAGCTTCTCCATCATGAAAGACGCCACGGCCAACGCGCTATACGGCGCCCGCGGCGCTAACGGCGTTATTCTCGTCACCACAAAAGAAGGCAAGGAAGGCAAAGCCAGATTCAACCTCCGCCTGGAAAACTCCATCTCTGCACCCACCCGCGACGTGGAACTGGCAGACCCCATCACCTACATGGAGCTGAACAACGAAGCGGTCCTCACCCGCAACCCGCTGGCACCGGTAACTTATCCGCAGAGCAAAATAGACAACACCAAAGCAGGCACCAATAAAGATGTATTTCCTACTACCAACTGGAAAGAGATGCTCTTTAAAAAACAAACGGTCAACAAACGCGCTAACTTCAACCTCGGTGGCGGCGGACAAATAGCCACCTACTTTGTGTCCGGCGGCTATACGAAAGATAACGGCATCCTCAACGTGGATGGCCGTAACAACTTCAACAACAACATCGACCTTACCACCTATACGCTGCGCTCCAACGTCAATATCCGCGTCACCAAGTCTACCAGCGCCATGGTACGCCTCCATGGCACCTTCGATGAATATAAAGGCCCGATAGACGGCGGCGAAAAACTCTATCAGAAAATGCTCTGGTCCAACCAGGTGCTATTCCCGGCTTATTACCCCGCAGACGATGCCCACCAGTTCGTTTCCCACCCGCTCTTCGGCAACTTCAACAACGGCGAATACCTGAACCCTTACGCCGACATGGTGAAAGGATATAAACAATACTCCCGTTCCCTCATGCTGGCACAGTTTGAAGTAAAACAAGACCTGTCCTCTTTCATCACCAAAGGCCTGTCTGTCCGCGCCATGATGAACACCAACCGGCAGGCTTACTTCGACGTGTCGCGCCAGTATAACCCTTTCTGGTATGCGGCCAACAACTACGATAAGCTCAACAACACCTACGTATTGCGGGATATCAACCCGGACCAGGGCACGGATTACCTGAACTATGTGCCCGGTAAAAGGACCGTGGCTTCCACCTTCTACCTGGAGTCCGCAGTGGATTATAACCGTACTTTCGATAAACACGGACTGGCCGGTATGCTCATCTTCATTGCACGCAATAACCTCCAGACGATCGATGATATTTCCAATCCTTCTGTGAACCTTTTACAGAAATCGCTGCCTTCCCGCAACCTGGGCTTGTCCGGCCGTGCCACCTATTCCTACGATAATCGTTTCTTCGGTGAATTCAATTTCGGTTACAACGGTTCCGAACGTTTCTATAAAACAGAACGCTACGGCTTCTTTCCCTCCGCAGGGGCGGCCTGGTTCGTTTCCAACGAAAAATTCTTTAAACCGCTGGAGAGGGTGGTCAATAAGCTGAAGATCAGGGCCAACTACGGCCTCGTAGGCAACGACGCCATTGGTAACGAAGATGACCGCTTCTTCTACCTCTCCAATGTGAACATGAACGATAGCAAGAAAGGCGCTACTTTCGGCGTGAATGGCGGCTACAACCGTTCCGGTATCTCCATCGGCCGTTACGATAACCAGGCCATCACATGGGAAACCGCCAGGAATTCCACTTTCGGACTGGAGATAAGCCTCTTTAATAAGCTGGACATCATCGCGGAATATTTTACCGAACAACGCTACAATATCCTGATGGACCGCGCTTCCACGCCCAAGACCATGGGTCTGCAGGCCACGCCTAAAGCCAATGTGGGCAAAGCACAGTCCAATGCTTTTGACTTTACGGCAGATTTCAATACCAACATCGGCAAAGAGTTTTTCCTGACCATGCGCGGCAACTTCACCTTCGCGCGCAATAAATTCCAGGCCTATGAAGAGCCACGCTACGATGAATGGTACCGCTACCACGTCGGTTACCCGATCTCTCAACGCTGGGGATATATCGCGGAGCGTCTCTTTATCGATGATGAGGAAGTAAGAAGCTCGCCCCAGCAGGCTTTTGGCAACTTCAAAACCATGGGCGGCGATATCAAATTCCGTGACGTGAACGGCGACGGCCAGATCACGCCCAGCGATATGGTGCCTATCGGTTACCCTACCACACCGGAAATTATCTATGGCTTCGGCTTCAGCGCCAAATACAAAGGCGTGGACTTCTCCGCTTTCTTCCAGGGTTCCGCCCGTTCTTCCTTCTGGATCGATGTAAATGCCACCTCACCTTTTATTGATGTGGACGATAATAGTGCAGTGACCTCCGAAACACAGTTGCTGAAGGCTTATGCAGACAGCCACTGGTCAGAAGAGAACCGTGACCTGTACGCGCTCTGGCCCCGCCTCAGCCCTGTGCTCAATACCAACAGTACCCAGAGCAGCACCTGGTTCATGCGTAACGGCGCCTTCCTGCGCCTCAAACAGGTGGAGCTGGGCTACACCGTACCGCAGCGTCTTATCCAGCGTATTCACATGTCTAATCTGCGTATATACGCCAACGCTACCAACCTGGTCACCTTCTCCAAATTCAAACTGTGGGATATCGAAATGGGTGGTAAAGGCCTCGGTTACCCGATTCAGCGGGTAGTCAATTTCGGGTTGATGGTCGGCTTCTGATAACTTATAAAAATTCAATCATGAGATATAAAATATTGATCGCACTCATATGGATAGGCGCTTTCTGCTCCTGCAGCAAGTACCTCGATGTGGTGCCGGACAACGTGCCTACGATCGACAACGCTTTTACTCTGCGCTCTTCCGCAGAAAAGTACCTGTTCACCTGCTTTTCCTATATGCCTAAGAACGGGCATTTTAATGATAACGTGGCCTTCAACGGCGCCGATGAAGTATGGTACGATGATCCCATCCGTGATGTGGACCCCACCAATTTCAATATCGCCAAAGGCCTGCAAAGCATGACCAGCCCGCTGGCCAACTACTGGAGCGGCACCGCACGCGGCACCTCCCTGTTCATAGGCATCCGCGACTGTAACACGTTCCTGGCCAATATTGACAAAGTGAGAGAACTGCGTCAGTACGAGCGCGAGAGATGGATCGCGGAAGTGAAATTCCTGAAAGCATACTATCATTTCTTCCTGCTCCGCTGCTATGGCCCTATTCCGCTGATTAAAGAAAACCTGCCTGTTTCTGCGGGTTCGGAAGAGGTACAGGTATACCGTCAACCGGTAGATACCTGTATCAACTACATCGTGCAGCTGTTGGACGAAGCTGCCGGCAACGAGTTCCTGCCCGCCAAACTGGAAGGCACAGAGAACACTGAGCTGGGGAGGATCACCAAATGCATCGTGCTGGCGCTGAAAGCCAAAGTGCTGGTGACCGCTGCCAGCCCGTTTTTCAACGGTAACCCCGATTACAGCCGCATGGTAGACAACCGCGGCGTACAGCTGTTCTCTGCCGGTTATAACGCAGAAAAATGGAACCGCGCCGCACAAGCCTGCAAAGAAGCGATTGAGCTTTGCCACGCTAACGGGTATACGCTGTACCACTTCCCGGGCAACTTTGGCTACAAGATCAACGACACCTTGCAGACCCAGCTGGATATTCGTGCGGCCATGACCGATAAACAGAACAACACGGAAGTGATCTGGCCCAATACCAACAGCACCGCAGGAGACATCCAACGCTGGTCTATGCCGCTGATCGCCAACGGCGCCAGCACTTCCGGGCCTAAAGGCATCATTGCGCCCACGCTGAAGATGATCGAGATGTTCTATTCCAAAAACGGCGTGCCTATTACCGAAGACAAAACCTGGGACTACATCAAACGTTATACGTTGCGCACCGCAGCCGCTCCGGATAAATACTATATCAAAACAGGAGAGCAGACAGTAGAGCTGCATTATGACCGTGAGCCACGGTTCTACGCCGACGTGGCTTTTGACCGGGCAGTGTGGTTTGGCAACTGGATATTAAACTACAACAAAGACAGCGCCCTGTATTTCGTGAAAGGCCGCGCCACGGAAATAGCTTCCAGGAGAGGTATCAGCAACTATTCCGTGACCGGCTACTGGGTGAAGAAAACCGTGAACATAGAAAGCAGCGCCGCCACCGATGGCAACATAGCCAGCGGACTGGTCGCCTATCCATGGCCTGAAATGCGGTTGGCAGACCTGTACCTGCTGTACTCCGAAGCATTGAATGAAGTGAATGGCCCCGGAGGCGGCACCACCCAGTGGATCAACCAGGTAAGGGCGCGTGCAGGCCTTAAATCAGTGGAAGAAGCATGGACCAACTTCTCTAAGAACCCTACGAAATACACCACCAAAGAAGGCATGCGGGAGATCATCCAGCAGGAGAGAGGCATCGAATTGTGTTTTGAAGGTCAGCGGTTTTGGGACCTGAGAAGATGGAGGACTGCCCACATCGCGCTCAATAACCCGATCAAAGGATGGGACATCACTCAGAACGCAGCGCCTTCCTACTATAAAGAAGTGCTGTTGTTCAACCAGCGCTTCGGCATGCGTGACTACCTCTGGCCGATAGAAAACGGGGAGATGATCATCAACAAAAACCTGGTGCAAAACCCGGGCTGGTAATCTTTTTCATGATGCTAAAACTTACTGAAATGAAATATTTTCATATCCTCCTATGTCTGCTGGCCGTATGTAGCGCCTGCAAACAAGATCACCTGGGACCCATCTCCGATGATAAAGCACAGCCCAATCCGGTCATGAACCCCAGCGCCATAGGTATGGCGGGCGCAGCGGAGATATCCTATTCCCTTCCCGACGACCAGAACCTGTCTTATGTACGGGCAGAATTTGAAATCAATGGCGTAAAAAAGGAAGCGAAGTCTTCTTATTTCAAAAGATCGGTACGCGTGGAAGGCTTTGGGGATACCGCTGAACATACTGTTACCCTGTATACGGTCAGCCGTGCGGAAGTAGCTTCCACCCCAGTGCAGATAAAGGTGAAACCTTTGCCGCCGGCCATCTGGAAAGTATACAAATCACTGGATGTGGCAGAAGCCTTCGGTGGCCTGCAGGTGAAGTTCAGCAATGAGGACAAGGGAAAGATCGTCATCGTTACCCTGCTGTATGACCCTGCCGCCAAAGAATGGCGTAACGTGAACAACTTCTACTACGGCCTGGATTCCGGGAAATTCACGGTACGCGGGCTGCAGCCGGTGAAACAACAGTTCGGTATCTATATCAAGGACCGCTGGGACAACAAAAGCGATACCCTCCGGTTCGAACTGACACCCATATACGAAGAAGAGCTGGACAAATCGAAGTTCGCCAGCGCCATGAAGAAAAAGTACCCGATACCACAGGTAGCGCCGTTGCCCAAGACGCCTGGCGTACAGATCGTGGAGCCGGGCAACCTGTCGTCCTGGCCTATTGAAAACATGTGGAACGGTATCATCGGCAACGAAGGGTACCATACCACGGAGAACAAGGATGTGCCTATCTGGGTGCCGATTGACCTTGGCGTGAAAGCGGTGATCAGCCGTTATAAGATCTGGCAGCGGCAGGCCGGTTATATCTACAACCATGGTAATCCGCATGAATGGGAGCTTTGGGGCACCAATACCCCCACAGACGTGAACAGCTGGGTGAAACTGGACCACCAGATTATGGAGAAGCCTTCCGGGCTGCCGCTGGGGCAGAACTCCAACGAAGATATTGACGCCGCTGCGGCAGGGCAGGAGTATGAGCTGCCGATCGGTTCGCCGGCGGTACGCTATATCGCCTGGAAACACATCGACAGCTGGGCCGCCGTGGACGGTATCATAGGGCATCTTCATATCAGTGAGATATCCATCTGGGGACAAATCAAAAAATAATCAAAACAGTTATCATGAAACATAACAAAGGCAGATGGCTGTTAGGAGCTATGTTGGTGCTGCTGGCAGCCTGCAGCAAAATGGACGACACCTACAAAAATTTTCTGAACGGAGGAGAGATCATTTATACCGGTAAAGTGGATTCCCTGAAAGTGTTTCCGGGCAAGAACAGGGTGTTGTTGTCCTGGTACCTGATATCAGACCCGAAGATCACCAAATGCCGCGTATACTGGAACCAGCGCAGTGATTCGACTGAGGTGGCCATAAAACGTACAGGCGGCACCGATACCATCCGGCTGCTGCTGGACAAGCTGCCGGAGAATATCTATACCTTCCAGGTGTATACCTATGACAATGCCGGCCATTCTTCCGTAAAAGAAGAGGTGATCGGCAACGCTTACGGTGACGCCTATCTGGCCACGCTGTCCAACCGGCCGGTGCGCATCGCCAAATACGACGCCACCAAAATGGAGACGACCATCTGGTGGTTTGGCGTAAATAACCAGGTACAGAGCGTGGAAGTGTTATACACCAATACCGCCGGCGTGGAAACCAAAATTGTGCAGGTGGCCGACAGCCTGCCTGCCGGTCCCCGCGATCCGCTGGAATTCCGGGCATCACTGAAACTGCCCGGCTACAAAGCAGGCACATCCTTCAAATTCAGAACGGCCTATAAGCCGGTGAAAATAGCGATCGATACGTTTTATACTGCTTATGAAACGCAAGCGGTGCAATGACGCTTGTCCCAGGGCTTTAGCCCCGGGGCTTAAAACAACAATAGCATTTTTCATCCCGATGATGTATTTTGGAGAACCATGCTGACGGAAACCACGGGCGTCATTCGTCGTATAGATTTTCCCGTTAGAAACCACTGAAAAGAAAAACAATCCACATATGAAAACAATGATGGCAGGCCTGTTGACACTACTGGTGATCAACACAGAAATGGCCACAGCACAAAAGAAATCTGCAGATGCGGACCTGACGCATTTTCCGAAAGGCAGCACACCAAAGGAGATTGGCAAGCGGGTGGCCGAACGTTTTGTAGCTACGCCGCATCCCAATTTCGGAAGGGCTACGTCTCCGAAACAAATCACCTATCCTGAAGTTTGCGCATGGTATGGTGCGCTAACGTTTGCACGGGCAAGCGGTGATAAGGCGCTGACCGGCAGTCTGGTGCAGCGTTTTGAACCTTTTTTCACCACAGAGGCTGCGCTGGTGCCTAAGGCCGACCATGTGGACCATACCGTTTTTGGCTCAGTGCCGCTGGAGCTGTATATACAGACAAAAGACAAACGTTACCTCGATATGGGCAAAGCCATTGCGGACAAACAGTGGGGCACACCGGAAGGTCCGCATGTAAAGCCCGAATCACAGGGGTATAAAGACCGTGGCCTTACCTGGCAAACGCGTATGTGGATTGACGATATGTTCATGATCACCGCTGTGCAGTCGCAGGCTTACCGCGCCACCGGCGATAAGGAATATATCAACCGTGCTGCGCGTGAGATGGTGGTTTATCTGGATTCCCTGCAGCAGCCCAATGGCCTCTTTTACCATGCGCCGGACGTGCCCTACTTCTGGGGCCGCGGTGACGGCTGGATGGCTGCCGGCATGAGTGAACTGCTGCGTTCCCTGCCTAAAGACAATCCTGACCGCGAGCGTATCATGAAAGGATATAAAACCATGATGGCCTCCCTGCTGAAATACCAGGCGCCGGACGGTATGTGGCGCCAGTTGATCGATGATCCGGAAGCATGGCCGGAAACGTCTGCCACGGGTATGTTTACCTTTGCCATGATCACCGGTGTGAAAAACGGCTGGCTGGATGCGGCCACCTATGGCGCTGCGGCGCGCAAGGCATGGCTGGCGCTGGTGAAGTACATCGATGACAACGCCGATGTGCGGGAAGTGTGTGAAGGCACCAATAAAAAGAATGACCGCCAATATTATCTCGACCGCGGCCGTATTACTGGTGACATGCATGGTCAGGCGCCCGTGTTATGGTGTGCCACGGCGCTTTTAAGAAAATAAAAATGTAAGGATTTGTTGATTACGGATTTTGGAATTTAGATAGTCATTCAATTATCTGATATTGTTGAAACGATTAAATAAACGCCAAAATCCGTATCAGTAAATTCGTAGATGACTTACTTCGTCAGTGATCTCGTTCTCCTCTTCCTGTTCCCTGTCTTTTTCCGCCTCCTCTGCTGCGGCGTCCCTTCTATCTTCTTCCTCCATTAATTCGTCGATTTCGAGATCATCCTCTTCCTCATTCAGGATATCTTCGGAAGTGTCTTCGCTGCGTGATTGCTCGTCCTGGTTACCTCGCTGAGGTACCGGTTCCTGCTGATGATTGATGACATCATCCGGTTGGATGTCATCTTCACGCAGGGGTCCTATGGGTGTTTTCTGCGTAGTCATATCGGATAGTTTGCATGGTTACACCCCAAAGGTACGCCGTATTTTCGCAATGGTTTTTTGCTATTAATTCTAACTACGTATATAACAATTTATAATTATAACTAATACGAATTTAATTATTAAATAATAATATTTGTTACTAATTTATACGGTCGAATGAATGGCCATTGTATGAGAAACCTGGCTTTTTCTTTAGCCATATAAATTGTATTCCACGGTATGATTTATATAAAAGAAAAGATATGAACACAACAGATGCTGAATTGGTTTTACGGCTCCGCGACAGTGACGTGAGCGCTTTTGACAGCCTATATGGGAATTATCACCAGGCCGTATACCGCAATATTCTCAAATTTGTGAAAGATGTTGCCGTTGCTGAAGACATCTTACAGGAAGTGTTTGCCAGATTGTGGGAAAAACGCCGCGAAATACAGGCAGAGCAGTCCGTCGGCGGCTGGTTGTTTGTTATCAGCTTTAACCTGTCTGTCAGCTGGGTGCGCCGTAAACTGAAAGAGCAGGCGCTGCATAAAAATCTGCTGGACCTGGAGCCGGAAGATCACCTGATGATCGACCGGAAAAATATGGACGAAGAACAGTACAGCCTGCTCGAACAGGCTATTGCGCAGCTATCTCCCAAAAAGAGGACCATTGTGACCCGTTGTAAACTGGAAGGTAAAACCTATGATGAAGTAGCCAGCGAACTCAATATTTCCCGCAATACCGTTAAAGAACATCTTTCTGCCGCGATGGTCAAACTAAATGACTATATGCTCCGTAATGGCGATCATAAATACATCGTCCTGTTTCTTTTTTTCTTTACCTGTCACAACGCTTCCAATTAAGTTTCTGATAAGAAATGAATTAGGATAAAATAAATATGTTTTTTCTTTGGGATTCACCCACCCACTTTTTATCAACCTGCGTATTTAAATTAAACCGTCACGATAGTGCACAACAGAAAGGAATACCTCAGACAACTGCTACATACGGAGAACTGGTCTGCCACAGAGCAGGAATGGATGCTACAGTACCTGGAAGAAAACGATCTGTCTGATCTGGAAGCGGTAGCCAAAGAGTACTTTCAGGCAAAAGGCCCTGAAATAAAAGACCTGCTGGATGAACGGCTATCGGCTCAACTGCTGAAAAAAATACATCGTCGTGCCGGTATTTCGCGACCAAACGTATTCACGCTGTATGGACGCAGAATAGCGGCTGCCGCCGCTGTAGTACTGCTGGCAGGCGCATCCTGGTACCTGCTGGTACGTCAACAGGTGAAACAACTGGTCATGAACAGTGGAACACAAAATAAAACAGTCACACTGCCTGATGGATCTTTGGTATATCTGGAAAAAAGTTCCAGCATCACCTATCCCGAGAACTTTGGAAAAAAAAACAGAACACTGCAACTCGACGGTGAAGCCTTCTTTGATGTGAAGCAGGATAGCAAACATCCCTTTGTAATATCCTCTGCTTTCATCAATACTACTGTACTGGGCACCTCCTTCAATATGGAAGCCCGTAACAACGGTGTAGCAAAAGTAGTGGTAATATCCGGCAGCGTTCAGGTAAATACCCATAGCGGTGAAACCAACCCGAAGCATCAACTGGTGCTTAGTGCCAACAAGAGCGCCGTTTATCACGCCGCGTCCAAAGGGCTCGAACTGGTAGATGCTACTGATGATGCACGCTTTTTCCGGCAGAAACAGGCCGGCGTATTTACTTACAAGGGACAATCATTGTCCGCAGTGCTCAACGACCTGCAACGCTTTTATGACGTGCCGGTCAGCACCGATAGTAAAATGGAACACTGCCCCGTCTTTGGAGACTTTAATACCACAGATGATTTGCAGAAAACACTAACCATCATCGCCGGGTCCCTCAACGCCAAAATTAAAAAGGATGCCAACGGAAACGGATATGTAATAGTTGATGGCAATTGCCACTAAATAACCGATTAGAGAAGAAAATACCGTTAACCAAAATCAATATGCAAGATGGAAAACTTGTTTTGTAGCTATTGACCTGACTTATTTTAGAGAAATAAAAGTTGTATTGCTGGTAAGCTATCCTGTGTAACTTTTAGCCTGGAAATGGTTCTCATCCCTGGTTATCTGCCATTGATTGAATACGCTGGTATTCTCTCAACAGGGCCCCTATTGCCAATACATTCCCGATATTTTTTCATTTAACAACCAAACTAAATTGCGTTTATGGACCATACTGTCTCTTTCTCTTCCGGTTAATAATTGTCATATAGACACTAAAAAATAATACTGCACAGCAGAAGGCCCTTTATTGCCCGGTTTTCCAGCAAAACCGGATCAGGATTCCTATTACCCGGAATGAACAAACATTAATTCAATATGCATAATAAAACCCGATACTACATTTGTTGTCTGACGCTCTTCCTGTCGCTGTTCCACCTGCAAGCGGGCGCCGTGGACCTTCAGGATGCGCTTGACAAAAAGATTACCCTCCACCTGCACGATGTTGTACTGAAAGATGCACTGGAGAAAATCAGTAACCTCGCGGAAGTATCTTTTGTATACGTAGGCAATGAAGTACTGAATGCCAACAAAGTCAGCATTTCCGCCCACAATGAAAAAGTAGGCGACCTGCTGCATAAGATATTAACACCCTATTCCTTGTCCTACAGCGTGATCTACGACCGCATCGTGATCAGGCGCGACGCTTCCAAAAAACTCACATCTCTCACTACCGTCAGCACGCCGCGCCAGGTAACACCCCGCTTTACCGATGTGAAAGGCACCGTGATCTCTGAAAAGAAAGAACCACTGCCAGGTGTCACCGTACTGGTGAAAGGCTCCTCCAGAGGCGCTACCACAAACGCCAAAGGCGAATTCGAAATTCACCGCGTACCCGGCGATGCTATACTGGTGTTCAACTTCACCGGCTATAAAATGGAAGAAGTACACTCCAGCGAATTTAAAAACGGCAGCATCACCATCGTGATGAAAGAGAAACCGACACGCCTGCAGGAAGTCGTAGTGACAG
Source organism: Chitinophaga sp. 22308 (assembly GCF_052045305.1). Classification (NCBI taxonomy): domain Bacteria; kingdom Pseudomonadati; phylum Bacteroidota; class Chitinophagia; order Chitinophagales; family Chitinophagaceae; genus Chitinophaga; species Chitinophaga sp. 22308. The sequence continues at coordinate 345,340 of NZ_JBQEOP010000005.1, read as the reverse complement.
GCTTTCAGAGCATCGATAAAAGTAAATTCTCCGGCGCCGCCACCCGCCTCAAAGGTGAAGATGTGAAGATAGACGGCATCACAGACGTAAGCCGCATGCTGGAAGGCCGCGTGGCCGGCGTGGCCATACAGAACGTGTCCGGTACTTTCGGTACAGCGCCGAAAGTAAGGGTACGTGGCGCTACGTCTATCAACGGCGACAACAAGCCACTCTGGGTGGTAGACGGCGTGGTGCTGGAAGACGTGGTGAATATCTCCAACGATCAGCTCTCCAGTGGAGATCCCACCACCTTGCTGGGTTCTGCGGTAGCAGGCCTCAACGCCAACGATATCGAAAGTTTTGATATCCTCAAAGATGCGGCCGCTACTGCCTTGTATGGCGCCCGCGCGATGAACGGGGTAGTGGTGATCACTACGAAAAAAGGTCGTGCAGGCAAGCCCGTTATCGCTTACAGCGGTAACTTCAGCACGCAGCTGAAACCAACCTATAACAATTTTAATATCATGAACTCCGGCCAGCAAATGTCTGTGCTGGCGGAGTTGGAACGTAAAGGTATCCTCACTTCGGATATCCTTTCCCGTGGTGACATCGGTGTTTTCGGTAAACTGTATGAATCACTGGACGCTGATGGCAGCGGCAACTTCCCCGTACAGAACGATCCTGTGGCCATGAAAGCTTTCCTGCTGCGTTATGCCAATGCCAATACCGATTGGTTTGGCCTGCTGTTCCGCAACAACTTCGTACAGGAACACTCCCTCAGTATCTCTTCCGGTACCGACAAGTCGCAATCCTATTTCTCTACCAGCTTCTACAGTGACAACGGCTGGACACTGGCCGATAAAGTGAACCGCTACACCCTCAATTACCGCAATACCTATAAATTCTCTGACCGGCTGAGTGCCGGTTTCTCCGCTTTGGCATCGGTGCGGCAGCAAAAAGCACCGGGAGCACTTACCCGTAGCAGTAACCCGGTAGAAGGGCAATATGACCGCGATTTTGATATCAACCCGTTCAGCTATTCACTCAATACCAGCCGTACGCTCACTGCCTACGACCAGAACGGGAACCTGGAATATTTCCGGAGAAATTTCGCACCATTCAATATCATCAATGAACTGCGCAACAACTCCCTCGACCTGAACATGATGGACCTGCGCCTCCAGGGCGACCTCGGTTGGCGGCTCACCCGCAACATCCGGTATGAATTCACCGGCGCTATCCGTTATGTTAAATCCTCCCGCGAACACCAGATCACCGAAAACGCGAACATGGCCAACGCCTATCGTGCTGCCGGCAACGCTACCATCGCACGGAACAACAAGTTCCTCTACCGTAATCCTGACGATCCGGACGCACAGCCTGTCATCGTGCTGCCAGCCGGCGGCTTCTACAACCGCACGGAAGACCAGCTCATGAACTTCGACTTCCGTAATGGCCTTACTTATGCAGATACGTTTGCACAAAAGCATAACATCAACCTGCTGGTAGGGCAACAGGTAAAGTATGCCGACCGCCAGAGCGCGTCCAATACCGGCTACGGCTATCAATATGAAAACGGCGGAACACCGTTTGTGGATTACCGTATCCTGAAACAAACCATTGAGTCCAACTTCCCGTATTACAGCATGGGCCGCGACTATGACCGTTTTGCAGCTTTTTATGCTTCCGGCACCTATGCTTACAATAACAAATACAACCTCACCGCTACCGGTCGGTATGACGGTTCCAACAGGCTGGGCCAGTCCCGCAAAGCCCGCTGGCTGCCTACCTGGAGCGTGGCCGGTTCATGGAACATGGACCAGGAGCCTTTCCTTCAGAAAGTGAACTGGCTGAACTATCTCACGCTGCGCGCCAGCTACGGCCTTACCGCCAGCATGGGCCCTGCCACTAATTCCAACATCGTTTTCCAGACCATCAACACCCGCAGGCCGCACCTCAATGAAGTGGAATCCGTGATCAGCCTCGCGCATCTGCAAAATGATGATCTCACCTGGGAAAAGCTCTACACGACCAACCTCGGACTGGACGCCGGATTCTTCAATAACAGGCTTAACGTTTCTCTTGATCTCTATACACGTAAGAGCTTCGACCTTATCAGTATCATCAAAACATCCGGCATAGGTGGCGAAATGTACAAAGCGGCCAACTATGCCGACATGACTTCGAAAGGAGTGGAACTGCTGATCGGAGGGGATGTAGTGCGTAAAAAGGACTGGGGTTGGAAATCCAATATCACTTTCGGTTACAATACCAACAAGATCACCAATGCCAAAAATATCCCGGCCATTTTTGATCTGGTAGTAGCAGAGGGCGGCAACAAAGAAGGATATCCGGTGCATAGCCTGTTTTCCTTACAATACAAAGGCCTTTCTCCGAAAACAGGCATGCCCTCCTTCGTCAACCAGGACGGTGTTGTAAGCCCGGACGTGAACCTGCAGGACCTTAAAACAGCACAGCTGGTATATGAAGGACCGGTAGACCCTCCGGTGACAGGCGGTTTCTCCAACACGTTCCGTTATAAAGCCCTTTCATTGAATGTCTTCTTTACCTATCAGTGGGGCAATAAAATCCGGTTGTATCCGGCTTTTAAAACCGCCTATTCCGATCTGGACGCCATGCCCAAAGAGTTTTATGACCGTTGGGTAATGCCGGGAGATGAGAACACCACCCGCGTGCCATCTATCCTGGATGCCTATGAACAGACGCTGATCCGCGGCGCTTATCCGTATAACAACTACAACTATTCCACTGAACGGGTGGCCAAAGGCGATTTTATCCGGTTGAAAACCGTATCACTGACCTATCAGCTGCCCGTTTCCCTCATCCGGCGCGTAGGCTTCAACAGCATGTCTGTGAGCGGCGCCGCTATCAACCCGTGGCTCATCTATGCCGATAAGAAGCTGCATGGCCAGGACCCGGAATTTTTCAACTCCGGTGGCGTGGCACAGCCTATTCAGAAGCAATTCACCCTGTCAATAAAAGTTGGTATTTAAAAATGGACCTATGGAATTGAGATATATAACTGTTTCGACTACACGTTTTATAAGGCCCTTTGTGACAGCCGCACTGACAATAGGCCTCCTTACACTGGGCAGCTGCCGCAAGTACCTGGAGCAGGTGCCTGACAGCACCTGGACCGACCTGAGCACGCCTGATAAAGTGTCTAAGCTGTTGGGCACCGCCTACCCGCAATCGTCTTACGTGACGATGTGCGAAGCGATGACGGACAACGTGGCTGATAAAGGCGCCGGTGTTATCAGTCGCCCCAATCAGGACGCGTATTTGTTCCGCGACATACAGTCCATCGAGCAGGATTCCCCTGAAGCCTACTGGACGGCCTGCTACGTAGCTATTGCTGCCGCTAATCAGGCGCTGGAAGCCTGTGACAAGGCCGCTGACAAAAAAGCCTACGCCACGCAGCGGGGAGAAGCGCTGGTGGCCCGCGCCTACGCGCACTTTATGCTGGTGAATATTTTCTCCAGAATGTATGATCCCGCCACGGCCGCCAATGACCCCGGCATTCCTTATGTGACCGTTCCTGAAACGGTGGTGATCAAACAATACGACCGCAAAACGGTAGCTTATGTGTATGACATGGTGGAGAAAGACCTGTTGGAAGGATTGCCGCTGATCAGTGATGATACTTATAAGGTGCCGCGCTATCATTTTAACCGCAGCGCTGCCTATGCCTTCGCCACCCGTTTCTATCTCTATAAAAAAGACTACGCAAAGGTTGTACAGTACGCAGATCAGGCATTCGCCAACAACGATGTGGCCAGCAACATGCGCGGTTGGAACACTACCTACAGCAGCCTTTCACCGGAACAGATCTTCGACCTCTATGCCAACGCCAAAGAGAACGCGAACCTGCTGCTGGTGGAAACACAATCGCTCTATGGCCGCAGCGTGGGGCAATACCGCTATGACCTGGACAACGCCCGGCAGCTGCAGGTCCTGGGATACAATGTTACCGGCGGCCGCTGGGCTTACCCGATATACTATTATGGCTCCCAGAATTATTTCGTGCCCAAGCTGACGGAATACTTCGTGAAGTCCTCCGTGAACGCCACTATCGGTCAGCCTTATGTAATGGTGCCGCTGTTCACCACAGAAGAAGTGCTGTTCAATCGGGCGGAAGCCAATGCACAGCTGGGCAAATCCGCTGCTACGCTGAAAGACCTCAACCTCTTTGCCAGCAAACGTATCCGCAACTACGATCCGTCTGTGCACACCATCACCACTACGTCCATCCGGAATTTTTATGGTATCAGCAATGAAAAGGACGGGCTGATACATACCATCCTCGATTTCAAACGGGCGGAATACCTGCAGGAAGGTATGCGTTGGTTTGACCTGCAACGCTATAAAATGTCCGTCGTGCATACCACCCGTGAAGGCGAGATACTGGAGCTGAAACCGGGAGACAACCGCTGGGTCTTCCAGATCCCGCAGTCCGCCACCACATCCGGCATCGCATTAAACCCGAGATAATTATCAACCAAATAAAAATCGCTTTCGTATGAAACTTTTTCTTCTCGCTTTGTCCTTCCTGTTGCTGATGTCCTGCAGCAAGAAGGATGACCTGGGCAAGGTAGACGACATTCCCGGACTGGGAGGCGATACCTGGGTAAAAGGCCCGCTGGACCGGTGGCTCTTCGATACGCTCACCGTGCCTTATAACATTGCTGTAAAATATAAATGGGACCAGTTTGAATTTGAACTGAATAAAACGTTGGTGCCTCCCCGTGAGGAGAAGATCATCCCCGTGATGAGCGCCATCAAAAAAGTATGGATGAGCACTTACATCGCGGAAGCGGGAGACCTTTTCTTCCGCCGCTACTGCCCCAAGTACTTCATCCTCAGTGGCAGCGCCAGCTGGAATGAAAACGGCACCATCACCCTGGGTACCGCTGAAGGCGGCCGTAAAGTGGTGCTGTACCTCGTCAACGATTTTGTGACCCGCGATATGCCCGATTACAAACCCGGTGATTCTGCCAATGTAAAACAGATGTTCCATGTAATAGAACATGAATTCGGTCATATCCTCCACCAGACAGTGATGTACCCGGTAGAATTCAAACGGATATGCGCCGGCCTGTATACGGCCAACTGGAACAATATCGATGATATGTCAGCCTATAGGGACGGCTTTGTTACTCCTTATGCCATGTCCGGTTATGACGATGATTTTGTGGAGATGATATCCACCATGCTGGTAGAAGGCAGGACCGGATTTGACAGGATCGTCAACAGTATTCCTCCCGGATACAGCATCAACGGCACATCACAGGCCGATGCAAAAGCGAGGCTCCGCAGAAAAGAGGCGATGGTGGTGAGCTATTTCCAGACTGTATGGCATATCGATTTTTATAGCCTGCAATCCCGCACCAGAAGAGAAATCAACAAGCTATTGTATTAACCGTTTATGGGTATGAGAAAGAAACTTTTGTATTTATTACTGGTCCTTGCAGGTATCTATTCCTGTAAGAAAGAGTCAGACCCGATGTTTGACAAGTCGCCCGATGAGCGGCTCAACGATACCTTACAACGGTACCAGCAGATACTGACACACGCTCCTTATGGCTGGAAAGCGCTGGTATATCCCGGTGGTTCGCCCAAATCGGTGTACAGCTTTTATTTCCGGTTCAACGATTCCAACCGGGTGCAGATGTACAGCGACTTTGAACAGTCTTCCACTGTTGCTGCCAAAGAAAGCAGCTGGCGGCTTAAAGCCCTGCAGCAGCCCAGCCTGCTGTTCGACACCTACTCTTACCTGCACGTGCTCTGCGACCCTGACGGGAGCCAGAATGGCGGCGACTATGGCAGGGGGCTGGGATCGGACTTTGAGTTTTCCATCAATGGCATGACCGGCGACACCATGGTGCTGACCGGCCGTTTCAACAGAAGCCGCGCCATACTGGTGAAAGCCACGCAACAGGAGCAGACAGATTATTACCAGCAGCATATCAACCGTAACATCGATAGCGTACGGAAAATACTGACCTATTTCCACAAGCTCACCCTCGGCAATACCCGCTACGATGTGCAGGTGAACACACTGACGCACCGCATCACCTTTACGTGGGTAGTGGGCGGGGAGGTAAAAACAGCTACTACCGGTTACTACTATACGTCGAAAGGAATTGCGCTGTCACCGGCCTTTTCGGACGGTACCAATACCATCAGCAGCTTTGAGAACGTCAGGTTTGAAGACGGTGCCGTAAAAGGTACTATCAACGGTCAGCCTGCCAGTATATCAGAAACCGTCAGGCCGCTGGCGATGGACATTGCAGCACCTAAACGTTGGTATCAGTTTGCCCTGGCACAGCGCCGTTACTGGGTGGCCGATCAGGGCTTCCATGTAAACGGTGTGGACGATGCCTACGGCCTGCGCACGCTTCCGGACTTCGTTGCGGCCACTTTCTGGCCCGAAGCCGGCGGCCAGGGCTCCGGCATTGATGCCTTTGGCATCATTGTGCCCGAAGAGGGACAGCTGACGCTGATGTACGGCGTAATACACAGCGCACCCACTTTCACCAATGATGGCCGTGTTGTTTTCCATGACAGCAGACTCTTTGGCGATCTGCCTCCGGACCCAACGCCGTTGCTGCGTACCCGTACGCTGATGGCAGACCAGACAGGTTTTTTCCTTGTACAGACCGGCGCCACCACTTATGACATGGTCAGCGCTAAAGACGGTAAGGCATGGATTACCTGGGTGTTCTGATAAAAGATTAACCCTATCTGAAAACCAGCAAATGTTTTTCTATATGAGAAATTATACGCTTTCGTTTATTCACAAAACCATCCTCGTGGCAGGTATGCTACTGATGCTGGGCAGCCGTCTGCTGGCGCAGACCGATATCAGCATCGGTACCGGTACCACGGGGAACAGTGATATCGGATATCCCTGTCCGTTACAGGACTACTACGAGGGCAACAGGGCGCAGTACCTGTTTACCGCAGCAGAGCTTACCGCTGCCGGTATGGCCCCGGGATATATTACCGGCCTTAAGTTCGTTGTTAAAAACCTGAACAATGCCGATCTGATCGAACAATACGGCATCAGCATCGGCACTACTACTGTGAGCACCCTCAGCGAAACCAGCTGGGTGCCCGGTACCACTGTGGTGCGCGCGCCGGCAGACTATACCATCCTTAATGGCGTCAACAGCTTCCCTTTCGCCAGTAATTTTTTCTGGAACGGAACAGACAATATTGTAGTGGAAGTATGTAGCGGCTCACCCGTCTCCAATACAGGCACCTTCTATTCCCACAACCCGGAAGTGGCTTTCACCACCGGGTTGGCGTTCAACGGCTCGCATACTTATCGCGCCGATAACGAAGATAACCTCTGCGGTACCATCGAAACCGACAATACCGGTACCATGACCACCCGTCCGAACATCACGTTCTCCTGGATTCCCGCCACTGCCTGTACCGGTGCACCTACCGCCGGCAATGCGGTGTCCAGCACGAGCAGCGTATGTCTCAACGGAACTTTCGACCTGCGCCTCAATGGCGCCACCGTAGCTTCCGGGCTCACCTATCAATGGCAGCAGTCTGCTGACAATGTTACCTGGACCAACATCACCGGCGCTGACAAAAGCATGCTGACGACCACACAAACAGCTACCAGCTGGTACCGCTGTATCGTCACCTGTACTGCCAGCACACAGAGCGCTACCTCTACGGCTGTAAGCGTTTCATCGCCTACACTGGTGTCCGGCAACTTTACCATCAATAAGGCGTTGCCCACATCCGGCAACAACTTCGCCTCTTTCAACGATGCCTATAACTATCTGAAATGCGGTATCAACGGCCCTGTGGTGTTCAACGTGGTGGCCGGCAGCGGCCCCTATACGGAACAACTGTTGCTGAAACCCGTGCCCGGCGCATCAGCAACCAATACCATCACCTTTAACGGTAACGGCGATACGCTGAAATTTAACGCCACCTCTGCCAACAGAGGCGTTATCCAGCTGGACGATGCCGATTATTTCACTTTTAATAACCTCGTGATCAAAGCGATGGGCAGCGGTAGCTCCGGTTACGGCTATGGCGTGTTCCTGACCAACGACGCAGACTTTAATACTATCAGCAACTCCACCATACTGGTGGATTCCACTTCTACCAGCAGCAGCAGTTACGCTGGTATCGTGATCAGCAGCTCTTATACATCGCCTACCACCTCCGGTGACGCGAAATGTGATAACAACACTTTCACCTCCAACAAAATTGTCGGCGGTTATTATGGCGTTGTGCTCACCGGTAGCAGTACCATGGCGAACATGAGCAACAAAATCACCAACAATACCATTACTGAATTCTATAATTCCGGGGTAAATGCCAGCGGATCATTTAACACGTTAGTGGAGAATAATATCATCAGCAGGCCGGCGCGGTCCAACGTGTCGACCTTCTATGGTATCTATTTCTCCAACCTGAATACCAAAGCCAATATCACCCGTAACCGCATCAGCAACCCTTTTGGCGGCGCACCTGCCAGCGTGAGCGGCAGCTACGGGATTTATTTCTCCAGCACGGACGCATTGTCGCAACTGGAGAACGTAGTGTCCAACAACCTGGTGTATAACTTCACCGGTAAGGGTGATGCCTACGGTATCTATAACTCCAGCTCTGACAACGTATGGTATTTCCATAACACCATTGCGCTGGACGGAGCTTCCACCAGCGCCACTACCTATACGGCCCGTGGTTTCTATCAGACTTCCCAGGCCGATGGTATTGAGTTTGTTAATAACCTCATCGCAGTGACCCGTGGTGGCGGTGGCAGCAAATATGCGGTATACTTCAATACCACCACCGGTACCATCCATGCCAATAACAACCTGTACTATATGGCCGCACAAGGCGGTACCAGCTTTACAGGCTACTATACGGCCAACCGCAGCACGCTGCTCGACTGGCAGACGGCTTCCAAACAGGACACTGTTTCCTTGTCGTCCAACCCGCTGTTTGCAGGTGTTGCCTCCGGCAACTATCAGCCTACCAGCGCTTCTATAGATAACAAAGGGCTGCCTGCCGGTATCACTGTCGATATTAACAGCAATACCCGCAGCACCACTACGCCTGACATCGGCGCCTACGAGTTTACGCCTGGTCCGTGTACCACGCCGCCCACACCCGGCGACGCCACTGTGAGCACTACACCGGTATGCGTCAACCGTAAAGTGTCGCTCAGCCTGATCAATAACAGCATCGGCCTGGGACAGACCTACCAATGGCAAACAGCTGCCGTAGCGGGAGGTCCGTATACCAACATCGGCAACCCGATGACCAATCCGGATACTACCATAACAGCAACGGCTACCCTGTATTATCGTGTGGCGGTGACCTGTACAGGCAATACAGCCTACAGCACTCCGGTGCTGCTGACGGTGAATCCGGCCTTCCCGGGCGGTACGTATACCATCAATAAAGGCGCACCGTCCAGCGCGACTAACTTTGTCAGCTTTAACGCTGCCAAGGCTGCCCTGGAATGCGGTATCGCCGGTCCGGTGATATTCAATGTGGTATCCGCTTCAGGCCCTTATGCCGAACAGCTGATACTGGATTCCATCGCCGGTATGTCCGCCACCAACACCATTACCTTTAACGGTAACGGCAATACGATCAAGTTTGCGCCGAACGATGATAACGAAAGAGCAGTGATCAAACTGCGTGGCGCTGACTATGTGACCTTCGACAGCCTCGTGATAGATGCACGCGGCGGTACCAACGGTTATGGCGTACACCTGCTGGCCAATGCGGACAACAACAAGATCACGCATAACCGCATCCTTACCGATAACACCTCCAGCAGCTCCGGTATGGCCGGTGTTGTGATCAATGGTGGTGATGCCAGCACCAGCAGCGGTTCCAATAACCTCTGCGATAACAACCTGGTACGCGGTAATAATATCAACGGAGGATATTACGGTGTGATCGTTTATGGTACAACACCAGGTTCGCCTTCCGGTAACCGTATCGACAGCAACGCCATCAGTGAATTCTATTCCTACGGCATATACCTGACTAACGCAGAGAATACCGTAGTAGACCACAACGACATCTTCCGGACGTCACGCAGCAGCGTGTCTTACTCCAGCTATGGCATCAGTGTGAACAGCAAAGGCGATGGCACCGTTATCAGCGGTAACCGTATCCATGGCCTCTTTAATGCTGCCACAACCACCACGAACTCCTTCTATGGTATTGAGTTCAGCAGCGCCGATGCTATCGTTACCAACCCGGCGAAAGTGATCAACAACGTGATATACGATATCCGTGGAAGTGGTACGCAGCGTGGTTTCTATAACTACAGCAGTGATTTTGTGCTGTACTACCACAATACCGTTGCGCTGAACGATGCCGTCAACACCGGCAGCGCGGAAGCCACCGGTATGTATCAGACCAGCACCGTGGCAGGCGTGGAATTCCTCAATAATATCCTCGATATCAGCCGCGCAGGTGGCGGTAGCAGGACCGGTATCTCCATCGCTTCCGGAGCGGAATTCAAATCCGATTACAACGATATCTTCGTGAAAAGCAGCCGTAATACCGCTTACACCGGTAATAACGGCACCAACTATATTACCCTCGCCGACTGGCGTGCCGGAGCTAAGCTGGACAGCAACTCCCTCGCTATTCAGCCGGTATTTGCCGATCCTTCCGTGGGTAATTTCGCACCGGTGATTTCCCCGCTGGACAACAGCGGCCGCCCGGCAGGCGTCGCCATCGACATCCTGGGCACCGTCCGCAGTACTACCACACCGGACATGGGCGCTTATGAAATCACTATCCCTGAATGTACCTCACCACCATTAGCTGGTAATGCAACGGTAGACCCTACCACGCCGATTTGTATGGGTACGGCCATCAAGCTGGACCTCGTGGGCAACAGCAAAGGTGGTCATCAGACCTACCAATGGCAGGTGTCCGCTACCGCTACCGGTCCGTGGAAATATGTGAGCGACACCCAGTACGTGAGTGTTTTCAATACCATCGCCGGTGCTGAGAAATACTTCCGTTGCGCGGTGGTGTGCAGCAACCGTGATACCGCGTACTCCACACCGGTAATGGTGAACCTCAATGATCCGTTGCTGGCTGGCACTTACACCATCAACCCGTCACAACCTACCAGCACCACTAACTTCCAGTCTTTTGCAGCAGCTGTCTCCAAACTGGAATGCGGTATCGCAGGACCGGTGTTGTTCCTCGCCGCCAACGGCACGTATACCGAGCAACTGACCATGCGTAATATACCGGGTGCTTCCGCTGTCAACAGGGTGACCTTCAGCAGTGCTTCCGGCAATGCGGCAGATGTGACCATCAGCTACGCCGGTACGTCCGCGCTGAACTACGTGCTGAAGCTTGACAGTGTGAGTTATGTGACCTGGCAGAAAATCACCTTTAAACCAACAGGCACTACTTACACAAGGGCCGTGGAATTTGCGAAGAAAGCATCTTATGACAGCCTGCAGCTGTGTGCCATCACCCTGCCTGTATCTACGTCCACAGGGACCAACAGCGCCGGCGTGTACGCCAGCAACTGTACCGGCCTGGGCAACGTGATCGCCGGCAATACCTTCACCGAAGGCGCTAACGGCGTGTATTGGGTAAACAGCTATGGGGAATTAATGTCTCCGGGCGTTACCATCGACAGCAATACCATCAACCGTTCGTATAACTATGCTGTTTATGCATCGTATGTCAACAGGCTGACCGTGCGTAAAAACACCATCAACCTGAATGGAGCCCTGGCTTCAACAACATATGGCGTTTATGCGGGTGATTGTGATACCGCTATCACCGTTACCAGAAATAAAATCAATATCAACAATACCGCTTCCAAAGGATATGCGATCTACCTCAGTTATTGCGATCCGGGAGCAGCAGCCCCCGGCCTGGTGACCGGCAATGAGATATTTGCCCGCACGGCCAATACCGGTGAACTGAGAGGTATCACCATGACATCTTCCAATACTACTACTGTGAGCAACAACGTGGTCAGCATTCATACTACTGCTACCAATTCGTACGGCCTTTACAGTGAGTATGGCAAGAACCTGAATTATCTTAACAACAGTATCCTGAACACTTCCACCAGCAGTAACAATAACTATGCGGCTTACTTCTCGCATACGTCTTCTTCTGCTTCTCCGGTGAAAGTGAGAAACAACATCTTCTCTTCCGATGCAGGCCGTACCATGTATGTCGCTAATCCGAACTATCTGAACAGCGATTACAATACATTGTACACTACCGGTACTGTCTTGGTAAGACAGAATACGCCGGCAGCGTCTTACGCTACACTGGCTGACTACCGTACCGGTAGCGGGCTGGATGCCAACGCGATCGTGTACAAACCGGCGTTTACAGGGGTTAACGACCTGCATCCGGTGCTCACGGATCCGGAAGTGTGGGCTATCCATGGCCGTGGCGTGCAGGTGCCTGGCAACGATAAGGACATCGACGGTAACCCAAGGCCGGTGACATTGCAGGAAGGCGTACCTGACATGGGCGCCTATGAATTCCTGCCTACTTCCGTGCCTCCGGCATTACCTGCCTTCCCGGCCGCACCGGCAGCAGGAGTTACCCAGACCTTCATGTTCGGTACCGATACCGTGACGAAGATCACCTGGAACAATGCCACCCTGCCGTCCAATATGACCGTACGCCGCTATTCCGGCGTGAAACCGCCGAATATCGCACCGGGCACAGACTTCATGTATTTCTATACCGACGTGGACGTTACCCCGGCCAGCGGCGTGTATAACTTCAATATCCAACAGTTCTATCTCGACCCTTGGCAGGGTTATATCAAACGCCAGAAAGACATCCGCCTGGCGATGACCGACAGCACGGACAAGTGGAAGACAGATACGCTCAGTAAAGTGGATGATATCGCCAATGTGATCGTTGACAGCACCCTGCATTATTTTGATAAGTTCACCGGACTGAATGGCGGTATTAACGCACCGCAGCAGCTGCAACCCGCAGACAGCTCCAACAGGGGCACCCGCTTCTGGGTAGGCTATGGCCATCACCAGTTCTTCACCGGCGACAACAGCCAGCAGATGGTGCTGTACCTGAACGCGAAAGACTCCTCCAACGTGACAGTCCGCGTAAACGGTACTTCATGGGTACGTACCTATCACATACCGGCCAATAAAACCATCACGACGGAAACACTGCCCAAAGGCGGTATGAACGACGCCCGTCTGTTGGAAGAAGGCTGGTCCGACAGAGGCATCAGCATCGAAAGTGATGTGCCTATTGTGGCCTATGCGCATATTTATGGCAGCGCTTCTTCCGGCGCCACCATGCTGCTGCCGGTAGGTACTTATGGCTACGATTACTATGCGCTGACTTCCAGACAGAATTACGGCACAGATACCTATTCCTGGTTCTACGTGGTGGCGGATTATGACAACACCACCGTGGAAATAACGCCCAGCGTGCCTACGCTGGCAGGCCGTCCGGCCAACCAGACGTTTACCGTAACGCTGAACAAAGGTGAAGTGTACCAGGTACTGGGCGCACTGCAAGCCGGTTCTGAAGGGTTCGACGTATCCGGCAGCCACGTGCGTTCCATTGTGAACAGCGACGGTAAGTGTTTCCCGCTGGCCTTCTTCTCCGGCAGCAGCCGTACCGGTATCGGATGTGGCGGCAGTTCGGGCAGTTCCGGTGATAACCTCATCCAGCAAAACTTCCCGTCACAGGCATGGGGTAAAAAATACCTGACAGCGCCTACTTCTATCGATAATGACGCTGCCAGCTTTATGACCAACATCTACCGCGTACTGGTGAAAGACCAGGCCACTATCGTGAAACGTAATGGCGTGGCACTGACCGGTCTGATCAACAACCGCTTCTATCAGTATGAAAGCAATACCGCCGATTACATCGAAGCCAATCAACCGGTAATGGTGGCACAGTACATGTCGTCCAGCGGCTCCTGTGATAACACATGGGGTGATGGTGATCCGGAAATGATCTACCTCAGCCCGCTCGAACAGGGTATCAAGCAAGTCGGTTTGTACCGCAATACCGTTGAATCTATCAACACCAACTATCTTACCCTCATCATACCAACAGGCGGATTGAGTTCTTTACAGATCGATGGCAGCAACCTGTTTGACCACACTTACGCGCATCCTAACCATCCCGGCTATACGGTAGTGGTGAAAAGGTGGGATGCCGCCGCAGCACAATGTAATGTTGTCGCTGACTCGGCCTTCACCGCTATCACTTACGGCTTGGGCAGTGTGGAAAGCTATGGTTACAACGCCGGAACATTGGTGAAGAACCTCAATATCCTGCCGGCCTTCAGCAACGTGCTGAACCCGTCCAGTGGCAATAACACGTACACCTGTGCGAAAACGCCGTTCCGCTTCTCCATGTTGATACCGGTGAAACCCACCACACTCACCTGGAAGCTGAGCGCTGTAAAGAACCTGACACCTGCGGTGGACGTGGTGCAGACCAATCCGGTGCCTAAAGATTCACTGGTGGCCAATGACCGTACTTACTACCGTTTTGTGCTGCCAGACGAATATGTGTTCTCTGCACCGGGTACTTACAACGTGCCTATCCTGATTTCCCATCCGGACATCGAAAGCTGTAACAACAGCTTTGAGGCTATCCTCTCTATGAAAGTAATACCAGCGCCGGTGGTGGACTTCACCAGTGCGTACTCCGGTTGTGTGGGCGATGTGGCCCAGTTCACCGGCAGCGCCACTACCAGCAACAATGTGGGCATCAACAGCTGGAACTGGAATTTCGGTGATACCACTTACGGTTACCGGAAGGATACGACCAAACAATTCAGATATCCCGGCATCCATAAAGTGAAACTCAGCATCGTAGCGGCAGAAGGATGTATCGGTGATACCACGAAAGAAGTGGAAGTATATGCGCCGGGCATTGCTGCTATCGTGAAAGACTCCATGACCGTGTGCTCCGGCAGTGATGTGTCACTGGCCGTAAAAGATCCGGAAGCAGGCGTGCTGTACAACTGGTACGATGCGCCGACAGGAGGTAACCTGCTCTTTACCGGTAACGTATACACGATCAATGCGGTGAGCGTCAGCGGTACCTACTACCTCGAAGCCATCAATCATGGTTGTCCTGGCGCAAGCCGCGCCAAAGCAGTGGTACATGTGCTGCCGCTGTTGACCACACCGGTGGTGAGAGTGGACACTGTAGGCGTAAACATGATACGCTTCAAATGGGACAAGGTGCCCAATGCCACCAGCTACGAAGTATCTACCGATGGCGGTCTTACCTGGACACAGCCATCGTCCGGAAGAGAAGGACTGGAGCATACGATCACCGGTCTGCAGCCATCACAGAGCGTGAAACTCCTCGTGAAAGTGAGAGGTTGTGAGGACAAAATATCTGATCCGGCCGAAGGCAAAACCCTGCCGGATGGTATCTACATCCCCAACACCTTTACACCGAACAGCGACGGTAAGAATGACGTGCTGAAAGTGTATGGTTATATCATCAACAAAATACACATCGCCATATTCGATCAGTGGGGTGAAAAAGTGTTTGAGTCCAATAGCCAGGATATAGGATGGGACGGTACTTACAAAGGCAAGACAATGCCTTCCGGCGTGTACATCTATGTATGTCACCTGGTATTGAAAGACGGTTCCAGTGTAGAGAAAAAAGGTGTGATCAACCTGATCCGATAACCAAAAAAATGAAAGAAAGATGAAGTACTTGCTTGCTTTCATAATTACAGCTGCGTTGCTGCATGGGGGAATAACCCATGCAGCAGCCCACAGCTGTCGGCAGGGGATAGACAGTCTGCTTAACAGCGCCCGGTCTATCACTGCTTATCCCAATCCGGCCTCTGTGTCCGTACATGTGAAGTCAGTGAAAGAACTGCGCGAGCTGGTCATTTACGGACTGGACGGCAGACAGGTAAGGAGAATAGCCACGCCGGGGAAAGACCATATGGTACAGGTTTCCGGACTGGCCCAGGGTTCTTACATGTTACGGGCCTTATTTGAAGATGGGACAAGAACGTCAAAGATGATCATCAAACAATAATCATTTCAAGATGAAAAATTGTACAAGATGTTAACCAAAATCATTTCTCATCCTGCCAGCCAACGGCTACAGCGATGTCTCATAACCATATCTGTGTTAGTGTTGCAGTTCGTAGCCTTTAGTTCGCACGCCCAGAATCTTTCCAATAAAGGGAAAGACTTCTGGGTTGGCTACGGACATCACCAGTTCATGGAACCGGGAGGGGGCAACACGCAGGAGATGATCCTGTACCTGAGCGCCGAACAGGCCGCTACGGTAATAGTGAACATCACCGGCACCGCGTGGACACGGACTTATAACATCCCTGCCAACACGGTTATTGCAACAGACCTGATACCTAAAACAGGCGCCAATGATGCCCGGTTGTATTCACCACCGCCATCTTTCGGCGGTACAGGCGGTGAAGGTACCTTTACCAACAAATCCATCCACATTCAGAGCAATGTGCCTATCGTAGCTTATGCCCATATTTTTGGCAGCGCCTCTTCCGGCGCTACTATGCTGATGCCGGAAGAAACATGGGGCTACTCCTATATTTCTGTCAACAGCCAGCAGGACTATGCCTCCGATTGTTTTTCCTGGATGTTTGTGGTGGCCAACCAGAACAATACCGTGGTGGAAATAAAACCTTCGGTACTGACGCGTAACGGCCGTGCGCCGGGCGTTCCGTTCACCGTAACACTTAACCGCGGCGATATTTACCAGCTGGTAGGCGCTTCCCTCGGCGGCTCCAAAGGCCGTGAACTGACCGGTACCACGGTGAAGTCCATCGGTAACTCCGCCGGCGAATGTTACCCGGTAGCGGTGTTTTCCGGCAGTAGCCGTACCTCCCAGTCGTGCACCAATAGCGGCGGCAGCGGCGATAATAATATCCAGCAGGTGTTCCCCTTCCAGGCATGGGGAAAACGTTACCTGACTGCGCCTTACTCGCATTCTGCCACCCCTACTTCCAATCAGACCTCGATGTATAAAGTAGTGGTGAAAGATCCGACAACGATTGTAAAATTAAATGGCGGCAGTATGCCTGGCCCATTGATCGCTAATTCCTACTATGAGTTCAATAGTAAAACGGCCGATTATATTGAAGCCGATAAACCTATACTGGTAGCACAATACATGCCGTCATCCGGCTCCTGCGGCAATAGTGATCCGTTGGGTGATCCGGAGATGGTTTACCTCAGCCCGATAGAACAGGCGGTTAAACGGACAGGCTTCTATCGCAACAACCGTGAGTTCATCACAGTCAATTACCTGACGCTCATCATTCCGACAGGCGGTCTCACCTCCCTGTTGATCGATGGCAGTCCGTTGTACAATACTTCATATCCGCATCCCAATATGCCGGGTTATTCCGTCGTGGTGAAACGCTGGAATGCCGCACAGGCACAGTGTATTGTGACCAGTGATTCCGCTTTTACCGCCACCACTTATGGACTGGGCAGCGTGGAAAGTTACGGTTACAACGCCGGTACGCTGATCAACAACCTCAACGCAGTGGGTTCTATTCACAACGAACTTGATACTTCTAAAACAACCAATGATTTTACCTGTACACAAACACCGGTAGAACTATCTATCCTCATGGCGTATAAGCCTACCAAGATGGTATGGAAACTGAGCCTGCTGGGAGCCGCTATCACGCCCAATGCCGATGTGACGGTGAATAATCCTGTACCGGTGGCTACCGTGGTGATCAACGGTATCACTTACTATAAGTATACTTTACCGGGCTCTTATAAATTCGCCAACACCGGTGAGTTTGATATCACGGTGATGTCTACCCATCCATCCATTGAAAACTGTACCAATACCGAAAAGGTAGGCTATACGATTTCCGTAAAGACCAAGCCCCGTGCGATATCCAGCTATACCTACAGCGGCTGTACGCTGGACAGCGCCATCTTCAAAGGAGAGAACAATCAGCCGGATTATAAAATAGGCCGCTGGAAGTGGGAGTTCCCCGGTCCGGCGCTCGATAGCGGCATCGAAGTACATCATGTGTTCCAGCCGGGACAGGCCAATGTGAAACTGACGGTGATCTCTACCGATGGTTGCGTGGGCGACACCGCCTTCCAGGTGACCGCTGCCGCTAAACCGGTAGCTAATTTCGCCAGTGACGTGCCGTCGCTGTGTGAAGGCGCGCCGGTAAAACTGACGGACAACTCCACCTACGGCGGAACAGCACCCTTAAAAGAGTGGTACTGGGATTTTGGCAACGACTCCGTGAAGAAAGCCACTACCAATGCGCCGGAATCCATGACCTATAATGGCTATAAAACGTATACCGTCAAACATGTGGTGAAAGTGAGCGATCTGTGTATCAGCGATACCGCCACCCAGACCATTACCGTATATGCGAAGCCGCATGCAGCCTTCGCCTTCCCGGGCGACTGTCTGCCGGTAGATGGCATTGTACAGTTTAACAGCACCGCCACTGTACCGGACGCGCAGACCCTTACAGGCCACAGTTGGGATTTCGGCGATGCCAACGCCACACCAACCAATCCCAATACCTCGTTGCTGGCCTCGCCTTCGCACGCCTATACGAAGTTTGGCACTTATACCATCAAATACCAGGTAACTACCGATAAAGGCTGTACGAAAGATACTACCGTCACTGCCAGCTTTAAACTGAAGCCGCAGCTGGCCTATGCACCGGTGACCGGTGTATGCGTGAACGTGAAAGGCAGTATCAAAGTGGCCAATGCCACCGTACAGAACGGAGTGACCGGCAATGGCTACTACAAAGGACCAGCGACCGACTCCTCCGGTAATTTCACACCTTCCACAGCAGGACCGGGAACCCATCAGATCTGGTATGTGTTTAACGCCAGCACCGGTTGCACGGATTCAGTGGCCACTAACGTGGTCGTATATCCGAAGCCATCGGCGGCCTTTACCGCTACGGCCAGTGTATGTCTTGGTCAGCCGGCGGTGATCACGGACCAGTCCACCATCAGTGGTGGCGCTATCACCACCTGGAAGTGGGACGATGGCAAAGGCCAGCAAACACAGGCCACCAACAATAGTCCGTTTAACGTGCTCTATACCACCGATGGCAGTTATACCGTGAAACTGGTTGCCGTCAGCGATCAACAATGCGTAAGCGACACCGCCTCCATGCCGGTGGCCGTACATCCGTTGCCGGAAGTGAATTTCCAGCTGCCTGCTTCCGTGTGTATGCCGGAGGGTAGCGCGAAGTTCACCAATCTGACCACTATCAAAGACAACTCAGCCCTCACCTGGCAGTGGAATTTCGGCGATGGCAGCGCTACTGCTGCATTAAAGGACCCGTTGCATAACTACACCGCTTACGGTCCGTTCGACGTGGTGCTCTCCGCTACTTCCGCTTTCGGATGTAACGCACAGGCCACCAAACGGATGGAAGCCTTCTTCGGTCAGCCGGTGGCCTCCTTTAAAGTAGCGCCGGACACACTGTGCCAAGGTACAGATAACACTTTCACCGACCAGAGCACTGATGATAAAAGCAATATCACCACCTGGGCATGGGAATTCGGCGATGGTTCTACTTCCACCGCACAGAACCCCGTGAAAAAATATACTTCCCCTGGCGAATATGGCGTACAGCTGAAAGTAACGAATGCCGCAGGTTGTACCTCCGCGCCATTCAGCAGCAAAGTAGTGGTGTACCTGCAACCTGTCATCGATGCTGGCCAGTCATTTGTGGTGCCGCAGGGAACAGTGATCACCTTCAGGCCTACGGCCAATGATTCCGTGAACCTGAAGTTCCGGTGGGAGCCGGCCGCAGACTTCCCCAACCCAACGTTGTTGTCGCCCACTATTCCGGCTATGCACGACCAGATTTATACACTGACAGCGATCGGTAAACACAACTGTACCGCCACGGACCAGATGTCTGTGAAAGTGTTGAAACCAGTGGTACCGCCCAATGCTTTCTCTCCCAACGGTGATAACATCAACGACAAATGGGTGATCTATAACCTGAGCGATTATCCTGACAGTAAAGTGGAAGTATTTAACCGCTACGGTCAACGGGTATATGAATCCAGTGGTTATGCACAGCCATGGGACGGCCGCTTTAAAGGCAATCCGCTGCCGGTAGGCACTTATTACTATGTCATCACCCTGCGTAACGGATTTGCGCCGCTTTCAGGGTATGTGGCCATCATCAGATAACGAACATTATTCACATAAAACACGGACACAAAATGAGAACTAAAATTGCAACATGGCTCATGTCAGTGACAGTCTTCTTCGCCGGCTCCAGGGCGATGGCCCAGGCTGACCCGCATTTCTCGCAGTACTATACCTATCCGTCGTGGCTTAATCCGGCCCTCACCGGCGCTTTCGACGGCGACTACCGTATTGCTGCGATATACCGCACCCAATGGGGAAATATCAGTCCCTTTAAAACATACGGCATCACGGCGGAAGTGCCCACCGCGAAGAACATCAACTTCGGCGCCAGTGTACTGAACCAGGCCGCCGGCGATGGTGGCTATAACTACACCACCGGTTATATCAGTGCCGCCTATACGGGCGTAAAGCTGGACGCCGCGCATTACCATCAGCTCAACTTCGGTCTGCAGCTGGGATTTATACAGCGCCGTTTTGATCCTTCCAAGCTCACCTTTGGTGAGCAATGGAACCCGGTGACCGGCTACAATCCCGGCAACCCGGTAACGGATATACTGACAAGGACCTCTTCTCTTTCCTTTGATGCGGGTGCCGGCGCACTCTACTACGACGCTACTCCGGGCAAGAAGTTCAATATTTACGGCGGCTTCTCCGTGATACACCTTACCCGTCCGCAGGACCAGTTTGCCGCGAAGGGCGATGCCCGTTTTCCGATGCGCTTCAACGTGCATGGCGGCGTGAAACTAACGTTGTCGGACGTATTGAGCATTACGCCCAACTTCCTGTTTATGGCACAGGGACCAGCGCAGGAAAAGATGATCGGCGCCTATGGACAGCTGAAAGCCGCAACAGAAACAGATTTTCTCCTTGGGCTGAACTACCGTTACAAAGATGCTGTCACCACGCATGCCGGTTTTATTTATAAGACCATGATGCTGGGCGTGAGCTACGATATCAATACATCAGACCTGAGCAAAATGGCCCGCGGTTCCAACAGCTTTGAAGTATCACTCACATTTATCGGACGGAGGAAGGTGAAGACACCGGAAGTGGAATTTGTATGTCCCCGTTTGTAATTCATCTCTACTTGTAACAGACATCTCATGAAAAAAATATTCTTTACAGCATCCGTGTTACTGGTCGCTATGACGCTACAGGCGCAGTTTACCTACGATTACCTGAAAGCCGCCGATCAATATTACAAAAAGGAAGATTATAATTCAGCTATTCAGTATTATGAAAAATACCTCGGCACCAGAACTAAATCCTTCCGAAAGGATTCCTATAAGCCTTATGCGGCGGTGAATGCCAGCCGTAAGAACATGGTGCCGGTGAGCAGTGAGCAGCAGGCTGTGTATAAACTGGCAGAGAGTTACCGCAATCTGCATAACTATGAAAAGGCGGCGCCTCACTACGAAAACGTACTGGAAGCAGACAGAAAAAATTTCCCGCTGGCAGCCTACTACTATGCTGTTTCACTCCGTGCCCTCGGTAAATACGAGGAGGCCGAGAAAGCCTTCCATAGCTTTCTGCAGGGCTATGGCGGTAAAGACAGTTACAGTGCTTCCGCTGAACGGGAAGTCAATAACCTCGCATTTATCAATGCCCAATTAAAACGGTCTGACCTTTCCCTCTATGAAATACGTAAGGCGCCGGCTGCGCTGAATACCACCGGAGCGAGCTATGCGCCGCTCTGGACGGCAGATGGCGCATTGCTGTTTACCTCCACCCGCCCCGACCCCGCCAAAAATAAAGGGTTCATCAACAGGGTGTACACCGCAGATTATGCTGACGGGCAGGCTGCCAACATCCGGCTGCTGCCGGTTGCACAGCCTGAATCGCTGCACCAGGGTGCTGTCAGCATCAGCCCTGACGGACAGCAGCTGTTCATCACCCGCTGGCAGATAGATCACGGTAAAAAAAGCACCGCTATCTGGGTATCCCGGAAAAACGGTAATAACTGGGGCGAACCTGCGCCACTGGACGCTGTGATCAATGTGCCGGGCAGCAACACACAACAGCCTTTTGTATTGCCTGATGGCAAACACCTGCTGTATGCCAGCGACCGCCCCGGCGGCCAGGGCGGATTTGACCTGTGGTGTGCCACACTGGACGAAACCGGTAAGCCTGTGAGCACCGTCAATCTCGGTGAAGTCATCAATACTGCAGATAACGAACAAGCGCCTTATTATCACGCTGCCACCCGTACGCTGGTGTTTTCCACTGACGGCCGCACCGGTATGGGCGGGTACGATTTCTTCAGCAGTAAAGGAGAGCCGGGCAACTTCCAGGTGCCGGTGAACATGGGGTATCCGGTCAATTCCGTCAAAGATGACATTTACTTCGCCAGCCGCAGCAACAACCGTAACCTTCTCGATGATGTGCTGCTGGGGACAGACAGGGCGGCCGAATGTTGCCTGGAACTTTTCTTCCTGCACAAGACCCGTCCGGCACGGCAGCTCAGTGGCATCGTAGTGGCATGTAACAGCAATACCCCTGTTGCCGGTGCGGAAGTACGTATCATCGATACCGTTAGTCACCAGGTGGTCACCACCCGCAGTACCGGTGCCGATGGTAGTTACGCCTTTACGCTGAATGAATACCAGCCGCTGGTGGCCGTTGCCAACGCAGCGGGTTACCGGCAGGGCACCCAACACATCGGGGTGCCGCAGAATGAAGATACCGTGGCCATCACAGCGCCGGAGCTGTGCCTGACGCCGATAGTGCCGCCTCCATCGCCGGTGACACTCGAAAACGTATACTACGACTACGACAAAGCGACGCTCAAAGAAGAATCTTTTGCCTCCCTGGATAAGCTGGTAACGCTGTTGCAGACCAACCCGACAATGGAGATACAGCTGAGCGCGCATACTGACGGCAAGGGAGGCACGCGTTACAATCAGCGTCTTTCCGAAGCCCGCGCCAAGAGCTGCGTAGACTACCTCGTGGAAAAAGGAATAGACCCTCACCGCCTTACCCACAAGGGTTATGGCGCATCCATGCCAATAGAGCCCAATACACTGCCTGATGGGTCTGATAACCCCGAAGGAAGACAGAAGAACAGAAGGACCACTTTCACGATAACGAAGAAGTAATGCGGGCCTGTTTTTAACCTAAAACATTGAGTCATGAAAAAGTTTGTGTTAACTGGTCTGATGGGATTGATGACGATGTGGGCGCAGGCACAACAACAGCCGCACTACACGCAGTATATCATGAATCCTTTCATCATCAATCCTGCTGTGGCAGGAATAGAAAACTACTGGGACCTGCGGCTGAGCCACCGGCATCAATGGGCAGGATTGAATGGTGCGCCGGTGACCACCTATCTGACGGTGCACGGGCCGTTGCGCAAATCGGATTACAGCAATGCGTCTCCTACCGGCTTTGAGATGCCGGGCGAGAACCCACGGGGCAAGGCTTACTGGCGTGACTATACGACACCGCCGCCGCACCCCGGCGCCGGCCTGACAATCCTGAATGACAAAGCAGGACCGCTTAACCGCTTCTCCATCAGCGCCGCCTATGCACATCATATCAACCTGTCGCCACGAACCAGCCTGAGCGCGGGCCTGTCGCTCGGTATGCAGCAGGTGAGCCTCGATGCCAGTAAAGTAGGGTTCCTGGACCCTAACGATCCGGCCATTGGCGGCACGGGCATCCTGAACCGCTGGCGCCCTGATATCGGCGCAGGGTTGTGGTTGTATTCAGCAGATTTTTTTGCAGGCCTTTCTGCGCAGAACATCATTCCCCAGAATATCGGCTATGATAACGGTAAGCTGGTGGGAGACAGTGTGTACCGCGGTAAACTGGTGCCTCATCTCTTTTTCACGACGGGCTATCGCTTATGGATAAACGACGATATCAATGTATTGCCTTCCGTGATGGTGAAGTTTATTACCGCTATGCCGGTCAGCGTGGATGTGAATGCCCGCATGATGTTCCGTGACCGCTTTTGGGCGGGGGCGTCTTACCGGCTGCACGACGGCGTGGCAGGCATGTTTGGGGTGAACATCAACTCCACTTTTAACATCGGTTACTCTTACGACTATACGGCATCTTCCCTGAATACCGTCAGCAAAGGCTCTCATGAGATCATGATCGGTTTCCTGCTGGGTAATAAATACGGGGATACCTGTCCGCGGAATGTATGGTAGAAAAAATCAATCAAAATAAACACTTAAACCAAAATTGAAATGATGAAACAAGTAAAGCGCTTCATGCCCTATGCACTGGTCCTTTCTGCTGTAGTATTTTTCATGTCTTGTTCTAAAGATGGTCCTGCCGGTCCTGCTGGTCCTGCCGGTAACAATGGCACACAAGGTCCGCAAGGTCCTAAAGGCGATCCCGGAGATCCAGGTTCAGCTAACGTTATTTATTCCGGCTGGCTGGATGTTCGTTTCCAGGGAGCTCAAACTGTCACCAATCCTGATGGTACCGTAGACACTGTTTTGTACGCCGCGGCCATCAATGCGCCTAAACTGGATTCCGCTGTATTGGCCAATGCCCTGGTGAATGTGTATATCAACCTGGGCACAGCTTCGCAGCAAAGCATTGTGCTGTTGCCTTACACCGATGAATTCGGAACGCTGATCCGGTATGTGGCGGCTTCCAAATCCATCAGCCTTATTTCAAATGGTAATCCCAGTACCCAGACAACATCAACCGGTAAACGTTATCAGTACCGCTATGTGATTGTGCCGGGTGGTGTGGCAGCCCGTTCTGCCAGCAATCTGGACTGGAAAAATTATAGCCAGGTTCGGCAGGCGCTGAACCTGCAAGACTAGGTTATTACTCATAGCCTCCAGCATATAGAAATAATGGTCTCCCTGTCGAGGGAGACCGTTTCCTGAACCTATTTTTTAACGCTTGAAACCTGTGTATGAACAAGTATTCTGATTTTACCGACCACGAACTTATTCGCCTGTATATTGATGGCGATAACCATGCGTTTACCACGCTGGTACATCGTCATAAAAACAGATTGTATACAACAATAGTGCTGCTGGTACGCAACCGTGACCTCGCAGAAGATATTTTTCAGGAAGTCTTCATCAAGATTGTCAATGCCCTGCACAGCGGGCAATATGCTGACAACAACCGTTTCCTGGCCTGGGCCGTACGGATTGCCCATAACTGCTGTATCAGCCATTTCCGCAAGGCCAGCGCCTGGGGCAAAACCATGGTAGCGCCCTATAATGATGAAATGGGCGACAGCCTCGATCTGATGGAGCATAGCGCAGAACATCACCTGATAACGCACGAAACCAACCAGGAGATAGGGGCCTTGCTGGACCAGCTGCCGACGGTACAGCGGGAAGCCGTGATCTTACGGTATTATGCAGACCTGAGTTATAAAGAGATAGCACAAACCATCGGTATCAGTATAAATACAGCCCTTGGCCGGGTGCGCTACGCGATCATGAACCTGCGGAAACAGATGTTGGTGGAAGAGGCCTGAACCTTGTCAATTCAAAGTATTGATCAGGTTAACCACTACTTTAATCATCATGTCCATTTCATCAGCTTTACTTTCTGCAATCATCAGTGTCATGGCTACGAGTGCGTTGTCCGCGATACGTTTGGACCCGTCTTTCCGGTAAAGCAAATTATTTCTTGCCATAAACCAGACAAACAGAAAAGCAGCGATTCGCTTGTTGCCATCTGAAAAGGAGTGATTTTTAATCACGAAATATAACAGGTGCGCTGCTTTTTCTTCTACGCCAGGATATAACTCTTTGCCGTCGAATGTTTGGTAAATGACCGCCAGGGAACTGCGGAAGGAGTCGTCTTTTTCATTGCCAAACAGGCTGCTGCCCCCAAATTTATCCTTCAGGCCCTGGACTGCCTCCATGGCTGCCGGATAGGTAATGTGAAAGCGATTGTCCGCCGTGGTGTCGATAGTTTGCAAACGCTGATGGTCATATTGGTCGAGTATGTCTAACGCATATGCATAATCGGTCAACACGCGCTGCAAGGCTGCGGTTTCGTCTTCCGCGGCAGGGAAGGTGGTCGTCGGCTGTGTCAGTTGCTTGCTGATGGTCTGGTTCACCCATGTCCGGAATTGAATGCACCGCCGGGATTTAATGCGATAAGCTATTGCAATAGCCATGTCCAGCGTATAGTTATCAGCGCCGTTGCTGGTGGCCGCTTCCTCGGCTTCTCCTTCGAGATAAATATAATTAATGTGAAGACGGATGTCGTTTTCGGGCTGCCGAAACAATGTCGCTATCTGCCTTGGCGTGAGCCAGATATTGTTGTGTTTTATCTGAATGTCGACGGAAGTAAGTTCTGTGTCTGTTTGATAGACAAGGGCGGGCTGATTACCCGTGGTAGTGATGTGATACATGACTTTTCTCTTTTGGGTTAAAAAAGTATGGATGATTTGCAAAGATATATTTAAAAAAATATTTGATAGCTTTAAGGAAATGAGCTGTCAGGTATTACTAGACAGCTCGTTTTTTCCAATGATGCTTTTGCCTGTCTGCACTTCGTTTGAAGCAGGAATTCTATAACTCGCCTGGAACGGCTTCCTCTCTTTTCGGTTTCTGGCCTTTCCCCCAGGCATATCCACCCCCAACGCCGAGAGTAGTAGTGGTGATATGTTCAAGTATGCGCATCGAAACCTCCTCTTTATCCAGATATATGCAATAGACAAAAACACTGGCTATAACCAATACAAGGATGGTCAATAAAATAAAAACTAATATCCGATTTCGAAGCATGTATTTGGGCGCAGATCTGAGATATTCTGCCTGCAAGCGCAGATTTTCCCTGGAAATTTCATAGTCGTTTTGTTGTCCCTGCGACTTTAGCCGCATTTCTTCCTGGCGGAGTTTCAGCTCTTCCCTTTGGGTTTCCAGAAGATTTAACAAAGCGGTTTCCGTCAATAACTCATCTTGTTTTTGATGATCGATTGGTTGAAAGGTATTTTCTGACATGGGTTAACGATTTGAATTTTACAATAACATATCCAGTCACTTCATTACTTCCCAGCTTCGGCGGTACAAACTTTGTTGCCAGAATAGATTGTGGGTCTTTTTGAAAAAGTCTGACATACGCCGACGGAGATAATAACAGCTCCTGGCGTAATTGAAAAGGCTTGGGCATATTTATAATCATATACAAAATGTTTAGTTGCCTGCAATATCCGCCAATCCATCCCTCCAAATGTTAACCACTTGTAAATGATCGAAATCCGATCCAGGTGATACTTCGTGTATCACAGAACCCCGTGCGGTCATCCCATAACAGTCCATGACAGCCCGGCCCGCTGATTTATCTACTTTAGTAAAAACAGATACAAAAATTCCACATGGCTGTAATCGCAGGTATCATATTCCACTTCATAGGCGGCTTCGCCTCGGGCAGTTTTTACATGCCCTTCAAAAAAGTAAAAGGCTGGCAATGGGAATCATACTGGCTGGCAGGAGGCCTGTTCTCCTGGCTGATAGTACCGCCGGTAGCGGCATGGCTTACCCTGCCGGGATTCGCTGATTTCATTGCACAGGCTTCCTGGCGCACGCTGGCGGCGACCTACGTGTTCGGGCTGCTATGGGGCATCGGCGGCCTCACTTACGGACTGGGCATCCGCTACCTGGGCATGTCACTGGGCAACTCAGTGATGCTCGGCTGCTGCTCGGTGTTCGGAGCGCTGGTACCGGCGATATACTACAACATCGTCCCCACAACAGGGAAAACATCGCTGTCGGATATGCTCGGCAGCACCTGGGGACAGGTAGTCCTTACCGGCATGCTGGTATGCCTCGCAGGCATCTGCATCTGCGGAAAAGCGGGCATGATGAAGGAAAAGGAACTGCCGGAAGAAGAAAAGAAAAAGACAGTGGCGGAGTTCAACGTGATAAAAGGCCTGATAGTAGGCGTGGTATCGGGTATCCTCAGCTCCTGTTTTGTCTATGGGATAGAAGCAGGGAAAAGTATGGCGGAAATGGCTGTCACACGCGGACTGGACCCGCTGTACCAAAACAATGTGACCTATGTGGTATTACTCTGGGGCGGCCTCACCACCAACCTGGTTTGGTGCGTGTTGTTGAACCTGCGTAACCGCTCGTACACGGATTACACCAACAAACAAACACCACTGGCGGCTAATTACTTTTTTTCGGCGTTGGCCGGCACTACCTGGTTCCTGCAGTTTTTCTTTTACGGCATGGGCGAAAGTAAACTGGGCAACGGCGCCAGTTCATGGATACTGCACATGGCTTTCATCATCCTGATCGCCAACATGTGGGGACTGGTGCTCAAAGAATGGAAAGGCGTCAGTAGCAGGGCTAAAGCTACCATTATCGCGGGTAATCTTACTATTCTCCTTTCTGTATTAATCGTTGGTTACGGAAACTCTCTTAAATAAATATTTGTATGTCGCTGGAAAGAACACAGTTTAAAAATGTCAGTTATTTATGGGACGATGCTACCGCCGCTGCTATGGCCGGCGATGATGTAGCACTGCTGATATACCGCTCTAACCTGCTGGGGGCTGATCTGCGCCTTACCAACTATGGCGGTGGCAATACATCCTGTAAAGCCGTGGTGCCGGACCCACTTACCGGCAGGGAAACGGAGGTGATGTGGGTAAAAGGCTCCGGCGGCGACCTCGGCACCCTGAAACGTAATGGCCTCGCTGCGTTATACACAGACCGCCTTCGCAACCTGGAAAATGTATACCGGGGCATCGCCTTCGAAGACGAGATGGTGGAACTGTTCAATCTCTGCCTGTATGATCCTGCTTCCCGGCCTCCGTCCATCGATACCCCGCTGCATGCTTTTCTGCCATTCAATCATATCGACCACCTGCACCCGGACGCGGTGATAGCTATTGCTGCGGCGAAAAACGGTGAACAGATCACACAGGAACTGTTCGGAGGCACTATCGGCTGGGTGCCCTGGCAGCGCCCGGGCTTCGATCTCGGGCTGCAACTACGGAAATGCCTGCACGACCATCCGGGTATCAGGGGTATTATCCTTGGCTCCCATGGCCTGTTTACCTGGGGAGATACTGCCTTCGAATGTTATTTGAATACGTTGGAAGTGATCGATAAAGCGGCGGATTATATCCATGCGAAAGTATCTCAGCAGCCTGCTGTTTTTGGCGGCGCGGTGATACCACGCCTCCCGGAAGAAAAACGGCACAGTCAGGCAGCCGCACTGGCACCGGTATTGCGGGGTTTCGCCTCCTCTTATCAGTCGATGGTCGGACATTTTACGGATGTGCCTGACGTCATGGAGTTCATCAATGCGAAAGACCTGCACCGCCTGGCGCCTATGGGCACCAGTTGCCCGGACCATTTCCTGCGGACTAAAATCTCCCCGCTGGTACTGGATATCGGGCCGGAAGAAGACCTGCACGACCTGCCGGCGATGAAAAGCCGGATAGCGCCGCTGTTTGAAGCTTACCGGCAGATGTATGCGGAATATTATCAGCAATGCAGACATGATGATAGTCCGGCTATGCGCGACCCCAACCCGGTAGTGATACTGTGGCCCGGCATCGGTATGTTCACCTTTGCCAAAGATAAACAGACGGCCCGCGTGGCGGCAGAATTTTATATCAATGCCATCCATGTGATGCGTGGATCTGAAGCAATTTCTGAGTATATTTCGTTACCAAGGCAGGAAGCTTTTAATATCGAGTACTGGCTGCTGGAGGAGGCAAAGCTGCAACGTATGCCTAAGCCTAAAGCCCTCAGCGGCCGCGTGGCGCTGGTGACAGGCAGCGCCGGTGGCATCGGTAAAGCCATCGCCCGGAAATTTGTGGCGGAAGGTGCGGTCGTAGTGATCAGCGATAATGATGAAACACGCCTGCAAACCGCCAGCCGGGAGTTTGAACAGCAGCTGGGCAAAGACGCTTTCACCGCTGCGTTGCTGGATGTGACCCGCCCGGCTACTATTCAGCAGGCTTACACACAGGCGGCACTGACTTTCGGCGGGGTGGACCTGATTGTGAACTGTGCCGGCCTCTCTATCTCCAAACCGCTGGAAGCCCATACGGAGGCGGACTGGGACCTGCTCTACGATGTGCTCGTAAAAGGACAGTTCCTGGTTACGCAAGCCGGCGTGGAGGTGATGCGCAAACAACAGCTCGGTGGCGATGTGATCAATATAGTCAGCAAAAATGCCCTGATGAGCGGCCCGGACAATGCGGCCTACGGCTCGGCCAAAGCGGCGCAACTGCACCTTAGCAGGCTCAACGCCGCAGAGCTGGGAAAAGATCGTATACGCGTTAACGTTGTCAACCCGGATGCGGTCATCTCCGACAGTAAAATATGGGAAGGAGCCTGGGCGGAAGGCCGCGCCAAAGCCTATGGCATTACAGTGGCCGAACTGCCCGCATTCTATGCCAAACGCACACTGCTGAATGAAATCATCCTGCCGGAAGATATTGCCAACGCCTGCTTTGCACTGGCAGGCGGACTGCTTCATAAATCTACCGGCAACGTGCTCAACGTGGACGGCGGTATTGCCGCTGCTTTTGTCAGATAATAAAAACCGTTTGTATGCAGATAGACCAACACCGGATCGCGGCCTGTAATGAACCACTCACGGCGACGCACCAACGCAGGCTTCAGTCCCTTCGGGAGGAAATACCCCATACAGAAGACATCATCGGCAAACTGACCGCCTTCCAGGTGGCCATCCCCAGCTGGGCATTGGGAACAGGCGGCACCCGCTTCGGCCGCTTCCCCGGTGGCGGAGAACCCCGCTCGCTGGAAGAGAAACTGGAAGACATCGGACTCCTGCATGCGCTCAACCGCGGCAGCGGCGCGGTGTCCCTGCACATCCCCTGGGACATCCCGGCCAATGCGGCACATATCCGTGCGGTGGCCTCGCAGCTGGGACTGACATTCGATGCCATGAATTCAAATACCTTCCAGGACCAGCCCGGGCAGGAGCATAGCTATAAATTCGGCTCCCTCGCTCATACGGACAAGCATACACGCCAACAGGCGGTGGCGCATAACCTGGAAGTGATTCAATATGGCCGTGAACTGGGCTCCAAAGCACTTACCGTATGGCTGAGCGACGGCTCCTGCTTTCCCGGCCAACTCAATTTCCGCCGCGCATTCGATTGCGCACTGGAGAGCTTCGGCGAAATTTATCAGTCATTGCCGGACGACTGGAAACTGTTGATCGAATACAAAGCTTTTGAGCCTAACTTCTATTCCACCACGGTGGGCGACTGGGGCCAGTCGCTGTTATATGCTTCCAAACTGGGGCCTAAAGCCTTTACACTCGTGGACCTGGGACACCACCTGCCGAATGCCAACATCGAGCAGATTGTGGCCCTGCTGCTCCGCGAAGGTAAACTGGGCGGCTTCCACTTCAACGACTCCAAATATGGAGACGACGACCTGACAGTCGGCAGCATACGGCCCTATCAGCTGTTTCTCATCTTCAACGAACTGATAGACGGCATGGACGCAAGGCATATGCGGCACGCCACAGATATGGGCTGGATGATCGATGCAAGCCATAATGTAAAAGACCCGCTGGAAGACCTGCTACAGTCTGTGGAGGCTATCCGTATCGCTTATGCACAGGCCCTGCTGGTGGACCGTGAGCAGCTCACCGCCGCGCAAAATAATCACGATACGGTACTGGCACAGGAAATCCTGCAAAACGCCTTCCGTACAGATGTGCGGCCGCTGATAGCGGAAGCCCGTCTCCGTGCCGGCGGCGCACTGGACCCGCTGGCGGTTTTCAGGCAAACAAAAGTGCGCGACGAACTGGTACGCGAAAGAGGGAAAACTGCCGTCGCTACCGGGTTGTAAATTCATCTGCCGGTTAAATAAATTCCACATGCCCGTTCCCGTTATAGCTGTTTTTGATATCGGCAAAACCAATAAAAAACTGTTGCTGCTCAATGAACAATACCACATTGCCTTTGAGCAGCAGACCTGTATGCAGGAAACCACAGATGAAGCCGGCGACCCCTGTGAGGACTTGCACCTGCTGATAAACAATATGCGGCAGCAATTGGCCGCTGTATTGGCCATGGAGGCCTTTGAGGTAAAAGCGGTCAATGTGTCCGCCTATGGCGCCAGCCTTGTGTATATCGATGAAAGCGGCGCACCGGCCGGCCCGCTGTACAATTACCTGAAACCGTATCCGGAAGAGCTGTCAAACCGCTTTTATGCCGCTTATGGCGACCGTGAGCGCTTCTCCCATGAAACGGCTTCACCTGCTTTGGGCAGCCTCAATGCAGGGTTGCAGTTGTATCGCATACGTCACCGGCAGCCTTTGCTGTTTAGCCGTACCCGTTATGCCTTGCACCTGCCGCAGTTCCTCGGCTATCTCTTTTCGGGACAGGCATTTTCAGAGATGACCAGTATCGGCTGTCATACCGGGCTTTGGGACTTTACCCGCAAGCAGTACCACACATGGGTGGATAGGGAAGGTTGGCTCGATAAGTTGCCGCCGACCGTTCCTGCCACCCAGACTACCCCCGTGCATGTAGCGCATTATGCTTTACAGGCGGGCGTAGGCATACATGACAGTTCGGCCGCATTGGTGCCTTACCTGTTACAGTTCCACGAGCCATTTGTGCTGCTGTCTACCGGCACATGGTGCATCAGCATGAACCCTTTCAATCATGAACCCCTCACCACGGAAGAGCTGCAGCAGGACTGCCTCTGTTATATCCGCTACGACGGGCTGCCGGTAAAATCTTCCCGTTTGTTCGCCGGGCATACGCATGAAACAGCTGCGCATGAGATAGCAGGATTTTTTGGAGAAGATCATCAAAGTTATAAAGTACTGCCCTATGATCCGCAGGTAACGGCGCAGTTAGCACAATCGCCGGAATTTAGTATTTTGGAAATGTCGCGTTATGAAAACAGCACAGTGGCCTACCACCATCTGGTCATGATGCTGGTAAAACAACAACAGCACGCCACCCGGCTGGTACTGGGACATACAGCAGTAAAGAAATTATTTGTAGATGGCGGCTTTGCCCGTAATAACATCTATATGCAACTGCTGGCAAAGGCTTTTCCGGAAATGGAGGTGTATGCTGCCACAGTGTCCCAGGCATCAGCCATGGGCGCCGCGCTGGTAATACATGACAGCTGGAATACCCAACCCGTGCCTGCTGACCTGGTGCAACTGAAACACTACACCTGATATGCCGATAAAAAAATACATACCGCTATTGTTATTGCTGATGCCACTGTTCTCTCTGGCGCAGGGACAATGGACTGCCCGCTGGATAGGACTGGACACGCTTTCCACCCCTAATCAATGGACCGCCTATACGCAGAAAGCGGTTCGTACCACAAAGAAAAAGCAGGTGATCGCCCGTATCGCCACTGACAGCAAATATATGCTAGTGATCAATGACAGAACAGTACTCCGGGAAGGGCAGCTCAAACGCGGTCCCAACCCGCAGGACACCTACTTCGACGAGTTAGATATCGGGCCCTTTCTGCAAAAGGGGGAAAATACGATCACTGTGATCACATGGTTCTGGGGCAAAGAAGGGTTTGCCCACAAAAACAGCGGTCGTAATGCGCTGTTGTTTCAATGTGAAGATACGGCCTTCAATAGCAATACGTCCTGGAAGGCCCGCCGGATGAAAGAATATTATAACCCTGACGGCATACAGCCCAACTTCCGCCTCGCGGAAACCAACGTAGGTTTTGATGCAGGCAAAGCCGGCGCTGAAACGTGGCAGCCGGTGACTGACTTCGGTGCGCCGCCGGTGGCGCCCTGGCATCAGCTGGTAAAAAGGGATATTCCCTTCTTCCGGGAAACTGAACTGAAAAACTATATCGGAGAACCGCTGAAAAACGGCGATACGCTGATCTGCCGCCTGCCTTATAATGCGCAGGTAACGCCGGCATTTACCGTCACGGCGCGGGCAGGCCTGAAAATACAGCTGCTGACAGATAATTACCTCACCGCCGGCGATCCCGAACTGGCCAGTGTGCGCACGGAATATATTACCCGGGAAGGGGAGCAGTCATTTGAAACCCCTGCATGGATGAACGGCCATTACGTAAAATATGTGATGCCGCCGGCAGTGAAAGTTCTCTCCCTGCAATACCGCGAAAGCGGCTACGATACCAGGCTGGCTGGATCTTTCCACTCAAATGATTCAGCTTTGAATACCCTGTGGCAGAAAGCCCAGCGCACCTTGTATGTAAACATGCGGGATAATTATTTCGACTGCCCCGACAGGGAAAGGGCCCTCTGGTGGGGCGATGTGGCCACTGAAATAGGAGAGACGTTCTACGCTCTGGACACGAATGCGAATCAACTATCCCGAAAGGCTATACGAAATCTGGTAGACTGGCAGGCGCCGGACAGCAGTCTGTATGCTCCCATTCCTGCCGGCAACTGGCATCAGGAACTGCCGCAACAGATACTCGCAGCTATTCATGGTATGGAAACCTACTACCTGTACACCGGCGATACGGCCATGATGCGGTACGTCTATCCCGCCGTCAAAAGATACCTGTCACTGTGGAAAACGGATGAACGCGGCATGATCATTCACCGCAAAGGCGGATGGGACCTGCCGGACTGGGGCGCTAATATCGACGCATCGTTGTTAGACAACGCCTGGTATATTGTTGCGGCGAAGGCGGTGGTGACCATGGCGTCACTGAGTGAGGATAAAACATATGCAGCACAGCTCGAAAAACAAATAGAGAAAGTGACTTACGCGTCGCGGCAATATTGCCTGCGGAACGGTGTTTACCGTTCTCCTGATTATCAGGGAGAGACAGACGACCGTGCCAATGCAATGGCTGTCATAGCCGGCATCGCCCGGGTGACAGATTATCCGGCCATTATCAAATTGTTGGAAACAGCGCGCCATGCAAGCCCTTATATGGAAAAATATGTGCTGGAAAGCCTGTTTGCCATGAACGCGCCCGGAGAAGCTTTGGAAAGAATGAAATTACAGTACCAGGTAATGATCGATAACCGGTACACCACGCTCAATGAATTGTTTGATGCCAACGAAGGCGGTACCAATAACCACGCCTGGTCCGGCGGTCCGCTTACGCTGCTGTCGCAATATGCATGTGGGATTGTGCCGCTGAGGCCCGGTTACGAGCGCTATCTCGTAAAACCGATGCCCGGCGGGCTCACTGTTGCCGGCTGCGCTCATGAAACCATCAAAGGACGTATAGCCGTGCAGTATGCCAAAACTGATTACGGCATGAAGCTGGAACTGAATGTGCTGCCTGCAACGCAGGTGGCCGTGGCCATCCCTTATGAAGAAGGACAGAAGGTGGTGGTGAATGGCCAGGACGCATTTGTCGGCGGTGGTTTTATTCCCGTAAGAGGGCTGTCCTGGATTGGCATAGAGAATGGCTACATGTATTTTTCAACGAACATAAAAGGTAAATATGTTTTTGAAACTTATTGAGATATGAAAGCACCCAGACTGATAGACCTGATTGTGATAGACGAGTACTCCGCCACGCCGAAATACCTGCAGCTGGCCAATTCCATCCTGAAAGGACTGGAGAACGGACAAATCAAACCGGCAGACGTGCTGCCCTCTATCAATGAACTTAGCTTTGAACTGGATATCTCCCGCGATACGGCGGAGAAAGGTTACCGTTACCTGAAAAAAACAGGCGTGTTGGGTTCTGTGCCTGGCAAAGGATACTTTATTCCCGATAATGAAGTACCGGCTATCCCACGTATTTTTCTGTTGTTCAATAAACTCAGTGCGCACAAAAAAATCGTGTACGATGCTTTCATGGCGGCTTTGGGCGATCAGGTGGCCGTGGATTTTTATGTCTACAACAATGATTATGCGTTGTTCAAAAAATTGCTGACCAATAAAAGAGAAGACTATTCCTATTACGTGATCATCCCTCATTTCACAGAAAGAGGAGAGAAAGCGCATGCGATCATCAATACATTGCCCAAAGACAAACTGGTGATACTGGATAAAAAAGTAGACGGTATCACCGGTGATTTTGGCGCGGTGTATGAAAATTTTGAGGAAGATATTTACAATGCCCTGCGGGAAGCACGTCCTGCACTGAGCAAGTATCATACGCTGAAGATCATCTTTCCTGATGACTGTTACATCCCGTCGGAACTGTTGACCGGATTTACCCGCTTTTGCCAGGACTATGCCTTCTCCTATAAAATCCTGCACGATGCAGCAGATGAGCCGGTGAATACAGGCGAGGTATATATTACGTTGATGGAAGACGACCTGGTAAAACTGATAGAGAAGATCAACGCTTTGGAGTTGACGGTTGGAACAGATGTGGGCGTGATTTCCTACAACGAAACACCGCTGAAACGTATCATTCTCAATGGTATTACCACCATATCCACTGATTTTCAGAAGATGGGGGAACTGGCCGCCCGGCTGGTCCTGGAGCGCTCGGTAGCGCATATGGAAGTGCCTTTTCGTCTCCGGTTAAGGGCTTCTCTCTGATATTATGCTTTGCGTGTATATACGTAATCGCAGAATGCGTATTTACAGAACGCTTTTTGTGTTGCTGAAGCTGTAATTTCGTATCGCAGTTTCCGGAAAACGGCATACAGTTCACTTTACCCCAAAAACTCCAAAAACTACAAGGTACGCCTGTGCAATACCTCGTTGTACTTAAACCCCAACATCATGAAAAAGTTAGCAGCAAGTCTGGCTGGCGCTATCGGATCGCGCTACCTGAAAAACAGGAACCAGCTTATCCTCGTCGAATACGGCGGTTTTATTTCCACTATTGATCTTTCTCCTGCCGCCGCTACAGTGGTATCCCAGGGCACTGTTGATATAAAAGGCACCTGGTCGTTTGACTGTGAAACCGGTACCAATGTTCCCATGGGCGGCAACGCTGATATTTTCTGGGAACAGATCGATGCCGTCAAAAGACAAATGGTGCCACAAGGCAATGCCGGTATCATCAATCTGGGCGTTACTGATTTTAACCTGGTAACGGCCGCTTCCCTGCAATCCTACGCCTACAGCAATACGCCCGTGATTGGTAATAATGATGCCACAAATAAACTGGTCAACGGTGATGTCTTTTGTGTACAGACAAAAGAAGGTAACTATTGCAAATTAAAGGTGATCACTTACGGTTATAATCTTACCGTGCAGTGGGTCACTTATAGGTTAAACCCCATCTACAGGCATATCGGCAGCGGATACAATCAGCCGGAAGATATTGCCGCGACAGCCAATGAACAAACCGCCTACGTAACAGAACGCGCCGGTAACCTGCTGAAAGTGAACCTCGCCACAGCAGACCGTTCTGCGGCAGCTGTGGTATGCTCCGGCCTCAATACGCCACAGCAGCTGTGGCTGGACGAAGCGCATATGCAGGCTTACGTAGTGGAATATGCCAATCCTGGTAATCTGGTACGTGTGGACCTGAACACCGGTGCCAAAACAGTATTGTATAGCGGCCTTAACCTCGCGGTGGGATTAACCCTTACCGCTGACCTGTCTGCCGCCTATGTGACTGAACAGGGCGGAACGCCCGGTATCAGCCGCATTACCCTGGCCACCGGCACTAAAACGCTCATCGCGGGCGGATTGACAGCCCCCTTCTTCCTGACCTGGGCAGACACCACTGAAACCCGGCTGCTGGTAGCAGAACGTGACCCGGCCAATCGCATCTCCGCGGTAGACGTTACCCAAACCAGCGGTAATGTTAATGTGTTCATCGGTGGTACGGCTTCACGTCCGTCCAGTATCGCGGTGATACAGCCGGGCAACTACTGTGTATGCTGCAATGATGAAGTGGACCAGTACACGCTGACCGCCACTTCCGGCAACTGGCTCTACAAAGGCATCGGTTATGTGCCCTGGAACCTCATCACTGCCGCAGGTAAAGCTGATACTACCACCCAACCGGCCTATCCTTTTCAGTTCCCCAAAGATTCGCCTTTTGGTGGCACATTGCCGGTGAATATCGATCATTATAATGCCTGGAACAACAATGTGCGTTACTATAAAGTGCTGGTAGACGGCAGTCCGCGTTTTGATTCGTGGAATGATCTCCGACTCAATCCCGTGAATGGCCATTATGATATCATCGAGCTGCAAAAGCCTGATGTCAATGGTTTCTATGGCATTCACAATCCTGCGTTCGTGTACTACAATACCGATCTGGGTTGCCTGTTGAACAGTGTGTCTGTGCCTAACGGCGCACATACGCTTAAACTGGAATTTTACGATGGATCACATGTGTTATTGTCTTCCATGAGCAATGCGTTGCTGGTGAATAATGATCAGTGTGTGGCCAGTATGGACATCCCGTTATTGAATATTACGCCGGCAGATCCGAATTGTGGCTATCTGAAATACACCAATACCGCAGATATTGTGAAGTTACATTGGACAGCTTCTCACCCGCAGGGATTTGCTACCTGGTCTTTTGGTATCATCAAAGGTGCTCATGGTTATTTTGGCACGTCCGGTGCTTTGTTTCCGGCTACCTTCCATACAGAAACGTTTACTAAAAGCGTGGCAGACATGCTGGGCGCCTGTCCTGGCGTAGCGGCCTTTGCCGAGTCTTTGTATGTGGCGTCTACGGTGATTAATGGGGTAGGGCGTCAGAGCCAGTATGATGCGTCTGCGTCTATTGCTTTCTGTCTGGCACCGTAATGACGGATTAATTTGATTTAACCAATCCGGTTACAATATTTACCAATCCGGCTACTTTTTGCAAATAAGTAAGGAGGAAATTTGTATCGTAATTGGATTGGTTAAATCAATTAAGCGTATAACTTATGCAAAATCAAATCAGGGAAAAAGTTGTTGTCATTACCGGCGCAAGCGCTGGTATTGGTGAAGCTACAGCCTTAACATTGGCGGAAGCAGGTGCGAAAGTAGTGCTGGGCGCCCGCAGGACAGAACAGCTGGAAAAAATCACCGGAATAATTAACAGGAACGGTGGAGATGCTGCGTTTCTGGAAACAGATGTGAAGCATAAAAGTGATCTGGTAAGGCTGGCGGAGCTGGCAGTGAATAAATATGGAAGATTGGATGTTATGGTGAACAATGCCGGCGTTTGTCACCTCAGCCGGATAGATGAGATGGACATTCCAGGCTGGGAAGAAATGATAGATATTAACCTGAAAGGTGTTTTGTACGGAATGGCTGCTGCCATGCCGCATTTTAAAAAGCAGCAATCGGGGCATATTGTTAATATTATCTCTACCGCAGGAATTAAAATTGTTCCGACACAGGGGGTATATGCAGCGACTAAAAATGCAGTCCGTACTATGGCGGAGGCATTTCGCCAGGAATCGGACGGTACAATAAGGATCACCGGTATTTCCCCAGGTTTTGTGAAAACCGGTTTTATCAGGGATGTCAAAGAACAAACGTTGAAAGCGGCCATGCTAAAGGATATGGAGCAATGGGCGATTCCCCCGGGAGCGGTGGCGAATGCGGTGCTGTATGCTATTGGTCAGCCACAGGAAGTGGAAATTGGTGATATCGTCATTCGGCCTTCAGCTCAAAAATGAGTACATTTAGTATGTTGAAAATGAAAAATACATCCGGTACATATCATTTTAACAGTATTTCCCAGTTGATGCGCTACCTGGGACAGCCTGCGCCATTGCACCCGTTGATAGGGTGGGTGGACTACAGCAAAGGATTAATAAACACCTTTGAAAAGGATGCCAAAATCAGTCTTGATTTCTATAAAATTTCATTTAAAAAAGAATTTAAAGGACAGGTAAAATATGGTCAGGGATATTATGATTTTGAAGAAGGTGGGTTGGCCTTTTTGAAACCCAGACAGATAGTTGTGTCTTCCGGGAATACAGATAGTTATGAGGGTTGCGTATTATATTTTCATCCTGACTTTATCAGAAATTATCCCCTGGGCAACCAGGTAAATCAATACGGCTTTTTCTCCTATGCCGTTTCAGAAGCACTGTTTTTATCAGCAAAAGAGAAAGATATTATCGGGAATTTGTTTAGTACAATAGCGGGTGAGCTGGAAACGAATATTGACAAGTTCAGCCAGGATATCCTGGTAGCGCAGATTGAACTGCTGTTGAGCTACAGTAACCGCTTCTACAACCGGCAGTTTATTACCCGGAAAACCATTAATCACCAGGTGATAGCTTCGTTGGATAAACTGCTGGATGAATACTTCAATGGAAATCATGGATTGGAGGCAGGTGTACCTTCCGTTCAGCAAATCAGTAGCCGATTGAATTTATCGCCACGTTACTTAAGTGATATGTTACGTTCCCTTACAGGATTAAACACACAACAGTATATTCAAAACAAGTTGATTGACTATGCTAAGGATTTACTCAGCACCACTGCTCTTTCTGTAGCCGAAATTGCCTATCGGTTAGGGTTTGAACATCCGCAATCTTTTAGTAAACTATTTAAGACAAAAACCGACCAGACCCCGGTTAGGTACAGGCAGTTATTTAACTGAGGCGCCAATTGCTGTCTACATAACAGCCGGCAGCCCTTCATATTCCACCCGTGCAATCACCGTTTCATCATCAGGCTTTACTTTACGAACAGAATTCACCGGCCAGTATTCCAGTTGTTCGGCCGGATATTCATGCTGAATAATATTACGTATATCCGTGTCTGTTAGATCTTTTTTGATCCATTGCAGCGCCAGGTCATCCGGTAGCATCAGCGGCATTCTGCCGGCATTGTCGCCACCATTGTGTATTTGCCGCATCACGGAGTTGGCGGCGCGGGTGAGCAGAGTGAAAGTAGGGATGCGTTCAGGTTTGTCCACGTCCCAGGAGTTGGAGTAGGCCCATAATCCGGCGATGAAGAAAATTTCCTGTTCACGGGAATGAATATAGTAAGCTACTTTGTTTTTCCAGCCGGGTATCTGCCGGTATTCGAAGAAACCCGTCACCGGTACGAGGCAGCGCTGGTGCCGGATAGCGTTCCACATGGTGCCGCTTTCCGGAACTTTTTCGCTACGGGCGTTCAGGTACATTTGCCGTTGTCTTTTCACTTTTTCGGCGGTGTCCAGCAGCCTTGGAATAGGGCCCCAGGTGAACCTGTCCAGCTGTGGTCCGTTGTTGTCCACGATAACAGGCCATTGTGGAAAAGACATGCCTATTTTATGATAAGTGGGGGCAAAGTCGAAATCCAGGTTGATGCCTGTCTGTAGCAGGGGCACCCGCTTCAGGATCTTTTGCAGGTTGGCATTCAGCGCAATATCGTAACACATTATTTTAGTAGCTTTCTATTGCCGGTAAAGGTACTTTTATTTCTTCATCTCCATATTTCAGGGAGAGATATAGTTCCCCGTATTGCAGGGCGTATTGAATACAGATATCTTCCGTGGGCCAGGTGGTATATTGACTGATATAATGTTTCACATGCTGTACCAGCTGCGGGGCCGGGGCTTCATGCTCCGGGTCTATCAGGGCCAGATATATTTTGTAGCCCGCAGGCTGTGTGGCGGCGTGGCGCAACTTTTCTTCTTCTTCCGGATGAGAGGTCTGGTAGATGTACTTGCGCCGGTCGAACCGGATATGCTGGAAATGTGCGTTGGCGCTGGCAATGTCTTTATATGGTGTGATCAGAAATGCTTCCCGGATATGGGTATCAGCAGCTGAGATGCCGGCAGGATAACCCTGGCGGACAAAGAAGTGGTATTCTTCTTCCAGCAGCGCGGATAACAGCGCTGCCGACAATAACGTTAACGGATGATGCATAAGTTGTTGTTTCGCTATTTACGCATGTCCACAATTACCGCCGTTACAATGCCCCATACCTGGAAATCCGCGTCGTCCGTGATCATCACCGGTTTGTGAAACGGGTTCTCCGGATGTAATACCCAGTTGCGCCCCGCTTTTACCAGCCGCTTGATGGTAAACTCGCCATTCAGCGTGCCAACGATAATATCGCCGGTAGAAGGCCGGATGGACCGGTCCACCACGGCAAGGCTGCCATCCGGGATATGCGCCTCGCTCATACTGTCACCTTTTACTCTTACAATAAAGGCGTTGCGGGCATCTGTGGGTATAATACGGGAAAGATCGATCCTTTCCTGTTCGTTGTCAAAGGCAGGTGAGGGAAGCCCCGCGGCAATACTGGTATCAAAATATGGCAGGGTCATGTCAGGCTCACTCCACTTCATTGCTTCCATACAACTATCGCTTTAAATGAATACTAATATTATTAGCAAAATAAAGCTAAATAATTTAGTTTAAGAAATACATTAACAGATCATTTGCAAAGCCCGTAACCCCCATTGGATGCTAACTGCCGGCTAATCAACCGGATGGGGGAAATGATTGCTAAAACAGGCGCACCGTAAAAATTTTCCGGCTGAAACCCGGCAGCGCTCCGCTGCGAAGGCATTTCAGAATATGGGAATTATTTCTATATTTGTAACGCAATTTGTACGGAGGAACAGGATTTTTAAGTTCCCGGATTAACCAACATAGCCCCACGCCCGCAGCTATATCCCGCTTACTTTCAGTTATTCCGTCGATTTTTTATGAAAACAGCATCCGGGAGATGTGATCCTCGTGTGCCACAGCGCCGTGCCACAATGAGAATGCATTCGCCGGTGCATATTTGTTAACAACTTTAATACGATCAACCTATGGCTTACATAATGGTAGATGTAGAATCAGACGGCCCCATCCCCGGAGACTATTCCATGATCTCTTTCGGCGCCGTACTGGTAGATGAAGCCCTGAACACCACGTTCTACGGGCAGTTAAAACCCATTTCAGATAATTATGTCCCTGAAGCGCTGGCCGTGTCCGGCCATACACGGGAAGAAACCCTGCAATTCGATGACCCCCGGAAGGTCATGTCGGCCTTCGCCGCATGGCTTGGCAGGAACTGTAAGGACAGGCCCGTGTTTATCAGCGATAACAACGGGTTCGACTGGATGTTCATCTGCTGGTATTTTCATCATTTCACTGGCAGCAATCCCTTCGGCCACAG
Organism: Chitinophaga sp. 22308; assembly: GCF_052045305.1. Taxonomy (NCBI): domain Bacteria; kingdom Pseudomonadati; phylum Bacteroidota; class Chitinophagia; order Chitinophagales; family Chitinophagaceae; genus Chitinophaga; species Chitinophaga sp. 22308. Next base: position 302,244 of record NZ_JBQEOP010000005.1, on the reverse strand, counting down.
CTCCCAGAACCTGGGCAGCCTGTACAAGGGAATGGTAAATGATACCTTTAAGAATTTTAAACACCTGCGCCGGACCAAACACACCCATCACCCTGTTGATGACGCCATCGGCAACGCGGAAGCCTTGCTGACACTTAAAAAAGAATATGGACTGAAAATTAAATGGTGATTAACAAAAAAATAAGTTTGATTTCCCGATTTACTTATTATTTTTGTACCCGACATTATGATTATCAACGTACATATCCATCATCACCATCATTCTTACCGAGCAGGTAGGCTGGGATGATAATGTGTATACAACCATATTAGATTCATCATCAGGGGCTTACCACACGGTAAGCCCTTTTTTTATTTTTACACATCATGAAACTAAAGATCGCCATCCAGAAATCCGGCCGCCTGCACGATGATTCCATCAAATTATTGAAGGAATGCGGCATCGACATTAACAATGGTGTTAACAAACTGAAAACGGAAGCCAGCAACTTCCCGCTGGAAGTGTTCTTCCTCCGTGATGATGATATTCCGCAATACATTGAAGACGGCGTGGCAGATATTGGTATCGTCGGCGAAAACGTAGTATTAGAGAAGAAAAAACAGGTCAACATTGTTGAGAAACTGAACTTCGGCAAATGCCGCCTGTCCATGGCGGTGCCTAAATCCTTTGAATACAATTCTGTAAAGGATTTGGAGAACACCCGCATCGCTACCAGCTATCCGGTGATCGTACAGGAATTCCTGCAACGCAACGGTATCAAAGCTGAAATACACGAGATCAGCGGATCTGTGGAGATAGCGCCCGGCATTGGCCTGGCAGACGCGATCTGTGACCTTGTCAGCAGTGGTTCCACCCTCTTCATGAACGGCCTGAAAGAAGTGGAGACCGTCCTTAAATCAGAAGCGGTGCTCGCTGCCTGCCATAACCTGCAACCGGAACAACAACAGCTGCTCGACAAACTGGTGTTCCGCATTCAGGCGGTGAAAAGGGCTAAAAACACCAAATACATCCTGCTCAACGCGCCTAATGAAAAACTCAATGATATCATTGGCCTGCTGCCCGGCATGAAAAGTCCTACAGTATTGCCGTTGGCACAAGAAGGATGGAGCTCCGTTCACTCCGTGCTCAATGAAAATGATTTCTGGGACATCATCGAAAGCCTGAAAGCCGCCGGCGCACAAGGTATCCTCGTAGTGCCCATCGAAAAAATGGTGATCTGATAAAAAGCAACAACAAACATGCAAACAATAAAATTTCCCGATAAAGCTACCTGGAACACTTTGCTGCAACGCCCGGTGATGGATACTTCAGCGCTGGAAGCCAAAGTGGAAGCCATTCTTCGCGATGTACAGCAGAATGGCGACCAGGCGGTGAAAAAATATGCGGCTGAATTTGACAAGGTGCAACTGACAGAGCTGGAAGTAAAACCGGAAGCATTCACCGCAGCGGAAGCAGCCCTGGAACCTGCGCTGAAAGCAGCTATTCAGCAGGCGGCTAAAAACATCGCCACTTTCCACAAAGCACAACAGGAAAAAACACAGATCATCGAAACCATGCCCGGCGTACAATGCTGGCGCAAACCGGTAGGCATTGAGAAAGTAGGACTGTATATCCCCGGTGGCTCTGCGCCACTGTTCTCTACCATCCTGATGCTGGGCATTCCTGCTACCATCGCCGGTTGTAAGGAGATCATCCTCTGTACGCCTTCGTTGCACCCGGCTATCCTGTATACGGCTCAACTGGTGGGCATCTCCCGGGTATTCACCATCGGCGGGGTACAGGCCATCGGTGCTATGGCCTATGGCACAGAAACAGTGCCCAGGGTGTATAAAATTTTCGGTCCGGGCAACCAGTACGTTACCTGCGCCAAACAGCTGGTCAACAAAAGAGGTGTGGCCATCGATATGCCTGCCGGTCCTTCGGAAGTGGCTGTGCTGGCAGATGACAGCTGTGTGCCCGATTTTGTGGCAGCCGATCTGCTCTCCCAGGCGGAACACGGTCCGGACAGCCAGGTGGTGCTGGTCACCACCAGCGAAAAAGTAATCGCAGACGTGGAAAAAGCCCTGCAGGCGCAGCTGGACAAGCTGCCCCGCAAATCCATCGCCACGGCGGCGCTGGACAACAGTAAGATGATTTTGGTGCAGGATCTTGATACCGCTATGGAGATGCTCAACGCGTATGCGCCTGAACACCTGATCCTGGCCTGCCGTAACGAGCTCAACGTGGCAGATAAGGTAACCAACGCGGGCTCCGTGTTCCTGGGCAACTATACACCGGAAAGCGCAGGCGACTACGCCTCCGGCACCAACCACACCCTGCCTACCAACGGCTATGCCACCGCCTACAGCGGCGTGTCTTTGGATAGTTTTGTAAAGAAAATTACCTTCCAGCAGATAACACCACAGGGCCTTCAGCAAATCGGGCCCACTATTGAAGCCATGGCCGCGGCAGAAGGACTGGACGCACACAAAAACGCCGTGTCTGTCAGATTGCAGTAACTACATATTAAAATATTAAAATATCAAGATGTTTAATCTGGAATCCCTGCTCAGGGAAAATATAAAAAGACTGGTGCCGTATTCTTCCGCAAGGGATGAATTCAAAGGGCAGGCGTCCGTATTCCTGGATGCCAACGAAAACGCCTTCGGATCGCCGCTGCCGGTGAACTATAACCGGTATCCTGACCCGATGCAATGGCCGCTGAAATACAAACTGGCCGAAATCAAAGGTGTGCCGCCGCAGAACATCTTCCTCGGCAATGGCAGCGATGAGCCTATCGACCTGCTGTACCGCGCTTTCTGCAATCCTGGTGGCCGCGATAACGTGGTGCTGTGCCCGCCCACCTACGGCATGTACGAGGTGAGCGCCCACATCAACGACGTGACCATCCGCAAAGTAAGCCTCACCCCCGATTTCCAGCTGGACCTCGAAGGGCTGCAACAGGCAGTGGATGAAAATACCAAACTGGTGTTTATCTGCTCTCCTAACAATCCTACCGGTAATTCTATCAACCGGTCAGATATAGAACTGCTGCTGAATAATTTCGACGGTATCGTGGTGATCGATGAAGCATACATCAATTTCTCCCGCCAGAAGTCCTTCATACAGGAGCTGACAGAATATCCCAATCTGGTGGTGCTGCAAACCCTGTCCAAAGCATGGGGACTGGCCGGCCTCCGCGTAGGCATGGCTTTCGCCGGCGAAGACATCATCAATGTTTTCAATAAGGTAAAACCGCCGTACAATATCAGCCAGGCTACACAGGAACTGGCCTTGCAGGCGCTGGACAACGTGGCGCGCGTCAATGAATGGATACGCGACATCGTGATAGAACGTGACCTGCTCTCTGCCGGCCTGGAACAGCTGCCGCAGGTGCTGAATGTATATCCCAGCGACGCCAACTTTATTCTGGTGCAGACCACCGACGCAAAAGGCATCTATCAATACCTCACCGAACGTGGCATCGTGGTGCGCGACCGCTCCAAAGTAGAGCTTTGCATGGGCTGTCTCCGCATCACCGTAGGCACACCGGAAGAAAATGTGCAGTTGCTCGACGCATTAAAAACTTTTAACCTGAAAACTGAAACACCGGTATCAGCATGAAACGAGTGCTCTTTATAGACCGCGACGGTACCCTTATCAAAGAAGTGCCGCCTACCTATCAGATCGATAGCCTGGATAAAGTGGAGTTTTATCCGAAAGTATTTGTGAACATGGCCCGTATTGCGGCCGAGCTGGACTATGAGCTGGTGATGGTCACCAATCAGGACGGACTGGGTACGGCTTCTTTCCCTGAAGATACGTTCTGGCCCGCTCAGAACATGATCCTCAAAGCATTTGAAAATGAAGGGGTGACCTTCAGCGAAATATTCGTTGACCGCAGTTTCCCGGCAGACAATGCGCCTACGCGCAAGCCTGGTACCGGTATGCTGACCCGCTTTTTCTCCGACGGTTATGACCTGGCCAATTCTTTCGTGATCGGCGACCGTATCACCGATGTGCAGCTGGCCAAGAACCTCGGCGCCAAAGCGATCTGGCTCAATGAAGGCAATAACCTCGGCGGCACCGAAATCAGTGATACCCTGCAGGCCCTCGAATCAGTGATCGCACTGGAATCTACCGACTGGGACCGGATTTATGAGTTCCTGAAACTGGGCTTGAGAACGGTAACGCATGTACGAAAAACAAATGAAACCGATATTACCATCGACATTAACCTGGACGGTAGCGGTAAAGCAAACGTACATACCGGCCTGGGTTTCTTTGATCACATGCTGGACCAGATCGCCCGCCACGGCTCCATCGATCTCAGCATCACGGCCAAAGGCGATCTGCATATAGACGAACATCATACGATTGAAGATACCGGCATCGCCCTCGGTGAAGCCATTGCCCGGGCGCTGGGCGATAAACGCGGCATCGAACGGTATGGCTTCTGCCTGCCCATGGACGACTGCCTGGCGCAGGTGGGCATCGACTTCGGCGGCCGTAACTGGCTGGTATGGGACGCTGAATTTAAACGGGAGAAAATAGGGGAGATGCCTACAGAGATGTTCTTCCATTTCTTTAAATCCTTCTCCGACGGCGCTAAAGCCAATCTTAACATCAAAGCGGAAGGCGAAAATGAACATCATAAGATAGAAGCGATCTTTAAATGTTTCGCCAAAGCTATCCGGATGGCGGTAAAACGCAATCCCTATAATATGCAGCTGCCGAGCACCAAGGGTATGTTGTAGCAGACGAAAAAAAAATTTGCATTTGTTATAAAAATGTTCCAATTTTGTCTCGCTATGAATAATAACATGACAAATAAACATTGGTGGTGGCACGGAATCAATTCCTGATCTGTGTTACAGTGCCATGTTTCGTCTGAAATATACTTGGAAAGGCTCGCTGTTACACAGCGGGCCTTTCGGCTTTTTAGGCACATCCTTTTTCTAACAAACAGCAAACACTTTCACCCTGAATATCATGCGTACCATTCAAGTAAAAACGAGATCCAAACAGATGCTGGCGGACATCTTCACACCAGTAGGCATCTATCTGCGGTTGCGCGATAAGTTCCCCGGCTCTATCCTGCTGGAAAGTACCGACTACCGCGCCAGCGAAAACAGCTATTCCTATATCTGTATCAAGCCTATTGCAGGCATCGAGGTAACTTCCACCAGCCACTTTGAATTTAAATATCCCAATCTGCCGGTGGAAAAGAAGGAACTGAAAGACACCCAGAAAGTACTGGACGAATTACAGAAGTTCCTGGGCAGCTTCTCCTTCAACGGCAATCACCCGGTACCCCTTGCCCAGACGCTGTTTGGATACAGTACGTTTGATTCGGTGCAGTTCTTTGAAACAATTGAATTCGATAAAAAGAAAAAAGGCGGTAATGCACAGATCCCCCTGATGCGGTACCGGTTTTACCAATATGTGATCGCCATCAACCACTTCAAAGATGAACTTTACCTCTGCGAAAATCAGATAGAAGGCCTCGACAGTGAGTTTGACCTGGTTGAATCACTTATCCGCCACAAGGATTCTCCCGGCTATCCTTTCGCCACCACCGGGGATGAAACCAGTAATATGACGGACGCGGAATATATGCAGATGGTGGAACAGGGCAAACAGCACTGTTTTCGCGGAGATGTCTTCCAGGTTGTTCTCTCCCGCGCCTTTAAACGCTCTTTCTCCGGTGATGAATTTAATGTGTACCGCGCGCTCCGCTCCATCAATCCTTCCCCCTATCTCTTCTTCTTCGATTACGGCGATTATAAATTAATGGGTTCTTCTCCTGAAGCACAGATTGTGATCAAGGACGGTACCGCTGCTATCCACCCGATCGCAGGCACTTTCCGCCGTACCGGTGATGACAAGCAGGATAAATTGCTCGCTGATAAACTGCTGCAGGACCCGAAAGAAAATGCGGAACATGTGATGCTGGTGGACCTGGCACGCAATGACCTCAGCAGAAATGCTACCAACGTAGCAGTGTCTACTTACCGTCAGGTACAGTACTACTCCCACGTGATACACCTGGTAAGCGAAGTGAAAGGGACAGTAGACCCCGCCACCAATCCTTTTAAATTGCTGGCTTCTTCCTTCCCGGCAGGCACCCTTTCGGGAGCGCCCAAGTATCGCGCCATGCAGATCATTGACCAGCTGGAACCGACGCCCCGTGGCTTCTACGGCGGCTGTATCGGTTGGGTGGGCTTTAACGGCAACTTCAACCACGCTATTATGATCCGCTCCATCCTCAGTAAAATGAATACCCTTTACTATCAGGCCGGAGCCGGTGTAGTAGCCAAATCGGTGGCTTCTTCCGAACTGGAAGAGGTAAACAATAAACTCAATGCATTAAAACAAGCCATCCTGCTGGCACAAACCATCTGACATGAACATCCTCGTTTTCGATAATTACGATTCTTTTACCTATAACCTCGTTCACCTCGTGGAGAAGCTGGTCAACGGCAAAGTGACCGTTGTCCGCAACGATGAAATTCCATTGGAGAAAGTGAACGATTATGATAAAATCATCCTGTCGCCCGGCCCCGGCATTCCGGAAGAAGCCGGACTGCTGCTGCCGCTGATCAAGGAATATGCGCCGTCTAAATCCATCTTCGGCGTATGCCTCGGCTTACAGGCCATCGGGCAGGCTTTCGGCGGTTCGCTCATCAACCTCAGCGAGGTATACCACGGCGTGGCCACCAATGTGAAAATAGTGTCCGACCAGGGCCGCCTCTTTAAAGGCATGCCCCGCGACATACAGGCCGGCCGTTATCACTCCTGGGTGATCGACAAAGCCACCCTTCCTGCTGATTTAACCCTGACAGCAGAAGATGAGGAAGGCTTTATCATGGCCCTGCAGCATAACAAGTACGATGTAAGCGGTGTACAGTTCCATCCGGAGAGTGTACTCACGCCACAGGGAGAACAGATACTGAAAAACTGGCTGGAACTATAATACCACCGCAGTTTTCCACCTTCTCTTTGATCATTTTAAATACATCATTCTGGTATGAAAAAGATACTTAACTACCTGTTCGAACATAAAACTTTTACCCGCGAAGGGGCTAAAGATATACTCATCAATATCTCCAAAGGCATGTACAACGAGAGCGAGCTCGCTGCTTTCATGACCGTGTTCCTCATGCGCAGCATCACCATCGATGAGCTGCTGGGCTTCCGCGATGCCCTGTTGGAGCTGTGTATCCCTGTAAAACTGAACGGCTACGATGTCCTCGATATCGTAGGTACCGGCGGAGATGCAAAAAATACCTTTAATATTTCTACCTTGTCGTGCTTTATCGTGGCCGGCGCAGGTGGTAAAGTGGCCAAACACGGTAACTATGGCGTGTCTTCCATCAGCGGCGCTTCCAATCTCATGGAGCTGGTAGGCTACAAATTTAAAGCCGACGACGCCAAACTCCGCACAGAACTGGAAGAGGCAGGCCTCTGTTTCCTGCACGCGCCCCTGTTCCATCCGGCCCTGAAAAATGTGGCCGGTATCCGCCGCGAACTGGGCATCCGCACGTTCTTTAACATGCTGGGACCATTGGTGAACCCTGCCTTTGCCCAACACCAGCTGATTGGCGTGTACAGCCTCGAAATGGCCCGCGTGTACAACTACCTGTTCCAGCAGACAGACAAAAAGTTTGTCATCGTGCACAGCCTCGATGGTTATGATGAGATATCGCTGACCGCAGATACCAAAGTCATCACCAACAAAGGTGAACAGGACTGGACACCGGAACAGCTCGGCAAACGTAAGGTGCATCCGGAAGATATCTATGGTGGCAACACCGTGGAAGAAGCGGCTAAGATCTTTATGAAAATACTCAAAGGAGAAGGCACCTGGGCACAGAACTCTGTCGTGCTGGCCAACGCCGCTATGGGCCTCTACAGCCTCGGTAAACACAGCTCTTATGAAGAAGCGTTTGCCGCTGCCGTGGAATCCCTCGAATCCGGTAATGCCCACAAAGCATTCAAAAAACTGATTGAACTACAATAACGCTGATGAAAAATATATTAGCAGAAATAGTCGCCCATAAACAGGTGGAAGTAGCGGCCCGCAAACAACAACGCAGCGCAGCTGAACTGCAACAGACCTCTGTGTTTGACAGGGAGCCGTTATCGCTCCGCAGTTTCCTGCAAAACCCGGAAAAAACCGGTATCATCGCGGAATTCAAACGGCGCTCCCCCTCCAAAGGACTGATCAACGGCGAAGTAACAGTGCAGCAGGTCACTACGGCCTATACCCGTTACGGCGCCTCCGGCCTCTCTGTGCTGACAGACGAGAAATATTTCGGCGGTTCCTCCGATGACCTGCAACAGGCACGCAGCTTCAACCAGATACCAATCCTGCGCAAGGACTTTGTGATCGATGAATACCAGATCCTCGAAGCAAAAGCTATCGGCGCTGATGTGATACTGCTCATCGCGGAATGCCTCGACGCCGCACAGGTAGCGCACCTCTCACAGTTTGCGCACAACCTTGGCCTCGAAGTGCTGCTGGAAGTACACAGCGAAGCACAACTGGAAAAGGTAACGGAACATACCCATCTCGTAGGTGTGAACAACCGCGACCTGATCACTTTCCAGGTGGACTTCAACCGCTCTTGTGAACTGGCGCCGAAAATTCCGGCAGACAAAATCAAGGTGGCGGAAAGCGGCATCAACGACCCTGCTGCGATCGTCACGCTCAAAGCCGCCGGCTTCCAGGGCTTTCTGATTGGTGAGCACTTCATGAAACAGGAAGACCCTGCCCGTGCCTTCGAGAATTTTGTACAGACATTAAACGATCTGCAGGCTAAATAATCAACACCATGCGTATTAAAGTTTGCGGAATCACCAGAGCGGCCGACTTACAGGGACTGACAGATAACCAGGCAGACTTCGCGGGATTTATCTTTTATGAAAAGTCCCCCCGTTTTGCCGCCAATAAAATAGATGCCCGTACCGTGCGGGAAACCGCCGGTATCCGCAAGGTAGGCGTGTTTGTAAATGCCACCGCGGAACAGGTGCTACGCACCGTGGCCGACTATGCACTGGACATGGTGCAGCTGCATGGCGATGAAACGCCGGCATTCTGCGCTGCCATCCGGGAAACAGTGCCGGTGATCAAAGCTTTTCGTATAGGTGATAACGTTGACTGGCAAACGCTGCTGACGCCTTACATACCCGTAACGGATTATTTCCTCTTTGACACGGCATCTGTAAAGGGTTACGGCGGCACCGGGGAACGGTTCAACTGGGAGCTCTTACAGCAATATCCTTTTGAACATCCGTTCCTGCTGAGTGGCGGCATTACGCCGGAAGACGCGGAGATCATCGGTGAACTGAAACTGCCTGCGCTTTTTGCCGTAGATATCAACAGTAAATTCGAAGAAGCGCCCGGCGTCAAGAATATGGAAAAAGTGAAGTTGTTCCTTACGGAAATAAGAAAATGACCAGATAATAAAATAATCAAATAAAAATATTCTCCATGGACATTGCAATTGATACCAGCAAATCCAGGTACCAGGTGGACAAGAATGGCTATTACGGCAGATTTGGCGGCGCCTATGTTCCTGAAATGCTGTTCCCCAACGTGGATGAACTGCAACGAAAGTATATGGAAGTGCTCAGCGACCCTACCTTCCAGCAGGAGTTTGAAGCCCTGCTGCGGGACTATGTAGGACGCCCTTCCCCGCTGTACTTCGCAAAACGCCTGTCAGAAAAATATAAGGCGAAGATTTTCCTGAAAAGGGAAGATCTGAACCATACCGGTGCCCATAAGGTGAACAATACCATCGGGCAGATACTGCTGGCGAAACGACTGGGCAAGAAACGTATCATCGCCGAAACCGGCGCCGGTCAGCATGGCGTGGCCACTGCCACCGTATGCGCGCTGATGGGAATGGAATGTGTGGTATATATGGGCAGCATCGATATCGAAAGACAGGCGCCCAACGTGTCCCGCATGAAAATGCTCGGCGCTACCGTAGTGGCAGCCACCAGCGGCAGTCAAACCTTAAAAGACGCTACCAATGAAGCGATCCGTGACTGGATCAACAACCCGGTAGATACCCACTATATCCTCGGCACCGCTGCCGGGCCGCATCCCTATCCCGACATGGTGGCCCGCCTCCAGTCAGTGATCAGCGAGGAAATCCGGAAACAGTTGCTCGAAAAAACCGGCAGTGAACTTCCTGACTACGTAGTGGCCTGCATCGGCGGTGGCAGTAATGCTGCCGGCGCATTCTTCCACTATCTCGATGAAGAAGAGGTGAAGCTCGTTGCCGTGGAAGCCGGTGGTAAAGGCGTACACAGCGGCCATTCTGCCGCCACTACGCAGCTGGGTAAAATAGGTATCATCCACGCAGCCAAAACATTGCTCATGCAGACAGAAGACGGCCAGATCACCGAGCCGTACTCTATCTCCGCAGGACTCGACTATCCCGGTATCGGGCCCATGCACGCGCATCTGTACGAAACAGGCCGCGCCATGTTCCTCGACGCTACCGATGATGAAGCCCTGGCTGCCGCTTATGAGCTGTGCAAACTGGAAGGTATTATCCCCGCGATGGAGTCAGCCCATGCGCTGGCCAAACTGAAAGACCTGCCCTTCAATCCTGATGATGTAGTGGTGGTGTGCCTTTCCGGCCGCGGTGATAAAGACCTGAATACCTATATCCGTCACATGAATAAATAATCTGGAGTATGCAAAATCGTATTGACCAATTGTTTGCTGCCAAACAAACTGGTGTGCTGAATATATATTGCACCGCCGGCTATCCGGAACTGAATGACACCCTGCCGGTAATGACGGCCCTGCAACAATACGGGGCGGACCTCATTGAACTGGGCATACCCTTCTCAGATCCGTTGGCCGACGGCCCCGTGATCCAGGACAGCGGTACTCAGGCGTTGAAAAACGGTATGAGCCTGCATAAACTGTTTGAACAGCTGGAAGGCTTTCGTGAACGTATACACGTCCCTGTTATTCTTATGGGGTATTTTAATCCTGTGCTGGTGTATGGGGTGGAAGCGTTTGTGAAAAAATGCGCGGAAGTAGGCGTGGATGGCGTGATTCTGCCTGATCTGCCCAAAGCGGAATACGAAGCGGAATACAAACCTATCTTCGAAAAATACAATGTATGCCTGGTCTTCCTGGTCACACCGGAAACCAACGATGAACGTATCCGTCAGCTGGACAGCCTGAGCAGAGGGTTTCTGTATGCGGTGTCTTCTTCTTCCACTACCGGTAAAGACAAAGACATGTCGCACCAGCAGGCCTATTTCGAACGCCTGCAGCAGCTGAAGCTGAAGAACCCGGTGCTTATCGGATTTGGGATTAAAGACAAGGCTACTTTCGACACCGCCTGCCGTTACACCAATGGCGCTATTATCGGCACCGCCTTTATTAAAGCGTTGGGAGAAGGCAAGGATATTGACAGCACAGTTCGTACTTTTATCGGCGCTATCAAAAACTAAATATGAAAACAGCCATCATAAAATACAATGCCGGCAATATCCGCTCCGTGCAGTTTGCGCTGGACCGTTTAGGTGTGAATGGCATTGTAACAGATAATCCGGAAGAGATCCTGTCGGCCGACAGGGTGATCTTCCCTGGCGTAGGTGAAGCCAGTACTGCTATGCGGTACCTGAAAGAGCGTAACCTCGATAAGCTGATCACCAGTCTGCAACAGCCGGTGCTGGGCATTTGCCTGGGCATGCAGTTGCTGTGCCGCCATTCGGAAGAAAATGATACGCCGTGCCTCGGCGTATTTGACGTGGAGGTAAAACGTTTCACCTCTCCGGTGGAGAACCTGCTGAAGATACCGCAGATAGGCTGGAACAATATTACCGGTCTGCATAGCGTGATGTTTGAACATGTGCCTGAAAACAGCTACATGTATTTTGTGCACAGTTATTATGCAGCACTGGGCGCAGACACCGTAGCGATCACTAACTATGTGATCAACTACAGCGCTGCTTTACAGAAAGATAATTTTTATGCGGTGCAGTTCCACCCCGAAAAATCGGCGGAACACGGCTCCCGTATCATCGAAAACTTTTTGAACTTATAAGATGCAAATCAGAAGGATCAGCGTGGACGACGCGTTGTTGCAGGTGCGCAGGGACGTATTGTACCCGCACGCAACACTGAGCGCGGTGACAGTGGAACATGACGCTGACGGCTTGCACTTCGGTGTATTTGAAGGCGGACAACTGGTGACGGTAGTATCGTTGTTTCCCGGGAAGGGAGAGGCGCAGTTCCGTAAACTGGCCACGCTGCCCGCAGCACAGGGCAAAGGTTATGGGAAAGCCATACTGGAGCACCTGGCAGACATCTGCCGGAAAGAAAACATCCAACTCCTCTGGTGCAACGCCCGTGACACGGCAGTATCTTTTTACGACCGCCTCGGGTATACCACCCGGGGCAATTATTTTGTAAAAGACGGTATTAATTTCATCCGCATGGAACTATCATTGGAAAAGCCTGTAGCCAAACGTTTTGAGGTCATTCCCGCTATCGATATCATCGATGGTAAATGTGTGCGCCTCACGCAGGGCGATTACAGCCAGCAGAAAATATATAACGAGCATCCACTGGAAGTGGCGAAGGAATTTGAAGCGCTGGGCGTGCGCCGCCTGCACCTGGTAGACCTCGACGGCGCCAAAAAAGGAGCGGTGGTCAACTGGAAAGTACTGGAAAATATTGCTGGTAAAACATCGCTGGTAACAGATTTTGGCGGCGGCATCAAAACTGACAAGGACCTGGAGATCGTATATGAATGTGGGGCGGCGCTGGCCACTATTGGCAGCGTGGCGGTGAAATCGCCCGAACTGTTTTTTAGCTGGGTGGAAAGGTTCGGGGCAGATAAGATCTTCCTGGGCGCCGATGTGAAAGACGAGAAGATCGCCGTAGGCGGATGGCTGGAAACGACCGGCCTGTCGGTATTTGATTTCCTGGCATCCAACATAGCACGGGGCGTGCAAAATATCTTCTGTACAGATATCGCCAAAGACGGCCTGCTGGCCGGCCCTTCCATCGACCTGTACAAAAAAATCCTTGGCGAATTCCCCGCTATCAGCTTCGTGGCCAGCGGCGGCGTAAGCAATATCGGTGATGTGGCCGCCCTGCAGGAAATAGGCTGCCATGGCGTGATCATCGGAAAAGCTATCTACGAAGGAAAAATTTCCACAGCGGAATTAAAATCATTCCTCTAAAATTATTGACGTATGCTGACCAAACGTATCATACCCTGTCTGGATATCAAAGACGGCCGCACCGTAAAAGGTATCAATTTTGAAAATATCCGGGATGCCGGTGATCCTATTGAACTGGGCGCGCTGTACGCATCTCAGGGAGCGGATGAACTGGTGTTCCTCGATATAACGGCAACGAATGAACGAAGAAAAACACTGGCAGAACTGGTTACCCGTATCGCACGGCATGTCAACATTCCGTTTACCGTAGGCGGCGGCATCGCCGAAGTGGAAGACGTAAATGTGCTGCTGCAATCCGGCGCTGACAAGATCTCCGTGAACACCGCCGCCTTCAAAAATCCGGGGCTGGTGGACTTGCTGGCACGGGAGTTTGGCAGCCAGTGTATCGTGCTGGCCATTGACACGCGCTTTGAAGATGGCGACTGGTACGTGTACCTGAACGGAGGCCGTGTGAAAACAGACCGTAAAGCGTTCGACTGGGCCAAAGAAGCGGTCAACCGCGGCGCAGGCGAGATCCTGCTTACCTCCATGAACAATGACGGTACCAAACAAGGCTTTGCGCTGGATATCACCGCGCAGCTGTCGCAAAACCTGAACGTGCCGGTGATTGCTTCCGGCGGCGCAGGCACCATGGAACACTTCGTGGACGTATTTGAAAACGCACAGGCAGATGCAGCGCTGGCCGCCAGCATCTTCCACTATAAAGAAATTGAAATTCCGGAACTGAAAACCTTCCTGTATGGGAAAGGAGTGAATGTTCGCTTTTAACCACCGCTGAAATTGCTTATCATGCAAATAGATTTTGAAAAATCGGCCGATGGCCTGGTACCGGCCATCATCCAGGATGCCGCCACAGGCAAAGTGCTTATGCTCGGATATATGAACCGGGAAGCGCTGGACAAAACCCTGGCTGAAAACAAAGTCACCTTCTACAGCCGTTCCAAAAAACGCCTGTGGACAAAAGGAGAGGAGAGTGGCAACTTCCTCCTGCTGCAAGACCTGAAGGTAGATTGTGACTCTGATACCATCCTCGTGAAAGCCAATCCCGTTGGCCCCGTATGCCATACCGGCGCAGACACCTGCTGGAATGAAGTGAATACCAGCAACGATTTCCTGGCCCGCCTCGAAAGCATCATTACAGACCGGAAAAATAATCCTTCCGATAAGTCGTACACTTCCCAGCTGTTTGCCAAAGGCATCAACAAGGTAGCGCAGAAAGTAGGCGAGGAGGCCGTGGAAGTGGTGATAGAAGCCAAAGACGATAACGATGAACTGTTTCTCAATGAATCGGCGGACCTGCTGTTTCATTACCTCGTTTTACTGCAGGCCAAAGGTTTTACGCTGGGAGACGTTATAAAGGTGTTAAAAGAAAGACATAAATAGTCAATTACAAATTACGAATTACGAATTACGAATTTGGGGCTTACTGGTAAGCGAGAGTGTTTTACATATGTATTTTTTGTAAAGACGCTTTTTCCTGCCAGTAAGCCCCAAATTCGTAATTCGTAATTTGTAATTCGTAATTCGTAATTGTTTATATTCGTCCTAACTAACTAATTAAAATTAATTATAATGAAAGGAATTTTCCTGTTAGCCGCAGGTGCTTTATTATCTGCGGGTGTTTATGCCCAGCAGGTGTCGGGAACGGTGAAAGGGGCCAATGGCAAGAAGATATACCTGTTCGACGACCAGGATAATAATCCGGATGACTCCCTGACCATACAAAATGAGCAGTTTACCTTCAAAGTGAAGGCTGGTAAGGAACCTTCCGTGTATGCCCTGATAATACAGGATGTGAACTATCCCATGTTATTTGTGTCTGGTGGTGAACCTATCCACTTTACCACTACCCTGGCCACTTTCCCGCTGGCATCGGCAGTAAAGGGCAATGAAAATACCATGGCCATGCAGGCCTACCAGAAAGCATTTGACCCGTTGATCAAACGTGCCCAGGACCTCAACCAGGAGGCCCGTGAAATCAACCCGGAAGATGAGCCGGCAAAAAATGCTTTCCGTAAAAAAGCCGACCAGTTCAGCAAAGACATTGTGAAAACCGGTACTGATTTTATTAAAGCCCACCCTAAAAGCATTGCCAGCATCTGGCTGATGATGAACGAACTGCGTTCACGTGTGGAGCCGGCCGAGTTTCAACAGTTGTTTGACTCGCTGGACAAGTCCATCCGCGAAAGTGCCTATGGAAACAGTGTTACCGCCTACATAAAAAGCCTGAAAGCCAATGCAGTGAATATTCCGGCAGACGATTTTGCCCAGGAAGACGAGAAAGGCAACCCGGTTAAACTGTCTTCTTTCAGAGGGAAATATGTGCTCGTTGATTTCTGGGCCAGCTGGTGCGGCCCGTGCAGACAAGAGAATCCTAATGTGGTAAAAGCGTATAACAAATATAAAAGCAGAAACTTCACCATTCTCGGCGTATCCCTTGATAACGACCGTGACCGTTGGCTGCGGGCTGTAAAACAGGATGGGCTTGCCTGGACACAGGTATCTGACCTGAAAGGCTGGGGCAATGAAGTAGCAGTGCAGTATGGTATTCAGTCCATTCCTGCCAATATGCTGATAGGCCCTGACGGTACTATTCTGGCCAGGAACCTGCGTGGAGAGGAACTGGAACAGAAACTCCAGGAAGTGCTGAAATAGCCGCTTATCAAAATCAGGTTGTCAATCCGCGCCTGATTTATCAAATTTGTTATTCGTCAAAAAAATTAAAAACCAATGAAGAGATATTTTGTGGGGATCGCCCTACTGATGCCAGCCGTAGCATTGTTTGCCCAGGAGAAAAAAGCCGGAGCAGCAGGCAAACCATATACTATCCAGGGAACTATTTCTGAACAAAAAACGCCCGCAACCGTATTCCTCAGAATGCGCAAAGGCTCAGAAATGGTAACCGACAGCGCCCAGATAAAAGACGGTAAGTTCACCTTCTCCGGTACGCTGGAAGAACCACTGCTGGCCAGTCTGATGCTGGTACAGCGCGGTGGCGAAAAACCGGTTTCCATGGGCCGTGATCTGCTGGCGGTATTTCTGGATAAAGGCAATATCATGGTGACTACCACTGATTCTATCAGCAAAGCCACTGTCAGCGGCTCTCCTGCCAACGAAGACTATAAACACCTGCAGGAGCAACTGAAAGAAGTCAACGAGAAAGGTGCGGCACTGCAACAACAGTACCGTGAACTGGCCAAAAATAAAGACGAAGAAGGTATCAAAAAACTGGAAGCAGCTTACGATGCACTGGACGCAGAAGAGAAAAAAATCGAAAACGATTTCTTCGCTAAAAACGCCAACTCTCCGATAGCACTGTATGTGCTGAACCAGGTGGCCGGTTATGATATCAATCCAGCCGAGGTAACGCCGCTGTTCAAAAAACTGAGCAAAGAAGCGAAAAACTCCCCTTCCGGTAAAGAGTTCGCCAAACGCCTCGAGTCTGCCCGTAAAACGGCTGTAGGCCAGTCTGCGCTGGAATTTGCACAGGCAGATGCTGGCGGTAAAAATATCAGCCTGTCTTCCTTCCGCGGAAAATATGTACTGGTTGATTTCTGGGCCAGCTGGTGCGGTCCCTGTCGTGCAGAAAACCCTAACGTGGTAAAAGCATACGACAAATTCAAAGACAAAGGTTTCGAAATCCTGGGTGTTTCCCTCGATGATAAAAAAGACAAATGGCTGGCTGCCGTAGAAGCCGACAAACTCACCTGGACACACGTTTCCGACCTGAAAGGCTGGAAAAATGCTGCCGCTGAACTGTACGGTGTACGCGCCATCCCGCAGAACGTGCTGATCGATCCAAAAGGAAAGATCGTCGCTAAAAACCTGCGTGGCGAAAACCTCGAAAAGAAATTAACCGAGGTACTGCCTTAATCACTCCGAAGGTTTAAAACAAAGTATACCGGGCTGGCCTGAACAGGTCAGCCCTTTTTGTTGCCAGAAGTCCCAGGGCTGAAGCCCTGGGTTACAATTGGTTTTGACTTTTCCCGGTAAAATGTATTTGTTTAAGGGAAGTAGACATTTTTAGCGCATGGCCATGGATTAATTGCATTACCCAGACACTGCATAACACACATGAAAATTAATCGATACCTTTCCCTTCCTCAAACCCAATTCATCAAAACAACCCGAATAACAAAACGTAGCCCTGGAACTCCGTGTTTTTATTTTTTTATTATTGATAATGAATAATTTATATCAAAATTTCCCAATTCCTCAAAAAAATATATTTCTATTTACGAAACTTTCGTAGATTTACGAAATATTCGTAGAAAGTTAAATCACGCTATATGGAAAAACTCACGCAACAGGAGGAAGCAGCCATGCTGGCGATATGGAAAACGGGGAAGGGATTTGTAAAGGATTTTCTGGAGAACCATCCGGCACCAGCGCCGCCGTATACTACGCTGGCATCTACCATTAAGAACCTGGAGAAAAAAGGATATTTGGAAAGCAGAAAGGTGGGTAACGTATATGAATACACGCCTGTGATCGCTGAAGTTACCTATAAGAACAAATTCATGAGTGGCTTTGTGAAGGATTATTTTGAGAACTCCTATAAGGAGCTGGTTTCTTTTTTCGCTAAAGAAAAAAAGATCAGCCCGGACGAATTAAAGGAGATCATCAAAATGATTGAGAATAGTAAATAACTAAAACCCGGAGCAATGATACCTGCCATCCTGATATATCTGCTCAAAGCCAATATAGCGCTGACCTTGTTTTTTCTGGCTTACTGGCTGGGCTTGAGACGACTGACCTTTTACACGCTTAACCGTGTATTTCTGCTGTCGGGCATCGTCTGTTCTTCCCTGTTCCCGCTGGTATCTGTCAATACGTTTGTAGAGCGGCATGAAACCATTGCAGGCGGCATCGCCTACCTGCCGGACCTCAGCGCGTTAACAGCCCCGGCTGAACAGTTTTCCGTGTGGACGCTGTTCGTGTACCTCTTCTGGGCAGGGGTAACAGTAATGACTATACGCCTCGCGATACAACTGCTGTCTTTGTGGAAAATACACCGCCGCTCCAGCCCCGCCACCGTTGATGGCGTAACGGTCAGAGCTGTAAAACAACAGGTGAACCCGTTTTCTTTCTTCCGCCATATCTATATCAATCCTGCGCTTCATCAGCCGGAAGAAAGACAGGGAATTCTCTGCCATGAAAAAGTACACGTTCAACAATGGCACAGTGCAGATGTTGTGCTGGGTGAACTGAATAATATCTTCTACTGGTTCAACCCCGGTGCATGGTTGATGAAAACGGCCATCCGCGAGAACCTGGAATTCATTACCGACCGCTGTCTGTTAAGACAGGGCGTGGATAAAAAAACGTATCAATACAGCCTGATAAAAGTAAGTGGGATCCCATATGCGACGGCCATCGCAAACAATTTCAATTTCTCACATTTAAAAAACAGGATCATTATGATGAACAGGAAACAATCATCCACTATCCAGCTGGTTCGCTATGTGGCCCTGGGCGCAGTAGTGGGAGGCGTGGTGTTGTCGCTTAACTACAGCAAGGTTTCCGCAACCCCGTCACAAGAGGAGAAAACCGCGGTCGGTCAACCCATAGTCGTGGAAGTACCTAAGCAAGCGCCCATACAAAAAAACGGATCCGACATCAATGTCGCCATCGACACCGCTACTCCTTCCGCCAAAAACACATCACCTAAAACCAGCAACAAACCTGCCCCGGTTCCGCAACCTGATGCCGATCCTGCTCCTGTACAACAAGTGGCGCCGGTTGTTACCATAAGAGGTTCCGCAGAGCCCGGACCGGTTATCCTTTTGAACGACAGGCTGATCAGCCAAGCTGAAATGAGTTCGCTCCCGCCGGACGACATTGAGTCTGTCAATGTATTTAAAGGCGCCATTATCACTGACGAAGTAATTGCCCAATATGGTGAAGATGCCCGCAACGGTATTGTGGCGATTTATACCAAACCCTGGTTAGCTGCCTCCAATAATAAAAAACGTTTTGGTGGTATTATAACGACCGCTGTTGCCGGCAAAGCCACTACTGTCACTGCCGGTCGGGGCCAGGTAACAAGTGTGCGTAATACTGCCACAGGTGCTGTTTTTGTGGCTACCAACAGCTATTCCGGCGGTTCAGCTACTGCTACTTCCGGTTCTGTTTCTGCCAGCAGTTCTGTTTCTACCGGCAGCTCAACTGGAGGCAGCGGTTCCACCAAAACAGGGACAATTGTCGTTCTCGGCCATCCAACAAAAGGCACGGTTGAAAAAGTGTCTACTGGCGGTAAAAACGAGGAAATCATCGTCATCGGCAGACCAGCAGAAAAAGGTACGGTGGAGAAAAAAGTCACCACACACGAAGAATAAAACAGTCCAAGTGCCGATAAATGAGAAGTAGAGGCAATACTGTTTATGTTAGCAAAAAGCCACGGTTCGCCACCGTGGCATTTTTGTTGGAAGACAACTTTCTCCGGACCTCAACGTTATATTAAAGCACCCGGATAAATTGTTGTGTATGTTACAGAAAGGCAATAAAGCACCCGATTTTACGCTCGCGGCGTCTCCGGACAAAAAGATAACGCTTTCAGACCTCCGGGGAAAAAATGTAATATTGGCATTCTATCCCGCAGACTGGAGCCCGGTGTGCAGCGATCAGATGGCGTTGTATAACGAAATGCTTCGTTTTTTTGAACGCCACAATGCTGTGCTCTTTGGTATCTCAGTAGACGGGGAATGGTGTCATAAGGCTTTTGCAAAGGACAGGAACCTGCATTTCGACCTGCTGGCCGACTTTGAACCAAAAGGAGCTGTCTCCCGGCAATATGGTGTTTATAAGGATGGTGTCAGCCAGCGTGCGCTGTTTGTCATTGATGATCATGGGGTGATACAATGGAGCTATCTGTCACCCATCGGCGAAAATCCGGGCGCTGACGGCATTCTGCAGGCATTGGAAACGATGGCAAAAACTGCCTGATGCCCTTCGTAATTCGTAACTCGTAATTCTCCTTTATGCTTACACCTCCCATTACCAGCCGTGACCACGTCACCGGTAACCAACAAGGCCCCACGGAGATTGTGGAGTATGGCGACTTTCAATGCCCCTATTGTGGAGAAGCTTTTGGGGTGGTCCGCGATATGTTGCAGGCGCTCAGTAATATCAAATTTGTTTTCCGCCATTTCCCGCTGGCGGAATCGCATGAATATGCCATGGACGCGGCGTTGGCCGCAGAAGCAGCTGCCCGCCAGCAACAGTTCTGGCAAATGCATGATGCCCTTTATCTGCACCAGCAGGAACTTTCTGATACCCTGTTCCCTGAACTGGCCAAACAGCTGCAGCTCAACCTGGAGCAGTTTCAGGAAGACATGCAGGACAACCTGCTCGTCAGCAAAGTGGAAGCCGATTTTGAAAGCGGCATCCGTAGCGGCGTCAATGGCACGCCTACCTTTTTTATCAATGGGAAACGGTTTAACGGCGATTACCGCAACCTACTGGCGGCCGTTCGACACTGACTTCACACAACGAAAACCCAGATTGGCAAGTCCTGATTCCGGAGTGGTCTTCATTCTGGCAGATACCCGGTAACCCCGGCAGTATTCATCACTGCACATGTAGGAACCTCCGCGGATCACGTGTTTTTGCTGCCCCGGATCCTCAGGATCATAACCTTTGGCTGGTCCGGCAGGATTGGCAGCGTCTTTTTCCACCTGCGCATAATAGTTGGCATCATACAGGTCGGCCACCCATTCCCACACATTGCCGGCCATATCGTACAATTGATAACCGTTAGGCTTATACGATTTTACCGGTGCGGTACCGGAAAAGCCATCGGTAGTAGTCTTATCATAGGGGAAATGCCCATTCCAGGTATTGGCTTTAGGTTTGCCGGCAGTGAGCGCTTCACCGCCCCAGGGATACACCTGGTTGGAAAGACCGCCCCTGGCGGCATATTCCCATTCTGCCTCTGTAGGCAGGCGTTTGCCGGCCCATTTGGCATAAGCCTGGGCATCGGTCCAGGAGACCTGTGTAACGGGATGATCTTCCCTGCCTTTGATATCGCTGCCAGGACCTTCAGGATGTTGCCAGCTGGCACCGGCAACAAAACTCCACCATTGTGATACGTCATTCAGCGGCACACGGTGGTCCGGTGGGGTAAACACCAGCGCTCCGGCCGCCAGCATGCTGCTGTCAGGCTCCGGTGAGCCCGGCGGCAGACTGGCCATCAGCTCTTCTTTGGAGATAGGCTTCTCAGCGGTGGTCACATAACCGGTGGCAGTGACGAAAGCGGCAAATTCCCGGTTGGTCACCTCGTGTTCGTCCATCCAGAAACTGTCTACTTTCACGGTATGTTTAGGATATTCGTCAGGCATGCCGGTACTGTCGTCCGCACCCATGCTGAAACTGCCGCCAGGTACCAATACCATGTGGTTTAAGGTGTCCGGCCCGCTGGCAACTGTTGCCACCGAATCCTGCTGAACGGGTGCTTTGCTGCCGCTTCCACAGGCGGCTATCGCCGCTGTCATCATACTGAGATATATCAAATGCCTGGTCATCTTCACAAAATAAGAAAAGTTTTTTCTCACAAGGCAATAATGTGAGCAAGGGTTTCCCGGGGAAAGCAGTTAACAATAAAATAATGATTTTTTTACGTAAACTATTGTAAACTGCATGCTGATCGGGTGCAGCCCGACTGCACTTTTATTCAGCTAATATGCAACAATCGGCCATCCCTTTCACCCGGAAGGATTTCGGGGATGATTTTCTGTGGGGCGTTACTATTTCTGCGTTTCAGAATGAAGGCGCACACGACTTCGACGGCAAAGGGCCTTCCATCTGGGACACCTTCTCCCGCCGCAAAGGAAAAATCCGCGATAAAACACATGCACAGGTGGCGTGCGATTTCTATAACCGTTATACACAGGATATCCTGCTGGCAAAAATGCTGGGCTTCAGTGTGTTCCGCTTCTCCCTGTCATGGGCCAGGATCATTCCCGGCGGTACCGGCGCTGTTAACCAGGCGGGTATTGATTTTTACCACCGGGTGATAGACGCCTGCCTGGAGCTGGGACTGGAACCATATGTGACCCTGTACCACTGGGACCTGCCGCAGGCGCTGGAAAACAAAGGAGGATGGTGCCACCGCGGGGTGGTGTTTGCCTTTGAAAACTATGTAAGGGTATGTACCCGCGCTTTTGGCAACAAAGTGAAAAACTGGATCATCCTGAACGAACCATTTGGCTTCACCGCCTTGGGATATATGCTGGGCGTGCATGCTCCGGGAAAGATAGGCCTGTCCTGGTTTCTGCCGGCAGTGCACCACGCAGTGATGGCACAGGCGGAAGGCGGCCGTGTGGTAAGGGAGGAGGTGGCAGGCGCCAATATAGGTACGGCCCTGTCCTGCTCGCAGATCATCCCGTTCACCAATAATGAAAAAGATTTGCAGGCTGCCCGCAAGGCAGATGCGCTGTTTAACCGCATGTTCCTGGAACCCGCGCTGGGCATGGGTTATCCGGTAGATGATTTCCCGCTGTTGAAACGCATTGGCAGAAGATATGCGCTGTGGCGCGACTGGGACAAGCTGGCTTTTGACTTCGATTTTATCGGGGTGCAGAATTATTTCCCGCTGGTGGTGAAATACAATGCTTTTATGCCGGTGGTCAACATATCGGAAGTGAAGCCCCGCGCCCGCAATGTGCCTGTCACCGCGCTGGGATGGGAAATCAACGGCAACGGCCTGTATGAAGTGCTCAAACAGTTCTCCGCCTATGACAAGGTGAAGAAGCTGATCGTCACAGAGGGCGGCGCCGCTTTCCCCGATGTACGCGCGGAAGACGGCGCCATTCGTGACACAGACCGTATCCGGTATTTCGCTGAATATCTCGGTGGAGTGCTCAAAGCCAAAAGGGAAGGCATTCCGGTAGAGGGATATTTCGCCTGGACACTCACTGACAACTTTGAATGGGCGGAAGGATACCGCGCCCGCTTCGGATTAGTACATATCAATTTTGAAACGCAACAGCGTACCATTAAAGACTCCGGCTACTGGTTCCGGGAACTGTTGCAGCCCGATGCCTGATTATTGGTTCAGCCGCTTCAGGAACCAGATATCACGCAGGCTGAAGTTAAATACCGCATTCACATACGTTTCCTTGATCAACCCGTTGCTGGTGCTGCCCCGCTGCCCGGCTTCCAGGCCTATGTAGTAACGCAACTGCCCCGTTTTGCTGGGAAGTGAAGCGCCCAGCGTACCGGACACATCGTGTATGGTGGTATTTTTGATCACCAGCGGGGACTTGTTGTAACTGAAGCCTGCCTGAAGTATCAGCCCTTCTATAGGCCGGTTGTAATATTGCCGGCTCATGGCGTATTCTATGCCGGTGGAAAACCGTTGCCCATCCTGATAGTAATAATTCAGCCCTTTGTCATTGAGCGTATTCCACTGCTGATGACGGTAATCTGCCACCCAGGTAATGGTGCCGTTAGTGAGGGAGAGGCCGCCGCCAAATTCGGCAGGCAGCGTAAAGGAGCCGGGGGCCAATTGTTCAGTGTAATAAGGCACATTGTCCTGGTTGACGATGTTGAGTTTCTGTTGCAGTTTCATGTGTGTTTCGAAGCGGTAGGTGGCGCCGAGGCCCAGTTGCCAGTCTTTGGACACTTTGGTCACATACTGCGCGCCCGCAGTGAAATTGGGCTTAAAGGTGTACTGGTTGTGCTGTGTGGCCAGCGAGTCGGAGCCTACGGTCTGACTGATATCTATAGGGCCGAACAGGAAGCCGGTAGACACGCCGACAGAGAAATGTTTGTTGAGCTGAAACCCGTTGGAGATATAAGCCCTGTTTAATCCGCCGGTACCGGTGGTGGTGGCTGTCACCGGATTGCCGGTGCCGGTAATGAACTGATTATTGAGCAGTTTATAATCTACCGTGCTGAATGGCGTAATGCCTGCGCCGATGCCCCACCAGCGGGCCGCTTTGAAGCCGAGGGCCAGCCGTTTGAAATTGAGGTCGCTGGCTGTTTGTGTTACTTTGTCACCGGAATAGTTGAGGTACTGCGCTTTCAGTGATACATCGAACATAAAGTTTTGTGTCGGCAGCGCGCTATAAGAGGCCGGATTTTGCTCGTTCAGGTAGCCGCTGTTGCGCCGGCCTATGCCGGTGCTGCCGAGGCCGAAATTGCGGCTGTAATCCCTTGTTTCGAGATCGCCAATGCCATAGGCGGTATAAATGGAATTGAGGCCGTGTTGTGCTTTTGCTGCGCCGGCGAGAAGCATCAGCGCGGTCACACAGGTATATATTTTTTTGCGCATAGTCATGTCCGTTATTTATACAGCAGGTAATAGACCTGTACCTTGATTTTTTTCCTGGGAGCCTGCTGGTCGTTGATCACCAGTCTGTCGAAACTGTTTCGGCCGGCGCCTCCCGGCGTGGTGAGAAACAGCCCGCGTGCGCCGTTGTCGTCGGCGGTGAGCTGTGTATTGCAGTAATTGGTGATATCGTAGGAATAGTAGGTGTTCTCATTATACTGGTCGTCTACCGTGAGGCTGCCATAGGAAAGGGTGTCGGTCACGGTGTTGGTCTTGTCCACCTGGCACAGGGCCACCCTGGCGGGTATCTGGCTGCTGCCGTTGAAGGTGCCGGCGGCGGGATAGACGGTGAGTATCACTTTCATGATTTTAAAAAACTGCCCCAGCTGTTGCATGTTTTTGAGATAAGGGAGATCGATGCGGGTCCCTATGCCGGTCAGTGATTGCGTGAAAGACATATTGCCGGTGGCGGAAGAAGGGAGCTCCCTGACCGGCACCTGCAATTTTTCCAAAGGCGTACCGCTGCGGTTGGCCGTGACCTGGTTGAACTGCAGCTCGCTGGCATTCATCTTAAAATCAACATACTTCACCGTCGTGACGATCTCGTTGATGTGATAATACAGGCGCATAGTCAGCGAAGTGTCCTGTGCCAGGAAAGTCATCAGGGCAGCGCTGCCGGGGCCGGGCACTATTTTCAGGCCACGGAAAAAGTCCAGGAAGTTGGGCCCTGCACTGACTTCAGGGCTTTTGTCGCGCAGCATGGTGAATAACTGGCTGCCCAGCGCATCGGACAAGGGAATGCTCACGCTCTTGTCCGTCTTGGGCCGGATAATACCGGAGAATGTTCCCAGCGGTGTGTTTTCTGTGGCGAAGCTGCTGTTGTTATATAGGCTGTAGAAGGTTTTGGCGAACTGGATGGTCTGCGTTACCCGGTATACCTGCAGGCTTTGCGGCCGCAGGGAATCGCCGGCAATATAACCGGAAGGGCGCAGGATAAGCCGCAGGGAATCGAAAGAGGAGCCATTGGCAGGTATGTCCGCTCCTGTTGGTTGTATCACCTGGAAGTAAGAACCGGCGGTAACGGCCCCCAGGTAGGGGTCTGACTTAGTGCCTATCAGCAAAAGCCCGGAACCGGAGGTAGGCACGGAGTCATACAGGATGGTCTTCATGGCCACTGACAGCGTGTCGGTAAGGATATAGTCGGTTTGCTGGTTGTCTACCACATTATCATAGGAGAAGCCTGCTTTCTGACAGGCGGCCATTCCGGCCAGCAATACCAATAACAGCATATATCTTATGCTGCGTAGCTGCCTTGCGCCTTTGCGTGAAACAAAAAACCTTTGCTTCCCTTTTATTTCTCTGCGTGAAAAAAAATCGTTGTTCATGGTGCGCAATTTTAGACAGGATCGATACTTGCCGTTGCTGTAATATGCCAATGGGCATTATTCATCGATGAATCCATTGATCTGTTCTTTGTGCCGTCAAAAGCGCCCGTATCACGGCTAAACGCAAAAGATTACTGCTGGCAGATGAAAAAGCGGTATCCGTCAGTTAAAAAGAGGAGAATGTCTATTTCCTGTTTGCCGGAATGCTCTCACGGATAATTTTGGCTACAGTAAAACGAACATGCGAATGCGTTATTTAAAAGGTTACAGTTTATTATTGGTCGCTTCCCTGGTGGCCTGTTCCAAGGACTCCTCCACGACTACGAAAGTAGGCAACTGGATCAGGCGTTCTGAGTTTGAAGGGGTGGCCAGAAGTGCTGCCGCTTCCTTTGTCATAGATAACAAGGCTTATGTAGGTACCGGTTATGATGGCACCAACAGGTTACAGGACTTCTGGGTGTTTGATGTTGACCTCAACCAGTGGACACAGAAAGCGGCATTCCCGGGCGTGGGCCGCAGCGGTGCCGTAGGTATGTCTATGGCCGGCAAAGGATATATCGGAACGGGGTATGACGGCCTCAACAAGCTCAACGACTTTTATCAGTATGATCCCGTTGCCAACACCTGGAGCCGTAAGGCTGACTTTGGTGGCAGTGCGCGGTATGGCGCAGTCGCATTTGCACTGAATGATAAAGGATACATCGCTACCGGATATGACGGCAACTGGCTGAAAGACAACTGGCGCTATGATCCCGGGGCTAATGCATGGACACAGGTGCAAAGCCTTACCAGCGGCAAAAGACAGGATGGCAATGCCTTTGTGATCAATAATAAGGCCTATGTGTGCATGGGCACGGCCAATGGCAGCTATGTCAGCGATTTTTATGCATTCGACGGCGCTACCGAAACATGGTCCACGTTACGCTCTATCGATAACGTGACAGACCAGAGCTTCGATGACAATTATAATTTCAAAGGCAGCGGCGCCGCGTCTTTCGCTATGCGCGGCCTGGGATACATCGTGTCCGGTACCAAAACTGGCCTGTCCAGCGCGGTATGGGAGTATAACCCGGGCACCGATCTGTGGGTGCAGAAAACAGATTTCGAAGGCGCTGCTCGCAACGGGGCCACCGGCTTTACGGTGAAAGACAGGGGCTTTGTAGTGCTGGGCACCAGTTCCAGCCAGCCATTCGATAATATGTTTGAATTTGATCCTACAGCCGCATATAACCAATATGACTAAACGAAAATTATCCTGGCTGGTCCCCGTGTTGTTATTGTTGCTGTTGGCAGGATACCGGTATTATCTGGATTCCTCACAGCAGGTGGATATGATACAGCTGACGGTGGTGCCTTTTGAAACAGGAGATGGCTGGGGATATAAAGTAATGGCAGACAACCATTCCTATATCTACCAGGATGTGATCCCCGGCATTGCCGGGAACAGGCCCTTCCGGTCCAGGGAAGATGCGGCAAAAGTGGGGCAGGCGGTAGTGGAGAAGCTGATGGCGCATCAACGGCCTACCATGACGTTAACGGAATTATCAAAGATGCAGGTAGCTGGCTTGCAATAATAGAATGTTGTCTGTTCAGGGTTGTAGTCCCGCCTGGTTTTAAGCAGTTAGAACCGGGTGGGATTCCCTATTGGTATACTTTTTAACTTCGTTTTAATACTAATTTAATTTTAACAATCCCTTATACCAGGATTAACAAACTTTAACACAAGCTATACCGGATACGGTTGTATGTTTATCGCATCAATTACAATGATGCTCCATTTCAAACGTATATTAAAGAATCGTCCGGTCGTCGTATCCCTGCACATCCTGGCATGGGTGTGTTTTTTATTCTTTCCCTTTTTCATTTACCGCATTCAGATTCTGCATAAGACCTTTTTCATCAAGGAGCTGATTGACAACCTCTTTCTGATAGCTGTTTTTTACCTGAACATTTATGTGCTGATACCCCGGTATTTCAACCGGCAGAAGATTGTAAAATATCTCTGTACCGTGATCGTACTGGTGGTGTTTATCACCATGCAGCAGGCCGCGCTGGATTTTTATTTTTTCCGGAATTACATGGGCCGTCCGGCGATGATGGCCATGCGCCTGGATAAGGCAAGATTGGCGAATGATGTAACAACGAAGGCCTTTCCGCCGTTTAACCATCGGTACGAGATAAGAGAGGAGGAAGGAGCGCAGGTAACAGCCAGCAGCCTGGCTATGCCGCTGGGCAATGGAAAGCCGCATGTTACCGTAATGGCCAGGCCGGTGATGTCTACGCTGCCGCTGCCGCCGCCACGCTGGTTCCGGATAGTGGAAGGCAAAGTCTCTTTCTGGGATTATCTGTTGTTCCCGGAAGTGCTCCGCCGCTCCGGCTTTTTCGCTCTGTTGATGCTGTTTATGAGCGGGTTCATCAAAATTGCCGTAGAGTGGTTTGAAAGTGAAAAACAACGGGAAGCGTTGAAAGTGGAAAAACTGAATGCAGAACTGAAATTTCTGAAGTCTCAAATCAATCCGCATTTTCTTTTTAATTGCCTGAATACGATTTATTCACTGGCACACAAACAATCCGGCCAAACGGAACATGCTATCCTGAAGTTGTCGACCATCATGCGGTATATGATTTATGAGTCCAACGAAGACAAAGTACAGCTGGAACACGAACTGAAATACCTACAGGATTACATAGATATACAGCGGTTGCGGTTGCCGCAGGACATTGACATCCAATATGAATTAAAAGGCAGTGCGTCCGGTTTCCTGATAGAACCGATGCTGCTGGTGCCCTTTGTGGAGAATGCCTTTAAGCACGGCATCAGCTATGCGGAAGAATCCTTTATCAACATAGATATCACTATTGCAGAAAATATGATCAGATTAATTGTCAGAAACAGCCTCTTTAAAGAGCGGGTATCCGAAAGAGGCGGTATCGGATTACAAAACGTACGGAAAAGACTGGACATGCTCTATGCCGGAGACCATGACATCACTATCACGGAAACAGAAAACCAGTTTATTGTTGATCTTAAAATAGTATTGAAAAAATGATAAAGTGTATCGCTGTGGATGACGAGCCGCTGGCCCTGGAAATCCTGGAAGACTACATCCGCAAAGTGCCCTTCCTTCAGCTGGCCGGTAAGTTTGAAAACGCTGCCAATGCCCTGCGCTTTATTCAGGAAGAACCGGTGGACCTGGTTTTTCTGGATATCAAAATGCCGGATATCACTGGCATACAGTTCCTCAAGTCCCTCAAATATCCGCCCATGGTCATTTTTACCACCGCATACGGCGAGTATGCGCTGGATGGCTTTAACCTCGATGTGGTAGACTATCTCCTGAAGCCGGTGCCGTTTGAACGGTTCCTGAAAGCCGCCGCCAAAGCCAATGAAACGTTTACGGCCAATCAGCAAAAGGCCGCCCCGCTCGATATGGCCACTTTTGTCAGTGACTATATCTTTATCAAAACAGAATACAAAATCATCAAGATCAATCTTGAAGACATTCTTTTCATTGAAGCACTCAAAGACTATACGAAAATCTATACTCCCAATCTGCCTGTGCTCACGCTGCGCAGCCTGAAGTCATTCGAAACCCGCCTGCCGGCCGACAAGTTTATCCGCGTGCACCGCTCTTACCTGGTGTCACTCAATAAAATCAATTCGGTAGAAAAAAACACGGTGATGATCGCTAACCAGTCCATCCCTATCAGTGATGGTTACCGCGACCGGTTTTATGACCTGATCAACAGGAATTCCTGATCATTTTGATATTTGGGTATTTTGATATTAGGATATTTACTGGTGAAATTTGAACATTTCACCAGTATAGTCTTATTGTATATTATTTATATAATAATATATTTAATTGTGATTAGTGTTGATATCTAATTTATTATGTAGATGATATCCGACCTATTCAATAGGTCAACACAGCAATAGGAAGATATAAACAGTAAACAGTTGTATATCAGCCTATCAAAATATTCAAATTTTTCGGAACTTTGATGGCACCATTACAAAAAGCCTTAATCAAAAACCACCAACATTGGAAAGAATTTATTTTGATAATGCAGCAACCACCTCTCTGGACCCGGTGGTATTAGATGCCATGCTGCCCTATATGACGGAAAAGTTCGGAAACCCTTCGTCTATCTATTCCTACGGAAGAGAAACCAGGCTGGGCATAGAAAATGCACGCAAATCAGTGGCTAAGATCCTGAACGCGCATCCGGGAGAAATCTTTTTTACGTCCGGCGGAACAGAAAGCAGCAACACCGCTATTAATGCTGCCATCAACGACCTGGGATGTAAACACATCATCTCTTCCCCGATAGAGCACCACGCCACCTTGCATACCGTAGAGTACCTGCATCACCATCGCGGTATCGGATTGTCTTTTGTCAAAATATTGCCATCCGGCCATATCGACATGGACCATCTCCGCGAACTGTTGCAGCAGGCCGGTGGCAAGTGCCTGGTAACGCTGATGCACGCCAACAACGAAATCGGCAACCTGCTCGATCTGCACGCCGTAGGCACGCTCTGTAAAGAATTTGATGCCATCTTCCATTCCGATACCGTTCAAACCGTTGGGCACTATCCGTTTGACCTGCGCAATACACCAGTACATTTCATTACCGCTGCAGGGCACAAATTCCATGGCCCCAAAGGCGTAGGTATCCTGTACATCAATGAGAACGTGAAAATCAGTCCGTTCATCCAGGGTGGCAGCCAGGAACGCAACATGCGCGCCGGCACGGAGAACCTCTATGGCATCATCGGTTTCGCCAAAGCACTGGAACTGGCTACTGAGCACCATGCTGAGCACAGTGCTTATATCAACGACCTGCGCCAGTACATGGCGGCGGAACTGGAAAAAAATATTCCGGGCGTCACCTTCAACGGCGACCTGAAAGGCCGCAGCCTTTACACCGTGTTGAACGTGTCTTTCCCGAAATCAGAGAAAAGCGAAATGATCCTGTTCAACCTGGACATCAACGGTATCTGCGCTTCCGGCGGCAGTGCCTGTACATCCGGCGCCAACGCAGGTTCTCACGTGATACGCGCCATCAACAGCAATCCTAACCAGATCGCCGTGCGTTTCTCTTTCTCCAAAAACAATACAAGAACAGAAATAGATAAGGTGATCGCTAAACTGAAAGAGCTGATCTAACCGCTATCTGTAGGAAATAAAAAAAGACCGAAGCCGGACTATCCGCTTCGGTCTTCTTTTTATAATCTATATCAAAAATTCTACATGAATTCTTTGATGTCCTGCATGATCCTTTTGGCGATGTTATCAGCCGTGGTCTCATTCTGGCTCTCCGCATAGATACGGATAATCGGTTCTGTATTGGAGGTGCGCAGGTGTACCCAGTCTTTATCGAACTCGATTTTCAGGCCATCTTCCGTGTTTAACGGTTGATTTTTGTATTTGCCTTTGATTTTTTCGAAGATGGTTTTTACATCTACTCCTTTGTCCAGCTCGATTTTATTTTTGGAGATGAAATAATCAGGGTAGCTGTTGCGCAGCGCTTTGATGCTTTTTTTGTTGTTGGCCAGATGGGTGAGGAAAAGACCGATACCGATGAGCGCATCGCGGCCATAGTGCAGGTCCGGCACAATAATGCCGCCGTTGCCTTCACCACCGATGACAGCGTTGGTTTCTTTCATTTTCCTTACCACGTTCACTTCGCCTACGGCAGAAGGAGTGTACTGTCCGCCGTTTTTCAGCGTCACATCTTTTAACGCCTGTGTGGAGGACATGTTGGAAACGGTATTGCCTGGACGTTTGCTGAGCACATAGTCAGCCACGGCCACCAGTGTATATTCTTCACCGAACATGCTGCCGTCTTCACAAACGAAGCAGAGGCGGTCTACGTCCGGGTCTACGGCGATGCCCAGGTCAGCGTTGGATTTATTCACTTCGTTGGACAGCGCGGTCAGGTTTTCTGCCAGCGGTTCCGGATTGTGGGCGAATTTGCCGGTCACTTCCGGGAACAACACTTCCACTTCGTTTACGCCCAGTGCCTTCAGCAATGGCGGTACGAACAGGGCGCCGGTAGAGTTAACGGCGTCTACCACTATTTTGAAATTACGCTCCCTGATAGCAGCCACATCCACCAGAGGATAGTTTACTACGAGGTCTACATGTTTCTGCAGGTAAGAATCGTCCTGTGTGTAGGAACCCAGTTTGTTCACGTCTACAAAGGTGAAGTCTTCACGTTCCGCAATGTCGAGGAGTGTTGCGCCGTCTTCGCCGGAAATGAACTCGCCTTCCGCGTTCAGCAGTTTCAGGGCGTTCCATTCTTTCGGATTATGGCTGGCGGTAAGGATGATACCACCGGCAGCATTTTCCATTTTTACAGCAATTTCTACTGTTGGCGTAGTAGACAGGCCGAGATCAACTACATCGATTCCCAGGCCGTTGAGCGTGGATACTACCAGGTTTTTCACCATTTCGCCGGAAATACGGCCATCACGGCCTATTACCACTTTGCGGTTGTCGGTCTGGCGGGAAAGCCAGGTACCGTAAGCTGCGGTGAATTTTACCACATCCAGAGGAGAGAGTCCTTCACCGGGCTTGCCGCCTATGGTTCCGCGAATACCGGATATTGATTTGATCAGTGCCACGAGATTCAATTTTTTAAGGAAGGCAAATATAAAAAAAACCGTTCCAGATTTCCTAATTATGAAAAGATGAGCAGCCTTGCCGACAGATCGACCATTTTCCCCGTTCAGTTTTCATTATATTTGCAGCTACGCTTTTAAAAAAACAGCTATACGTTGCATGCAATACTTCTGGAAGAATATACCCCGGTATATTCGTTATGTGCTTGTTCAAACACTCTATCTCTTTCTGTTGATGGTGTTGTTCAGGCTCATCTTTTACCTGTTTTTCTTTAAAACCACCATTACCAGCAGCAGTGCTGTCGCCAAAGCATGGTCCCTGGGCACCAGGTTCGACCTCCGGCTGGCGCTTATCCTGGTAATCCCGGTGGCTTTAACGGCTGTCATCGCCCGTAACGGCTTCTTTACGTCGAAAGGGATACGTAAAGCAGTGTCCATTTACTTCTTCATCGTTATTACCGTCCTTACCTTATTATATATCCTCGATCTGGGACATTACGATTACCTCGGCATGCGGCTGGACCCTTCCATTATGCGCTTCCTCGCCAAAGGAGAGCGGGCCGACAACGCCCGGATGGTATGGCAGAGCTACCCCGTACTGCGTGGCTCCCTGGGGATCTTTGTTTTCCTGTTCCTCGTTTTCCGCCTGCAACGGCGCAGCTGGAACCGTTTTGCGGCGCAACCGCCGGTATACCTGCGCAACTGGCCTTTCACCGGTTATGTAACGGCGCTTACCCTGCTCATAGCCGCCGGCATCTATGGTAATTTCGCCTATTTCCCGCTACGCTGGAGCCAGGCCATGTTCACCCGCGACAACGGCATCACCAGCCTGGGGCTCAATCCCATCCTGTATTTCGCCTCCAATTTCTCTGTGGAGGGAGATACCTACGATATCAACGCCACCAAAAAATATTATCCGTATATCGCCAACTACCTCAAAGTAGACAAGGCCGATGCGGAGAAACTGGAATATGTCCGCACTGTTCCCGGCGACTCCACCAAACCCAGGCTCAATGTAGTGCTGGTGATGCTGGAATCCACCGGCGCCGCGCCTACAAGCATGTACGGCAACCCCATGCAGGCCACGCCCAATATGAAACGGCTGGCCGACAGCGGCATCCTCTTTAAAAATTTCTATGTGCCGGCCATCAGCACGGCTAAAACCGTTTTCGGCGTCACCACCGGCCTGCCGGACATCACCGCCGTGAAAACAGCCAGCCGCCATCCTAAAATGCTGGACCAGCGTATTATCATGGACCAGTTCAAAGGCTACGAAAAACTGTACCTCCTCGGCGGTAATACCAACTGGGCCAATATCCGCGCAGTGTTCACCAACAACGTGGAAGGTATCAGCATCCATGAAGAAGGCATGTACAAGTCCGCCAAAGCCGATGTATGGGGCATCTCCGACTATGACCTGATCACAGAGGCCAGTGAGATCTTCAAAGCCAGCAACGACCAGAAAAAACCGTTCGTGGCTTTCCTGCAGCTGGCAGACAACCACCCGCCATACACCACTACCAGCGGGGCAGGGGATTTTAAAAAACTGACGGAGAAAGATATCGATATGGAGAAATTCAAAAAATCCGGCTTCGTGTCACTCGATCAGTTCAATGCCCTGCGGTATGAAGATTATAATGTAGGCCACCTCATCGATGTAGCCCGGAAAGACGGTTACCTCGACAATACCGTCTTCATGTTCTTTGGTGACCATAACTGCATCCTCAATCCATATTCCTTTATGCCAATGCCGGAATATGAACTGAGCACCGGCGGCGTGCATGTAACAGCGTTCATGTACAGTCCTGCCCATGTGGCGCCCCAGGTAGTCAGTACGCCCGGCAGCCTGCTGGACGTATACCCCACCATGGCCAGCCTGGTGGGCCTGCCGTATAAAAACTATACGCTGGGCACCAACCTGTTCGACAGCACCCGGGCAAACAACAAGTACGCCTTCATCACCTACCTGCGCAATCAGCAGCCCTACTACAGCGTAATAGGGGACCAGTACCTGTACGAAATCAATATGGCCACCCATGCCACGGCTTTGTACGACCTGAAAGGCGATCCGCTGAAGAACATACAGGCCCAACAGCCGGACACAGCAAAAAATCTGGATAATTTAACACGGGGCTTCTACGAAAGCACGCGATATTTGATGTTTAATAACAAAAAGTAATATATGCCCGCTGGCATTGATTGCATGATTATGGATATAGATATAGACAAAAGCTGGTTTAAAGATTGGTTTAATTCCCCCTACTACCACCTGCTCTACAACAACCGTGACGAGCAGGAGGCTGCTGCATTTATCGATAAACTGCTGGCATACCTGCAGCCACCTGCGCACGCGTCAATGCTGGACGTGGCCTGTGGAAAGGGACGCCATGCCAAATACCTGGCAGACAAGGGATATGACGTAACCGGTATCGATCTCTCCATAGAAAGCATCAACATCGCCAAAAAACTGGAAAATGAACACCTGAGTTTTTTCCAGCATGATATGCGCCTGCCATTCCGCATCAACTACTTTGATGTGGTGTTTAATTTCTTTACCAGCTTCGGCTATTTTGAATCACAGCGCGACAACGACAACGCGCTGCGTACACTGGCCAACGCGCTCAGGCCCGGCGGCAAACTGGTGCTCGACTATCTCAACAGCCCCTATGTGGAACAACACCTGGTGTACGATGAAGTGAAGGAAAAAGAGAACGTGGTGTTTGATATCCAACGGGAGGTGAAAAACCATAAATTCCTCAAAAAAATCAATATTCTCGATAAAAACCTCATGAGAAGGGCCACTTTCGCAGAGAGCGTGAACGCTTTCTCCCGTGCGGATTTTGAACGTATGTTCGCCAAACAGGGCCTTGTGATCAGTGAAATATTCGGGGACTATCATTTCAACAGCTATGACGAACAGCGTTCGCCACGTATGGTCCTCATTGCTCAAAAACCTTAGCCATGCTTGAAAGTATCCTGAAACAGGACCTGCGCTTATTTTTACATATTAATGCGCAATGGCATAATGCTGTACTGGATGTGGTCCTGCCTTTTGTGCGGGAGCCATATGTATGGGCGCCGCTGTACCTGTTCCTGGCATTGTTCGTCACCATTAACTACGGCTGGAGGGGCTTTTTCTGGATCGTTTTTTTTCTGCTGGTCTTTGCGCTGGCAGACCAGAGCAGTCTGTACATTAAAGAGGCGTTTGGCCGCCTCAGGCCCTGCCGCGATCCTATTGTGTCGCACTATGTGCGGGTATTGGTCGTGTATTGCCCTATGAGCGGCAGTTTCACCTCCAACCACGCTGCGAACCATTTTGCATTGGCGACGTTTTGTTTCTTAACTTTAAAATCAGCTTTGGGCCGGTATGCCCTGTTGTTTTTCCTGTGGGCGGCTGTTATAGGCTATGCGCAGGTATACGTGGGAGTGCACTATCCGCTGGACGTGCTGGGTGGTGCGGTGCTGGGCGGCCTTATCGGGCTGCTGAGCGGCAGTTTTTTCCAGCGCCGCATAAGACTGGAGCCTGAACAAACATCATGAACTGGACATATCTGATACTTATACTGTTGGCTACGCTCGCCGGTGGGGTTATCCCCATGACGATCAGGCGTATCAATGCTAATTTTACCATTTACCTGCTGGCTTTCACCGGCGCTTTCCTGTTTGGGGTGACGATCATGCACCTGCTGCCGGAAGTGTATCATGAACTGGGCCACAGCGCAGGTATTTACATTGTGCTGGGTTTTTTCCTGCAGGTATTTTTGCAGCAGCTGTCACACGGCATGGAACATGGCCATACCCATTTACCGGGTGAAAACCATCACCACATCGCTGTCACGCCGCTGCTGCTGGGTTTGTCCATTCATGCATTCATGGAAGGTATCCCGCTGGGCTTCAAATATGAAGACCAGTCAGCCTTGCCTTCACTGATGATGGGCGTGGCCGCGCATAAGGTGCCGGAAGCGCTGACACTGATCACGGTGATGATCCACGCCCACAAAACCAAGGCACAGCTCTGGCAGATCCTGATGGCTTTCGCCGTGGTAACGCCGGTAGCGGCCATACTCGCCTGGTGGATGGGCAACCGCTTCGATATTGTATCACATTATTTATTATACGTGGTGGCGTTGGTGATAGGTGCATTCCTGCACATTTCCACGACCATTTTTTATGAAAGTGGTACCAAACATCATGAATTAAGCAGTAAAAAAGTGCTGGCCATCGCAACGGGGCTGGTGCTCGCATTTCTTACGTTGATATTTGAATAATTTTTTATTTTTAGACTTTAAATCATGGAAGTCGTCGTCATTATCCTCATCCTTATTTTAGTTAACGGCATTTTCGCAATGTCGGAGACGGCGTTGGTCTCGGCCCGCAAGAGCCGGTTGGAACAACAAGCCAATAAAGGGGATGAAAAAGCAAAGGCCGCACTGAAGCTGGCCAACAATCCGGACACATTTCTTTCTACCGTTCAAATCGGTCTTACACTCATTGGTATCCTCATCGGCATGTATTCCGGAGGTACCATCAGAGACCAGGTCATCGGCTGGCTCAACCAGTATCCTGCGGTAGCTGCCTACAGCAGCGTCCTTTCCACCGTTATCGTCGTTATCGTCATCACTTATTTTTTACTGGTACTGGGAGAACTGCTGCCCAAAAGACTGGGCGCCGCCCGTCCCGAAGGTATTGCCAAGAGAATGGCCAGCCCTATGTATGTTGTTTCCTGGCTTACCTTTCCTTTTATCTGGTTGTTAACTTCCACCACCAATGTGCTGGTAAAAATATTTAACCTGCATCCCGAAGGGGCGCAGGTGACAGAAGAAGAAATCAAAGCGATCATCAGCGAAGGCACTACTTCCGGGGCTATCGAAGAAACAGAGCAGGAAATCATTGAAAGGGTATTTCACCTGGGCGACCGTAACATCACGTCGCTGATGACTTACCGTAACGATATCACCTGGCTTGATATCAATGAAACACCGGCCGCCTACCAGCAAAAGATCCATGAGAGCCTGCACAGCGTTTATCCCGTATGTGAAGGGCAGATAGACAGCATCAAAGGCATTGTGTCCATCAAGGACCTGTACGCCGTAACGGGCAAGTCCATGCCGCTGGCACAGATTATCCGCAAGCCGCTGTTTGTGCCGGAAAACAATACCGCCTACCAGGTACTGGAAAAGTTTAAGGAAACACATGTCCATGCCGCTTTTATCGTGGATGAATATGGCACGTTTCTGGGTATGATCACGCTCAACGATATTCTCGAAGCCATCGTGGGTGATATGCCGGAAACAGAAGAGGTGGACGATTATGAAATGGTGCGCCGCGACGACGGCTCCTGGCTGGTAGACGCGCAGATACCTTTTTACGATTTCCTGGCCGAATTTGATAAGGAAGAATGGATGACCGAATTTGAGCAGGACTTTGACACACTAGCCGGATTTATCCTGCATCACCTGGAACATATTCCCAAAACAGGGGAAAAATTCCTGTGGCGAGGGTTTGAATTTGAAATTGTGGACATGGACGCTCACCGTATAGACAAGGTACTGGTGACACCACCTGTGCAAACTGACGAAGAGTAAAACCTACCATCCCCCAAAGCAAGTATTTGCCGCATGCGTACTTACCCGTAATTCGTGAATGTCCGGGTGGATTTATTTGATTAAATCCATCTTTGTACTATTTTTGAGCACTTTTTCACATAAATAAATAAATAATATAATATAAAATGGTTGTATTAGGAAGTAAGTCGCTGACCCTCGATGAGGTGTACAGAGTGCTTTACGCCGGCGAAGAGCTGAGCCTGGAAGCAGCGGCATTACAGCAGGTGGAAGCCAGTTTTTTGTTTCTGCAGAAATTTTCTGCCAAAAAGCTGATCTATGGTATCAACACCGGTTTTGGACCTATGGCCCAGTACCGTATCAGCGACAGTGATACCTTTCAGCTGCAATATAACCTGATCCGCAGCCACAGCACCGGCGCGGGCAAACCGCTTTCCCCGGTGATCACCAAAGCCCTGATGATAGCGCGTTTGAGCAGCTTTATGCAGGCGCACTCCGGTATCCATCCGGAAGTGGCCATCCTGCTGAAAGACCTGATCAATAAAAACGTATACCCCTGTGTGTTTGAACACGGCGGCGTGGGCGCCAGCGGCGACCTCGTACAGCTGGCCCATCTGGCGCTGGTGCTGATCGGTGAAGGGGAAGTATGGTATGAAGATAAAATGCAACCTACGGCAGAAGTGTTTGCCCGCCTGGGATTAAAGCCCATCGGCATTCACGTGCGCGAAGGACTGGCCATCATCAACGGTACGTCCGCAATGACAGGCGCCGGCCTCGTTAACCTGATACAGGCCAGGCAGCTGCTGGGGTGGGCCGTGACCCTCTCCGCCATGATCAACGAAATCGTGGAAGCATTCGACGACCACCTGTCAGCCGAGCTGAACGCCGTGAAAATGCACGTAGGCCAGAACACCGTGGCCGCTAAAATGCGTGAAGTCCTCCAGGGCAGCCGCATGGTACGTCATCGTCCGGATCACCTCTACAAAGAACTGGAAGAAGAGATATTCAAAGATAAAGTACAGGAATACTATTCCCTGCGTTGCGTGCCCCAGATCCTGGGCCCCGTATATGACACCCTCATACAGGCAGAGAAAGTAGTGATACAGGAGCTCAATTCCGTGAGCGACAACCCGGTAGTGGACCACGAACTGGAAAACGTGTTTCATGGCGGCAATTTCCACGGCGATTATATCTCACTGGAGATGGACAAGCTGAAGATCGCCACCACCCGCTTGTCGATGCTGGCAGAACGGCAGCTCAATTACCTGCTGAACGAAAAGCTGAACCACAAGTTCCCGCCGTTTATGAACCTTGGCAAACTGGGCTTCAACTTCGGCATGCAGGGCGCACAGTTTACCGCCACTTCTACCGTAGCGGAAAACCAGACGCTGTCTTTCCCGATGTACGTACACAGCATACCGAATAACAACGATAACCAGGACATCGTGAGCATGGGCTGTAACTCCGCACTGATGGCCAATAAAGTGATCGCCAACACATTTGAGGTGCTGGCCATTCACACGCTGACCATCATGCAGGCGGTAGATTACCTGCAATGCCAGGACAGGCTGGCTGGTTTCTCCCATAAAGTGTACCAGGAAGTGAGGGCAATTTATCCTAAATTTATTGAGGACAGCCCGATGTACAAAGACCTGGGTAAGATCAAGGAGTACCTGTTATGTAATGAGCCGGTAAAAATGTTCTGATTTCCTGCCGGCACAGGCAACATAAATACGGCAAGCCCGTAATTCGTAATCCGTAATTCGTAAATTCATGAAGTGTGCCTTAGTTACAGGAGGCTCTCGCGGTATTGGCAGGGCAGTATGTATTAAAATGGCCGAATTGGGATACCATGTCCTGATCAATTATAAAGGCAATGAAGCCGCTGCACAGGAAACCCTGGAAGCGGTAAAGGCAAAAGGCAGCAGCGGGGAGCTGTTGCAGTTCAACGTAGGTGATGCCGCCGAAGTACAGAACGTACTGGGCGCATGGATGGAACAAAATAAAGATCAGCATACCATTGAAGTGCTCGTGAACAACGCCGGCGTCCGGGAAGATTCCCTGATGTTCTGGATGAACGAAGCACAATGGAGCAATGTCCTGAATATCAGCCTGAATGGTTTCTACCATGTGACCAAACAGGTGCTGAATGCGATGCTGCTGAAGCGTTATGGCCGTATCATCAACATGGTTTCATTATCCGGCATTAAAGGGCTTCCCGGGCAGACCAACTACTCCGCCGCCAAGGCAGGTGTGATCGGCGCTACCAAAGCACTGGCGCAGGAAGTGGCCAAGAGGGGTGTTACCGTGAATGCCATCGCTCCGGGTTTCATCAAAACAGATATGACCGCAGAACTGAATGAGAAAGAACTGGCGGCGCAGGTGCCCATGAACCGCTTCGGTACGCCCGAAGAAGTGGCCGAAGCCGTGGCGTTCCTCGCATCCAAAGCAGCCGGCTATATCACTGGAGAAGTGTTGAATATCAACGGAGGTCTCCATACTTAAAAGCAGTTTGTACATGAACCGAGTAGTGATCACTGGAATGGGAATCTACTCCTGCATCGGTAAAGATATGCAGGAGGTAAGGTATTCATTGTATAAGGGCAAATCCGGTATTGTACTGGACCAGGAGCGTAAAGCCTTTGGCTACCGTTCCGGCCTGACCGGCCATATCGTGCGCCCCGAACTGAAAGGGCTGCTGGACCGCCGGTCAAGGCTGATGATGCCCGAACAGGCAGAATTCGCGTATATGGCCACCCGTGAGGCACTTGCTCAGGCGGGAATGGACCAGGACTATATTGACAAAACCCCGGTAGGCCTGTTGTACGGCAACGACAGCTCGGCCAAACCGGTAGTGGAGGCTACAGACATCATGCGGGAGAAAAAGGACACCATGCTCGTTGGCTCCGGCTCCGTGTTCCAGACCATGAACTCCACCGTGAACATGAACCTGGCCACTATTTTCAAACTGCGGGGCGTCAATTTCACCGTGAGCGCGGCTTGTGCCAGCGGTTCCCATGCTATCGGCCTCGGGTATATGTTTATCCGCAACGGTATGCAGGACGCGGTGATCTGTGGCGGCGCACAGGAGGTGAACGTGTATGCCATGGGTAATTTCGATGCCATCGCCGCGTTCTCTGTCCGCGAAAGTGACCCGGCCCGGGCTTCCCGGCCGTTTGACCGCGACCGCGACGGCCTGGTGCCCAGCGGCGGCGCAGCCACCGTGATCCTCGAAAGCCTGGAATCCGCCCAACGCAGAGGCGCTACCATCCTCGGTGAAGTACTGGGCTACGGATTCTCTTCCAATGGCAGCCACATCTCCAATCCCACTGTGGACGGACCGGTACGTTCCCTGCAAATCGCTTTGCAGGATGCCGGCCTCAAAGCAGCAGACATCGAATATATCAACGCGCACGCTACTTCTACGCCCGCCGGCGACGCCAGCGAGGCAAGCGCTATCTACGAAGTGTTTGGAGACTCCAATCCGTTCGTCAGCTCTACCAAGTCCATGACCGGCCACGAATGCTGGATGGCCGGCGCCAGCGAAATCGTTTATTCCATGCTCATGATGCAAAACGATTTTATCGCCCCCAATATCAATCTGGAAAATCCGGACGGAGATGCCGCTAAACTGAATATTGCCACAAAGACAATTGATAAAAAATTTAATATATTTTTGTCCAACTCTTTCGGCTTTGGAGGGACCAATTCGTCTCTCATTGTCAGAAAATGGGAGGGAATGTAAATGTTTTTTAACTTTGGAGGATAAAATCAGGATTGGGTAAGATTAACCGCTATAAATTATTTTAAAACGACCTATATCTGATTCGCACATTTTATGGATATCAAGGAAATAATAACTGTTACGAACAAGTTTCTGGTGGAGGAGTTTGAAGCGAACCCCACTGACATTAAACCTGAAGCGAACCTCAAATCCACGCTGGACCTGGACAGCCTGGATTATATTGACATGGTGGTGGTGATAGAAGATAATTTCGGTTTTAAAGTTAAACCGGAAGACTTCCAGTCTATCGTTACCTTCCAGGATTTCTACGATTATGTAACGGCTCGTGTTCAACAAAAAGAACTGGTATAATGCCTTCCTGGCAGGGAAAGTCGAAAGGAAATAAGCTGGGTTACAGTATTTTTATTTTCATATTACGATATGGAGGTGTTTACCCTGCTTATTTTCTGTTGAGATTTGTCGCTTTTTATTATTTTTTATTTTCCTGGAGCTCTTCCAAACCCATCTATCAATACTTTCATACCAAAATAGGTTA
This sequence comes from Chitinophaga sp. 22308, assembly GCF_052045305.1. Taxonomy (NCBI): domain Bacteria; kingdom Pseudomonadati; phylum Bacteroidota; class Chitinophagia; order Chitinophagales; family Chitinophagaceae; genus Chitinophaga; species Chitinophaga sp. 22308. Next base: position 259,905 of record NZ_JBQEOP010000005.1, on the reverse strand, counting down.
CGGCACGTGGAAGTCCTTACGCAGCCTGTATCGTAACTATTATATATTTGGCCAGACGCTGATCGATAAGATCGTGGTCATGGCTGATATGGCCAACAAGTTTTCGTTCGATTTTGACGGGGAACATCATCTGCGCGGGATGGTGGCCGGAGGGCGCGGCGGAATTCTGCTGAGCGCCCACCTGGGCAACTGGGAAGTGGCCGGGCACCTGTTTAAACGGTTGCAGACCCGTATCAATATTGTCATGTTCGATGGGGAGCACCAGCGTATCAAGGAATATCTTTCTTCCGTGACCGGCGACAGAAATGTGAATATCATCGTGATCAGGGATGATTTGTCACATATCTATGCCATTAACGAAGCCCTGAGCAACCAGGAGCTGGTGTGTATGCATGCCGACCGTTTTTTGCCGGGCAATAAAACCGTGACCGCCCCGCTGCTGGGCCATGACGCCCGTTTCCCTATGGGCCCTTTCCTGCTGGCCGCCACCTTCCGGGTACCCGTATGCGTGGTGTTCGCCTTCAAGGAAACGGCCACCCATTATCATTTTTACGCCACCGAGCCCCGTTCCTACCATGGGCGCCGTCAGCAGGGCGTGGAAACAGCTGTGGCCGATTTTACCGCCCTGCTGGAAGAAAAGATCCGCCGTTACCCGGAACAGTGGTTCAATTATTATGATTTTTGGGAATAATCCGTGTTTTTACGCGCCGTAATGTCGAATAATTCGATTTATTTCGTGTTTTGTCTATAAATAATAACTTGTGCAGATGTTTATTCATTCAGACGATATTACCGCTTACATTCCCCAGCGCACACCGATTGTCATGATCAGTGGCATTGTGGAAGTGGACGGCCCGAAAACCCGTACCGCCCTGCATATTGCTCCCGATAACGTATTCGTGGAAAACGGAGTGCTCATGCCTCCCGGCCTCATGGAAAATATAGCCCAAACCGCCGCCGCCCGTATTGGTTACATCGCCAAACAGGAGAACAGTCCCGTACCACTGGGATTTATCGGCGCCGTTAATAACCTCGAGATATTGGAACTGCCCCCCGCCGGGCAAACCATCGAAACCACCACCGAAATTCAGGGAGAAGTGTTCAACGCCACTATGGTGGCTGGACAAGTATGCTACAATGGCAGAGTTATTGCACAGTGCGAAATGAAAATTTTCATCAATCCACTTAATAAATAAGTTATGATTATCCGTAGAGTTTTTACCCTGACCATCCTTATCTGTAGCTGTTTCATCAGCGTTACGCACGCCCAGAAACTGAAAAACTTTCTGGAAAACACGGACACTCCCTTTACCTGGCTGGGCGTTGATTTCACCCAGGCACGCCTGCTTGGTGACGCCGCCGCCACGGACATCAACCGCCATTTCATCGGTATCAATGACGTTATCAGAAATGAGCCTAAAAAATACGATGTGAAAGGCGCTTTCCATCGTTCCTCTGTAGACTTCGATCTCAGCGAAACCAACGCCAGAAACGCAGAAGTCAATGTTGACAAAATGAAGTCTGAAAATCCCGGTGATTACAACCGCCTGAAGCCGGAAGATGTCACCAAACTGGTGAAAGGCTACAAATTCGGCGATAAAAAAGGTATCGGTGTGCTGTTTGTGATGGAAGCCATGAGCAAAACAGAAAAAGAGGCTGCCATGTATGTAACGGTAGTGGACATGGGAACCCACAACGTGCTCATGACAGAACGTATGACCGGCAAAGCACAGGGCTTCGGCTTCCGCAACTACTGGGCCTACACTGTACACAAAGTACTGGAACATATCGACTACAAAAAGCTGAAAGAAAAATATGCCGACGCAACAGATCCTGTAGAAGAAGCGCCGGCGCCTAAGAAAGAAACTAAAACGGTGGTGGCTAAAGAAGAAAAAGCCAAAAAAGCACCGAAGAAGAAAGGATAAACCATTTAGGTATTTTTTGATTTACGATTTTTTGATTTCAGGGTTATAAGAGCGGGTAAAAATCGCTTTGCTTTTCGCTTTTATCAATCCAGATATCAAAAAATCGTAAATCAAAAAATCCGAAAATAGCTAGATATGGACTCAATAACCGAATGCACCGAATTCCCGGTGAAGTTTAACGAAGTGGATTCACTGAGCATAGTCTGGCATGGCCACTATGTAAGGTATTTTGAAGACGGAAGAGAGGCTTTCGGTGAAAAGTACGCTTTACGTTACCTGGATATTTTTAATGCCGGATTTACTGCGCCGGTAGTGAATATACAGTGCGACTATAAACGTCCGCTGCGTTATGGCGATCGCGTAAAGGTGGAAACCACCTTCGTGGACGACCTCGCGGCGAAGATCAGATTTAACTATGTGCTTTCCAATCCCGTTACCGGTGAAGTCATCGCAAAAGGATCTACTGTGCAGGTGTTCCTGGACAAAGACACCGAACTGCTGCAGTTGACCACACCGGCTTTTTTTAACGAATGGAAAAAAAGACACTTGAATAACCACCTATAGAAAAGGGATGATGGTCTTTGTAGTTGCAGATAATATTGTTGGGCCGCTGGGCGTGAATACGGATGAAAATTTTGAACAGGTCATCCGGGGCAACAGCGGCATCCGTTTACAGGACCGTGAAGATTATGGCCCTGCGCCCTTCCATGGTGCTATGATGCCCCATGATATGCTGGAGAGAGCTATCCGCGGGCTTAACCTTGAAGACTATACGAAATTTGAACAGCTGGTGATCGCTTCCGTTACGGAAGCGTTGTCACATACAGCCATAAGCCTGTCAGATCCCCGCACAGGGCTGATTATTTCCACCACAAAAGGAAACATTGAATTGCTGGAGCAGCAGGAGGAAGGTGTGGTATCTCCGCCTGAACAGCTGCAGCCTGCCGCTACGGCACGTAAAATAGCCGCACGCCTTGATGCCGTGAATACCCCAATGGTGATCAGCAGCGCCTGCATATCCGGACTGGTGGCTATTTTAACCGGTCAACGCCTGATTGTTTCCGGCAAATACGATCACGTAGTGGTAGCGGGCGCCGATGTGCTCACCCGCTTTGTATTGTCCGGTTTTCAATCCTTCCAGGCGGTGAGCGCAGTGCCCTGCCGGCCTTTCGATGCTGACCGTACGGGCGTATCGTTGGGAGAAGCAGCGGCCACCATGGTACTCAGCAAAGACCCCCGCCACGCCACAATAGTACTGGGCGCCGGCGCTATCAGCAACGACGCCAATCATATTTCCGGCCCTTCCCGCACCGGCCTGGAGCTGGCTGCTGCCATGCAACTGGCCCTCAAAGGCAGCGGCCTTCAACCGGAAGATATCGGGTTTGTATCAGCACATGGCACCGCCACGCTCTACAACGATGAGATGGAGGCCAAAGCCCTGCATCACGCAGGACTGGCAGCAGTGCCGGTCAACAGCCTCAAAGGCTACTATGGCCACACCCTCGGCGCCGCTGGGCTGGTAGAAGCCATTATCAGTGTAAAAGCCATGAAAAACGGCGTTATACTGCCTACCAAAGGATACGAGACACCCGGTGTCAGTATGCCCGTCAACGTTAGCAACACCCTGCGCCAACAACCGTCCGGCCACTTCCTCAAGACAGTGTCCGGCTTCGGTGGTTGCAATGCAGCCATGATATTCAGCAATTACGAATTACGAATGACGAATGACGAATTGGGAGCTAACGCTCATTCATAAGTCAATCCTAATTCGTCATTCGTAATTCGTCATTCGTAATTTTTCAAGATTTATGTTTAACAAGGAAACGAAAACAGCATTACAGGCAAAAGAAGCAGCATTGTGGCTGGCCTTCGCTCCGATAGCTTTCCAGGCTACAAGAGCGCTGCGCGACATGGGCATTCTGAAAGCAGTGAGTGACAGCGGATCTGCGGGCATCACCATTGAGGAGATAATGGAAAAAACCAATATGAACCGCTACGCAGTGAGGGTATTGCTGGAAGCCGGTTTGGGCATGGAACTGGTGATCGTGAACGATAAAAAATATACGCTGACCAAAACCGGGTACTTTATCCTGCATGATCAGCTGACCCGTATCAACATGGACTTTACGCAGGACATCTGCTATAAAGGCATGTACCACCTGGAAGACAGTCTCCGTAACGGTAAACCGGAAGGCCTGAAAGAACTGGGCCCCTGGGACACCATTTACCCCGGCCTGTCCCTGCTGCCTCCGGCGGTAGGCAAAAGCTGGTTCGACTTTGACCACTACTACTCCGACCTCGCCACACCCGGCGCACTGGACATCGTTTTTGAAAACAAACCCAAACGCCTGCTAGATATCGGCGGTAATACCGGTAAATGGGCGCTGGCATGTACCGCCAAAGACCCCGAAGTGGAAGTGACCATCTTCGATATCCCCGGTCAGGCCAATATTGCGCAGCAGAAAATGAAAGATGCCGGCGTGGCAGACCGCGTGCATTTCCATATCGCTAATATCCTGCACGAGGAAATCCCTTTCCCTAAAGGATTTGACGCCATCTGGATGAGCCAGTTCCTCGACTGCTTCTCTGAAGCTGAAATCGTGTCCATCCTTTCCCGTTGCCGCGAAGCGCTCAATGACAACGGCACCATCTATATCTTGGAGCCCTTCTGGAACCGCCAGCAGTTTAAATCAGCCGCTTTCTGCCTTCAGCAGACGTCCCTGTATTTTACCGCTATGGCGAATGGTAACAGCCAGATGTACCACACAGACGATTTCTTTAAGTGCATCACTGATGCCGGGCTGGTGGTAGCGGAAGAGAATGACAAGATGGGGCTGAATTACACGCTGTTAAAAGTTAGAAAACCATAAAAACAATTTTCGATTTTTTGATTTTGGAATTTTTGATTTCAGAATCCCCAAAATCGGAAATCCCCAAATTCCTAAATCGTAAATGTTTTACCGTATGAAAACTGAACAAGTTGATGTTTTAGTGATAGGTGCGGGACCTGCCGGAACAGTAGCGGCGTCTATTATCCACCAGGCAGGTTACAAAGTGAAAATCGTTGAAAAGATGAAATTTCCCCGCTTCGTGATCGGGGAGAGCCTGCTGCCCCGCAGTATGGACGCTTTGAATGAAGCCGGTTTCATCGATGCCATTAAAGCCAAAGGTTTTCAGGAAAAATTCGGCGCCAAGTTCGTTAAAGGCGACGCACTCTGTGATTTTACTTTCAAAGAGCAATACACCCCCGGATGGACCTGGACCTGGCAGGTGACCAGGGCCGATTTCGATAAAACACTGGCGGATACCGTGGAAAGTATGGGCGTACCGGTTTCCTACGAAACTACGGTAACGGACATACGTTTTAACGGATCTGATTCCGTGACCACCATAGAAGACAAAGACGGGAACAAATCCACCATTGAAGCCCGCTTCATCGTGGATGGCAGCGGCTATGGCCGGGTAATTCCCCGCTTGTTCAACCTGGAAAAAAACTCCAACCTTCAGCCGCGTAAAGCGCTCTTCGCTCATACAAAAGACGTACGTCGTTCTATGGCCGATGAACCTAACCGTATCACGGCGGTGGTGCATAAAAAAGGCGTCTGGATCTGGATCATCCCGTTCTCTACCGGCGTTACTTCCGTCGGTTTCGTGGGCGATCCGGAGTTTTTTGCGCAATATCCCGGTACCGACGAGGAAGTATACCGTGCCCTGCTGGAAGCGGAACCCTATACCCGCGAACGTTTCCGTGACGTGGAACTGGTATTCGAGCCCAGAGTGCTCCAGTCCTGGTCTGCCACCACCGATAAGTTTTATGGAGATGGTTTTGTGCTGACAGGCAACGTGACAGAATTTTTGGACCCGATTTTCTCTTCTGGCGTAACTTTGGCCTGCGTTTCCAGCCAAACCGCCGCTAAACTGGTGATCAGAAAGCTGCGGGGAGAAGAAGTGGACTGGGAAAAAGAATACATGGAGCCCACCCTGCAGGGAGTAAATACCTTCCGTTCCTATGTCATGGCATGGTACGAAGGCACGCTGGACACCATTTTCTTTAAAAAAGACGCCGACCCGGTGATCAAAGGACAGATCTGTTCCGTATTGGCAGGATATGTCTGGGATATGAGCAACCCGTTTGTGAAAAACCACGACACGGCACTGAAACGCCTGGCCCGGACCATAGAATTAACAGAAAAATTAAAAAGCAGTTCAGAGATTGAATAGCGCGGAAGCATATATTACAGGAAGTTGTATCATACGGCATCACGGTATCTGGTTAAACGGAGCGTTGCTGTGGGAAGCCGACCGGAGCATGGACTTACAGGAATGGCTGCGGGCAGGATATGACCGGTTTTCCGGGCAGTATCCTAAATTCCATAAGATGGACGCTCTCAGCAAACTGGGATGGCTGGCGGCGGAAGTGCTGCTCAAACATGCCCCTGTACAGGCACTGCCGCCTGAAGCAGTAGGCATGGTGTTGTCTAACCGCAGCGGCAGCCTGGATACAGACATCCGCTACTATGCCACCGTGAAGGATATCGCCAGCCCGGCCCTTTTCGTATATACCCTCCCCAACATTGTGATGGGGGAAATCTGCATCCGGCATGGTTTTAAAGGAGAGAATATCTTCTTCGTGTCTGAAAATTTTGATGCAGAACTGATGAGCAGTTACCCTGCGCAACTGCTCGCCACCACGCCGTTGCAGGCCTGCCTCTGCGGTTGGGTGGAAGTGATGGGCGACGATTACGAAGTGGCCCTGTTCCTGCTGGAGAAAACGCCGAAGGGACAAGCCAGTCCGGCAACAGCCGAGGCACTGAACGAACGCTATAAAATATCTACATAACAAAATATCAACATCGTAATGGAACAGCTGATGGCAGATCTGAAAAAACAGATCATCGAACAATTGAATTTGCAGGAAGTAACACCGGAAAGCATCGGCAACGATGAACCGTTGTTTAAAGAAGGGCTGGGTCTCGATTCTATCGATGCGCTGGAACTGATCGTATTGCTGCAACAGCACTATAACATCCGTATCGCCAATCCTGAACAGGGGCCGGAGATTTTTTACTCTATCCGTTCCATGGCGGAATTTATTGTAGCTCAACAAACAGCCAAAGCATGAGTGAAAAGGTGTGGATAGCGGGTGGCGGCGTCATCAGCGGCATAGGCCTGAACTTGCGTGAATGCCTGCGGGCTTTCCGTGAGATGGAACCGGGCATGGGTGCCATGAAATACCTGTCATCTGTGCACCGCCATACTTTCCCGGTAGCGGAGGTAAAAGCAGATAATGAGACGCTGGCGGATATGGCCGGGTTACCGGAAAATATCAGCCGTACCGCGCTGCTCAGCCTGATCGCCGCTAAGGAAGCGTGGCAATCGTCCGGACTGGACGATATCTCCCGCTACCGCGTCGGATTTGTGTCCGGCAACACGGTTGGCGGTATGGACAAAACGGAAGACTTTTTCGCGGAATATCTGGCAGACAACCGTAAAGGCCGTCTGCATCAGGTGATGCACCATGAATGTGGCAGCATCACCGAAATAGTGGCCGATGCCATGGGCATCCGGCATCATGTGTCTACCATCAGCACGGCATGCTCTTCCGGCGCCAACGCGCTGATGTACGGCTACCGTCTGATACGCAACAATATCGTGGACGTAGTGATTGCCGGCGGTACAGACGCGTTGACCCGTTTTACGCTCAACGGTTTTAATACCCTCATGATCCTCGACCAGCAGCCTTGCCGCCCTTTCGATGAAACCCGCACCGGGCTTAATCTGGGCGAAGGCGCCGGTTACGTGGTGCTGGTGTCCGACAGCCTGGCTGCGCAGCTGCAGCCCTGGTGCCGCCTCAGCGGTTTCGCCAATGCCAATGACGCCTACCACCAGACTGCCTCGTCGCCCGACGGCACCGGCAATTACCTGGCGATGAAAGGCGCGCTGGACATGAGCGGCCTGCAACCACAGCAGATAGGGTATATCAACCTACACGGTACAGGTACCGGCAACAACGATGTGTCTGAAGGCATTGCCATCAATCGCATCTTTGCACCGCATTTCCCGGCCATGAGCTCCACCAAATCATTCACAGGGCATACCCTGGGCGCCAGTGGCGGTATTGAAGCGGTATTATCGGCTGTTTCCGTGAAAGAAGGCATTATCTATCCTAACGCACGTTTTGAGCACCAGATGAAGGAACTGCCGTTTACACCGGCCACCACCTGGTCTGAAGGCAACGACCTTCGCCATGTGATGTCCAACTCCTTCGGTTTTGGTGGTAACTGTTCCAGCCTGGTTTTTTCCAGCTTTTAGTGATTAAATGAGAGTATGTTGACGATCTATATAAACGGCACCGGTTGTATTTCTCCGCAGGAAACGGCGGCGGGAGGACCTTTGCTGGCCGGTCTGCGCGAATACGAACAGGTAAGGCTGGCAACAGTAGACCCGGACTATAAACAGTGGATCGATGTAAAACAGATCCGCCGCATGAGCCGTGTGGTGAAAATGGGCGTGGGCGCGGCCAATCTCAGCCTGCAGACTGCCGGCATAACCCAGCCTGATGCCATCGTGACCGGTACTGCTTACGGTTGTCTCGACGACACCGGCGTGTTCCTGGCCAAAATGGTGAATCAACAGGAGGAAATGCTGACGCCGACTGCCTTTATCCAAAGCACACACAATACCGTAGGCGGACAGATAGCGCTGCTGCTGGGCTGCCACGGATATAACAACACCTTCGTGCACCGCGGCTTCTCTTTCGAAAATGCCCTGCTGGACACGGTGATGATGCTGCGCGAAGGCGGCGCGCAAAATATACTCGTCGGCGGACTGGATGAGCTCACCCAGCACAGCTATCAGATACTGTCCCGCTTCGGGCTGTATAAAAAAGAACCGGTGAAAACCATGGAACTGCTGAAAAGCCCTACCCGTGGCACTATCGCGGGAGAAGGCGCCGCTTTCTTCTCCCTCGGCACCAAGCCGGGAGAACGTACGGCGGCTGAACTGACCGGCATCAGCACGCTTTACAAACCCATGTGGGAAGGAGAGGTGATTGGCCATATCATGAAGTTCCTCGAAGACAACGGCTGCACACCCAACGATATTGACCTGCTGATTACCGGCAGAAACGGCGACATTGACCAGGACGACATCTATGAAGAAGTAGTGGAAGCATTGTTCCCCGAACATCCGGAAGCCAGCTTCAAACACCTCTGCGGTGAATACCCGACTGCAGCTGGTTTCGGCATGTGGCTGGCCAATGGCATCCTGGCAGACCAGGCAGTGCCGGAGGCAGCGATGTTCTATGGTAAAGCACCCGGCAGCATTAAAAAAATATTATTGTATAACCATCATCAGGGCACCCATCACTCCCTGATTTTGCTCTCTCATGTTGAATAACAGGACCGCAAATATCATCCTTCTCACAGGCGTGGCCGTAGTGCTGGGCATCAGATTGTCCGGCCTGTACCCCCTATCGCTCTGGTGGCTGGTATTGCCGCTGCTGTTGTTACTGCCTTTTTATATCAGGGGCGCAATGAACATCCGCTCGGATTTCTTCATCAAAACCATCTGTGCCGCGCCCACTACTGAAAATGTGGTGGCGCTCTCCTTCGACGACGGACCGGAAGAGACGCATACGCCGCAGATCCTCGATATCCTCGATGAACACCAGGTGAAAGCCGCTTTTTTCTGCATCGGGAAAAATATCGAAGGCAATGCCCACTTACTGCAACGTATACACGCAGAAGGTCATGTAATCGGTAACCATACCTATTCGCATGATTTCTGGTTTGATATGTATACCAGCAGTACCATGGGAAAAGACATGGAAAAGATGGACACCGTGACCATCAACGCCACAGGATTGCAACCGCGCCTGTTCCGCCCGCCATATGGGGTCACCAATCCCAACCTGGCAAGGGCCATCAGAAAAAACAATTATCTGCCCGTGGGCTGGAGCATCCGCTCTATGGACACCATGGCCACAGATGAAAATAAATTGTTGCAGAAAATCATGTCGGAACTGCATCCCGGTGCGGTCATCCTGTTGCATGACACTTGCAGCATCACTGCCAGTATCCTGCCCCGGCTGATCAGCGCCATCAAAGCGGAAGGGTACCGGTTGGAAAGAATGGATAAAATGTTAAAAGTGCCAGCTTATGTGTAAATGGATAATGATATGCATGATTTCACTGCTGTCGTTGCAACTGCAGGCGCAGTCAGGTTTTAAACCGGTCGCCGACCTGTCGGCCGTAAAAAAGGAGTTCGCCAGGGCCGCCCAGCAGACGCAGAGCATTCAGTGCGATTTTGTGCAGGAGAAAAACCTGAGCATGCTCTCCGATAAAATCATTTCGAAAGGGAAATTCTGGTTCAAGCGGGAGAATAAAGTCCGCATGGAATACCAGCAGCCTTCTTACTACCTGCTGGTCATGAATGGAAAAGACATCCGTATCAAAGACGCCCAGAAAGAAAGTAAAGTATCCGGCAAAAACAACAAACTGTTTGAACAGATCAATAAAATAACGGTGGACTGTGTACGCGGCACCGTGCTGGACAATACAGATTTTACCACCAAAGCATACGAAAACGCACAGAGCTACCGCCTGGAGATGGTGCCTGTGAACAAGGCCATGGCCGGTTATTTCAAGATGATCACCCTGGTGGTGGACAAAAAAGATTTTACAGTGTCGGGCATCACCATGGCAGAACCATCCGGTGATGATACGAACATCAGCTTTTTACATAAACAAGTGAATGCGAATATTCCGGATGCGGTATTTGTGGTTAAATAGCGTACTGTCAGTCGCCTTGCTGACTGGATGCACCTCCGTGTATAAAGGATTGCAACGTACCGAAGGCAATGTGGACTGCATACGACAGTTCAGCCCTGCTTTCGATGCCACGCTGTACAGTACACAGGTCAATATCCTGAAACATCACCTGAGCGGACTGTTGTTTTTTAAGCAGATGCCCGATAGCAGCCTCCGGGTGGTATTTGCCAACGAAATGGGATTTAAGTTTTTTGATTTCGAATTTGATAAGCAGGGAAAATTTACGAAACATTACCTGTTGCCCAAGATGGACAAGAAGGCAGTCGTGACCACGCTGCGCCGGGATTTTGAACTGGTGCTCCTGCGGCCGGACCTTCGTCAGGCGCATGTGGCAACGGATAACCGGTACCGTTATACCGTAGTGCCCACCGCCAAAGGCAATAACTACTATATCACGGATAGCGCCTGCACGCAACTGGTGCGTATCGAAAAATCTTCCGAACGCAAACCTGTTGTGAAAGTATGGATGGAGCATTATACACAGGGTACGCCGGACACCATCCGTATTGTGCATCAGAACTTCCGGTTCAATATTTCGCTACAAAAAACACATAGATAATTACGGATTGGTCAAAGCGAAGACAGAAATATTTAAATATCAAAATATCAAAATGCTGAAAGGAAACTTTTACAATATAAGGAACGTCACAAATGAAGAAGGCCAGGTAACGCTCACACTGGAACTGAATGCGGCGCATCCTATTTTCGGTGGCCATTTTCCGGAGCAACCGGTCGTGCCCGGCGTATGTATGATGCAGATCGTTACCGAAACGCTGGAAGACGCCGTACAGCAAAAAGTACTGCTACAGAAAGCCGGTCTGATGAAGTTCCTGAACATGATAGACCCGGTACAGCAGCCATTGGTGGATGTAAGCCTGACTTACAAGGCAGAAGAGAACGGAGGATGGAAAGTGAATGCCACCCTGAAAAGGGATGCCACCACATTTATGAAATTTCAGGGAGTATTTAAATAAGTGACAGCCAGTAACACACATAACGAACATTTTGAGCGTCATCGTGCGGCGGTGCTCATTCCAACCTACAACAACGCTACAACGCTGGAAGAGGTGGTGAAAGGAGCGTTGTCCTACACCTCGCACGTGATTGTCGTGAATGACGGTGCTACCGACCATACCAGCACCATTCTTGAGAAATACCCCGCCATACATAAAGTGTCGTATAGCCCTAACCGTGGGAAAGGCATTGCCCTTCGCCGTGGTTTCGAATATGCGCTGGCACAGGGTTATGATTACGTGATCACCATGGATGCAGACGGACAGCATTTTGCCTCCGATCTGCCCGGCATGCTGGAAAAGATCAACACACATCCGGACACCCTGGTGATAGGCGCCCGTAACCTGAATGAAGAAAACATGCCTGGCAAAAACACTTTTGCCAACAAGTTCTCCAACTTCTGGTTTTATGTGGAAACAGGCCTGAAAGGGCCGGACACACAATCGGGATACCGGTTGTACCCGCTGCGCCGTATGGGCCGTACCCGCTGGTGGTGCTCCAAATATGAATTTGAAATAGAAGTACTGGTGCGCAGCGCATGGAAAGGCGTAAAGATAGACTGGACGCCGGTGAAGGTGTATTATCCGCCGGCAGACGAAAGGATATCCCACTTCCGCCCGTTCCTGGATTTTTCGCGCATCAGCGTATTAAATACCGTACTCGTACTGATTACTTTCCTGTATATCAAACCAAGGGACTTTTTTCTGTGGATGCTGAAAAAGGAGAACTGGAAAAAGATGTGGAAAGAAGAAATACTGAATGCCGAAGAGTCCAATGCGCGCAAAGCTGCGGCCATTGGCTTTGGCGTGTTCATGGGTATTGTGCCGATATGGGGTTTCCAGCTGCTGGTGGCTTTCCTGGTATCCGTTAAACTGAAGCTCAACAAAGCGCTGGTGTTCCTTGCCGCCCATGTGAGCACGCCGCCGTTAACCCCCTTTGTGATCTTTTTCAGCTTCCTGGCAGGAAAGGTATGGATGGGGAGATCAGCCAAAGATCTGTTGTTTGATAAACATTTTTCCATAGCCGCAGTAGGGGATAACCTGCTCCAGTACGTTTTCGGCGCCATTACACTGGCTATCGCCGCAGGACTGGCAGCATGGGCTATCAGTTATGCCTTACTGGCCATATTCAGAAAAAACAAATAAATACTTACGAATTATCTGTTACGTGTGGCTCCCCAATTCGTAATCAATAATTCGTAATTCGTAATTGATTTACATATGAGCAGTCTTTTCGTAGCGATCTATAATTTTTTTGACCGGCATAAGCTGGCGCTGTGGTGTTGTACCATCGTGAGCTTTGTGCTGGTTGGCTTTTTCGCGTCACGTATCAGGCTGGAAGAAGACATTACCAAAATACTGCCGCAGGACAGGAAGCTGGACAAGCTGCAACAGGTGTTCCAGGATTCCAAATTTGCGGACAAGCTGGTGGTGACACTGTCACAGAAAGACACTGCCAAAGTGCCGGCGCCGGACAGCCTTACCGCCTGCGCCGCCTCGCTGGTGGCCTCCGCAGGAAACCAGTTATCGCCTTATATCCGGCAGATACAAGGCCAGACGGAAGATGCGCAGGTAATGGGCATGATGGACCTCATCCAGAAAAACCTGCCTGTTTTCCTGGAACCTAACGACTATACGAAAATTGACAGCCTGCTGGCACCGGAGCAACTGCAACGTTCCCTGCAATATGATTACAATACGCTGATCTCTCCTGCCGGGCTGGTGCTGAAACGGGTGATACAGGCAGATCCGGTCGGTATTTCCTGGATAGGCATCAAAAAATTGCAGCACCTTCAGTACGATGATCATTTTGAGTTGTACGATAATTATGTGATGACGAAAGACCACCGTCATCTGATGATATTTATTACGCCGGCTAACCCTCCCGGTGCTACGAAAATCAACGCCAGGTTCCTGGCTGGGCTGGATAATATTAAAGACAGTCTGTCCCGCCAATATCCGGATGTGAGCATCAGCTATTTTGGCGGCACGGCCGTTTCCGCCGGCAACGCCACGCAGCTGCGGCAGGACACGCTGCTTACGCAGGGTATCACCATCGTGTTGCTGGTAGCGCTGATAGCGCTGTTTTTCCGGAAGAAACGTGCGCCGGTAGTGATCATGTTGCCGGTGATCTTCGGAGGACTGTTTTCCCTTGCCTGTATTTACCTGATCAAAGGACATATTGCCGTGATGGCGTTAGGCGCCGGCGCAGTGGTACTGGGCATTGCGGTCAACTATTCCCTGCATGTGTTCAACCATTATCGTCATACTGATGATATCCGCGAAGTGATTGCCGATCTGGCCACGCCCATGACGCTGGGCAGTTTCACCACTATCGGCGGTTTTCTCTGTTTACAGTTTTTAGGTTCGCCGATGCTGCGCGATGTGGGGCTGTTTGCCGCACTCAGCCTGGTAGGCGCCGCATTGTTCTCCCTGATATTTTTACCGCATTGGATTGTGCTGGGCAAAAAGAGCAGCAAACCGGCGGAGCATCACGATAACTGGCTGGACCGCTTTTCCGCGTTGAAACCGGAACGCAATAAATACCTGGTGGGCGCTATTTTCCTGCTGACGATCGTGTTTTTCTTTACGGCCCGTAATGTGTCTTTTGAAAGTGACATGATGAAGATGAATTTCATGTCGCCGGAACTGAAAGCAGCGGAAGCGCAGCTGAATAACATCAACGCCTATACGGCACAATCTGTGTACGTGGTGTCTGATGGTGATAACCTGGAATCTGCGCTGGAAAATACCGAGCAGTTGACACCCGCCATCAATAAACTACTGACGGATGGTACAGTGAAAAAATACGCCGGCGTGCAAACGCTGCTGTTGTCTGAGAAAGAACAACAGGCCCGTATTGAACGCTGGAAACACTACTGGACCCCGGAAAAACAGGCACAGCTGCTGTCCTGGCTCCGCAGTCATGGTGCTGAAGCTGGTTTTAGCGCCACGGCGTTCGATAAGTTTGCCGCGTTGCTGAATACGCCTTATCAGCCAATGGCAAAAGAAGACCTGGAGACTTTCCGTAAAGGCACCCTGGGTGATTTTATCATCGAAAAGAATGGCCGTACGTCTATTGTGACTCTGCTGAAAGTAGACCCGGCGCGTAAAAAAGAAGTGTACGCCGCCCTCGATCAGCACGCACATACGACCGTACTGGACAAACAATATGCAGCCAACCGCCTGGTGGAAGTAATCAGGGATGAATTCAACAGCATCGCCTGGATGACTTCCATGTTGGTGTTCCTGGCTTTGTTGCTCTCCTACGGCCGCATAGAACTGGCGTTGATCACCTTTATCCCCATGGCGCTCAGCTGGGTGTGGATATTGGGCATTATGGGCCTGTTCGGTATCAAGTTTAATATTGTCAACATCATCCTTTCCACATTTATTTTTGGTTTGGGAGATGACTACAGCATATTTATGATGGACGGACTGCTACAGGAATACAAAACCGGCAGGAAAACACTGTCCTCTTTCAAGTCTTCTATTTTCCTGTCGGCCATCACCACTATCCTGGGACTGGGCGTACTGATCTTCGCCAAGCATCCGTCGCTGAAATCTATTGCGCTGATCTCTATTATTGGTATCAGCACAGTGGTGTTGATTTCGCAGGTGATGATACCGGTACTGTTCAACTGGTTGATCACCAACCGTGTGAAGAAAGGATATGCTCCCTGGACTTTAAAGGGATGGGTGCTGTCCGTATTTTCATTCACTTACTTTACTACCGGCTGCCTGATCATGACGCTGCTGGGCAACATCCTGATCCGTCTGAACCCTGTCAACAAGGAAAAGGGTAAACTGCTGTACCACCGTATCCTGTCTGCCTATACGCATAGTGTGCTGTACATCATGACCAACGTGAAGAAACGCATTATCAATCCGGATAATGAGCAGTTGCAGAAACCGGCCGTGATCATCAGTAACCATCAGTCTTTCCTCGATATCCTGGTGTCTACCATGCTGCATCCCAAAGTAATTCTGCTCACGAATCAATGGGTATGGCGTTCGCCGGTATTTGGCGCCGTGGTGCGGCTGGCCGATTACTACCCGGTAGCCGATGGTGCGGAAGGGGCCATTGAAAAACTGAAAGCGCGTGTGGCCGAAGGGTATTCCATCGTAGTATATCCCGAAGGTACCCGCTCTCCTGACCCGGTGATCAAACGTTTCCACAAAGGCGCTTTTTACATCGCCGAACAGCTGGGGCTGGACATCCTGCCGATCGTTATCCACGGTACCGCCTATACGATGAGTAAAGGCGACTTCCTGCTGAAAGACGGTCATGTGACCGTGAAGTACCTGCCGCGTATTACCCCGGAGGACCAACGTTGGGGCGATAACTACAGCGCCCGTACGAAATCTATCAGCCGGTACTTTAAACACGAATACGAAAACCTGCGCCAGGAGATGGAAGTGCCTTCCTATTTCCGTGAACAGCTGAAATACAACTTTATCTATAAAGGGCCGGTGCTGGAATGGTACATGAAGGTAAAAACCAGCCTGGAACGTAACTATGAGCTGTTTCACCAGCTGCTGCCGAAAGAAGGCCGTATCCTGGACCTCGGCTGCGGATACGGTTTTATGAGTTATATGCTGGCGTATGCGGCACCTGGCCGTGAGATCACCGGTATCGACTATGATGAGGAAAAAATCATCACCGCCGCACATGGTTATGCCAAACCACAGAACCTGCAATTCATTCACGGTGATATTTCGGCCACACCGTTCGAGAAATATGATGCTTTCATTTTAAGTGATGTATTGCATTACCTGCAGCCTGATGAGCAGGAGCAGCTGTTGCAACAATGCATCGACCGGTTGTCGCCCGACGGCGTGATCGTGGTGAGGGATGGCGACGCCGACAAAGCCAAGCGGCACGAAGGCACAAGATTTACTGAATTTTTATCAACCCGGGTAATAGGATTTAATAAGACGAAGAACAAGGAACTATCCTTCTTTTCAGCTGCGCATGTACGCAGCCTGGTAGGCAAATATGGCGCAGTAGCAGAGGAAATTGACAATACCCGTTATACATCCAACGTAATATTTGTTATTAAAAAATCCCCCCAAAAAAATTATGCACAACTATGATGTGATCGTTATCGGCAGTGGTCTTGGCGGACTGGTATGTGGAGCCATCCTCAGCCGGAATGGTTATAAAGTACGCATATACGAAAAAAACCGCCAGCCAGGCGGTTGCCTGCAAACCTTTTCCCGCGATAAAGTCATCTTCGATTCAGGTGTCCATTACATCGGCGGATTGGGAGAAGGAGAGAACCTGTACAAAATTTTCTCGTATCTGGGCATTATGGACAAGCTGAAGCTGAAACGGATGGATGCAGATGGCTTCGATCATATCAACTTTGGCCCGGAAGATAAAGTATACCGGATCGCCCAGGGACGGGAGCATTTTATCCGTACCCTGGCTGCTGATTTTCCGGAAGAAACAGATGCGCTGCATGCCTATTGTGATAAGATCAGCGAAGTGTGCAGCAAGTTCCCGCTGTATAACCTGCGGCTCGGCGACTATGAAGAAAAACGCAGTGTGCTGCAGCTGAATGCCGCCAGCGTGATCGAAAGCATCACCGGGAACTACAGGTTGCAGCAGGTGTTGGCGGGCAATAACCTGTTATACGCAGGCGTGAAGAGCAAAACACCTTTTTACGTACATGCGTTGGTGTTAAACAGCTATATGCAGAGTTCCTGGAAATGTGTGGATGGCGGTTCGCAGATTGCCCGGCTGTTATGCAAATGCATCACGGAAAACGGTGGAGAGATCATCCGTAACACGGAGGTGCTGAAGATTGTTGGCCAGGGCGACAGGGTAGATCACCTGGTATTGGAGAACGGGAAAAAAGTGAACGGCGATTATTTTATTTCCAACCTGCATCCTGCGCAGACTACAGCCATCACCGAAAGCGACGCCATGCGGGGAGCCTACCGCAGCCGCATGCAGAACCTGGAGAATTCCACCGGTGCTTTTGTGCTGAATGTAGTACTGAAACCCGGCACCTTTCCTTACCTTAACCATAACTACTATCATCATGCCACGGACGATGCCTGGGCGGGAATAGACTGTACGCCGGACCAGTGGCCGCAGACCTATGCCATATACGTGTCTGCCAGCTCCCGGCATGAAACCTATGCTGACAGCCTTTCTGTAATGACGTATATGCATTACGATGAACTGACGCCGTGGCAGCATACTTTTAATACCGAACGGCGGGAAGCCAGCAGAGGCGCCGACTATGAAGCTTTTAAGGTACAAAAGGCAGAACAGCTCATCGCGGCGGTGGCGCAGAAATTTCCGGGTTTCCGTGACTGTGTGCAGTCGTATTATGTAGCCACACCGCTTTCTTACCGGGATTATATCGGTACCGGCGACGGTAGCATGTACGGCGTGTTGAAAGATAGTGAAGATCCGCTACGGACAATGGTTTCGGCCCGTACCCGGTTGTCTAATTTGTATCTTACCGGGCAAAACCTGAACTTGCATGGTATTTTAGGGGTGACCATGAGCAGTGTGATCACTTCAGCCGAACTACTGGGAATGGAATTTTTGGTAGAAGAAATTAATCAGTCAATACTTAAATAAAAGTGGAAAAGAAAAAAAGAAGCGGATGGCGGATACTGGCACGGGTGCTGTTATTTACTTTCGGCGCCATCTTGTTGTTATTTGCCGTGCTGGCCGTATACCTGGTGTCTGTCAGTCGCATGACACCGCCGCAGATCACCGATAAATCGGCTTTACAGCTGCAACGCAAGGCGCTGGACAGTACCGCCTGGACCATCGGCAACAACTGGTTCCGCAAAAGCAACAGCGGCCTGTATGAAATGTATGTAGAGGGGGCACCTTTCGAAAGAGGGGTGATCAACGGCAAATTATCCGGGGAGCTGATCCGTCACCAGGAAGATGTTTTTGTGGAACAGATCCGCAAAATGATCCCTTCTACGTCTTATCTCCATTTTCTGAAATACTTCATCGGCTGGTTCAACAGAAACCTGAGCGATCACGTAGCGGAAGAGTTCAAGGAGGAGATTTATGGGGAGTCTTTCTCCGCTGCTGAAGGTTATGACTTTATCGGCAGCAACTATGAAAGACTGATGAACTACCACGGCGCACACGATATCGGTCATGCCCTGCAAGGCATGATGCTGGTGGGCTGTACTTCCTTCGGTACGTGGAACAGCAACTCCGCTGACAGTAACCTGATCATCGGCCGCAACTTCGATTTCTACATGGGCGATAAGTTCGCCGAAGATAAAATGGTGGTATTTTATCACCCCGATAAAGGGCATAACTTCATGTTCGTTACCTGGGGCGGATTTACCGGCGTGGTGTCCGGCATGAACGACAAAGGGCTCACCGTTACCATCAATGCCGCCAAAACCAGCGTGCCTACCGGCGCTGCCACGCCTGTATCGCTGGTGGCAAGGGAAATACTGCAATACGCCCGTAACATACAGGAAGCCTGGGCCATTGCGCAAAAGCGGAAGATGTTCGTGTCTGAGTCTTTCCTCATTGGCTCCGCAGAAGACAATAAAGCCGTGTTGATACAAAAGACACCCGAAGGCATGGACCTCTACGATCCTAAAAAGAACTTCATCACCTGTACCAACCATTTTCAGGGTGATTCACTCGGCAGCCTGGAGTCCAACAAATTGCAGATCAAAGAAAGCGCTTCCGAATACCGCTATGAGCGTTTAAACGAACTGCTGAAAGCAAACGGTCCCAATACGGTACAAAAAACCATCAGCATCTTGCGTGACCGCAAAGGGTTGCATGGCGCCAATATTGGCCTGGGCAACGAAAAGGCGATCAACCAGTTCATTGCGCACCATGCCATCGTATTTGAGCCGAAGAAAAAAATGGTATGGGTGTCTGCCGCACCGTGGCAGCTGGGGCAGTTTGTGGCATATGACCTGAACAAAATCTTCAGCATGCATGGCCTCGACAGTGATCACGAAGTATATGACAGCGTGCAGAACGTGCCTGCCGATAGTTTCCTGCTGACCAACGAATACACGTCATTCCAGGTATACCGTCAGCTGAAGGCGCAGCTGCAGGATGGTAAAGATATAGATACCAAAGCACTGATAGCCTCCAATCCGGAGTTTTATCATACCTATGTGCTGGCAGGCGATTACCATTTCAAAAAGGGTAACTTCGCGGAAGCCAAACAATACTATGAAACAGCCCTCACCAAAGTAATAGCTACCAAAGGAGAGGAGATGCATATCCGTAAGCAACTGGAGAAATGCAATGCTAAACTGTCAAAACGATGATTGTTGGTATAGGCACAGATATCACTGATGTAACGCGTATCGCGGAGAAACTGGCCAAAGGGAGCGGTTTCCGCGACCTCGTGTTTACACCGCAGGAAATCGCCTATTGCGAGCAGCAGGCATCGCCGCAGGAGAGTTATGCCGCCCGCTTCGCCGCCAAAGAGGCGTTCCTGAAAGCGCTGGGCACCGGTTGGGGCAATGGAGGGGTGAACTTTTGTGAAATAGAAATACGCAACGATGCCGCCGGAAAACCGGAACTGTTCTTGCTGACGGACAATCCCCGCTATACATCGCTGGGCGTTAAAAAAATATGGGTGTCCTTGTCACACGAAAAAAATGCAGCCGTGGCAATGGTAATTCTTGAAAGCTGAATATCCTAACATATGTACATTCCCGATATAGAACTACAGTCAAAGGCCGCCATCAGGGCATTCCAGGAGAAGGAAGTCATGAGGCTGCTCGGTTATCTGCGTGAGTTCTCTCCCTTCTACAGGTCCTGGTTCAAACAACACGACATACATCCTGAGAAAGTGCGTTCACTGGAGGACTTCAGCCTGATACCCCCCGTAACAAAACAGGAACTGCAGGAGCGCAACTGGGAATTTCTCTGCGTGGACAAAAGCCATATCGCGGAATATACCACTACCTCCGGCACGTTAGGTCGCCCGGTGATTATCGCGCTTACCGAAAAAGACCTGCAACGCCTCAGCTATAATGAGTACATCTCTTTCTGTTGCGCCGATGGTACCGACAGCGATATTTTCCAGCTGATGCTCACGCTGGACCGCCAGTTTATGGCCGGCATGGCGTATTACAACGGTATCCGCAAACTGGGCGCGGGTGTGCTGCGTGTAGGCCCAGGCGTGCCCAGCATGCAGTGGGAGAATATTCAGCGAATCAAACCTACGACGATCGTCGGCGTGCCCTCATTCATCGTGAAACTGATCGCCTACGCCAAAGAACATCATATCAACATCAACGAAACGTCCGTCCGCAAGGCAGTTTGTATCGGTGAAAATATCCGCAATACCGATTTCTCACTGAACGTACTGGGCAAGAAAATCACAGAGCAGTGGAATATCAGGCTGTATTCCACCTATGCCTCCACTGAAATGCAGACGGCCTTCACCGAATGCAAAGCCGGTAAAGGTGGGCATCATCATCCTGAATTGCTCTACGTGGAACTGCTGGATGAAAACAACCAGCCTGTTGCCCCGGGCCAGGAAGGAGAAGTGACCATCACCACGCTGGGCGTGGAAGGCATGCCGCTGCTGCGTTATAAAACCGGCGATATCTGCCAGTACCACGAGGAAACGTGCTCCTGTGGAAGACATACGCTGCGACTGTCTCCCGTCATCGGCAGAAAAAAACAGATGATCAAATACAAAGGCACCACGTTGTATCCGCCCGCTCTGTTCGACCTGCTCAACGATATGGAAGAAGTAAAAGAGTTTGTGGTAGAAGTGTATTCCAACGAACTGGGCACCGATGAGATATTGATGCATGTTTGGCCTACAGAGGAATCAGAAGAAATGGACCGTAAGATCAAATCTTACCTGCAGGCGAAATTGCGGGTGATACCGCAGGTGAGGTATTGCAGCCAGCAGGATATTATGCGGATGCAGTTCCCGGAGAATAGCAGAAAACCGGTGAAGTTTGTGGATAACAGGAGTTAGGCCTCCAGCTTTTCAATAAAATGTTTAGCAGCCCCGAGCGTCAACGCAGGGGCTTCTTTATGCGGTGTATGTCCGATATCCGGTATAATATACTGCACCGCTTTACCGGTCACCTGGCTGACAGTCCTTTCTACCTGTGCCAGCGTTCCATATTCATCCGCTTCACCCTGAATAAACAACAGCGGGCAGGTTATAGCCGGCAAAAAGTGTTCAATATTCCAGTCCCTGAAATCCTCGCGGGTCCATGTTTCTGTCCATGCCCGGAAAAGGGTATCTGTTTTATCGCCGTGGTATTTTTGCAGGCGGTGGGGCAGGGTAGTGGTTTGGTAGGCATGCATCGCATCACGTATACCCTTTAGCGTTATTTCTTCTACGAAAATATGCGCCGCTTCACAGATAACGGCCTTAATCCTTTCCGGGTATTTACCGGCGGTGATCAAGGCGATAGAGCCGCCATCGCTGTGGCCGAACAGGACTACCTGGTCCATTTCCAGATGAGTGAGCAGAGCATACAGCGCATCTGCTTCTGTTTCCATGTAGCTGACGGGCCTTTCTCCGGTAGGCATTGGTGTTGACAGGCCGTAACCAAGACGGTCGTAGATGAGCGCGTTGCATTGGGTGGCATCTGCTAATTGTTGTGGGAAATCGCGCCATAAGGCTGTGCAGCCCAATGAATCATGTAGGAAAACAATAACCGGTCTGCCGGGATATTTTTTATAGTGATGAACTGATAGTCCGTTGAATGAAAAAGTATGCATATCCATTATCTTCTAAGATACGGATTGATAAGATGCTTTGGCGCTGGTATATCTGTGGCCCTGATCAGGCATGGTGAGTATAATGAGGGGAAGGTATTCATTGGATGTGTCGGAGAAGCTCTACTTCGTTGAAGACAATAACTCCTTAGCAGGAACGCTTTTTACATTTCCGTCCTTGTCTCCAATGACAAGATCTTCATTGTTGGCAGCACTTTTTTCTACCAGTCTCCGTAAGGCGATTTTCATGCCCCGCATCACTTTGCTTGATAGTTCCTGAAGCTCCTTTTCTTTAGCTGTCATGGTGGTTACTTTGTTTAAGAATGACACTCCAAATATCGTTCATTTTTATCACTTTTTCCTCATTCCCATTACCACCACTGCCAATTTCCTCCGGTTGAGCATCTTCGTTTTTGACAACTATCCAATTATCACATATGGGAATATATAAATGAATAAGATTATGTATTCCTCTATAATATCTTCGCTCTATTATCTGATCAGGGATATGATGTCCTCCCTTCTTTACCCTGCTGGCAACGCGTCGTTTTGCCAGTTCCGGGGAGCTCAGCCAGAAATACAACAATGTCACCTGATACCCTTCGCTTTTCGCTTTTTTTATCAAGGACTGATAACTCCGGGTAGCCAATGTTGTCTCGAACGCAAAGTCAGCCTTTTCCTCCAGCAGGAAGTGTATTCTTTTCAGCATCAGTCTTCCGGCTTCCACGGCCACGCTTTCAGGATTAAACGGTGATAGCCCCGCCGCAATATTGTCTGCGTTGACAAACTCCCGGCAATGCAATATTTCAGGGAGAATGGTATAACTGGCGGTCGTTTTACCGGCGCCGTTGCAACCTGATATGATATAAAGATTCGGCATAACTCAAATTTTAAAACTCCATCACCGCGCTGGCCCTGGGGTTGTCCAACTTAGTACTTTGTCTTTTCCCGCCCACGATCACGTGTATCATATTGATCTGCGAAGGGTGCTGTTGATATAACAGATCATTCATCACGGCCACTTTTTTGGGCGCGGGGATATTATCGGCGGAGAGGAAGCTCCAGACGGCGTCTTCTTCTATCTTATAGCCCAGAAAATGCAGCGGTACTTTTTTCCCGTCGAGGGTTACCTGCAGGTGTTGGGAGAGATATTCAGCGATCATTTTGTCCACCTGTTGCCTGCTGGCGGGTTTGATGATATCGAAAGATGTTTTGTATTGTGCTTTGAGGGTATTTTCCAGGTCGTCAGCGAAAATACGGCAGCTGACTTCCAGCTCCTTTTTGGCAGCGTTGTGCGTAATCTCTGTAACACTCACATAGAACGGGTGCAGAATGGCCATCCAGGCCACTGTCCACCATTTACATAATAATAACCCCACTAGACTAATTTTTTTGGGAAAATTAATTTTTACTTTCTATAATTACCAAATTTAGACAAAAGAAGGGCATGGATCTGATGTATTTTGAGCTGGGGTGGCAACATATTCTCAACTGGGAAGGTTATGATCATATACTTTTTGTGATTGCCCTGAGCGCTATTTATGTGGTGAACGAATGGAAAAAGTTGCTGGTCCTGGTGACCGCCTTTACTATCGGGCATTCTATTACGCTGGCTTTGAGTGTGTTGCACGTTATCCGGGTGTCCAGTGCGCTGGTAGAGTTTCTGATTCCGGTCACTATCTGTATTACAGCGCTGTCCAATATTTTAAGAAAGGATGAAGCGCCGCAGCACCTGCAGCTCAACTACTTCTATGCTTTATTTTTCGGGCTGATACACGGACTGGGGTTTTCCAACTACCTGAAAAGCCTGCTGGGTGGCCAGGCCAATATCGTTAAACCACTGCTGGGATTCAATATAGGGCTGGAATTCGGCCAGATCCTGATTGTTGCCGTGGTGATGCTGGCCGCCGGCATCATTGTCAATATCGGACGGGTAGGCCGTCGCGACTGGAACATGTTTTTATCTTCCGCCACTTTTGGTGTCGCCTTTCTGATGGTGGTCCAGGGTGTGCGGGAGCTGTTGAAATAACTAAAATCTAAATCTGAAACCGTAAAATCCTCTATGAGAAAAAATCTTTACCTCCTGGGCATCTTATGCAGCACTGCAATGACGCTGCATGCACAGAATCCGGGATCTAACCACGGTAACCGCTTTGAGCAGCTGGGCACCATGCTTCAGACGCCCAATATGTACCGCTCCGCTTCCGGCGCACCGGGACCAAAATACTGGCAACAGCGGGCAGATTATGAAATCAACGCAGAACTGGATGACAACAAACAGCGGCTCACCGGCGCTGAAACAGTCACCTATTTCAATAATTCACCGGACCCGCTGACTTACATCTGGCTGCAGCTGGATGAAAACGAGCATGATCCGAAAAGTGACAACCGCAGCTTCGACGGCAGCAAAATAACTGATAAGATGTCCCTGCGCGACATCCGCGGTATCCTGCCGCCGACCGGCGATCTGGGCGTGAAAATCGTAAAGGTGACAGATGCGGACGGTAAGGCGCTGCCTTATACCATCAACCAGACCATGATGCGTATCGACCTGCCTAAAACGCTGATGCCGGGCGAGAAATACCGCTTCAAAGTGGAATGGTGGTACAACCTCTCCGATCGTATGACCACCGGCGGCCGCGGTGGTTATGAATATTTCCCGGAAGATAAAAACTACCTGTATACCATCACCCAATGGTATCCCCGGCTGGCGGTGTATTCCGACTTCCAGGGATGGCAGAACAAACAATTCACCGGCAGAGGTGAGTTTGCCCTCACCTTCGGTAATTTCCGTGTACGCCTGACCGTGCCTTCCGATCATATCGTAGGCGCTACCGGCGAATGCCAGAACTATAAAGAAGTGCTTTCCCCTGCGCAATACCAGCGCTGGCAACAGGCACAGAGCAGCAAAGAGCCCGTCGAAGTGGTAACGCTCGATGAAGCGAGGAAAGCCATGCAGAACAAAGCAGGCAGCCGCAAAACATGGGTGTATGAAGCACAGAACGTGCGTGACTTCGCGCTGGTTTCTTCCCGCCGCCTCGTATGGGACGCGCTGGCCACCAATGTGGAAGGCAATAAGGTGATGGCCATGTCCTACTATGGCCCTGAAGCCTATCCGCTGTATCGCCGTTATTCCACCAAAGTGGTGGCGCATACGCTCAAATCCTACTCCAGCCACACCATCCCGTATCCTTACCCGGTGGCCATCTCCGTAGAGGCAGCCAATGGCATGGAATACCCGATGATCTGCTTTAACTATGGCCGTGCCGATAAAGACGGCACCTACTCTGAATCCACCAAAAATGGTATGATCGGGGTGATCATCCATGAAGTAGGGCACAACTTCTTCCCCATGATCGTCAACTCCGATGAACGGCAGTGGTCCTGGATGGATGAAGGCCTTAATACTTTCTGCCAGTTTATGGCGGAACAGGAATGGGACAGCAATTTCCCTTCTTCCCGTGGCCCCGCTCATAAGATCGTGGACTATATGAAGATGCCGAAAGACCAGCTGGAGCCTATTATGACCAATTCCGAAAATATAATTCAGTTTGGCCCGAATGCTTATGCTAAACCCGCCACAGCACTGAATATCCTGCGCGAAACCGTAATGGGCCGTGAACTGTTCGACTTCGCTTTCCGGGAATATGCCCGTCGCTGGGCCTTTAAACATCCGACACCGCCTGATTTCTTCCGTACCATGGAAGATGCTTCGGCAGTTGACCTGGACTGGTTCTGGCGCGGATGGTTCTTCACCATCGAACCGGTGGACATCTCCATCGACAACGTGAAATGGTATAACCTCGCCAGCAAAAATCCGGCTGCAAGCAGCCAGCAGTCTAAAGAAGCCTATGAGCGCAATATCGACCATGTGGCTCGCCAGCGTAATAAAGCCGCCGGTATTAAATTTGCAGTGGACCAGGATACCAGCCTGCAGGATTTCTACAGCAAATGGAACCGCTTTGAAGTAGCACCGGAAGATAAAGCCGCTTATGATCAGTTCTATAACAACCTGACACCAGCGGAGAAAGAAATGTATGACAGCAAAAAGAACTTCTATGAAGTGACGTTTTCCAACATAGGTGGACTGGTGATGCCGCTCATCCTGGAATGGACATTTGCTGACGGCACCAAAGAAACGGAACGTATTTCAGCTTACATCTGGCGTAAGAATGAAAATCAGGTAACAAAGGTATTTGCGAAAGATAAAAAGGTAGTATCGCTGAAGCTGGACCCGCTCCGCGAAACAGCTGATATCGATGAAAGCAATAACAGCTGGCCAAGGGAAGCTGCTCCGTCGCGGTTTGAGATGTTTAAGGATGGTGCGGGCGTGAGAGGCGCTTCTACCGGCGATAACCCGATGAAAAAAGCCCTTAATAAATAACGTTGATGAAATACACGCTCACCCTCTTACTATTGGTTTTCGGCCTGCAAACGCTCCGAGCGGGCAATGTGGACACGGTCAGTATTCCCAGTGCGGCAATGCACCGCAGCTACAAATGCGTGGTGGTAACGCCCGCGTCCTACAAGGAAGGCACACGGCGCTACCCGGTAGTGTATTTACTGCACGGCTATAGCGGCAATTATGCCAACTGGGTCACTAAAGTGCCCGCCATCAGGGAACTGGCAGATACTTACCAATGCATGATCGTATGCCCCGACGGCGCTTTCATGAGCTGGTACCTTGACAGTCCCCGCGATAGCTCCATGCGCTTTGAGACTTATGTAGGAAAGGAAATACCGGCGTACATTGACCAGCACTACCAGACGCTGCCCGATCAGCGCCACCGCGCTATCACCGGGCTCAGTATGGGAGGACACGGCGCTTTGTACCTGGCCATCCGGCATCCGGAGACGTTTGGCGCTGCCGGCAGTATTAGCGGAGGCGTGGATTTCAGGCCATTTCCCAAAAGCTGGGAAATTGTAAAGCTGCTGGGAGAACCGGGAAAGGACGGTGCTAACTGGACAGCCTATACGGTAATGGGACAGCTCAATAAACTGCAGCCGGGTACGCTGCCCATGATCATTGACTGTGGCGTAAAGGATTTTTTCATCGATGTGAACAGGGCTTTACATCAGAAACTGCTGGAAAAAGGAATCGATCACGATTATATAGAACGGCCGGGACAGCATGACTGGGACTACTGGGCCAACTCCATCCACTACCAGATGCTCTTCTTCCACCGCTTCTTTCAATAATCGGTATCAAGGCATAAAAATATGAAGCCGTCCCGGGAACGGGGCGGCTTTTTAACTTGCTAATATGTCCTGTTGATCTATGAAAAATGTGATTGTCGTTTTTGTTGAAAAAAAGCGGCCGTAAGCAGGACTGCAAGCGGCCGGATTATTTTCATGTGACCTAAGTTGAATGCTAAGCGAAATCAGTTGCTTTGTACAGTCCCAGACTGGCACGGGCGACAATGACTTTTGGCATAGGTTTGTCTGTTTGTTGATGACGTAGTACGCCCCCTGTACACCAGAATTGCAATTGAACCGCAAATACTTTCAGTTATAGGTACTTCATGTTTTTCATCACGTGTTATCAGAACTATTTTCGTTATCAGCCTAGAAGTCGGGCCAATATCAGGATGGTACCATCGGAAATTAATTTTTTTTAATGTGTACACAGTACACATTAAAAAAGCTGCCTAACGCTTCATTCCCTTATATCATTGTAATCAGCTAAGCTATATCACCTTAAATCATTAAAGCCATATCATCACTTCATTCCGGCATCTGCTGAATAGTCATCAACACATCGTAGCCCAGGGCTTCAGCCCTGGGACAAAATAAAAAGCCGGTCCTCGATAGGACCGGCATTTTTTTTTATGCACGCGATTCAAAATAAGTATATCAACATAATCAGTGCGGTAAATCCCACCAAAGTCTTACGCCGCCGTTATCCTGAGCGCCGGGGCCCAGCAGCTGTATGGCTTTTTCCACTTCGGCTTTGTTGGAGGTGTACTCCGTGTTAGGGAATGGTATCCTTCTGATCTGTATGTCTGAGTTGATGGTCCCATTGCTGTAGTTGTTCACTACAGGGAAGAGTTTGGGGTAGCCGGTCCTGCGGAATTCAGTCCAGGCTTCCTGGCCTTCCGGATACATGGCGATCCATTTCTGGGTGATGATACGTTCCAGTTTTTGAGCCTGGGAAGCAGCTTCGTCCCATTTGATGGTGATATCGGACATTGCCGCATGGTTGTTTGTAGCATTGCGGGGGTCCACGTAGTCGATTGGTTTGCTGGAGGCATCAGCCACGTAAGCATTTACAGCTACCGGATCTGCGTCCCATTGTGTGAAAGAGGTACGGATACCTTTTTCATACAGTTCACCTGGTGTGCCGCCTGCATTGGCCCAGCCGTTGAGGGCTGCTTCTGCGCGCAGGAACCATATTTCGGCGGAGGTCATCAGCTGAAGGGGAGTGGTGGCTTTGAAGGTTTTGTTTTCTGCCACGGCAGGAATGGAATAACCGGTGTAATCCGGTTTGGCTGTCACCAGGCTGCCAATGCGGATACCTTTGTAGGTTCCGGGATAAGCGGTGGCATGGTCAAAATATTTCGGAAGACGCGGGTCTTTGTACCCTACCAGGATAGATTCCATGGATGCGTTCATGGCGTTGTCTGTCCAGGCTGTAACGATGGTGTACAATGGGTTTTTCAAGCCAAAACCGGAAACGGTGGCGTTGTCTTTGTTGATTTCCATCACGCCGCCATTGGCAGGGTTCAGGGCTTTTTCACCTTCTTCCTTTGCTTTGTCTTTGGCTACACCGGCAATACGGACAGCGAGGCGCAGGCGGAGGGAGTTGGCGAACTTGATCCACTGTTTGTAGTCACCGCCATACAGCATATCAAACTTGGCAAAGAGGGATACGCCGGGATGTGCTGCTACATAGGTGTTCAGCGTAGTCACTGCGGTGTCCAGCTCTTTAAAGAAGCGAGTGTACACGTCCTGTTGTTTATCGTAAGAGGAGGAGGTGCCGCCGCTGCCATAGCTGCTGTAAGGAATAGGGCCGTAGATGTCGGTCACCCGGTGCATGGCCTCTACTTTCAGGATGAGCGCAATGGCCCAGAATTCAGGTGCTGTTTGTGCGGCGCCTCTTCTCTTTACTTCATAGATAGGGGCCATCACGTTGTTGTATGCCAGGTTGAAGGCGGAGGCGTTCCAGCCGTCTACCAGGGAGTACGTCATGTTATTGATGTTACCGCGGAAGTTATTTGGCGGCATCAGATAACCGGAGTATACGTCGCCCATCAGGTTTTGTTGCAGCTGAAAGTCGCCGTTGGTATTATTGAAGTTAAAATAGATGGAAGACTGTATCTGTGGAAAGAAACCACCGATATAGTTGAAGTCGGGCTTCAGCGCGTCTTCGGTCAAACCGGTATTATCCGTGTTGTACTCCTCGAAGTTTTTGGTACAGGCGTTGAGGCCAAGGAGACCTGCCGCCAGCGCGATGACTGCCACCGGCTTGTATAGTTTGAAGCTGAATTTTTTCATCTGTGTTGAATTAAAGGTGAACATCATTAGAAACCAACATTCAGGTTAAAGCCAAAGCTGCGGGTTGCGGGCATACCGAACATATCCACGCCGGAGAGGCCGTTGCCGGTAGACAGGGCGATTTCCGGATCATAAGGCGCTTTTTTGGAGATATACCAGAGATTTCTGCCTACCAGGGAGAAGCGGAGGCTTTTTACAAAGCCGTGGCCCAACGCTCTGGAAGGAACACCATAACCGAGAGACAGCTCTCTTAATCTTACTACGGTAGCGTCGTACATGTATTCGCCGCTCACACCGTCACGACCGCCGATAGTACCGTACCATTTTTCGGCATCTACTTTGGTAACGGGCTGTTTGGTGCTTTCATTGATACCGTCGATAGTAACGCCACCGGCTTTACGGGCGGCGCCTGTTCTTTCAGATACACCGTATTTGTCCAGTACCGCTTCGGTCATAGACATTACTTTACCGCCGAATTTGCCATCGATCAGGAAGCTCAGCGTGAAATCATTGTAAGTGAAACGGTTGTTCCAGCCACCTTGCCATTTTGGATTGGAGTTGCCTACAAACACGAGGTCAGACGTTACCAGCGGAGTGCCATCAGAACCGATGATCACACGGCCACTTTCATCTCTTTTCAGTGTTTTACCATAGATATCACCATAAGATCCGCCTTTGGCCATGATGGAAGCAAAGGTGTTGGAACCCGCCGGTGTCAGGATAAACTGATCAATGTTGTCTGCCAGTTCAATGACTTCGTTCTTATTTTTGGAATAGTTCAGGGTAGTGTTCCAGGTGAACTTGCCTGACTGGATAACGTTGTAACCTAATACCACTTCAATACCGCTGTTCTGGATGTTACCGGCGTTGATGAAGCGGAAAGAGTACCCTGTTCCCGGCGGTACGGCGATCTGGAAGTACTGGTTAGTGGTATTGGTTTTATAATAGGTGAAGTCGAAGTTCAGCCTGTTGTTCAGGAAACGCCATTCTGTACCGATTTCCAGGGATTTGGTTTTTTCCGGTTTCAGTTCTTTGAAAGGCGCCTGGTTGTTGAACAGGAAGGTGCCACCCACCTGGCCAAGCCTGTTGAGCGGGTTGGTCACATACCAGGGAACGGTGTTACCTACGACGGCATAGGAACCACGCAGTTTAGCGTAACTAACCGGTTCCGGCATGTTGAAAAGCTGATGGAGCATGAAAGAAAGGCCGGCAGAGGGATAAAAGTAGGAGCCGTTTCCAGTGAATGCCAGATTGGAAGACCAGTCGTTACGTCCGCTGAGGTCCAGGAATACCAGGTCTTTATAAGAAAGGTTCACGTTGCCAAAGGCTGCCTGCAGCTGGCTGTGGTTCTCCGGTACGGTCTGGATAAGGCTGCCTGTGGTCATGTTCTGGAGGGTAAAGAAGTTAGCCACATAGAGATCGCCCAGGTAGCTGTCAGCGTTCATGCCTTTGGTACGGGTATCGTTGATGCTGGTACCTAACAGGGCATTCAGTTTGAAGTTGCCGATGTTGCGGTTCAGGTTCAGGATCAAATCACCATAGAACTGTGTGGTGGTGAGATTGCTCATGATATAACGGCCGTTGGCGCCGGAGAGTACGCCGTTGGTACCGGCATAAAACTGGCCATCGTAGGTATCGTTGGTACGGTCCATATTACCGCGGGCCTGAAGGTACAGCCAGTCATTGAAGTCGTATTTGGCGCTGGCGTTGAAGAGCGTTCTGTTACGTACGGCCTGGCTGGTGTTTTTGTTAACTATCCAGTAAGGGTTTTGTTGAACGTCTTCATTGAAAGGCCAGTTCTGCAGGTTAATCTGACGGGTCTCGTCAAATTTCATGTAGCTGTTTTTGAAAGGCGCCATATCGCGGCCTCTTGGGAACAGGTACAGACCGGTGAGCGGGTTGAAATACAAGCCGTTTACCGGGCCGTTGTCGAGCTTCTGGCTGATAATATTCACGTTACCGTCCAGCGTCAGCCTGTCATTCAGGAATTTAGCTGTCTCTCTGAAAGAGAAGTTATGACGGTTGAGGTCATTGCCCGGAATAACGCCTTTGGCATTGGTATTGGCGTAGGAGAAATATGTCTGTGCTTTCTCATTGCCGGCGGTAAAGTTGATGGAGTTGATCCAGGTGTTACCATTACGGAAGAAGTCAGATACGTTGTCATGGGCGTTGGATATCTCCGGGCCCCAGCTTTGGGTGGAACCGTCTTTGGTGGCGCCATAGGAATTCTGCAGCGCTGGTTTGTAGGCTACTTTGTCCAGTGTGAAACCGCTGGAGAATTCTACTTTGGCATTACCGGCTTTACCTTTTTTGGTAGTGATGAGGATAACACCGTTGGCTGCCTGGCTGCCGTACAGCGCGGATGCGGACGCGCCTTTCAATACAGACACGCTTTCGATGTCGTCGGGGTTCATGTTGGAAATACCATCACCGCCATCACGGCCAGGGGTAAAGGTGGTGGTCCCGTCACCGCCCCAGGTGCTGTTAGGCTGTTGGGTGGAGTAGTTGGTCATCGGAATACCATCAATTACATACAGTGGCTGGTTGGTGCTTTGAGCTGATTTTGCACCGCGGAGGGTGACTTTAACGGAGCCTCCTACACCGGAACTGCTCCTGCTCACCGTGATACCGGCGGCTTTACCGGAGATAGAGTTCATGACGTTCGCGTCTTTGGCGGTAGTCAGCTCTTCATTGCCCAAACGCTGTGTGGAATAGGTGAGTGATTTAGCGGCTTTTTTCACACCGAGAGCGGTTACTACCAGCTCATTCAGTCCTTTTACGTTGTCATCCAGTCTTACATCAAGCGTAGCGCTGCTGCCAACGATTGCTTCATGTGAACCGAAGCCGATAGAGGAAAATACCAATACGTCACCGGCCTTGGCATTGAGATGATATTGGCCGTTGGCATTGGTTTGTGCGCCTTTGGTAGTACCTTTTACCTGAACGGAAACACCCGGTAGTGGCGCGCCTTTCGAATCACGCACCGTACCACTGATTTCCTTTTCCTGTAAAATGCTACGGAATGAAGCTGTGGGCGTATAAGTATAGCCGGCAGCCTTCGCATATGCATTGTCTGCTAATATGGAAGTGAGCGCCATTCCCGTTACAGCACACACTTTCATAAGGCGTAGGTTTTTTTTCATACTTGCCTTTTTTTTGGTTAATAATTGGTATTTAAATGTTGTGGATAAGATCTGCCTGTATCGCGTGCCTGCTGATACATTACGCTGTCACGTGCTTTTGGAAAATACACTCCCCGTTAGCATGGCGAAAGCCATCCTTTACCACTTGTTTTTTATAAGTTGACGTGGTTTGTTAGCACAGGTATCCCCTTCGGAAACGCCTTGCGCTTTTGCGGCGCTGCTTCCGTTATAGTTTGTCGTGCCTGTTTTTCTTACATGAAACTTTTATTTTGAATGATATTACCTCGCTAATGTTTTCATTTGGATGAGCGCATCATAAGCGCTACAGGAAGGAAGTCGTATGTTAATTGAAATGGTACTACAGTAAATAAAAAAAAATTACGAATTACAAATTACGAATTACGAATTACGAATTACGAATTACGAATTACGAATTACGAATTACGAATTACGAATTACGAGCTTCCTTATAGAAAGTATACTTTCTAACCTCTCCATAAAAAAGCCCTTAATTCGTAATTCGTAATTTGTAATTCGTAATTTATTTGGTGTCCCACCATAGTTGCGTGCCGCCATTGTCGTCACCATTCAGCATTTTTTTTGCGCGTAGCAATGCTTTGGGATTGGTGACCTGCTCAATCTGCGGAAACGGCAGGCGGCGAATGAACTTCTCGGTATTGATGGTATTATTGCTGTTGTTGATCACGACAGGAAATAATTTCGGATAACCGGTCCTGCGGAATTCGCTCCATGCTTCAGTCCCTTCGGGGAACATGGCGATCCACTTCTGTGTGATAATACGCTCCAGCTTCTCTTCGTCCGATGCTCCCTCGTTCCATTTAATGGTAATGGTACTGAGATGTTTGTTGCCGGCGGCCACATTGTTGTCCCTGTTGACCGGATCTACATAAGGCGCTGGTTTGCTGGTATCGTTTTGCAGATAGTCGTTGACTGTCGTTAAACCGTATTGGCTGAATGACGTGCTAACGCCCTTCTCATAGTTGTAGGCGGCGCTGCCGGCGCCGTCCCAACCGTTCAGCGATGCTTCTGCTTTAAGGAACCACGCTTCTGCTGCGGCCATGTACTGGATTTTGTTGTCCAGCATGGTGATCTTGGAATAACCGGTATATTGTTCTTTCAGCGAGATACGTATGCCGTTGCGGATGCCACGGTATACGCCTGCGCCTTCATCGGTATGCACAAAGTAACGAGGCAGCCGCGGATCGTTATACCCGGTGAGGATAGATTCCATCGGTGCGCTCATGCGCAGATCTGCCCAGGTATAACACATGATGTTGAGCGGGTGGGTGACGGGAGAAATATCTACGGCGAAATTTTCTTTGGCATCCTGCAACAAACCCAACGGATGTTTCAACGCTGCTTCGCCTTCTTTCCGGGCCTTGTCTTTATCTGCGCCGTTGATGCGGATGGCCAGCCGCAGCCGAAGCGTGTTGGCGAACTTTATCCATTTGGTATAATCGCCTTTGTATACCAGGTCGAACGCCTGGAAGCGTTGTGGATTACCGGCATTGACGTAGTTTGTCAACAGGTTGATCGCGGTGTCCAGGTCATGAAAAAAACGATAGTACACATCCCGCTGGGAATCGTATTCAAACGTGTTCTCCTTGTTGGTATCTCCGAAATGGCTGTAGATAATAGGGCCGTAGGTGTCGCTGATACGGTGCATGGCCTCCACTTTCATGATGGTGGCCCAGGCATAAAAATCAGGATACTTGTCACCGGACTTCTCCTGTGCAAACACACAGGGCTTCATCACCCAGTGGTACACTTCGTTCCAGGGATAGTTGTTCCAGATATAGAGCAGCCCGTAATTCATATTGTTGATATTGCCTTCAAATGGCGTGGGCGACATCATATACCCTGAAAAAATATCCGCGTTGAGGTTCTGCTGAAGCTGCGCTGTCGGCGGATCATTGTAATGTATCAGGTATAGCTGGGCTTGTGTGATGGGAGCGCCCATCAGCTGAAAATCGCCTTTCAGGTCTGCCTCCGTAAAATCATAAGGGTTTTTGTTGATATCGGTGAATTTGCCGGTACAACCACTGCCCAATGCCAGGAGGGCGATAACCAGTAAGAAGTTACAGAACCGTTTGTGCATGGTAGTTAGTTTTACAATCCGAATTTCAAGTTAATGCCCATACTGCGTAAGGGCGGCAGTCCAAATACGTCTACACCCTGCAGGCCGTTGCCGGAGCCCATCGACACGTCCGGGTCAAACGGTGCGTTGAGCTTAAAGAAAAAGAGGTTCCTTCCGATAACGCCTACCCGCATAGTGCGCAGCCATTTCCATTTGAGTGGCACCAGGTAGCTGAGGCTCAGCTCCCGGAGCCGGATATTGGTGGCATCGTACATATACATTTCCCCGATGCCGGAACGGCCGCCAATGATGGTGTAATAGTTAACAGGATCTATCTTGCCGGTGTAGGGCGTGCCGTCCGCCAGTGCGGCGTTGAGTGTCACGCCGCCGTTATCGCGGGCTTTGGCGGTTGCCTCGCTCACGCCGTAGTAGTCCAGTACGGCCTGTGTAACGCTCATCACTTTACCCCCGAAACGGGCGTCTATCAGAAAACCGACAGTGAAATTGCGGTAGTAGATGTTGTTGTTCCATCCCAGCATGAAATCAGGGTTCGGATTACCGACTTTCTTAAACGCGGGAACGGTGGACAGCTTCCCGTTTTCATCCACGATGATCTGACCCTGGCTGTTCCGTTTCAGTTCCTTGTTGGAATAAATATCACCCCAGGAACCGCCTTCCTGTATGAAGGAACCGAACATGTTCACACCGAAGTCGGTAAGGGTGAACATGTTACTGGTATCGGCGCCGGCGATGTTGTTGTTGCTCAGCTGCAATACCTTGTTGCGGTTGGTGGAAAAGTTGATGGTGCTGGTCCAGCTGAAACCCTTTTCCTGTACGGGTGTTACGCTGATAGACGCTTCCAGTCCCTTGTTCTGGATATTGCCCATATTGAGGTAATAGGTCATAAATCCGGAACCGGGAGGGGCGGGCACTTCCATGTATTGTTTATAGTTGTTGTTTTTGTAGACGGTGATGTCTGCATTGAGCCGGTTGTTGAACAGGTGTACTTCCAGGCCTGCCTCAAAGGAATGGTTGTCTTCCGGCTCCAGGTGTATACCGGGATAGGGTGTACGTAAATTGAGCAGCACCCTGCTGACGCCGGCGGTGGTCTGCATGGTGAAGGGTGCGGGGTTGGAGGCATAGCTGGCAATGTCATTGCCTACTTTAGCGTAGGAGAGACGGGTGCGCAGCAGGTTGACGACCTTCGGCATTTTAAACATATCGGTCCATATGGCCGACAGGCCGGCTGAATAATAGAAGTATCCTTTGTTGAGGGTGGGAGTGAAGGCAAAAGTGCTGGACCAGTCATTACGTCCGGTAAGATCGAGGAACAGGAAGTTTTTGATGCCCAGCTGGGCGTTGCCGAAGATGGCCTGCAGCTGTTTCTGTTCCACGGAATGCCGTGCGTCGAGTGATTTTTCAGCGATATTGGACAGCGAGAATTTATTGGGGTAATTAAGGCCTGGTTCTGCATTGGGATTGGCGCCGTTGAAAGAGCGTTCATGCGCTTTGAGGTCGGTGATGCTGGCGCCCACATTACCGGCGAGGTGTAGCCAGGAATTTACTTTTCCGCTGGCATTGGCCATGATGTCGGCATATAACTGCGTATTGAATTCTTTTTCAAGTATGTAACGGCCATTGGAGTCTGAAAGCACGCGCTGCGTGCCGGCATAGGCTTCCAGTTCGTACTGGTCCAGCGATTTGTCGAAGCTGGCGCGTCCCTTGAAGGAGAGCCAGTTGTTGAGCTGATAGTTGAGCGACAGGGAAGCCATGCCCCGGTAACGGGCGTCCAGACGGCGGTTGCGCAGCAGGGCCCACATAGGGTTCTGCTGGTCGTCCTGTCCTATCCAGCCTTTGTCGCTGCGGATGTTCCACCAGTTCTGCAGGTATAGGCTCCGTTTGGCATCATAGTATTCAAACTGGTTTTTATAGGCGTCGAAATCGAGGCCGCGCGGGAACACGTACAGGCCGGAAATAGGGCTGTAGTATAGTCCGGACGACAGGCGGTTGATCGATGACTGCGCCAGGAAAGAGGCATTGGCGTCCATCACCAGCTTGTTGTTGAGCAGCCGGAGGGTTTCACGGAAATTGATGGTATGCCGGTTGAACTTATTGGTGGGGAGGATGCCTTTATTGGTGGTGTTGGCGTAGGAGAAATAGGTTTGGGCCGTTTCAGTGCCGCCGCTGAAGGAGATGGTGTTGATCCAGGTGGCACCGGTATTGTAGAAGTCTTTTACATGATCGGGCGATTGTACCGGAGCGCCCCAGCTGCCAAGGGAACCTGGCTTGGGCTGGTTGACGGAATCATAGGGCGGCTGTGTTTGTCCGTAACGGTATTGTAGCTTCGGCAGCAATGACGGTGTTTCGATGGTGAAATCGGATGACACGTCGATGCGGCTTCTGCCGGCTTTGCCTTTTTTGGTGATGATGAGAATAACGCCGTTGGCGGCCTGGCTGCCGTACAGGGCGGCGGCGGAGGCGCCTTTGAGGATGCTGATGCTTTCGATATCGTCCGGGTTGATATTGGAGATGCCGTCGCCGCCATCGCGGCCGCCGCCGCCGATGGTATTGTTGGCCTGGCCCCATACGTCCTGTGGCTGTGAGGGGGTGTAGTTGGCATAAGGTACGCCGTCAACGATGTACAGGGGTTGGTTTTCGCGGGTGGATTTATTCCCGCGCAGTACTACCCTGACGGTACCGCCGATACCGGAGGCATTGCGGGTAATGCATACACCGGCTGCTTTACCGGCGATGCTGTTCATGAAATTAGCGTCTTTAACGAGTGATACGTCGTCGCCATCCAGCTGCTGGGCGGAATAAGGCAGTTCCCTCGATTTTTTTGGTATGCCCAGGGCGGTAACGATCAGTTCCCCCAGTGCTTTAATGTTTTCGTGAAGCGTGATGTTAAGTTGACTGTTGGTGCCTACAGTTACTTCGCGTGTCAGATATCCTACGTAGCTGAATAACAAAACATCGCCCGGGCTGGCGTCAATGCTAAACCCGGCGTCGGTGTCTGTTTGTGTTCCTTTGTTGCTGTTCCTGATTTGAACGGTTACTCCCTGAAGCGGCGTGCCTTTACTATCGCGTACGGTACCGGTGATTGTTCTTTCCAGTGAAACGTGCTTTAACAGGTCAACGGTTTGTGTGCCACCTGTGTCAATGTCGGCTCCTACTATTATTTTGTTGTTGATACGGGTAAACTTCAATCCGGTTTGTGCTGATAACAACGCCAGAACGTCTTCTATGGGTGTTTTGGTGCAGTTGAGCGTAACCTTTTTTTTCAGGTTAAGATCAGTTTTATCGTAGTGGAAGTTTAGTCCGGTTTTGACCGATATTTCGGTCATCACGTCTTCCAGGTTTTTGTTTTTTGCCTGGATACTGACAACAATCGTGGATGGCGGCTGCTGTGTTTGGGCAAACGCGCTACTCAGGGTGTTCAAGCTACCGGCCAGCAGCAATGTCAGCATTAACCCCATGCATATCAACCATGTCATGGGGTAAGGCTTTACCCTCATAGAGTCTATTTTTTATTTACAAGATAAACGGTGTCTTTTTTAATGGTATATGATAAGGATTTGGCGATACAGATAATGTCCATTACTTCGGATAGGCTTTCATTTCTGAAATTGCCGGTATAATTCCATGCTGTTTTATTGCTTTCATTGACAACGGTCACCCCATAGCGGTTTTCTATGCCGGTCACTATTTCGGTATAGGGTGCATCTTTAAATACGAGGTAGCCTTGTTTCCAGCTGGTCACTTCTTCCGGTTTGGTGAAGGATGATTTGATCATGCTCAGCAATTGCCGGTCGAAACTTATTTGTTCGCTGGGGAGCAGCACAATGGAGCCGTTGGATTGGCTGCTCTTTAGTTGGTCTATTTTTACCTTGCCGGTAAGCAGGGCAACGGTGACTTTGTTTTCGGCGCTGTAGGCGCGGATATTGAAGCTGGTGCCCAATGCGGTGGTGGCCAGTTCGGGAGTACGTACCACGAAATGGCGGCTGGCGTCGGGTGCGGCGCTGAAGAAGGCTTCGCCTTCGTCGAGGTATACGCTCCTTTCGCCGGTACTGAAATGTTCCGGATAACGCAGTTTACTGTTGGCATTCAATGCCACGGTGCTGCCGTCTTCCAGTTTGATATTTTCCTGATGACCTTTGAGCGTAGTGATTTCCACAAAGCCGTCTCTGACCATGCGGTTACTGCCGGTGGCCGGGTGATGGGCCAGCGGTGCGTCAGTGGGAGTGGCAGTGTGCCGGTTGCTGTTAAACCAGAACAGGCCTGCCGCCAGTATAACGGCAGCAGCAGCGGCGCCGGATATCAGCCATGGCCGCATGCGGCGCACACGGGGCGCCGGCGTGATCTGTTCCTGGATACGCAGCTTCACCTCTTCCAGTTCCAGATCAAGCGTATGCTCGTCTGCAATGGAAGACTGGTGGGCATTGATCTGTTCAAACCACTGTTCTATGATTTTCGCTTCCTCCGGTGAGCAGTCCCCCTGTTGATATCGCTCCAGCAATATTTTTATCTGTTCTGTGTCCACCTGATAGCGTTTTTGGATGATAATAAGTCGTGGTAACGTGGAATTAGTACCATGGCAATACAGCAGTATTTTTATGAAAATTAACGGTTGGCGGTAAAAATCAAGGAAATAACGAGTAAAATAACGTCTGTCTGCGCATAGCTGGCCCGTAATATTTTGAGGGCTTTGGTGATCTGGTTTTTTACCGTCTGCTGGGACAGGCCCAGGTGGGTAGAGATCTGTTCTATAGAGAGATTTTCAAATCTGCTTAACATGAAAATTTCCTTCATCTTCTCCGGCAGGTGATTGATCGCCTCAAACAATTCCTGTGATCTGGCTTTGTAATCCACGGTGTCCTCCACGGAGTGCGGCTGTGCGTCAAAATGTTCAATCAGCTGCTGCAGGTACTTCCGATAGGTGGCGTTCTTCCGGTAAATATCGATGATCTTGTGCCGGGCCGCCTGATAGAGATACGATTTCAGCGATTCCTTCAGTACAAGGGAATGACGTTTCTCCCAAAGGGAAACAAACAGGTCCTGCAGTACATCTTTACTGATCTCTCCCGCTTCCAGTTTGCTGTAAATAAAAAGATACAACATTTTACTGTAGCGGTCATAGATGGCATTAAAGGCAGCACTGTCATCGCTTTTGAGCAGCGACACTAACTGGTTATCTGAATAACTGCTGAACATTGAATTACAGTAGCAATTAGATGTTTTGGTTGAATTACTATCGATGAAAGTAAGAAGAAATTTTGTTATTTAGCTATTTTGTTATGTAGATATTATCTGATGCTCTCTGGCAGTAACGACAACAGGCATAACAAAGGGTTGCTAAACAATCCAATAACCCAATAAAAGAAAATCAGATAACCAAGTTATCAGGCCTCCTTCAGCCTCAATTCATTCTTATATTCCTTTGGCGTTTTTCCTACGATCTCTTTAAAAAACCGGTTAAAATTAGACAGGTTCTTAAAGCCACAGGAATAAGCGATTTCTGCAATAGACCAGTCCTCTTCTGTCAGGCGCTTACAGGCATGGCCAATACGTACTTCGTTGAGGAACTGTACAAAAGATTTTTTGGTGCGGTTCTTAAAGAAACGGCAGAATGACTGCGGTGAGAGGTTGGTGATACTGGCTACGTCCTGCAATGAGATTTCCTTGGAGAAATTGTTCATCACGTATTTGAATACCTCGTCTATTTTATGGTTGTCCTTCACATTGTACGCATGGGAATACCCGGTGCTGGCCAGGTAATAACAATCGCGCGTTTCTGACAGCGTCTTCAGGATGTTGAGCAGGGATATGATCCGGTCCAGCCCCTCTTTTTTAGGCAGGGACAGGATCTCCGGCTTCAGTTTGTCGTAGGTAGGCCCTATGATTTTCATTCCGCGCTGCGCGCGATGGAAAAGCTCGCTCAGGGCCTTGGTTTCCGGTAAACCGTAGAACTTCTCTCCAAAAATGTCTTTTGGAAAATAGATCACGACAGAACGGGCTTTCAGATTTTCGTCACCCTTATAGTACTCCTCTTCATTATACCATACGTGGGGGATATGCGGCCCCAGAAACACCATGTCGCCCTCTTCAAAGCTCTCGATGCTGTCCCCGACAATCCTCTTCCCGTGGCTCTCCGTAACAAACACCAGCTCACATTCCGGGTGGAAGTGAAAAGGCGTGTTAAAATACGGATCACATCGCTCTATGATGGTGATCTGATTATCGGCAAAAGCCCCAACTTTAATAAGAATGGGTTTCATTCAAGTATTAATTTTTAAACTGGTGTTACCTGACAATACCCTATTTAATACTGCCATTGTCCTATGAATGTTGCCAAATTATTAAAAATTGGTTAAAAAAATATCATTATCGGGAAAATGACCCTTAAATGTCATATTCCCGCCGCTTATCCCTGTTTATAAGATTTAGCAACTTTTTTGGAATAATTGGCACAAGAATGTAAATTTCAGCTTTCATTTTGTAAATTACGGTGGGCTAAATCGATATAGCATTTGTTGTCTATGAAAGGAATCTCTATTAAAGATATCGCAAAACAGGCAGGGGTTTCTCCCACAACTGTCTCATTTGTGCTCAACGGCAAAGCGAAAGAAAAACGGATCAGCGAGCAGGTAAGCAAAAAAATCCAAAAGATAGCTTCCCGGCTGAAGTACAAACCAAATCAGCTGGCCCGTGGCCTCCGTACCGGAAAAACCAAAACCATTGGCCTTATTGTGGAGGATATCGCCAACAATTTCTTCGCCAGCCTGGCCAAAGTAATGGAGGATGAAGCCGATAAACACGGCTATAAAGTGCTCTATGGCAGTACGGAAGACAATACCGAAAAAGCAAAAGGGCTCCTGGAGGTACTCAAGTACCGCCAGGTAGACGCCTATATCGTTACCCCCACCAAAAACCTGGACAAGGAAATAGAACAGCTGAAAGCCACTTCCAAACCGGTAGTGCTCATGGACCGCTATTTTCCACATGTAAGCTCCCACTATGTAGTGGTAGATAACTATCAGGGCGCCTACAACGTGACCAGCCACCTCGCTAA
This sequence comes from Chitinophaga sp. 22308, assembly GCF_052045305.1. Classification (NCBI taxonomy): domain Bacteria; kingdom Pseudomonadati; phylum Bacteroidota; class Chitinophagia; order Chitinophagales; family Chitinophagaceae; genus Chitinophaga; species Chitinophaga sp. 22308. The sequence continues at coordinate 217,609 of NZ_JBQEOP010000005.1, read as the reverse complement.
GCAAGGCTATAAAAAAATCGCGATCGTCACCATCACCTCTGATCAGATACAGATGAAAGACCGCCTCGATGGATTTACTGCCGCACTGAAAGATCATCATCTCCCTTTTAATAAAAGCCAGGTAAAAAAAATACCGTTTGATCTGGAACGCGAAGCCTTCAACACAGAAATCAAAAAATTCCTGACATCCATCAAAGGACTGGACGCAGTGTTCTTCGCCACCAACTATCTCGGTATCTACGGCATCGAAAGCATCCGCTCCCTCGGATGGGACATAGGGCCGCAAATAGGCGTGGCCAGCTTCGACGACCATGACCTCTTCCGCCTCCACAGCCCGTCTATTACCTGCGTGGCCCAACCTATCACCGAGATTGGAAAAAACATCGTGGAAGTACTTATGCAGGAACTCAACCATCCTTCTGCAAACCCACGCCAGATTGTGCTGGAACCTTCGCTGATCGTCAGGGCTTCTTCCGATCCCGGAAAAAAATAAAACCCCGTTCCTGATCATATACGCCTGTTCCTGCGATACTTGCGGGAACAAAAAGTGATGTCCTGTTGTTAAATAATTCGGCTCACGGTTTTGCGGCCTCTCACCCCGTCAATCCCAGGCACGACTTATTCAACCAAAACCATCTCCGGTTTATTTCTTCACTTTTATCGCATTAAACATGATCAGGAACTTTACTCATGTGCTGTTGTTCGTGTTATTGTTGTTGACTACCCCCGTGGTATGGGCACAACAGGCCATTACCGGCAAGGTAACGGACAATACCGGCCAACCCCTTTCCGGTGTTAATATCCTCGTGAAAGGCACCTCCAAAGGCACCGTTACCAACGCGGACGGAAACTTCTCCCTCTCTGTTCCGCCAGGCAGCACCCTCGTCTTCCGCTATCTCGGTTATCTGCCGAAAGAAGTACCCGTCGGCAACGAGTCCCAGCTGACCATCAGCCTCCAGACAGATGAGAAAAGCCTCGGGGAGGTAGTAGTGACTGCACTTGGCATCAAAAAGGAAAAAAAGGCGCTGGGCTACTCGGTGTCGGAAGTAAAGGGAGAGGAGCTTACACAGGCGCGCAGCACCAATATCGCTAACTCTCTCTCCGGCAAAGTGGCCGGCCTCAACGTCACTTCCACGGCCACCGGCCCCGCAGGTTCCAGCCGTATCATCCTCCGCGGAAATACCTCCATCGACAAAAACAGGAACAACCAGCCGCTCATCGTGGTAGATGGGATTCCTATCAATAATGACAACCTGGGTGCTGCCACGGAATACGGCGGCACAGATGCCGGCGATGGCATCTCCAGTATCAACCCCGATGACATTGCGACCATCTCGGTGCTGAAAGGCGGTACAGCAGCGGCGTTGTACGGCTCCCGCGCTTCCAACGGCGTTATCCTCATTACTACCAAAGGCGGCGCCAGCCGTAAGGGCGTGGGGGTGGAATTCAGCAGTAATATTGTTATTGACCGCCCCATTGTGGAAAGTCTCGACTGGCAGTATGATTACGGCATGGGCCTCAATGGTCTGAAACCACAGACTGTCGCCGAAGCCCGCGCCGCCGGTCTGTTCAGCTGGGGCGCCCCGCTCGACGGCTCCTCGGTTATCCAGTACGATGGTGTCAGCAGACCCTATAGCGCGGTGAAGAACAATTTCAAAAAATTCTATCGCAGCGGTTACACGTTCACCAACTCCGTAGCTGCCAGCGGCGGAAACGACAAGGTGACCTGGCGCTTCGGAGCTACGGACATGAAAAACGAAGCCACACTCCCCAATTCGGGCATCCGGCGTGATAACCTCTCGCTGAACATTTCCGCCTGGCTTGGTAAAAAGCTCCACCTCAACGTGTATGCTAAATATATCCGCGAGCGGACAACCAACAGGCCACGCGTGTCTGACTCCCCCGGCAACGCCAACTACTCGCTTTACCTGCTGCCCACGTCCCTGGCCGTGCAAACACTGAAGGACAGTAAGCTCTCCCCCGATGGCAATGAATACCGGTGGAACGATAACGTATTTGTCACTAATCCCTGGTTCGCGGCATACGATTTTGAACAGGCGGATAAAAAAGACCGCTTTATCAATGCCGCCGAGCTCCGCTACGATATCCTGGACTGGCTTTATGTCAAAGGCCGTATCGGCGCCGATATGTTCTACCGCGACAATAAGGCGGTGACACCTAACGGTACCGCCTATATTCCCGGTGGCCAGATCAATGACCAGGCCCGCCAGAACTTCTACGAGCTGAATGCGGACGTAATGGTGGGCGTGGAGAAAGGATTCGCTGAAAAATGGCGCATATCCGGCTTTATAGGCGCTAACGTGATGCACAATAAAAATGATAAATTGTTCCTCACCGGTAACACCTTTAATATCCCCTACTTCTACGATCAAAGCAACCTGCAAACAAAAACCGTTACCAACGATATCTTCGAGAAAAAGATCAACTCTGTGTACGGGTCCGCTGAATTGTCGTACAAGAGTTATCTGTACCTCACGCTCACCGGCCGCAACGACTGGTTTTCCACACTGCCGCTTAACAGCAATAGCATCTTCTATCCGTCAGCAGGTCTCAGCTTTGTGTTGTCTGATGCTTTTACCATGCCCAAATGGATCAATTACGCCAAACTGCGTACTTCCTGGGCGCAGGTGGGCGGCGATACCGACCCTTACCGCCTGAGGCTCGCCTACCAGGTGCAAAACCCGCTGGTGCTGGGCACTAGCAGTCTCCCCGTGGCAGACATCAAAAAAGCGCAGGACGGCAGCTATTCGGTCCCCAACGCTAACCTGAAACCTTACGTCAATACCAGCTTTGAAGCCGGCTTCGAAGCCCGCTTCTTCGATAACCGGTTGTCAGTGGATTTCTCCTGGTATACCCGCAAAACCAAAGACGATATCGTACAGACCACTATATCTAATGCTTCCGGGTATAATACCGCCTTTATCAATGTGGGTAAAGTAAGTAACAAAGGCGTGGAGCTGATGATAACAGGAACGCCTGTACGTAGTAAGAATTTCACCTGGGATATCACCCCCAATTTTGCATACAACAAAAGCGAAGTGATTCAGCTGGACGGTAAACTGAATGCCCTGAAAGTAGCTGACGTACGCACCTTCAATGTCACCATTCAGCAGGTGCCGGGCCAGCCGTTTGGCGTGATACAGGGATTCAGCTTCCAGCGTGACGCACAGGGAAATATCCTGTTCAACGCTGCCGGCAAGCCGCTGCAAGGCCCGCTTACCCTCTTCGGTACAGGCGTGGCGCCCTATACGCTTGGCGTTACCAACACCTTTACCTATAAGGCGTTTTCGCTGGGTGTCCTGATAGATTCCCGTTGGGGCAATAAACTATACTCCGGCACCAACGACTACGCGTATTATTATGGTTTACAGAAAGCTACGCTCAGCGGGCGTTCCGGAGGTGTTACCATCAAAGCGCAGGACCCGAACGATCCCTCAAAATATGTGGACAAGGTCGTAGATGCGCAGGATTATTACCAGAACATTGCATTCAACATCGCAGAGCCATTTATTTACAGTGGCGCTTTCGTGAAGCTGCGCCAGGTGATACTGACTTACAGCCTGCCTTCCGCTATCCTGAACAAAACACCGTTCACTGGCGCTTCACTGTCATTTGTGGCCAGAAACCTCTGGATCATCTATAAGGACGTACCCAATGTGGACCCGGAATCCACCTACGGCAACGGTGCCGGACAGGGCGCTGAACTGCTGGGTTATCCACAGTCCAGAAGCTACGGGTTGAACCTGAATGTAAAATTCTAAATCGCTTCGATCATGGTTAAGTCAATATACACACGTGGAACAGTAGTACTGCTGTTATGGCTGTCGCTGATATCCTGCACTAAAAATTTTGAAAAGATCAATACCGACCCCACTGCCGCTCCGGTAGTGGCGCCGGGCATTCTGCTGACAAGGGGACTGTTGTTCGTTTCCGGTGGAGAGTTTGAAGCATGGCGTGCCAATCTGATTTATTGCGGCCCCATGATTCAGCACCTGTCTTCCACCAGTCTCACCTACGTGGGGGATAAGTACCTGTACAACGACGGCTACAGTGGGGCGGCGTTTAACTCCTTTTATCCGAACGGCGTAAAAATACTGACCACGCTGATAGAGCAAACGAAGACCGATCCTTCGCAGGCCAATTTTACTGCCATGGCCAGGATTGCCCGGGTGATCATGCTGCAGCGGCTTACGGACCTATATGGTAACGTGCCCTATACCGCTGCCGGCAAAGGCTTTATAGATCAGAACTTCACCCCCGCCTATGATGCGCAGGACGCTATATATGCCGGCTTTGCCGCCGAGTTGCAGGATGCGGCCACCCAGCTGGATGCCACCAAGACCACGCCCGGCAGTTCGGATATTTCAGGATACGCCGGCTCTCCCGCGCAGTGGAAAAAGCTGGCCTATTCCCTGCTGTTGCGCGTGGGATTGCGGCTTTCCAAAAAGGCAGACCCCTCGCTCGGTAAGGCCTGGGTACAGAAAGCATTGGCTGGTGGCGTGTTTACTGCCAATACGGATGCTTTTTATATCCAGCATGCGTCCGGAGACTATGATAATCCCAACAGTCACGTTATCGGGGTATATCCAGGCAGCAGGGCGGAAACAGGGAAAGACAACCAGAGCATCAAACTGTCGAAGTTTTTTGTGGACCTGCTGAAAACAAAGGCAGACCCGCGTTTACGGATTATTTCCGAACTGCCAAAGGCTGATTCCACTCCCGGCGGGTCTGATGATCCTGCCTTGCAGAAGGGGCTTCCCAGCGGATTTGATAACACCTCGGACCCAGTGTTTGGCATCGGGTCTACCGGAGATGCCAACCTGGCGCATTATTCACAGCCCAAGCAGATCATAGCGCAGCCCAATTCCCCCGATATTTTCATTACTTATTCGGAAGTGCAGCTGATGCTGGCGGAAGCTGCCGCCCGTGGCTGGATTGCCGGCGATCCGATGACATTCTTTACCACAGGGGTAAAGTCGGGCATATGGCAGTGGACCCTGTATTCTTCTTCCATTGTGTATGACGACGCCGCTGCATCCACATATGCCACCGCTCAGGCATCGGCACTGGCAGGGCCTTTGGCGGCTCAACTGGAAGCGATCAATACACAATATTACATTACTACTTTCCTGAATGAGTATGAAGCGTATGCCAATTGGCGCCGCAGCGGTTTCCCGGTGCTGAAGCCGGTGAATTATAAAAACAACGAGACCAATGGCCAGATACCCCGCCGGCTGCGTTATCCAAGGAATGATTATGATGTGAACAGGGCCAATGTGGAAGCGGCCAACGCAGCCCAGGGCCCGGACGTGTTTATGACGCCTGTATGGTGGGACAAGCCCTGACCGCGTATTATTTTCACCGTAATAAAAAACGCCATGACTAAGAACATTTTGCTTTCAGCCATTCTTGTATTAGCCTGCCTGTCGCTACAGGCGCAGGATTCCCTGGGACTTTCCCAGACCGTTAGTTTCCGGAATGCCGTGTCCAATAATATGGGCGTTAAATTTAGTTCCGTGTTTAGTTTCAGCCCGAAAGAGAATACGGTTGGCAGTCCTTATTTGTATCCCGACTGGGGCCGGTTGTGGATTGATTCGATGGACAACAGGCCGGTGGCCCGTTCGGTGGTATATGATGCCAATATTGACCTGGAGAAAAACATGGTGATCGTGAAAGGTGGCGATGGCAAGGCCTATGTGCCGGACGTCAACAATGTGCAGGCATTTCATTTTAAAAAGGGAACGGAGGCAAATGCGTTCGTCGCTATGCAGGTGGAAGGCGTGAATAAGTTCGTAGAACAGCTGGCAGCTGGCAAATACAGGCTGGTAAAAGAAGCCAAGGTAACGTTTCATCCGGCGGACTTTGTGGACAAAGGGATGGTGCAAACGGGTAAAAACTACGATGAATACAAAAAGTCGTACACCTATTACCTGGTGAAAGACCGGGTGCCGGTGAAAGTGAATATGCGAAAAAAGCAGTTCCTGGAGGCTTTGAGCGGTGATCCTGTCGCAGAGGAGACCGCACGGAAATTTCTGGCCGGTTACCGGGAGCCTTTCGATGAAACCGCCGCCAGGCTCACTATAGAAGCTGTCAATAAATAATGGCGGTGAAAAATTAAAAGCCCGTCTGACTCGTCGGACGGGCTTTGTGTTATCAAACATTTTCCACTGTCATCTTTGTTCCGGGCTGATATGGTAGCGGACTGATATTATTTTCCTTGTTAGCTATATTATTTTAATACTTTTAACGAGTTGTTAACCAAACATCAAAAAATTGTTAAATCTTTTTTGCACTTCTCATAATTATCCCTAAGTTTGAAACCAATATCTATGCTGATAAAAACTTGTTGTGAAATGAAAAATGAGATGTACGGGAGAACGGGTTTTTTTTTAAGATACATTGCTAAAACGTTTTACTACTGTAAGCAATACGGGAACAGTGAACAATGAAATAGCCAATGGAGTAATTCCATTTTAACGACGGAAACGGAAACTATGTCTTACCTGCCTACTGTACTGCCTTCTGCAGTCATTTGCTGGTGAAGAGGTTTGCCATGCATTATCATGTGACTGATCACTTGTTATAATTTAAACCAAAAGGAAGCTATGCGAAGATCATTTCTTCTCACCACGTTGCTTTTCTTATGCTGTTGCTTTGCTGCATGGGCGCAGGATAAAAAAGCTGTTACGGGAACCGTAAAAGATGAAAAAGGAACGCCTTTGCCGGGAGTTACGGTAAAGGAGAAAGGTACTGCCAATGGTGCCATGTCTGGCGCTGACGGTACCTTTAAAGTACAGGTAGGCCCTGACGCCACGCTGATACTCTCCTACATCGGTTTTATCAACCAGGAAGTGCCGGTAAACGGACAAACCTCCCTGACCGTTGTTCTGAAAGAAGACAACAAAAACCTGAACGAAGTTGTGGTTACCGCAATGGGTATGAAACGTGAACAACGTAAACTCGGTTATGCGGTAACAGAATTGAAAGGTGCAGATGTTGCCAAAACCAACTCTATCAACCCGGTATCTGCATTACAGGGTAAAGTGGCCGGCCTGGATATCTCCGCTGCTGCCGGCGGCCCTGCTGCTGCTCCGCGTATCGTGCTGCGCGGCGCTAAATCGCTGAACGGTAAAGACCAGCCTATCTTCATTGTGGACGGTGTGATCTTCGAAAACGATGAAAGTGCTGCTGACGTAAACTTCGGTAACGTACTGAAAAACCTCAACCCGGACGATTATGAGTCTGTGACCGTACTGAAAGGCGCTGCTGCAACAGCCCTCTACGGTTCCCGTGCCATCAACGGCGCCATCCTCATTACCACCAAAAAAGGTAATGCAAGAAAAGGCATAGGCGTTACTGTTAGCCAGACCGCTCAGATCGAAAAGGTATACCGCGGCGCTATTGACCTGCAAAACGGCTATGGTCAGGGTATTGACGGTTCTTACGATAACACTGCCGGCGGTTATAGCTTCGGTCCTAAAATGGACGGCAGAATGGTACAACTGGCCAACGGCATGAGCGTACCGTTCACTCCTAAACCCAACAACGCTAAAGATCTTTACCAGACCGGTAAATACTTTAATACCAACGTGGCCATGGAAGGTGGTAACGACAAAGGAACTTTCCGCCTGTCTTACTCCCACCTGGACAACAACAGTGTTTCTCCGAACAACAGCTTCGGCAGAAATACCTTCGCATTCCGTGGCTCCTCCCAGATATCCAAAGTGCTGAGCGCAGATGCAGGCGTAACTTACGCTACCTCCAAAACACTGAACCCCGACCGTCAGGGTGGTGACTACACCAGCTACAACATCGGCCGTAAATGGGTGTATGTGTTCCCGCGTAACTACGATCCTTCTATCTGGAGCAAACCGGAAAACTACCTCGGACCTAACGGCGGCCGTGCTAATCTGAGTACCAACCCGGGCGCAGACTATTTCTATCAGCAGGCTTATAACAGCTGGACCCGTAAAGAATCCCTGGTGACTGGTAACTTCTCCCTCACCACGGTAGCTACCGACTGGCTGAAATTCGTTGGTAAAGCCAACTTCAGCAGTGAGCAGTCTACTGACGAACGTAAAGAAGTAGGTACCGCCGCATTCTTCAAAGGTTCTGACGGTTTCTATTCTATCGCAGGTGTGAACAAATCCCAGTACACCTTCACCGGTATGGCGATCATCACCCCTAAACTGGGCAAAAAATTCGATGGTAACCTGAACCTGGGCGCTGAAACATGGAACAGTGGTATCGGTAAACAATACAACAACTACTCCGACGGTGGTCTGCGTATTCCTTTCCTGTATGATATCACCAACAGCGTAAACGCGCCGGTCGTGAAAAATGATCCGCTGCTCCGCAAACGTATCAACTCACTGTTCTTCGCAGCCAGCCTGGCTTACAATAATGAACTGTTCCTGGACGTGACCGGCCGTAACGACTGGTCTTCTGCACTGACTTATCCTGCAGGCAGCAAAGGAAGTACTACCAACTCTTACTTCTATCCTTCCGTAAGTGCTGCATGGGAATTCACCCAGACACTGAAAGAAGAAATGCCTTCCTGGATCAGCTATGGTAAACTGCGTGCCTCTTACGCGATGGTGGGCGGTGACCTCGATCCTTATCAGATCAACACAGGCTACTATACCACCGGCCTGTTCCAGGGTGCTTCCTCCGGTAAAAACCTGCCGCTGGTAAACATCTTCAACTCAGACATCCTGCCGAATATGGCCCTGAAACCTTCCATCTCCAAAAGCTGGGAACTCGGTGCCAATGTTCGCTTCTTCAACAACCGTCTGGGCTTTGACTTCGCCTGGTACCGCACCAACATCACCAACCAGATCATCAATCTGCCTACGCCGATTGAATCCGGTGTTACCTCCCGTTATATCAACGCCGGTAGCATGGTCAACAGAGGTATTGAGCTGTCCATCAACGGTACGCCTATCCAGAACAAGAACTTTACCTGGGACGTAACCCTGAATGGTAGCCGCAACAAAAACAAAATCGTCAGCCTTACTCCGGGTGTAGATCAACTGCAGCTGAACGAAGACCAGGGCGTGAAAGCCATCGCTTCTGTAGGCGGTAGCTACGGTAACCTGGTAACAGACTACGGTTATACCCGCGATGCCAACGGTAAACCCATCATCACGCTGGGTGGCAGCGATTTCCCTTACAAATTTGTACGTGGTAACGCAGTCGTAGGTAACATTATGCCTGACTTCAACCTGGGCTTGCAGAACAACTTCACTTACAAAAACTGGAGCCTCGGTGTATTGATCCAGGCACGTATCGGTGGTGACTTCTTCTCTGCTTCCCACCAGTATGGTACCGGCCGCGGTACTACTGCCAACACTATGCAGGGTCGTGACACCGAACATGGTGGTATCACCTTCACAGATGCTTCAGGCGTAAAACGCAACGACGGTATGATCCCGGACGCGGTGTTCCAGAAAGGGACCACTATCTCCAAAGATGGACAGAATGTTGTGCTCGATGGTATGACTTACCAACAGGCATATGAAAAAGGTTATGTAACGCCGCTGACACCATTCCAATACTATGGCATGATCGGTGACTGGGGCATCGGTATCCGCGAAGCTTCCGTATTCGACGCTTCTTATGTAGCGCTGCGTGAAGTATCCCTCGGTTACTCCCTGCCTACCGAAATGGTACAACGCTGGAGACTGAACAGTCTGCGCGTATCCCTGGTGGGCCGTAACCTCGGTTACCTGTTCAACAACCTGCCGGACCACATCAACCCGGAAGCAGTACGTAACAACAAAACTTCTGCCTTCTCCGAGTACGGCGCTGTTCCATTTGTTCGTAACATGGGCCTGACTGTACAGGTAGGATTCTAATAACCGTTTAACAATTGACAAACATGAAAAATGTAAATAAATGGGGATTAGGCGTAGCAGTAGCTGGTATGATGCTGAGCGCCTGTACCAAAAACTTTGAAGATCTCAACACCAATCCGCAGGTAAGCCAGGACGTACCACCGGAAATGTTGATCACCCAGTCTGAAAAAGGTATTGTAGACCGTGACTTTGACTGGTTCTATGATGCATACACCTATCAGATGAAGTGGATGCAGTTTGGTGTGGCAGCTCCCGGGTCTTCTCCCACCGGCCTTTTCAGTCCAACCAACACCAACGACTTCTACAATGCCTTCTATAAAGGCATTGGTCGTAACCTGGTGGAAATGGAAGCAGTAGTGGCTAAAAAATCGGAGGCGGAACGCGCACAGTATGGCAACGTACTGGCCATCGCCAAAATCCTGAAGGTGTACAGCGCCTGGAGAGCTTCCGATGCTAACGGTAGCATACCTTATACCAATGCATTCCAGTCCCGCTCTGATGCAAACTATACACCTACCTACGATACGCAGGAGAAACTGTTCCCTATTTGGGATGCTGAACTGAAAGCGGCGGTTGCTACCCTGCAGAGCGGCCTTTCCGGCCAGGCTTCTCCAGGTAACGCTGAAATCTTTTATTCAGGCGACATCACCAAATGGGCCAAAGCAGGTAACGTACTTCGTATCAAACTGGCCATGCGCCAGCTGAAAAGGACACCGGATAAAGCGACAGCTATCATTACAGACGCAATGGCCGTTAAAAATGGTCTCTTCGAAAGCAATGCAGATGAATGGAAATTCATCTCCGCTGATCAAAGCTTTGCCCGTGCCGGTAACTGGGCAATGGACAACAACCCATTGTCTGCCAGCAAAAACATGCTGGACTACATGTACAATAACAACGATCCCCGCCTGGGCATCTTCTATGAGAAAAACAGCTATACCAAAGAACTGGTGGACAGTCTCGTAAAAGGTGGCGTTTTCCCTTCCATGCAATATAACGAACGCCGTTATTTCGGTCTGCCTGCCAGCCCGGACAGAAGAAGCGTAAAAGCGGATTCTGTGATCTTTAACGTAAAACGTTATACGATGACCTTCAACGGCAAGGAAGTCACCCGCACCGTGGATACCGTGTCTGCTGTACAACGCCGTCTGTTTGACCTGGACGCCGAAAATGGCAACAATAACGGCGCCCGCTATACGCAGCCAATTTTGAGCTATGCAGAGCAATGTTTCATGCTGGCTGAACTGGCAGTAAGAGGCATTATCTCCGGTACTGCCGCCACTTACTATGCCAACGGTGTAGAGGCTTCCATCAAAGCATACGATGACATGGCCCGCGAAGCTAAAATCCGCGACTATGCACCGCTGGACGCTGCTGCGATAACAAAATACATAGCGAACGATGCGATCGCCTTCACCGGTACCAACGATGTCCTCCTGGAAAAAATCAATATCCAGAACTTCCTGAACCTGTTCAAATCCCCCTGGGAAGCATGGGGCGCATGGAAAAGGACAGGTATCCCGAAAGAGGGCGGTATCCTGCCGTTTGAACCAATGCAGGTGGCCGGCCAGACTGTCGTGATTCCTCGCCGCTGGGCCCTGCCACAGCCAACCATTGCTAACCAGACTAACTGGAGAAATGCTATCACCGAAATGCAGCAAACCGGTGAATACGGCAACGCCGACAACGATTTCACCGGCCGCGTTTGGTGGGATAAAAAATAGGATTATAACAAGTACGTATATACGGCAACTTTGCCTGTAAATGAAAGGCGGCTGTCCCATATGGGGTAGCCGCCTTTTTCATTTTTTGTAGTAATACTTCTACAGCCTGGCAATATTATGACTACGACTTTGAAGAACTACTACAAATACGGCTCTTATTAAACCGTAAATTTGGTAATTGGGAAGTTTTTAACCACTCCCTTAAGAGTCAGTGAATTATATCTTTATTAAGTTGTTGGGCTATTAATTGTTCGTGATCAATGTTGAATCCTTTTTCCGGAAGGCATCCGGGCAATAATGTTCATTACTGCAAATCACCATTTATTATATCATATTAAAATAACGAAACTCGCTATATGGTTACCGTCCGGTGAAAGACCGGCATGGTAACGTTAACCCTAATTTGGCAAGCATAGGACCAGATATAGCAGCACCGGGGTGGTAGCCGGCTGCTGCTACTATCACTTATCAGATTATAAATGTGGCTGGCTGTGTCCACAGTCCAGCATCTGTTTTTAATTGATCATCTCTTTAATCTCGCTCAGCTTCAGCAGTGCTTCCACCGGTGTAAGCCTGTTGATGTCCACCGTTCCCAGTTTCTCCCTGATCTGCTGGAATGTATCGCTGTGCGCATCAAAAATATTGAGTTGCAGCTTTTGGGTAGGCGTCGCAATGTTTTTGATGTTTTTCTGTAAGGAAGTGTCGATATGTTTTTCTTCCAGGTTGGCCAGTACTTCATTGGCCCGGTTAATCAGTTCGGGTGGCATGCCGGCCATACGGGCCACATGTATACCGAAGCTATGCCGGCTGCCTCCCGGCGCAAGTTTGCGCAGGAAGATGATTTTATTGCCGGACTCCATATTGGTGATATGAAAGTTTTTTACCCGCGCATGTTTGTTTTCCAGCTCGTTCAATTCGTGATAGTGCGTGGCAAACAATGTTTTGGGTCGATGTTCTGTCATGTCATGCAGGTACTCCACAATGCTCCAGGCGATGGAGATACCGTCATAGGTGCTGGTGCCACGGCCAATTTCATCGAGTATCACCAGGCTGCGGGGCGTGATGGTGTTGATGATACTGGCGGTTTCGTTCATTTCTACCATGAAGGTGGATTCACCGCCGCTCAGGTTATCGGAAGCACCTACACGCGTGAATATTTTGTCTGTGAGCCCGATCTCGGCGCTGGTAGCGGGCACGAAGCTGCCCATGTGCGCCATCAGTGTGATCAGGGCGGTTTGCCGCAGCAGGGCGGATTTACCGCTCATGTTGGGACCGGTCAGGATAATGATCTGCTGATCGTCTTTGTTGAGCTGGATGTCATTGGCCACATAACTTTCACCTGCGGGCAATCCTTTTTCTATCACCGGATGGCGGCCTTCCCGGATATCGAGCTGATAACCGTCAGTGATTACCGGCCGGCGGTACTTGTATTGCAGGGCGTTATGGGCAAAACAAAGCAGGCAGTCGAGCTGTGCAAACACCTGTGCGTCCTGCTGCACCGGCTCAATAAAGGGCTGCAGGGCGGCGAGCAGTTCGTCGAACAGCCGCGTTTCCAGTGCCAGTATCTTGTCTTCGGCGCCTACGATCTTATCTTCGTATTCTTTCAGTTCCGGGGTAATGTAACGCTCAGCGTTGGCCAGCGTTTGTTTACGTATCCAGGTATCAGGGACTTTGTTCTTATGAGTGTTGGTCACTTCCAGGTAATAGCCGAAAACATTGTTAAAGGCTATCTTCAGGGACGGGATGCCGGTGGCTTCCGACTCTTTCTGTTGAATCTGCAGGAGATAGTCCTTGCCTTTGGTGGCGATGGCACGCAGCTCGTCCAGTTCCGCGTTGACGCCATCGCGGATTACACCGCCCTTGTTGACCAACACCGGCGGGTTTTCCATTACTTCGTTCAGTATTTTGTTGAGAATGGGAGCACAGATGTCCAGTTTTTCGTTGAGGCGTAACAGGTAGTCGTTTTCGCTTTTGAACAGCAGGTTTTGTACGGCCTGCACCTGTTCGAGGGAATGGGCCAGCTGCATCACTTCCCGCGGGTTGATTTTACGCAGCGGGATTTTAGACACCAGTCTCTCCAGGTCGCCGGTCAGTTTCAGGTGATGTATCAGTTTCTGGGCCAGTTCTGTTTCTTTAATGAAAAAGGTAACGGTGTCCAGGCGCTCGTTGATCCGGGCGATGTCGCGCAGTGGGAATACCAGCCAGCGTTTAAGCAGGCGGGCGCCCATCGGCGTGGAAGTATTGTCCAGTACTTTGAGCAGGGTATGACCGTTTTCCACGCTGCTGTTCAGCAGCTCCAGGTTACGGACGGTGAAGCGGTCCATCCAGAGAAAGTCTTCCTGGCTGATACGCTGCATGCGGGTGATATGTTGCAGATGCGGGTGTTCAGTGTCTTTCAGGTAGTGCATGGTGGCGCCGGCCGCTATGATGGCGGCATTCATACCTTCCACGCCAAACCCTTTGAGGGAGTGGGTCCCAAAGTGTTTCAGCAGGATGTCTTCTGCATATTGGGTGGTAAAGATCCACTCGTCGAGGTTATAAGTATAAAAACGGCCGCCAAAGGTGGCTTTGAAATGTTTCTGTTGCTGGCGGGCAAACACTACTTCTGCCGGACGGAAGCTCTGCAGGAGCTTGTCCACATATTCAATGCTGCCTTCGGCGATGATGAATTCGCCGGTAGATATATCAAGGAAGGAAACGCCGGTCACGTTTTTATCGAAATGAACGGCTGCCAGGAAGTTGTTGCTGGCATTTTCCAGGAGTTTGTCATTAACGGCCACGCCGGGCGTCACCATTTCGGTCACCCCGCGCTTTACAATGCCTTTAACGGTTTTAGGGTCTTCCAGCTGATCGCAGACGGCCACACGGTGCCCGGCTTTTACCAGCTTGTGCAGGTAGGTGTCCAGCGAGTGATGGGGAAAACCTGCCAGGTCAACGTAAGAAGCAGATCCATTGGCTCTTTTGGTTAACACAATGCCCAGTACCCGGGAAGCGATCACGGCGTCTTCATTGAAGGTCTCGTAAAAGTCGCCCACGCGGAATAAAAGTACTGCATCCGGGTATTTGTCTTTGATAGCCTTATGCTGTAGCATCAGTGGCGTTTCTTCTGATTTACTTTTTGCCATGGCGCAAATATATAAAACTCATCCGATCCGGTTATCTTTGCAGATCATGAGAAAACTTAGCATGGATGAACTGGGCCGTAAAACGGTGGACGAGTTCAAGGCGGCAGATAAAACACCCGTGGTACTGGTATTGGACAATGTACGGAGTATGCATAACGTGGGGTCAGTGTTCCGTACCGCTGATGCTTTCCTGTTACAGGGCATCGTGCTGTGCGGCTATACGCCCGTGCCTCCCCACCGGGATATCAACAAAACGGCGCTTGGCGCCACCGAGACCGTGGACTGGCAATATTTCCCAACTACAATGGAAGCGGTGCAGGCATTAAAAAATGCCGGCTACCTTGTTTTTACCATTGAACAGGCCGCCGGCAGCGTGATGCTCGATGCTTTTACCCCTCCCGCAGATCAGCCGGTGGCACTTGTGTTCGGCAATGAGGTGAGCGGGGTAGATGGTGAGGTGATGAAAGTGGCGGACGGCTGCATCGAAATACCCCAGTCAGGCATGAAACACTCCCTGAATATTTCTGTCAGCACCGGTATTGTAGTTTGGGATATCTTTGTAAAACTGAAGGCCGCCGCCGGCCATTGATACAGTATCAATAAGATTATATTTAAGAGCTGTTAGCTCAACTGCTTACATATGATTACTACTATTAACAAGTATCTGTCGCTGGTAAAGTTCAGTCATACCATCTTTGCGATGCCGTTTGCACTGACAGGTTATTTTATGGCCACTACAAAAGGAGGGGGCAGTTTCAGCTGGGCCACCTTCGGGCTGGTGGTGTTGTGCATGGTATTTGCCCGCAGCGCCGCCATGGCGTTTAACCGCTGGCTGGACATGGACATTGACAAACTGAACCCGCGGACGGCCAAAAGGGAGATCCCGGCAGGTGTTATTTCTCCGCAAAATGCCATGTTCTTCATCCTGATCAACGTGATGTTGTTCGTGCTGACGACCTGGTTTATCAACCGCATTTGTTTTTTCCTGTCGCCCATTGCGCTGATGGTAGTACTGGGATATAGCTATACCAAACGTTTTACGGCCCTGTGCCACATGGTATTGGGCGTGGGCCTGTCGCTGGCGCCTATAGGAGCGTACCTGGCCGTGACCGGCGAGTTTGCCCTGCTGCCGGTGTTGGTGTCTGTACTGGTGCTGTGCTGGGTATCGGGCTTCGATATTATTTATTCCTTACAGGATGAGGATTTTGACAAATCCCAACAGCTGAATTCTATCCCCGCCTGGCTGGGCCTTTCCGGTGCCCTGCGTTTCTCCGAGCTGCTGCATGTGATAGCTGCCGCACTGGTGATCACCATCGGTATATATGGCCACTATCACTGGCTGTTCTGGATAGGCGCGGCCGTGTTCATTGTCATGCTGATATCCCAGCACCTGCTGGTAAAGCCCAATGACCTGAGCCGGGTGAACGTGATGTTTATGACCACCAACGGTATCGCCAGCGTGGTGTTTGCCGTTTTTGTCATCGCAGACATGCTGCTCATGTAGGTATTTTTTGATTGACGAATTTTGTGATTGGGGGAGATAAACCAATCACAAATCCGGGCGGATCAACAAATTTCAACACAACAAACTCAAATCAAGAAATCCCTAAATCAAAAAATCCGTAAATGATAATGATATGGCGCGTGTAATGGCTATTGATTATGGGAAAAAAAGGACCGGACTGGCCGTGACCGACCCGTTGCAGCTGATTGCCAGTGGACTTACCACCATTCCCACCCATGAACTGATTCCTTATCTGAAAAAATATTTCGCGGCGGAAGAAGTGGAGGCGATCAT
This sequence comes from Chitinophaga sp. 22308, assembly GCF_052045305.1. Lineage (NCBI taxonomy): Bacteria > Pseudomonadati > Bacteroidota > Chitinophagia > Chitinophagales > Chitinophagaceae > Chitinophaga > Chitinophaga sp. 22308. The sequence continues at coordinate 201,084 of NZ_JBQEOP010000005.1, read as the reverse complement.
CATCGGTGAGCCTAAGAACCTGGATGGGAATGCCACGCATGCCACGCCGCTGGTGGAAGAGTGTGTCCGTATCCTACGGAAGAACTTCCCGCAGGTGCCGGTAAAGAAGGTAGACGAACGTTTTACTTCTAAAATCGCCTTCCAGAGCATGATTGACAGCGGCCTGAAGAAAAAGGACCGTCAGAATAAAGGCCTGGTGGACGAAATCAGTGCCACCATCATTTTACAGGAATACCTGCAAAATAAAATTTAAGCACTTAGATATTTATTTATTTTTTATTTTAATATTTAGATATTTAATAGCGGAAACCCTTTAAAATAGCCAAATATCAAAATACCAAAATAACCAAATGTCGTACCTTTGCAGATCAATTAAAAACAGCACAAGATCATGATATTGCCAATTGTTGCATACGGGCATCCGGTACTGAGAAAAGTAGCAGAAGATATTACGCCCGATTATCCCCAGTTGAAGGAACTTATTGCCAATATGTGGGAAACAATGTACGGCTCCAACGGAGTAGGCATTGCGGCCCCTCAGGTAAACAAATCCATCCGTCTGTTTGTGGTAGACAGCAAACAGATCATCGATAACCTGGAAGACGATGAAAAAAACGATTATCCGGGAGATGAAGGTGTGAAGGAAGTATTTATCAATGCGCACATCGTGGAAACCGGTGGCAAGGAGTGGGCTTACAACGAAGGTTGCCTGAGCATTCCTAAAGTACGGGAAGACGTATACCGCGACGAGACCGTGACCCTTTCCTATGTGAATGAAAATTTTGAACCTCAGCAAAAAACCTTCAGCGGTGTTACGGCGCGCGTCATTCTGCATGAATATGACCACATCGACGGCAAGCTGTTCATCGATCATCTCAAGCCGCTGAAACGCAGGATGTTGAAAAGCAAACTGGATGATATCACCAAAGGAAAGATAAGGGTAGACTACAAAATGACCTTTCCTAAATAGGAAATAATTTTGTAATGTAAAGAAAACCCGTTATTTTGGTATTATAAAGACAACCATCCGTATCCATTTTGGGAACTACCTTATCATATACTGAAATAGAGCTCATTCAGGGACTGCAAGCCAGGGATGAAAAGTTATTCAGTTATTTATATGACCATTATTCCCCCGCGTTGTATGGGGTGGCACTCAAAATAGTTACGGATGATGCTTCCGCAGGAGATGTGCTCCAGGAAGTGTTCATTAAGATCTGGAAGAACATAGACCGATACGATCCCTCCAAAGGCCGCCTGTTTACCTGGATGCTCAACATTGCCAGGAATACCGCAATCGACAGTTTAAGGTCAAAAGCTCACAAACTTGATCAAAAAGTACAGGACGTAACCAGCGCTAATCTGATGTACGAGCCACAACTGGCCGTACACCTGTCTGTTGATCATCTTGGATTAACAAAGGTGATAGAAGGCCTTCCCAAAGATCAGCGTATTATTATTGATCTGGCTTATTTTAAAGGCTGCACACAGGAAGAAATTGCCAAAACCCTGGATATACCGCTGGGGACCGTGAAGACCAGAATGCGCAATGCGATTATGCAGTTGAGAATCCTATTAAAACAATTATAGTACAAAGTGGATGTACAACGTTACATATCGTCCGGTATCCTGGAGAGTTATGTGTTTGGGCTGCTACCCGATGCAGAACAAAACGAGGTGGAAACGATCGTCGCACAATACCCTCAGGTAAAAGCCGCTGTCCAGGAATTGCAACTGGACAGGGAACGGTTTGTACAGCTATATGCCATGGCACCGCCGGCAGGCATCAAAGACCGTTTGCTGGATATCATCCGGGACGAGGAAACGCCGGAAGGCAATGCCCGCCTGCCGGAAGACCTGCGTGCGCCGGCCCCTGCCGCTACTTCCCGCGAAACACCGGTCAAACGTATCAACGGACATAAATCTTCTGCTGAAAAAGTCTGGAAATACATAGCAGCGGCTATTATCCTCCTGTTCCTGGGAAGCGTTGTGCTCAACTTCTTTTTCTTCAGTCGCTCTACAGATTATAAAAGCCGCTATCAGTCGCTGGTAGCAGCCAAAGAAAAGCTGGACGCCCAAAAGGAAAGCCAGTCGCTTACTGCTCATCAGGAATTGCAGAAAGAGCTGGACATGCTCAAAGACCCGGCTTTCAAATGGATCAAGCTGGAAGGCTTTGGCCCTACTGCCGGACAGGTTGTGACGGTTTGCTGGAACCCCGTTTCCAGGGCCGTTTTCCTGATTGCACAGGCGTTGCCCATGCCGCCGGCGGGCAAACAATATCAATTGTGGGCCATCCGTAATAAAAAACTCGTGGATGCCGGCGTATTCCAGGGCGGCGCACAGGAGGCACAAAAAATCCAGCAAATGAAACCGGCGGAAGCCGCAGAAGGCTTTGCCATCACACTCGAGAATGAGGGCGGCAGCACGCAGCCAACCATGGAACAGCTACAGCTGTCTGCCAAAATCCGGAAATAGTCAGCAATAACTACGGGTTGTAATTGATTAATCCGTAAATTGCTGATAATAAATACCTCGGAAAACCATTAGTTTACACGCTCGGCACAGTTTACACGGATTAGCAAGGTAGTCTATATTGATTTTTAAGTCGCAGATGGCGCTACCTATGATGTCATGGAATGAATTCAACCAAATACACCGATCAACCAAACCTGGCGGTCTGTCTTGGATTATCACGTAACATACACAGAAGCAGAACTGGTACAGGGCCTTCATGCCCGTGACCAGAAAATATTCAGTTTCCTCTATGATCACTATTCGCCTGCTCTCTATGGCGTGGTCGTAAAGGTACTGAATGACCATACCCAGGCTATAGACGTACTGCAGGACGTATTCCTGAAGATATGGCGGTATGGGGACCAGTACAATGAAGACAAAGGGCGCCTGTTTACCTGGATGCTGAATATCGCCCGCAACACGGCCATTGATGTGCTTCGCTCCAAAGCATATAAACTGGAACAGAAAATCCAAAACATCACGGATGACGTACATCTAAACGGTGGCCCGTTAACCGTGTACCAGTCCATCGACCATCTCGGTTTCTCCAAAGTCCTGGACAAACTGACCAAAGAACAACGTACCCTTATCGATCTGGCTTACTACAAAGGCTGTACCCAGGAGGAAATTTCCAGGGCACTCGATATTCCTTTAGGTACGGTGAAAACCAGACTACGTAATGCCATCATCCAGCTAAGGAACATTTTGAACAAATAAACATTTTGCGTGGACGCCCAATTCATCATATCGTCCGGACTGATAGAATTGTATACTGCCGGCCTGACTTCCGAAAAGGAAAGCCGGGAGCTGGAGGCTGCCATGCATCAATACCCCGAAGTGGCCGCTGCGGCAGCTACCTGCCAGCGGAACATGGAAGAATATGTGAAGCTCCAGTCCGTATCCCCGCCTGAAAGCATCAAAACACGCCTCTTAAACCTCATTCATACAGATTCCCTTACACCGGATACAGCAACAACCAATGCTGCTATACCACAACTCACTAAAACCTCGCCCATGGAACAAACCAACGTCCTGTCCGTTCCGGAAACCAAAGGTGTTTCCTGGAAATGGATCGCTGCCGCAGCCGCCGTACTGCTTATTGGCAGCGTCATCCTCAACTTTTTTTATTTCAACCGATGGAAGGAATTCCGGGAGTACAAAGACAAATACCAGTCGCTGCTCCTGTCGCAAAACTCCATCATCTCCAAAACCAATGAGTACAAGACCAGACTGGAAAAACTCACTGAATCCATGGAAATCATGGAAAACCCGAAAGTCATGAAAGTGGCCATGCCTGGTACGCCTGCCTTCCCGACAGCCGTAGCGACGGTGTTCTGGAACCAGGATAACAAACAGGTATACCTGAAAGTCAACAACCTGCCAGAACCGGCCGCAGACAAACAATACCAGCTGTGGGCCATCGTGGATGGCAAACCGGTGGATATGGGCGTGTTTGAAATGGGCGATACCGCAAGCCTCCTGCAGAAAATGAAGATCACCGGCAAAGCACAAATGTTTGCCGTAACCCTGGAAAAGAAAGGTGGCGCCGTTTCTCCAACCATGGAGCAAATGTACGTGGCCGGAAAAATCCCGGGCTGATAACATAAACCGCCGGCAGCAGCGGCTGCCGGCCCGTTTACACCACTGACTACAGCGGAGATAGCAGGGCCATCGGCATCCCTGTTGTCTCCGCTGCTTTTTTAACGAATTCCTAACACCAGAAAGCTTACAGCTTTTTCCTAAATTGCAGGCATGTCTCATTTTTGGAAAAGTATAGCCGCAACCGTTGTTGCGTGCTGCCTGCAACTGACACACCTGGCCGCCCAGGACACCGCCCGCTACAAGGGAATGACCGTTAACCTTGACGAAGTGATCGTGGAAGCTAAACGTATAGGCTTCGACGTTAATAGTTTCATTAAAAGGGTGGAAGAAGACACCACCTTCTACCGCGCCTTCAAAAACCTGCATATCGTAGGCTTTCGTGCAGATAATGATATCCGCATCCTCGATAAAAAAGGACAGGTGCAGGCTTCTCTCAAAAGCAAAACCGCCCAGCACGTAAAAGGCCGCTGCCGTAACATGGAGGTGCTCGACCAGCAGGTCACCGGCGACTTCTACACCCGCAAAGGCAATTACAACTACTATACAGCTGAACTCTATGGTAACCTCTTCTTTACTCAGGGTACCGTATGCGTGGACGGCAACGGCGAAACGCCCGAAAACGCAGGCGGCGCCATGGCCCGGCATAAAGCACAGCTTAAACAGCTTATCTTCAATCCCGGCAAACCCGTAAAGGGCGTGCCTATCGTAGGCCCCAAAGTGGCCATCTTCGACCGTGATGTAATGCGGTTCTACGACTTCTCCATCAGCGCGGAAAACTATGTGGACGGAACACCCTGTTACGTGTTTACCGCCAAAGCGAAGCCGGACCTCAGCCGGATAGACCGTGGCGATGTGGTGATAGATGAGCTCATCACCTGGTTCAATAAGGAAAACTTTGAAATAGTAGGCCGTAAATACGCCCTGTCCTATAAAACCATGCTGTTCGACTTCAACGTGAAGATGAACGTACAGATGACCAAACAGTTTGGCCTGCTGATACCCGCGCTGGTGACCTACAACGGCACCTGGGACGTGGCGTTCAAAAAGCGGGAAACAGCCGCTTTTGTGGCTAAATTCTATGATTTTAAAGCTGGGGAGTAATTAGTATAAAACCGTCACCGTACCGGTCTTATGCACCGGAATACGGGTATACACCTCGCGATAGTCCACAATCCATACATAGGTGCCCAGATCTGCCTGGAGGCCTTTCACGCGGCCGGTCCAGCCTATCTGCGGGTCATTGGTGTAAAACACCCGCTCACCCCACCGGTTGTAGATGCTCAGGGTATATTGTTCTATAGGGCACCGGTACCGTGGCCGAAAGTAGTCATTGCGCCCGTCACCATTGGGTGTGAACGCATTCGGGAAATGTACGGTGCACTCACAATCGTGATAATCCACTTTTACAGAATCCACGCTCTTGCCGCAGGCATTCCAGGCAAGCAGCGAATAAATGCCCGGCTGCCGCACAATGTATTGCGGTATGCTGGTGCTGTCCTGCCATTTGAAAGGCGCGCCGCCCGCGCCCACCACAGGGATCTGGTATACTTCGTCACGGCACAGCAGCGTGTCCGGCCCAAGGTTCACGCGCAATGTATCGTTAAAAGACACGTGTATGGTATCCGATGATTCACACCGCCCTATTTGTGCATGCACAAAGTAGTTGCCGGGTTTGGTGACATAATACGTGGCCTGATCGGAACCGTCCTGCCAACGGTATAAACCATTGCCAAAATCGGCTGTCAGTACCAGGAAATTACCGGTGCAAATGGTGGTATCGTTACCCAGGTTGAGTTTACGCAACCGGTTGAAGTTCACAAAAATGGTGTCTACCACATTACAGATATGATTGATCTCCACCAGCGCCCAGATATTTGCTTCATAGTTGACCGTGATAGACGGCGTAGTAGCGCCATTGCTCCATTTCCAGGCGGTAGCTTCCGGAACGGAAGGCGCCAGGGTAATGGATTCGCCCGGGCATAGCAACGTGTCCGGCCCAAGGCTGAATGGGTAGGGCGGACCGGTAAACGTAATGGTGATCTCATCATCTATCTCGGCACATCCTTTCGGGAATACACGCACTTTGTAGGTGCCGGAAGTCCGTACGTCCTGTACTGGTGTGGTATTACCAGTGCTCCAGAGGTAGGTGCAGTTCTGTGCAGTGGCGTCGAGCTGCAGCTGTTCGCCGGAACACAATACCAGGTCTGGGCCAAGGTCTACCTTGGGTATGGGGGTATAAAACACGTTGACAGAATCCGGTATCAGGCAGCCGTTGATCTTCACTTTATAGGTCGCCGATGTATCTACGAGGATGGTAGGGGCGGTGGAACTGTCCTGCCACAGGTAAGCAGCGCCGGGTATAGTGGGCGCGCTAAGGGTCATGGTGCCACCCTGACAAAGCGTGACGTCCTGGGGACCTAAGTCATAGATCACAGGGGTGACGATCGTAACAGGTTGTGTGGTGATGTCCTGTACGCCATTGCGCCAGGCAACCAGGGTAACGGTGTAGGTGCCTGTTTGCTGGTATACGTGAAAAGCGCCTTTTATCTTGTTCGATGTGTCTTTTTGGGCCGAAGGGGGATCGCCGAAATACCATTTCACGGAGTCGATGCCCGCCGGTTGTTTGATCACGAAAAAGACACTGTCCTGCACACAGGTGGACGATGCCGTGAAAGGATTGACGGCTCTGGCTTTTAGGGCAACCGGCAGCAGGGCCAGCAGCAGAAACAGAATGCGAAAGGGACGACGTATTTGGCGGCTTCTCATGTTGTTGACATGGTAATGGCCGCTAAGATAATCGAAATATATAAATTAATAATAATAATTTGCCGTGAAATAACAAGCCTCCGGAGATCATTGTCTGCGGAGGCTTTTATTATTTTAATCTTCCCATTTTTGTTGTTTGCCTTCTTCTTCCTGTAATGGCCTGGCGGTAGTATACCGGCGCCATTTCTCCAGCACCTGTGTAAAGTCCTCTGGCAGCGGGCTTTCAAAGTACATCTGTTTGCGGGTGCGGGGATGGATAAAGCCCAGTTGCTGTGCGTGGAGCGCATGCCGGGGGATGATCTCAAAGCAGTTTTCCACAAACTGTTTGTATTTGGCGAAAATAGTCCCTTTCAGGATGCGGTTTCCGCCGTAGGTGTCATCATTAAAAAGGGAGTGCCCGATATGTTGCATATGCACGCGTATCTGGTGGGTACGGCCTGTTTCAAGGCGGCACTCTACCATGGTGACATAGTTATAACGTTCCAGTACACGGTAGTGCGTAATGGCTTCTTTGCCGTATTCCCCGTCGGGATAGGCGTCCATGATCTTGCGCAGGCGCTGGTGACGGCCAACGTGGGCCACTACAGTGCCTTCGTCTTCTTCAAAATCACCCCATACCAGGGCTATATAACGACGGTGAACGGTGTGGTCAAAAAACTGTTTGGCCAGGTCGGTCATGGCTTTTTCAGACTTGGCCACTACCAGCAGGCCGGAAGTGTTTTTATCGATGCGGTGCACCAGCCCGAAACGTGGGATTTCAGGAGTGGTGGCCTGTGTTTTATCGCCAAGGTACCAGGAAAGGCCGTTGACCAGCGTGCCGGTATAATTGCCGCAACCGGGGTGTACCACCATGCCGGCGGGTTTGTCGATGATCAACACATCATCGTCTTCATAAACGATATTGAGCGGTAATTCTTCCGGCAGCACTTCCGTGCTTTCGGGGTTTTTGTTGGAGAATACAATGATCCTGTCCAGCGGCCTGATCTTGTAGTTGGCTTTAACGGGCTTGTCGTTTACCAACACCATCTCCGTGTCGAGTGCGTTCTGGACCTTGTTGCGGGTAATGCCTTCAATACGGGCGGTCAGGAACTTGTCGATACGGACCGGCTCCTGGCCCTTGTCCACCACCATGTTGATCTTCTCATACAGTTCCTCACTGCCCTCCCCGTTTTCCAGCTCGTCTTCCAGTTCCAGCAATTCTTCAGCCATTACAGTAAATTTTGGCAAAGGTAAATAAAATGCGGGTAGTGCTCACTGAGGCACAGCGCTTGTGTATTTTATTAAGCACGCAAAAAGAGCGGATATATTACAGGTCCTCAACAGGGCTGGTGATAACAGCCTTCCGGCAAATAAGCCGGGGAGGCCTGTCCCCGGCCGGACATTACAGAAAAATGACATCTGCGGCAGGTCGGGGGGAGCCTGGGGCCTTCACCAGGCCTCCGGATGGCCAATGAAGAGCATCCTGTAATGCCTGGCATCATCTGCCGTATTGATACGCCTTAGCACTTTGTTTTATATCTTTGCAGGGTGAGATTTTTCTCTTTAAAACGTGGACCATTCAGTCCGGAAAAAGCATAGGAGTGTAAGCACTTTTCAGTATGGAAAAGCAGGAAATTATCGTCAGGGACCTTGGCAAAATAGATTATCAGGAAGCCTGGGACTACCAGGAGCAGCTATTGAAGGAAAATGTGCAACTGAAGGCCCAAACACCCGACCAGTGGCCGAAACCAACCACCAACTACCTTCTTTTCTGTGAACATCCCCCGGTATATACGCTGGGTAAAAGCGGGCACATGGAAAATCTGCTGCTGAGCCAGGAAGAGTTGCAGCAACAGGGGATAGGCTTCGTGCCGACCAACCGCGGTGGCGACATTACCTTCCACGGTCCCGGCCAGATAGTGGGGTATCCCATCATCGACCTCGAAAATTTTTTCACGGATATCGGCAAATACCTGCGTTACCTTGAAGAGGTAGTGATCCGCACGTTGGCGGAATATGGTGTCACCGGCGACCGGTCACCTGGAGAAACAGGTGTATGGCTCGATCCGCACGATAAAGCCAAAGCCCGTAAAATCTGTGCCATGGGCGTACGCTGCAGCCGCTGGGTCACCATGCACGGCTTTGCCCTCAATGTGAATACACATATGCATTACTTCGATAACATCATTGCATGCGGTATCGCAGATAAACAAGTGGCTTCACTGGACAAGGAATTGGGCCGCCAGGTGCCGGAAGAGGAAGTGAAGGCGAAGCTGAAAAAACATTTTGCTGAAGTATTTGGCGCCGCCATCATTTAGTCATTTGGCTATTTCGATATTTAACTGTTTTGTAATGAAAAAGCCTCGGAGATGTATCATCTCCGAGGCTTTTTCATTAACAAAATAATCAAATAGTTAAATAGTCAAATTACATGCGGTAGTTCAATGGAATAAAAAAGTTCCATTTCTCTTTCAGGCGGCCATCTTCAAACAGTTCAAAATTGAACCAGCCGGCATGCATGAAAATGGCTTTTTCCAGAATGAGGGAAGGCCCTTTCACCTGTTCTATCTCAAACAGGAAGGTGCCATTAGGCTCAAAGAATTTGACGGAATATCTTTTCTGCGGCGCGTCATTCAGTTTGATGTTGACGTTGCCATCAGCGGTGGTGTAAATATAGTTGGAGGGGTGCCATACCACTTTGGGCTCCTTGTTCTCATCTGGCTTGTTGGGATTGCGGGCAGCATCCTTGATGTCTGCGTACTGCAGTTTCATATCAGACCTGATGGTGCTGTCGGGCAGGGCCAGCAGGGTTTTACTATAGATGAACCGCCCGTTGTTGAACAGGATGAAAAGACGGTAATAGTTATTGCCGGGCAACGGTTTGTTGTCCAGGTACACATTCCGTGTTTGCGTAGGATAGCTGGCGTAGCCGATGGTATTAAAGTTCAGCACGCTGTCCAGTGAACGTTGAATGCCGATCTCTTTTACCTCCATGAACCCGGATATCCAGTCCAACTGAATTTTACCGGTTTTAATGGTGGCCGAAAAATCAGGTAATACCGGGGGCAGCATTTCCTGGCCCTTACCTGCGAGTGCTATCGATAAAAAAAATCCTATGGCGAATGTTAAACGCGCGACCTGCTTCATACAAAAAAATCCGTGAGCTCTTAAAGTTGGCAAAAATACACTACCATTCAAATATAATGAACAGTTTTTACAGGGAAAGAACGCCCGGAGGGAGGGAAAGATTGCCTTGCAGTCCGCCGGTATGTATTAATAATACTTTGCTATTATCAGCAAAGTAGCGCTGATGGATTAATTCACGGAAAGCCTTGACAAGTTTTCCGGTGTAAATGATATCTGTCGGAATACCGGTTTCTGCAAAAAAAGTATTGATAAAATCTATAAGTGCAGGTTTTACCTTCGCATAACCGCCTCCGTGAAAGTCGTGTAACAATTGCCAGTGGCTGGTTTGACCGGGGCGTAGCAGCGCTTTGACCTCAGCTTCAAGATATCTGGCGCCTTTCAATACTGAAATACCGGTAACGGTCTGTGTGGCTGCAGCGCTGTTGATAAGGCCGGCAAGCGTAGTGCCTGTCCCCACGGCACAAAGGATATGCGTGAAACGGGCTGTAGGAAAGAGCGAGAGTATCTCTTCACAGCCACGGGCGCCTGCGGCGTTGTGCCCGCCTTCCGGAATAATGTAGGTGTCCGGACGGTTTTCAAAAGACAGGCGACTGTCGCGGTAAGCTTCGCGACTGATAAACTCCAGCTGCATGCCCATGTCCTGCGCCGTTTGCAGCGTATGGCTCAATACCGGAGGTCGTTCGCCCCGGATGATACCGGTGCAGCGAAATCCTGCCTCCCGGCACGCTGCGGCCGTGGCGGCGATATGATTGGAATAAGCCCCGCCAAAAGTAAGGATGTGCTGCCTGCCCTCGCTACGCGCAGCTTCCAGGTTGTACTTCAGCTTAAACCATTTATTGCCGGAGATGTCCGGGTCCAGCTTGTCCAGCCGCAGTATGGACGCTTCCAGCTGCTCCGGCAGCCAGGAAGGGGCAAGCGTGTCTAACGTGATATTTCCGGTGTTCATCTGCCAAAATTCCCAGGGCTGAAGCCCTGGGCTACGTTGTGTTTTAGGTCTGTTTTACAGAGTATGTCTAAAATTAATGGCTTTAAGCCTTTCATGCTCATCAGTGGATGAATGCCATCGTTGATGACTTGATATTTCAGAAAGCAGAGCCCCTGCGCTTCAGCTGTTATAGCCCATGTCTGTCACTAACGACTTTAAGCCTTTCTATATTACATTAGAAAGTAAAACCCTAAGTTCTGGAACCTGTATTCCCGGAAAGCCTGAAACAAAACGTAGCCCAGGGCTTCAGCCCTGGGGACAAAAATAATGATTATTCATTCGTCAGAAATCCGCCTTTGCCGCGGTACAGCTTAACTGGTTTATCCAGTTTCACTTTCAGTACAGTGACATATTTATCCTGCACGTTTTCGGGCACATCGATGTAAACGAGGCCGGGCACGGGGCTCCAGGAGATTTTGCCGACTACTTTATGATCCAGTTTGGCGCCATTGCCTACTACGCTGATCTCTTCTATTTTGTTGCTCAGGCCTTTGATCATCACTTGTCCGCTGGTTTTGCCGGGCAGGAAGAGGTACAGGGTGCTGGAGTCTTTGGAGAGGGTGGTAGGGCCGTAGAAGTGGCCCAGTGGCAGTCCGGCGATGGTGTTAAAAACGGCTTCACCGTTCTTTTTGTTCCAGGCTCCCAGTTCTTTCAGGATGTTTACTTCTTCTGCCGGGATGGTGCCATCTGCTTTAGGTCCGATATCGAGGAGGAGGTTACCGCCGTTGGCCACTGCGTCCACGAAGATGGTGATGATTTCGAACGGTGTTTTCCAGTTGGTGTCTTGTGGCTGCCATCCCCAGTTGTTGTTGATGGTCATGCACAGTTCCCACCAGTGGTAGTGTGGGCGGGTAACGGGGAAGTTCTGTTCCGGTGTGTCATAATCGCCATAGCCTTGTAAACGCCCGTTGATGATGGTGTTGGGGTTATGGGTGGTGAGCATTTTACGCATTTTGCCGGCTTCCCATTCTTCTGCGGAGTGTTCCCAGTCGCCATCAAACCACCAGAGATCGGGGTTGAATTTGGTCATCACTTCTTCCATCTGGCCTTCGTAGTATTTCAGGAAACGCTGCCAGCGTGCGGGTTGTGTCTTGATATCATAGCGGTTGCTGTCTTTCAGGAATTGTGGATAATCGGCATAACTCCAATCGATCAACGAAAAATAGGCACCACATTTGATACTGTCGCGCCGCAAAGCGGTGTAGAGTGGAGTCAGTACGTCCCTTTTGGCAGGGGTGCTGTTGACAACATCGAGCTTACTGTATTTGCTGTCCCACAAAGCCACGCCATCATGGTGTTTGGTGGTGACGACCGCGTAGCGGGCGCCGGATTCCCTGATAAGGTCGGCCCATTCCTGCGGGTTGTAATTACTGGCAGTGAAGCCTTTGAGCTGCTGCATGTAATCGGGGTAGGAGATTTTTTTGTTGTGGAATGACCAGGATTCATCAATTCCTTTTACCGAATAAATGCCCCAGTGGATGAAGATGCCCAGTTTGGCGTCGGCAAACCACTGCATTTTGTCTTTGATGTCGTCCGGATTGGTTTTCTGTTGCGCATGAGCGGTCATAGAAAGCTGCATGGCACAGGCTCCCAGCACAAGTAGTCTTTTCATTGTTCCGTTTAGATTAATCATTAAAATATGTGTTGTCCACAAAAAGAAAGCGTGAAAATAGGTTTAATGATTATATTTAACGCCGATATTTTCAGGTAAACCATTGAAAATTATAAAATAATATCAAAAAAATGCAACCGACTTTATTGATTTTAGCGGCCGGTATGGCCAGTCGATATGGCAGTTTGAAGCAAATCCAGGCTTTCGGGCCCAGTGGAGAGACTATCATTGACTACTCTATTTACGATGCTATCCGTGCTGGCTTTGGCAAGATCGTATTTATTATCCGGGAAAATTTTGCCACTGAGTTTAAAGAGATCTTTGAACCTAAGCTCAAAGGCCGTGTGGCTACGGATTACGTGTTTCAGAACATGGACTCTTTCACCGGCGGTTACCCGATCCCGGCCGATCGTACCAAGCCCTGGGGCACTGCGCATGCTATTCTGTGCGCCAAAAACGCTATTAATGAACCTTTTGCAGTGATCAATGCAGATGATTTTTACGGTGCGGACGCTTTCGTAAAAATGGCTGCTTTCCTGAAGGGTGAAGCTAAAGCGGACATCTACAGCGTAGTAGGTTATGAGCTGGGCAAAACAGTGAGCGAGCACGGTTCCGTGTCCCGCGGTGTTTGCGCGGTAGACGGCGCCGGTTTCCTGTCAGCCATCAATGAAAGAACAAAAATTTATACTGACAATGGCCAGATCGTTTATGAAGAAGCAGATGGCAGCAAACACCCGCTGAGTGCTGAAACACCGGTTTCCATGAACTTCTGGGGTTTCCATCCCGGCGTATTTGACATCAGCCAGTCGCTGTTCAACGAGTTCCTGGAGAAAAACGGCACCAATCCTAAATCGGAGTTCTTTATTCCGATCGTGGCCGACGAATTTATCCGTCGTAACCTGGGCAAGGTGAAAGTGCTGCCTACCACAGCGAAATGGTTTGGGGTTACTTACAAGGAAGATGCACCCGGTGTTCAGGCCAGTCTGTCAGAATTGGTTAAAAACGGAGCATATCCCGACAATTTATGGAAATAACACCCAACAAATTAATCCTTCAGGCTTTTGGACTGGAGCCTGAAGGATTAAACGTCCGAAGATTCGGATCAGGACACATCAACAACACTTTTCTGCTCGAAAAGAAGGAGGACGGCAGTAAATATGTTCTACAGAAAATCAATGTGAACGTATTCAAGGAACCCGGGATAATAGCCGCTAATCAAAGAATGGCAGCTGATTATCTCGCCACACATCATCCGGCGTATCTGTTCATTACGCCCATACCCACGGTCAACGGGGAAGAGCTCTTTGTAATGGACAACGAATACTGGCGCATGATTCCGTTTATTGCCGGTTCTGTGACGGTAGACCAGGCAGATAACCCAAAGCAGGCATATGAAGCCGCCAAACAGTTTGGCCGCCTTGCCAGTTACCTTTCGGGCATCGACCTGAAGCCGTTTAAAGCTTCAATTCCGAACTTTCACAATCTCACCCTCCGTTATGCCGCTTTTCAGGAAGCCATCCGTAATGCCAGGGAAGACAGAAAGGCAGCAGCAGAAGAGCTGATTGACGAATTCCTCCGCTACTCTGACATCGCAGTCACGTACGAACAGCTGAAAACCAATCCCGAATTCAGGGACCATCTGATGCACCATGATACCAAAATCAATAATGTGCTGCTCAACAAAGACACATATGAAGGTATCTGCGTTTGTGACCTGGATACACTGATGCCGGGAAAAATCATCTCAGACCTCGGAGACATGGTACGCACCTATGTCTGCCCCGTTTCCGAAGAAGAGCCTGATGTAAGCCAGATCGTTATCCGCGATGAATACTTTGAAGCCCTCATGCAGGGATATCTCGAAGAAACAGGCGGCACTTTGACCAAAGTGGAAAAAGAACAACTCTTCTTTGCAGGAAAGTTCATGATCTACATGCAGGGTATCCGCTTCATCACTGATTATCTCAACGGTGATGTGTATTACCCGATCAAGTACGCCCGGCACAACTTTGATCGCGCACATAACCAGCTCGTACTGCTGAAGCGCCTCATCGAAAAAGAAGACACCCTGCAGGCTATTATCAACAAATGCCTCCATGTCGGTGAACAGGTTTAGACTAGTGAACAATCAAATGAAATCATTCAAAGTCCCGGTGCTTTTCCGCACCGGGATTTTTTTTACCGCCTTTACCGTTTCTTCCTGCTTTCCGGTATCAGTTGGTTGTTAGTATTTGATAACCGGTTTTAGTAATTTGTTAGAAATGAATTAATAATCGACTTCTTTTTTTGAATATTTTCAAAAACATATAAAGGGATTAATTTTTGACGAAATATTTTGCCCTTTGTTGTTTTTTATTTTTTTCACGAATACATTTGTACTGATACAAACAATCATCACCTCCTTATGTGGGTAAATAAAGACAATATAAAACTTAATCACATCGTACCTCAGCTCAACTGGGCTATCACGAAGGTCGTGATTATCGTCGTTGTCATTATTAGCCACCATTTCGGAGGATAGGTACACGTGCATAATCAAAATCGATATACGCCTTCCTCCGCAAAGAGGAAGGCTTTTTTTTTGACCACTACAGTTTGACGCTAATAATTCAATTTTATGTATAGCTATTACAACAACGACACCTTTCTTTATCTCGACGGTCAGTATCTGAAAGCAACAGCCGCCACCACAGACCTTTTCGGTCAATCGCTCCACTACGGTTACGCCGTATTTGAAGGTATCCGCGCTTATAAAACAGCCAACGGAGAAGTAAAGATCTTTAAAGCGAAGGAACACTTCGACCGCCTGAAGCGCTCCTGCGAACTGATCCACATCCCTTACAAATTCGACAATGAAGAACTGATCGCGGCCTGTTACAAAGTGCTGGAGATGAACAACATGGAGGAAGCCTACATCCGTCCGCTGGTGTTCTGTCCGCCGAACATGACCCTGAAAGCAGCGAGCGAATCCAATATACTCATCTGCGCATGGGAATGGGGCGCTTACCTCGGTGAAAAACTTCTCCGCATCATGACTTCCTCTTATGAAAGACCGAACCCGAAGGCGTTCCAGATAGAATCCAAATCGGCCGGCCTGTACGTAAACTCGATACTGGCCTCACAGGAAGCAAAACAAAAAGGATACGACGAAGCACTGTTGCTGGATATGAATGGTAATGTTGCGGAAGGCCCCGGTGCTAACATCTTCTTTGAAAAAGACGGAAAGATCTTCACTCCCCCTCCCGGTAACATTCTCCCCGGCATTACCCGCGCCACCGTTATCGAACTTTGCCACGAACTGCAAATCCCGATCGAAGAAAAACTGTTCACCATCGATGAATTAAAACAAGCTGACGCTGCCTTCTTCTGCGGTACCGCTGCGGAAGTAGTAGGCCTCGAATCTATCGATGGACAGGCTTTCGGCAAACCATGGGCTTCTTCCCTCGGAAAAGTATTACAACAGGCATATAAAGCGAAAGTGCTCGACAAAACCTTCCAGCGCGAAGCACAGTTCGCATAGCAGTAGCTGTTAGTATTTTAGCTGTCAGTTGCTAAATGCTGACAGCTAAAAACTAAAAGCTTCCCTTGAACTTTGTAAAACGAAAAACAGAGAATCCGCAACAGTAAAGGGTTTGAAAGAACCATAGGCAGATTTGAAGACCGGTTTACCGAAAATATTTGGTTTGAATTTGCCGGCCTCACCGGGTAATTTGTGATGGATTTTTAAAATAGGATTACTATAAACAGCTGGTAATCCGGGTAATAACAACAGCAATGGAATTAAACAAATACAGCAAAACGATTACACAGGACCCTACGCAGCCCGCTGCGCAGGCACAGCTCTACGGTATCGGCCTCACTGAAGAAGACCTGAAGAAAGCGCAGGTCGGCATCGCCTCCATGGGCTATGATGGCAATACCTGTAATATGCACCTCAATGACCTTGCACAGGATGTGAAAAAAAGCGTCTGGGCCAACGACCTCGTCGGCCTGACATTCCACACCATCGGCGTCAGCGACGGCATGAGCAACGGTACGCCCGGTATGCGCTACTCCCTGGTAAGCCGCGATCTGATCGCTGATTCCATTGAAACTGTTTGTGGGGCGCAGTACTACGATGCGCTCATCACCGTGCCCGGCTGTGACAAAAACATGCCCGGCTCCCTGATGGCCATGGGCCGCCTCAACCGCCCGTCCATCATGGTGTACGGCGGTACCATCGCACCCGGTAAATACAAAGGACAGGACCTGAACATTATCTCCGCTTTCGAAGCGCTGGGCCAGAAAATGGCCGGCAAGCTTGACGAAGGCGACTTTAAAGGCATCGTACAAAACTCCTGCCCCGGCGCCGGCGCCTGCGGCGGTATGTACACGGCCAATACCATGTCTTCCGCTATCGAAGCATTAGGTATGAGCCTGCCTTACAGCTCATCCAGCCCCGCATTGAGCAAGGAAAAGAAGGAAGAATGCGCCAACGCCGGCAAATACATCCGCCTGCTCCTGGAAAAAGATATTAAACCAAGGGACATCATGACCAAAGAGGCTTTTGAAAATGCCCTCACCGTGATCATGGCCCTGGGTGGCAGCACCAACGCCGTACTGCACTTTATCGCCATCGCGAAATCCGTGGGCGTGCCGCTGACACTGGAAGATTTCCAGCAGTCAAGCGACAAAACCCCGCTGATCGCTGACCTGAAGCCAAGCGGTAAATATCTCATGGAAGACCTCCACAATATCGGTGGCGTGCCTTTAGTGATGAAATACCTGCTGAAACAAGGTCTCCTGCATGGTCACTGCATGACTGTGACCGGCAAAACCATCGCTGAAAACCTGGAAAGCGTTCCGGATATTGATTTCGGCCAACAAGAAATTATCGTTCCTACGGAGAAGCCACTGAAAGCCAGCGGCCATATCCAGATATTATACGGCAACCTCGCCGAAAAAGGCTCCGTAGCCAAAATCACCGGTAAGGAAGGCGAACAGTTCACAGGACCTGCACGCGTGTTTGACGGTGAATTTGAGCTCATCGCCGGTATCCAGTCCGGAAGAGTGCAACAGGGAGATGTGGTGGTGATCCGACAGGTAGGCCCGAAAGGCGCACCCGGTATGCCAGAAATGCTGAAACCTACCAGCGCTATCATGGGCGTGGGACTGGGCAAAAGCGTGGCACTGATCACCGACGGCCGCTTCTCTGGTGGCACCCACGGTTTCGTGGTAGGCCACATTACACCGGAAGCATTCGAAGGCGGTAACATCGCGCTGGTAGAAGACGGTGACATCATCGAAATAGATGCAGTGAACAATACAATCAATATGAAAGTGAGCGACGAAGAACTGGCTGCCCGCAGGGCCCGGTGGACCGCTCCGGCATTGAAGGTATCCAATGGAATCTTATTTAAGTACGCAAAACTTGTTAAAAATGCAACAGAAGGATGTGTTACCGATGAAAGCTGAGAAAGCTGATAAGCGGTTGTCTGCAAAGCCTGTTATTACCGGCTCAGAAGCTGTGATCCGTTCCCTCATCGCCGAAGGGGTGGACACCATCTTCGGTTATCCCGGCGGGGCCATCATGCCTATCTATGATGCCCTGTATGATTTCCAGGACCAGGTATATCATATCCTGGTAAGGCATGAACAGGGTGCTACACATGCGGCCCAGGGTTATGCCCGCAGCTCCGGTAAAGTAGGAGTGGCCTTCGCCACCTCCGGCCCGGGCGCTACCAACCTGGTCACCGGCCTTGCAGACGCTTATATGGACAGTACTCCCATGGTATGCATCACCGGCCAGGTGGCTGCTTCCCTGCTGGGTACCGACGCCTTCCAGGAAACAGACGTGATCGGTATCACCATGCCTATCACTAAATGGAATATACAGGTGACCCGCCAGGAAGATATTCCCGGCGCTATCGCCAAAGCTTTTTATATCGCCCGCAGCGGCCGTCCGGGCCCCGTGCTGGTGGATATCACCAAAAATGCACAGGTTGGCAAATGTGAATATGAGTATGTACCGTGCACGCATATACGTAGCTATCAGCCGGTGCCGGAATTGAGACTGGACGCGGTGAAAGAAGCGGCTGCACTGATCAACTCGGCAAAGAAACCTTATCTGCTGGTAGGCCACGGCGTACTGTTGTCCGGTGCTGAGAAAGAACTGATAGCGCTGGCAGAGAAAGCACAGATACCCATGGCTTCTACACTGCTCGGTTTGTCTGCCGTTCCGGTAGATCACCCGCTGTACGTAGGTTTACTGGGAATGCACGGCAACTATGCACCGAACATCCTCACCGGTGAATGTGATACCGTTATCGCAGTAGGCATGCGTTTCGATGACCGTGTAACCGGTGACGTGAGCACTTATGTGGCCAACGCAAAAGTTATTCACATCGAAATAGACGCAGCCGAAATCAATAAAATCATCAAAGCGGACATAGCCCTGCATGCAGATGCTAAAACCGCACTGCAGGCTCTGCTGAAGGAAGTACAGCCCGCTAAACATGACGAATGGCTCGCAGAATTCAGGGCTGCCGACAAAAAGGAATACGATAAGGTTCAGCATAATGAACTGTATCCTGAAACCGGTGAACTGAAAATGGCGGAAGTAGTTCGCCTGATCTCTGAAAAAACAAAAGGAGAAGCGGTGCTGGTAACAGACGTAGGGCAGCACCAGATGATCGCTTCCCGTTATTACCGCTTCAAAAATCCAAATACCAACATCACTTCCGGTGGCATGGGCACCATGGGCTTCTCATTGCCAGCCGCCATGGGCGCTAAAATGGGCACACCGGAAAAAGAAGTCGTGGCGGTTATCGGTGATGGCTGCTTCCAGATGACCCTTCAGGAGCTGGGCACCATTTACCAATCCAAAATAGGCGTGAAGATCGTGATCCTGAACAACAACTTCCTCGGCATGGTACGCCAGTGGCAGCAGCTGTTCTTTGATAAACGTTATTCTTCCACTGAAATGGTCAACCCCGACTTCGTTCAGATCGCCAAAGGATTTTTTATCCCGGGCAAAAAAGTCACTGCCAGAGAAGATATCTCCGCTGCCATTGATGAAATGCTGGCCACTGACGGCGCTTACCTGCTGGAAGTAGTGGTGGAAAAAGAAGACAACGTGTTCCCGATGATTCCTGCCGGCACGCCTGTTACCACTATCAGACTGGAGTAGTACTACCAGATCATAACAGACAAGTAAATAAATTTTTTACAAGAATTGCCTCTCTTTTTGCCCGGCCAAAGGCCGAAAAAAGGAGGGAGGATGCCCAAGCTGTTTTTATGCAAAAAGAATATACAGTCACGGTTTATACGGAAGACCGTATAGGTATTACCAACCGTATCACCATTATATTTACCCGCAGAGGGATCAATATCACCAGCCTGACAACTGCTGAGACAGAGATTTCCGGCGTGTACAAGTTTATCATAACGGTGATGTCTACACGTGAAAAACTGGATAAGGTGGTCGGTCAGATCGAGAGACTGATTGAAATTCACCGTGCCTTTGTACACGAGGAAGATGAAGTGGTGTACCAGGAACTGGCATTGTATAAGATTTCCACCAAATCACTGGAATCCGGTGATATCGAACGGCTGATCCGTGACCATCAGGCGCGTATCCTGACGATAACGGCAGACTATTTCGTGATCGAGAAAACCGGTCACCAGCAGGAGCTGACAGACTTCATTAAAAAGCTGGAGCCCTATGGTCTGATAGAATATTCCAAAAGCGGAAGAGTGGCCATTGTGAAATGGAGCCGCCGCTTCCACGAACACCTGAAAGAACTGCAGGCCTCATCGGAAGCGTAAGCTGCCGGTAGCCGCAACATAAACAAGCCTTTATTCATTTACTTAAAATTTACAGCTAATAGCTAATGGCTAGTAGCTAAAAGCTAAAAACACAAAACATGGCAACCATCAATTTTGGAGGTGTACTCGAAGAAGTAGTAACCAGGGAAGAATTCCCAATGGAAAAAGCACGGGAAGTCCTGAAAAACGAAGTTATCGCTGTTATCGGTTATGGCGTACAAGGCCCCGGCCAGGCACTGAACCTGAAAGATAATGGCTTCAATGTTATCGTTGGTCAGCGTAAAAATTCCAAAACCTGGGATAAAGCAGTAGCTGATGGCTGGGTTCCGGGCGAAACTTTATTCGATATCGAAGAAGCTGCTGCCAAAGGTACTATCATCCAGTTCCTGTTGTCCGACGCCGGTCAGATCACCCTGTGGCCTACCCTGAAACAACACCTGACTCCTGGTAAAGCACTGTACTTCTCCCATGGATTTGGTATCACCTATAAAGAGCAGACCGGTATCATTCCGCCTGCTGATGTAGACGTAATCCTGGTTGCTCCCAAAGGTTCCGGTACTTCCCTGCGCCGCCTGTTCCTGGCTGGTCAGGGCCTGAACTCCAGCTACGCTATCTTCCAGGACGCTACCGGCCGCGCTAAAGAACGCGTAGTAGCACTGGGTATCGGCGTTGGTTCCGGTTACCTGTTTGAAACAGATTTCAAGAAAGAAGTATTCTCTGACCTCACCGGCGAACGTGGTTCACTGATGGGCTGTATCCAGGGGATCTTCGCTGCTCAATACGAAACACTGCGCAGAAACGGTCACTCTCCGTCTGAAGCATTCAACGAAACCGTAGAGGAACTGACTCAGTCCCTGATGCCGCTCGTTGCAGAAAACGGTATGGACTGGATGTACGCGAACTGCTCTACTACCGCTCAGCGTGGCGCGCTCGACTGGTGGAAGAAATTTAAAGACGCTACCCAGCCGGTATTTGACGAACTGTACGCCAGCGTAGCCGCCGGTAAAGAAGCTGCCCGTTCTATCGCTTCCAACAGCACTCCGGATTACCGCGAGAAACTGAACGAAGAGCTGAAAGAACTGCGCGAAAGCGAAATGTGGCAGGCGGGTGCAGCTGTTCGTAAGCTGAGACCAAACGCTTAATCAATTACGAATTACGAATTACGAATTACGTCTTGTAATTCGTAATTCGTAATTCGCAATTCGTAATTCAAAAAAATATGTCCTCTAACTTAATATCTGGCGTTAGCCCGCTCAATATCCTCGATGCATCGGTGAAATTGAAGCCTGTGGTGAACCGCACGCCGTTGACTTATAGCGCTACGCTCTCCCGTCGCTATAACTGTGATGTATATCTGAAAAGAGAGGATATGCAGATTGTACGCTCCTACAAACTTCGCGGGGCCTACAACCTGATTAGCAGCCTGCCCGCCGAGCTGCTGGCCAAAGGCGTTACCTGTGCCAGCGCAGGCAACCATGCACAGGGCTTTGCCTATGCCTGTAAAGCCATGAACATCAAAGGCGTGGTTTTCATGCCGATCATCACACCAAAGCAAAAAGTAAATCAGGTCAATATGTTCGGGGGCGATAACATCGAAATACGCCTCACCGGCGATACTTTCGATGACTGCTCCGCGGAAGCACAGGCCTTCACTGCTGTCCATGGGATGACTTTCATTCCCCCTTTTGATAACGCTAAAATTATTGAAGGGCAAGGCACTGTGGCAGTGGAAATTCTGGAAGACCAGACCAACATCGATTACCTGTTTGTCCCCGTAGGTGGTGGTGGCCTCGCTGCCGGTACAGGCACCTACTTCAGGACTTACAGCCCTAAAACCCGCATCATAGGCATTGAACCGGAAGGCGCCCCTTCCATGCTGCGCGCCTTTGAAAACGGCGGCCCGGTGACCCTCGATGAAATTGAACGTTTTGTAGACGGCGCTGCGGTAAAAAGAGTAGGAACGCTCAACTACCAAATATGCCGCGAAGTGCTGGATGAAATGCACCTCGTGCCGGAAGGCATGGTGTGCTCCACCATCCTCAAACTGTACAATGAAGACGCTATCGTGGTAGAACCTGCCGGCGCGCTCTCTATCACAGCCCTTCAGGACTATGCGGAAGAAATCAAGGGGAAAAAAGTAGTCTGCATTATCAGCGGCAGCAATAACGATATCGACCGCATGCAGGAAATAAAGGAACGCTCACTGCTGTACGAAGGGCTGAAGCATTACTTTATTGTACGCTTTGCACAGCGCCCGGGCGCACTCAGGGAATTCCTGAACCATATTCTGGGGCCTAACGACGATATCACCCGCTTTGAATTCATTCAGAAACATAATAAGGAAACAGGCCCCGCACTGGTAGGCATAGAACTGAAGTGCAGGGAGGATTATGATACCCTCATCGCCAACTTCCGGAAATATAATTTTCAGTTCACCGAACTGAATAAAGATGATAACCTGTTTGGTTATCTTGTTTAGAGTTTGACAAATAGTTGTTTTAAGAGTAATATAAGCCTGGTCATTTTTATGAACGGGCTTTTTTATTGCTCCACTATTGCGCTCAAAGTGGCCAGGTATTCGTCTTTTAAGTAAGGGTGCAAATCCTCTTCATTCAGCATGGCCTGGATCTTTCTGATGATAACCAGTTTCACTTCCAGTGTCATGGGATCATTTTTCTCCAGCTGCTGCTTTACGGTATCATAAAAAACCACGATGGCTTTTTTCCTGGGTGCAATGTCAGGGACAGACAACAGGTATTCCCATCTTTTCGCCCATGTCTGATACTGCGGAAAAACACGGATATGCAGTGCTACATAAAAGTTGACTTTCCTGTTGCCGGACGCGGCCACCAGATAATCAAACATGGCATCGGTAGGTGTCAGTCCATACCGCCATACCATGTTACCTAAAGCAGACACAACGTTGATTTGCAGTTTCACATTGTCGGGAAACTGTATGCCAATAGCCACCAGTATAGCTCCCAGCTCGTTGTCGGACAATACAGGCGTATAGAACGTTGACACTTCGGCCCGCGGTATTTTTTCAAATTCCCTTATATGTGTTTCCAGTTCCTGTTCAGAGAGTTGCTGCCAGTTGAGGAGCTTGTCTTTCAGGGAGTGTAAGGCGTCTGTTTTTAATTTCATGGTTGGAATAGTTAGCTGCTTTAAAAATCAGTCATCTGATAATATGTCGTCATATAAGTTCCCGGTGGATACCTGGTTCCAATGTGCGCCATATTGTTCGTGCACTACCACTAATGCTAATAAAGATAAGGGGTTAAAAGCAGAAATACGCATATCTTTTTTGGAGGCAGTCCAGTAAGTGATTTCTTCTTTCGCCTCATCCATTTCCAACCTTATGGCGTAGCCTTTTTCCTTGATGGTATACAAGGCGATATTGTAGGTGTTCATGGCTTCTGTTAACATGCGGTTGATTTAAATCAATAGAAAAATTCGCCATCTCCGTATTCTTCCCGAATGATTTTTTCTATGTCTGTATAGTTGTATTGCTTTTGGGTTTTAATTGTCTGAATGACTAATTGATATTTCACATCAAAACGTTCGTCATAGCCACTGGGAATTAGCGGTTCCACTGCCATGGGTGTTTCAAAAAGCGGATGGTGGATAACCGGCACATCCAGCCCCAATTTGCGTCTTACTTTAAACAGGTTGATGAATTCCATGGGAATTAGTCCCGGACCCAGAAACTCCTCATATTCTCGTTTTTCTGCCCGCTGAACGCCTACGCTGTTAAGGTGATGGTCACATAGTTCGTTCCAGTAGGAGGCAGGCAGCACGCTATAGTCATTCCAATGATCAATCAGTTGTTGATAGATACCATATCCCTCTTTCCCGAAGATAAACACTCTTTCTTTGACAGGATTGTGTCCCAGCCATTTTTCCACGAGAAAATGCAGCAGTTGTGTACTGGGATATACCTGTTGGTTTTTATGCTCTTTACTTGTTTTATACACGTCCATGTTGAGATAATCGATGGATTTTTCGATCAGTATTTTCAACAGGTCGTTTCTTTCCATATACAACGCATAATAAAAAGCATCGCGTATGTGATCGATATATTCGTCGGCAGCATGCGCCATGGTCCAGAAAAGAGCTGTCCGTTCAAAATATTTCCAACAGAGAGGGTTTCCCTGAAAGAGTAGATTTTTGGCGGCAATATGATGGGATTCATTAGATTGAACATCTGTCAGTACTCCATAAAACAAGCGGAAATCATATTTGTTTTTTTTGAAGTTTTTATAGGAGAAAACATAGCCTTCCATAAAATCCCTGTTGGCCTGTTCAAAGTCAATAGGCTGGCCATATCCGTAGTGGTCGATGATTTTTTGAATTACCTTGTTATAAGTCCGCATTAGCGATTATTTACATTTTATTCTGATCGAGCGTTGGTCTACATTAATCTGTACCAGTTTATTTTCTAATTGACCTGCCCGTTTGGCTTGATCAATCATTCGCATCAACCTATTTTGGTAAGCGGGTTTGCTACCCCAATGCCCATTGGTATTTCCCATAATTTTGTTGATGTTCCTGTTGGTCCAGGTGGACATGTTGCTTTTGCTCCTCCAGGAGCTTTGGCTGGCCTTTACTTCTATCACATTAATTTTTCCGTTAGGTGCTTTGGTTACCAGATCAAAGCCGTGTCCAGATGCATTCTGAACTGATCCAAGAATGGTATGGCCTTCTTTCTCAAGGTACTTACTGGCTACTTTTTCACCCCATGCGCCCAGAGTGCCGTTGAGTCCAAAAGGATCAATCCATAAGTTAGGGTCTCTAATATAAGAATAAAAATTCAGCTCTTCAGACGCAAGTCCTAATGGGTCCTGGCTGATATACATACCGGTCTCCGCATCATAATACCGAAAGCGGTTATAAGCAAGTCCTGTTTCTGCATCTTGATATTGACCAGCATAGCGGAAGGGGATAAAATATTTGTCTCCTTGCAGCGATTGCACCTGCCCATAGATGTCAAGATCTGTTGCCCATACTTTATTACCATTTTCGTCATAGGCTTCACAAGGAGTGCCAAGATGGTCTGTGATCACGGAATACCGCTGCTGTCCGGTTATTTTAGCTGACAGGCTGAACCCTCCATCTTCAAACACCCACGTGGTAAGCGTATCGGGAGGTATCGGTTCAGGGTGGCTTAAAACCATTTCCCCGTATTCGTTGACGGTTACATGCGGGCGCTCTGATTCTGGATAAGTCCATTCATGAAGCGGCACATCGGCATCCCAAACGAATCGGGTAATCTTGTTCTTCATCGTTTTCTCTGTTCTGCGTCCCAGTGCATCATAGCGGAAAGATATGACGACGCCATCAGGACGGGTAACAGTCTCCAGCGAACCATTGGCATACCAGCTATATTTCCATGTGGCAGGGATGTCGCCGGATGTTATTGTTTTACAGATAAGATTGCCTTCTTCATCATAGCTGTAATGGCCCTGATTAGTCTCTAACAGCTTACCACCGGCGCTATATTTTCTGTCTTGCCTTGTAGGAGTATCAAAGAGGTTACCTGTGCGGTCGGGATTGCGGTAGCCTGTTTGACCATTTTCATATTGCGCCCATGACAACCGGTTATCTGCGTCATAGCCATATTTTTTTAACCCGTGGTTAAGTATGTTCAGTATCTGTTTTAGCCGGTTGTGACCATCCCAAAGGTATTGGCGGTGGCGGGTGGTTCGGCCATTCACACTAACTTCATGTGAAGTTGCCATTCCCCGGTTGTCATACTGCCAATAGCTGTTTATATTCCCTGGCAGATAACGTGCGACTTCCTGACCAAGCAGATTTCTTTGGATCTGTGCGCTCCAATCGTCCTCTTGGTTGGAGGTACGGGCAAAAATACCTGAGAGATTATTGGTATTATTCCAGTTAAAGTGAATATCGGCGCCGAGGCTGCTGCTGACAGCAATGCGATTGCCAGCGGCATCGAAGCCACTGTTTACGAAATGACCGTCCTGCCATTCGGAAATTATGCGTCCGAGTTTGTCGCGTTGAAAACGAACGGTAGCGTGCTGATTGATGGCTTCAATAAGATCGCCACTGCGGTTGTAGCTGAATGTTTCCCAAGAGCCGTCCTGATGCTCCACACGGACTATTTTTCCATTGCTGTCATATTCAAGGTTGGTCCATTTGCTGCCGGAACGTTGAATACGAATGATCTTTCCGGAATGGTCTCGTTTGTAGTGCCGAATTAGCCCGTCAAAGCCAACATCACTGATGATGTTCCCATTGGCATCACGGATAACGCGGAAGGTTTCCCCTTTTTCGTTTACTATACCAGTTAGCTCTTCTTCCTGATTATATATAAAATGAACATTGACACCGTTTTCCTCCCGTTTTTTGATGTTGCCCAAAGGGGTATAGGAGAAGTGTATCTCATGTTCTTTGTCCTGTAACAACGTGATGTCGTCATAAGCATCATATTGAAGCTGTATGTGATTGCCTCCTGCCAGTCTGATATCTATAGCCCTGTCCAGAATATCATAGCGGAATTCCTGTTCATCCTGCAATGGGCCGGTAACTGTTATGCATCTCCCCCAGGTGTCATATGCCCATGAGGTCTGACTGCCATCAGGCATGCAGATACCGGTGAGGTTAAAATCGGCGTCATAGGTTAATATGTTAATGTGTTCATCCTCTGTTTCAATCTTAGACAAAAGGTTTTGTTCATTGTACCGATGTATGGTAATGCGGCCATTTGCCTCAGTGGTAGTATGTATCTGGCCATTTTGTTCATAGTAGATATAGGTGTTGTTGTTGCCTGTAGCATCTTCCTCCAATATAACCCTGCCGGCGCTATCATAGTGTGTGGTTTGTGTGTTGCCATCAGGCAGCGTTACACTTGTCCGGTTACCCCGCTCATCATACGTATACCCGGTAACGTTACCTTCCGGATCAATAACACGATACAACTCCATTTCTTCTGTATACTCAAAAAAAGTGGAATGTCCCAACGCGTCCTTTATCTGTGATACCACAAAATCCGGTGTGTAATAGTAGGTCGTGATGCCTTTTGTATTGCGTATCTGGTTGAAGCCTTTGTCAGGATGATATTCCAGCCAGCCTTCCAGTAACCCCTTGTCTCCGGTGGTGTGAATACAGCGCCTTAGCTTATCATATTCCCAATAGAAAGAATTACCGTTACGATCGGTTTTTTTGATCATCAGGTGATCATGATAATGTATATATGTCGTCTGGTCCAATGCGTCGGTCAGCTCAGTGAGATCTCCGGCCTCATTGTAGGCGTAACGTACCATCTCCCGGCTTTCTCCGCGATGACGGGCGGTCACGCGGATAATGCGGCCAGCGTCGTCATGTTCTGTCAGCAGATGTCTGCCAACACTGTCAATAATCCGCACCAGCTGCCCGGCACCATTGTAATGAAAGCTGATCATAAATCCTCTTTCATCAGCAATATTGATCAGCCGGTAGTTTTTGTCAGCAGGATGTAACTTGCGGAAAGTATAACTGTAACGGTTTTCATAGCTGAATAATGTATAGTCCTCCATGTTGTCGCGGGTAAGCAACAGCCGTTCATGGCGGTTGTAGTTACTGTCACCGGAATAGTGAAGGGCATCAAATACCGCGCTGCGGCCGTCGCCCAGTAACACCACCGTGGCGTCTTCATCGGCGAATTCGTATACCCGCATATCGTAGCACAAATGCGTACCATGTCCGAGCAGCCCTTCAAAAGAGCTGTCGCTGTTCCAGGAACGCTCCCATTTCAGCGGAATAGGACCAGGCAACTCAAAGTCGGTGCCGTCATATATCACAATGCCCTGCACCAGGTCCACCGGCTCAAATCCTTTCTTGCAAAGAGCTTTGCTCAGTTTATTACTGCCGATTTTCGCTTTCAGGGCGTGATTGAATTTCGTCAGCGCCTTTTTACCGGCTTTGCCGAGCCCTTTCATCAAGGCGCCAAAACCGAATGACATGATCAGGTTCAGTAACACACCCGCCCAGTCCGGAACATAAGGCCCGCCTACCATTACCGGTTTCCCAAATGATAATGGGATCGAGTAGGAGGTCGGAAGATAGAGGCTGGGAATCGGCTTAAACTTTTTCCCGGGCGTAATAGACAAGGGCAGACCAATATCATTACAGGTCATCAGCATATGCCCCGATGGACTCATGAGATTACCTTCAACTTTTACTTTCTTACTACCAAAGAAGTTAACGGAATCATGGCCGATCATAGGTGCCAGTAAAAACGGTCCACCCATGGGAATATGAAACAGAAAGATCAGCATCCCATTGGTGTCGCTTTTTCCCCGTGGTACATGGTTAATGCGGGTGGTGGCCCCAATGAAGGGAACATAATCCATCGGATCAATGACCAGTCCGATAAAAGGATGGGGTAACGGTACAGGAAATCCCAAAAGGATAACAATATGGATGTCCAGTCCAATCACCGGGGTAAAATGTTTGTTACTGACAAGCATCTGATATGGTTTGGAGCCAGGGGCAGGTACAACAATGAGAATAGTACTATAAATATAAGGAATATACGGAGCGGAAAAAAATACGGAAAGGTTGAGGGAAGGCAGTTTAAGGAAGAGCTGGATTAATGTTGGGGTAGGTTACTTTACTAAAATAAGAAGCAGGCAATATACCTGCTTCTTACAAGATAATTTAAACGCTATTTTTTCAAACTCGCAATATCAATCACAAAACGATATTTCACATCTCCTTTCATCATACGGTCATACGCGGTGTTGATATCTTTGATATCGATCACTTCCACATCACTTACAATATTATGTTCGGCGCAGTAGTCTAGCATTTCCTGTGTTTCGCGGATGCCGCCGATCAGTGAACCGGCAATACTGCGGCGTCCCATGATCAGGTGGAAAGCTGGTACGGCGGAAGGTTCCGGTGGTATCCCCAGACAGATCATCACACCATTGAGCGTCAGCAATTTCAGGAAGTCGTTGTATTCGTGCGGTGCGGACACTGTATTGATGATAAAATCAAAATGGTTGCGCAGTTTTTTCATCTGCTCCTTGTCTTTGATCAAAGCGAAATGATGTGCGCCTAGTTTTTTGGCATCCGCTTCTTTGGATGGCGAGGTGCTCAGCATGGTCACTTCGGCGCCCATGGAATTGGCCAGTTTCACTGCCATATGTCCCAGGCCGCCCAGGCCCAGCACGGCCACTTTATGCCCTTTGCCTACTTTCCAGTGGCGCAGCGGAGAGTACGTGGTGATGCCTGCGCACAACAGGGGCGCCACGCCTTCCAGCGGCAGTTTGTCAGACACTTTCAGGGTATATTGTTCGTCTACCACGATCTGCGTGGAATAACCGCCATAGGTGAGCGTTTTACGGTCCATCTCCGTACCGTTATATGTACTGGCATTGCCTTTCTCACAATACTGCTCTTCTCCTGATTTACAGGGATGGCATTCCCGGCAGGAATCCACAAAGCAGCCTACGCCGCCCAGATCGCCTACTTTGAATTTGGTCACATGGTCGCCCACTTTCACAATGCGGCCCACGATCTCATGGCCCGGCACCATCGGGTATACGGAACCGCCCCATTCGTCCCGCACCTGGTGTATATCGGAATGACATACGCCACAATAAAGGATTTCTATTTGTACATCATGAGGACCTACTTCCCGACGCTGGAAATTCCAGGGGCCAAGGGGAGTGGTAGCACTTTGTGCCGCGTAAGCTTTGGTTTCAATCATGCATGCTAGGTTTAGAATTCCGAAACTACTGATTTTTAAGGAGGTTTAAGTTGACCATCATTCTCTTACCCAATTGTTTAACTTAGTAGGATGTTAAGTTATTGGGAGAAGCAAAGTCTGCTTCAGTACGACTATATCATTGCCGGTAGCGGTATCGTTGGACTTTCCGCCGCCATCAGCCTGCGGGAGCGGGAGCCGGACGCCCGTGTGCTGGTACTGGAACGGGAGGTGCTGCCTACCGGCGCCAGCACTAAAAACGCCGGCTTCGCCTGTATCGGCAGCCTGACCGAAATACTGGCCGACCTACAGACGATGCCGTCCGAAACAGTGCTGGACCTGGTGTCCATGCGGCGGACAGGATTGCAGTTGCTTCGCCGCCGCCTCGGCGACGAACAGATCGGCTACCGCGAAAACGGCAGCTACGAATTGATCGGCGCCCGGGAAGAGTGGGCCCTGCACCAGCTGGACGAGATCAACCGCCTGCTGGCCGGCGTGCTGGACGATGCGCCTGCGTTTTCCCTCGTCAGTGATAAAATAGCGTCATTTGGTTTTGCGCCGGCCCATGTGAAAGCCATGGTGCGCAATCACTACGAAGGGGAGCTGCATACCGGGCAAATGATGCGGGCGCTCATCGACAAAGCCATTGCCTCAGGGGTGGAAATAAAAACGGGATGCCCTATCACCCGCATGGAAGACCTCCGCTCCGGGGCCAATGTGGTGGTCACCCATCAGCTGCTAAAGGAAGAAGTGGTCTTCCGGGCGCGGAAGCTCCTGGTTTGCACCAATGCCTTCACCCGCCAGTTGCTGCCGGAGCTGGAGGTAACCCCCGGGAGGGGACAGGTGCTCATCACTGAACCGTTGCCCGGACTGCCTTTTAAAGGGGTGTTCCACCTCGAAGAGGGATATTTTTATTTCCGGGAGCTGGATGGCCGCATACTGCTCGGCGGCGGCCGGCAGCTGGACTTCTCCGGAGAAACCTCCACAGAGTTTCGCTACAACGACCGTATCCAGCACGAACTGGAAGAAATGCTGCGCCACCTGATCATCCCGGGCCGGCCTTTCGCCATCGCCGACCGGTGGACAGGCATCATGGCTTTTGGGAGTACCAAACAACCTATCGTCCGGGCTTACTCGGAAAATATTATTCTGGGTGTGCGCATGGGCGGCATGGGCGTGGCCATCGGGTCGCTGATAGGAGATAAAATCGCGGCCATGGCGGCTGAAGCTATCTAACCCGCACGCCTCTCCGTTTTTTTGTTAAAGTGTTTTGATAGCAATTTTAAATGTATAGATTTGATCTCTTGGGGAAGCCGCAGTCGATCTGCGGTTTTTAGTTTAAGCTTTTTATGGTGCATAAGCGTATTTAATACATTTATTTCACTATATTGATCCGCCAAATTTATTATACAAACCACGTTTGAACATTTATGCAACCAAACTTACTTCACTACGTCGATTACCTGGTATTCCTGGTATATTTTGTAATAGTGGCCGGCTACGGGTATTATATCTATCAGAAGAAAAAGAAAGCGACGACAGACTCGAAAGACTTTTTCCTGGCAGAAGGCTCCCTGACATGGTGGGCTATCGGCGCCTCCCTGATTGCCTCCAATATTTCGGCGGAACAGTTTATCGGTATGTCCGGCTCCGGTTTTTCCATGGGCCTGGCCATCTCCACCTATGAATGGATGGCGGCAGCCACGCTGATTGTGGTGGCGGTCTTTTTCCTGCCCATCTACCTGAAAAACAAGATCTACACCATGCCCCAGTTCCTGGAGCGCCGGTACAACCAAACGGTGAGTACTATCATGGCGGTGTTCTGGCTGCTGTTGTATGTGGTGGTAAACCTCACGTCCATCCTCTATCTGGGCGCATTGGCCATCAACAAAATTTCCGGTATCGATTTTTATGTCTGTATGATAGCGCTGTCTTTCTTTGCAGTGCTGATCACACTGGGTGGCATGAAGGTGATCGGTTATACCGATGTGATACAGGTGTTTTTCCTGATCCTCGGCGGCCTGGCTACTACCTATCTGGCGCTGGACCTGGTGGCAAAACATTTCGGCGGCAGCGGCGTAATGCAGGGTTTCAGCCTGTTGCACCAGCATGCCGACGATCATTTCCACATGATCTTTAAAAAGACAGATGCCCACTATCTCGACCTGCCAGGATTAAGTATACTCATCGGCGGTATGTGGATTGTGAACCTCAACTACTGGGGATGTAACCAGTACATCACACAACGTGCGCTGGGCGCAGACCTGAAAACAGCCCGCAGCGGTCTGCTGTTTGCCGGTTTCCTGAAGTTGCTCATGCCTATCATTGTGGTGCTGCCGGGTATTGCGGCTTATGTGCTGTACCAGAAGGGCCAGTTTCACACAGAGATGATGCAGGGTGGTTCCCTGAACCCGGACAATGCTTATCCCGTATTGCTCAACCTCCTGCCCAGCGGCCTGAAAGGCCTCGCTTTTGCGGCCCTTACAGCTGCAGTGGTGGCTTCGCTGGCCGGTAAAGCCAACAGTATCTCCACCATTTTTACGTTAGATATTTATAAGAAGATATATCATAAAGATGCTGATGAACAGAAAGTGGTAAAGGTAGGCCGCACCACAGTGATCGTTGCTATGGTACTGGCCATTATCCTGTCTAACTTCCTGGGCATCGATAAAAAAGGCGGTTTCCAGTTTATCCAGGAATATACCGGCTTTGTATCGCCAGGTGTATTTGCCATGTTCATCATGGGCTTCTTCTGGAAACGCACCACCTCCAACGCCGCGCTGTTTGCGATGATCGTTGGTTTGCTGATGTCTTTTGTGCTGAAGTTCCTGCCAAACTGGGTAGACCTGCAACCGCTCTACCAGTTTGGATGGGCTGCTCCCAACGCTGCAGGTGTTTATGAAATGGCCTTCATTGATCGTATGGGCGTTGTGTTCGTGATTTGTATAATAGGCATGATCATCATTTCCCTGGCTGATCCTTCCAGCAAAAACAATCCGAAAGGACTGGAAATCGACAGCAGTATGTTTAAAACAGCGATGCCGTTTACCATCGGCGCTTTGTTTATCATCGGTATCCTCATTGCGCTGTATACCGTTTACTGGTAATCGTTATTCACAACGGGTATGTATTTTATCGGCTACGATATAGGTTCTTCTTCTATCAAAGCGGCGTTACTGGACGCAGATACCGGCCGTTGCCTGGCAACGGCCACCAGTCCGTCCCGCGAGATGCCTATCCTGGTCCCGCATCCCGACTGGGCAGAGCAGGACCCGGAAAGCTGGTGGCAGGAGGTGGTGAACGCCACCGCACTCCTGCGCCGGCAACATACTTTCGATGCGGCCCTGGTGAAGGGAATAGGCATTGCCTACCAGATGCACGGCCTCGTATGCGTGGATAAAAACATGCAGGTGCTGCGCCCCGCTATTATCTGGTGCGACAGCCGCGCGGTGGACATTGGCCGCAAAGCTTTCTCCGCATTGGGCGAATCCTGGTGCCTCTCGCACCTGCTCAATTCCCCCGGTAATTTCACCGCTTCCAAACTGCGATGGATATACGAAAATGAGCCGCATATCTACGAACAGATTCATAAGGTAATGCTGCCCGGCGACTTTATCGCCCTCAAACTCACCGGAGAAGCCACCACCACGGTGTCTGGCCTCTCAGAAGGCACCTGCTGGGATTTCCCGGGCAATACTGTCAGTACCACGCTGCTGGACCACTACCAGATCAGCCCGCAGCTGTTGGCTACGATCGTCCCCACTTTCGGCGTGCAAGGCCTGCTGACAGCCGCCGCTGCCGCCGCTTTACAGCTGCTGCCCGGCACACCGGTCACCTACCGCGCCGGTGACCAGCCGAACAACGCTTTTTCACTCAATGTGCTTGAACCTGGCGAAGCAGCCACCACGGCCGGTACTTCCGGCGTGATCTATGCAGTGCATGATCAACATACGTTTGACCGGGAGAGCCGTGTCAACACCTTTGTCCATGTGAATAATGATACACAGCACACCCGCGATGGCGTGCTGATGTGCCTCAACGGCACCGGTATCGCCAATTCCTGGCTGCGTAACATGATCGGCGACATCAGCTACGCTGACATGAACGAAGCGGCCGCACAGGCACCGCCGGGAGCCGACGGCCTGCTGGTATTCCCTTTCGGCAACGGAGCAGAAAGGATACTGGGCAACAAAAGTATCGGTGCTACTGTCAGCCACCTCGACTTCAACCGCCACCAAAGGGCACATATGTTGAGGGCCGTACAGGAAGGCATCGTCTTCGGACTGAACTATGGACTGGACATCATGACAAACATGGGCCTCGACATACACCGCGTACGGGCCGGCCATGCCAACATGTTCCTCAGTCCGCTCTTCCGCGAAGCCTTTGCCAATACAGCCAATGTGGTCATCGAACTATATAATACAGACGGCGCACAGGGAGCGGCCAGAGGGGCCGCAACAGGTGCAGGTTACCTGTCTGTCCATGAAGCCTTCAGGGGAATGGAATGTCTCGCTGTAATAGAACCGGACAGCCGGCAGCAGGAACGTTACGCCGCAGCTTACAGCCACTGGCTGACCAACCTGCGTTCGTTGCTGGCTAACGGTGAATCATAAACGATATTTTAAAATCCACTATTATGAGCATTACACTTGGAAACCACGAGTACTTCAAAGGCATCGGCCAGATCGCCTATGAAGGACCGGAATCAGACAACCCGCTCGCATACCGGTGGTATGACGAAAACCGTCTCATCGCCGGTAAAACCATGAAAGAACTGTTCCGCTTTGCCGTATGCTATTGGCATACCTTCTGCGGCACCGGCGGCGATCCTTTCGGTCCGGGTACCAAACATTTCCCTTGGCTGGTGTCCACTGATCCCATGCAAAGCGCGAAAGACAAAATGGACGCGGCTTTTGAATTCATCACCAAACTGGGGCTGCCCTATTACTGCTTTCATGATATAGACCTGGTGGACGAAGGCGCCACCCTCGCGGAATACGAGCGCAGAATGCAACAGATCGTGGATTATGCCAAACAAAAACAGGATGTCAGCGGTGTAAAACTGCTCTGGGGCACGGCCAACGTGTTCAGTCATCCCCGCTATATGAACGGCGCAGCCACCAATCCGGATTTTGCGGCACTGGCTTATGCCGGTACACAGGTGAAAAACGCGCTCGACGCCACCATCGCCCTCAAAGGAGAAAACTATGTTTTCTGGGGCGGCCGCGAAGGATACATGACCCTGCTCAATACCAATATGAAAAGAGAGCAGGAACACCTCGCCCGCTTCCTCTCCGTGGCCCGCGATTATGCCCGTCAACAGGGCTTTAAAGGCACTTTCTTCATTGAACCGAAGCCCTGTGAACCCACCAAACATCAGTACGACTATGACAGCGCGACTGTGATCGGCTTTCTGCGTTATTACGGACTGGACAAAGATTTTAAACTGAACATCGAGGTAAACCACGCCACTCTCGCCGGTCATACCTTCCAGCATGAGTTACAGGTGGCTGTAGACGCAGGCATGCTGGGCAGCATCGATGCCAACCGCGGCGACTATCAGAACGGTTGGGACACCGATCAGTTTCCCACCCAGCTGAACGAGCTCGTGGAAAGCATGCTGATCATCCTCGAAGCGGGCGGCTTTGCCGGCGGCGGCGTTAACTTCGACGCTAAAACCCGCCGTAATTCCACCGACCTGGAAGATATCTTCCACGCACACATCGGCGGTATCGATGCTTTCGCCAGAGCAGCCATCATCGCTGAAAAAGTACTCACTAAAACAGCCTATAAAAAATTCCGGACAGACCGCTACGCTTCCTTCGATACGGGCAACGGAAAAGCCTTCGAAGAAGGTAAGCTCACCCTGGAAGATCTGCGCAACATCGCCACGTCCAACCGAGAGCCGGCCCAGATCAGCGGAAAGCAGGAATGGCTGGAAAATATAATTAACGGATGTATTTAATTATAAGTCTTCACAACGAAAAACAAAGCCTGTTTCTTTGCTCTCTTTGTGGAACGCCCTTGTGCGAACAAAACAATGAACAATGACAATCAACACTTTTCATGAGGCAGGATTTGATATCATTGCCCTTACTGACGAACAAAGCGGCACACAGGTAGAGATCGTGCCAGCGCATGGCGCATTGCTGCATGCTTTCAAGGTGCGCCGCCAGGGTGAACTGATCAACCTGATTGACAGCTACAGCAGCCTCGAAGACCTTCGGGAAAACCTGCATGTCAGCTTTAAAAGCGTAAAACTGAGCCCTTTCGCCTGCCGTATGAAAGATGCGGCTTACGAATGGCAGGGCAGCAGCTATAGCATCGAAAAAACAATCGCGCCCGGAAACGCCATCCATGGCCTGTTGTATGATGCAAAGTTTACGGTGGCTGAACAGCAGGCATCCGCTCAGGAGGCGTCTGTTACCCTTACTTACAATTTCCGCGAAGAAGATACCGGTTATCCTTTCAGCTACGACTGTCAGGCGACTTACACCTTACTGCCAGGCAATGAGCTGCGTGTAACGACTAAAGTTATCAACCGCAGTCAAACGTCCATCCCGGTAATGGACGGCTGGCATCCTTATTTCTCCACCGGTACGCCGGTAGATGAACTGGTGCTCACCTTCGCCTCCAAAGAAATCGTGGAATTTGACGCTAAACTGATCCCGACAGGAAAAGTGCTGCCCTACACCGAATTTGTGAAAGGCAAAAAGCTGGCGGGAGTGGAGCTGGACAATTCTTTTGTGCTGGACTTCTCACAGGCGCAACCGCTGGCTTCCCTGCTCGATCCGGTGAAAAATATCCAAATAGATTTTTTCCCGGGAGATCATTATCCTGTTTTACAGGTGTACATACCGCCACACCGCAACAGTGTTGCGGTGGAAAACCTGAGCGGCGCGCCCAATGCCTTTAACAATGGTATCGGACTGGTAACCCTGGCAGCCGGCGAAGACCGGACTTTCGACACCAGAATAAAAATCACCGTGTGATAAACAGCTTCACATCAGGATAGGAACATCCTCCGGTCGCCAGGCCGGAGGATTGTTTTTTAACAACCGCCTCAATTTATTTAAATTGTGGGCTGGAATGGATATGAACAATACACACACAGTATTGGTTGTTCAGGGAGAGGAAGGATAGTCAGGATTAAAAACACAAACAATTTATGAAGGCTCACATGCGTATTCTGTTGCTGGGTTGCATCGCGGGGATGTTGCTCCCTTTTGCCGCAAAAGCACAGGTCATCGTAACCGGACAGATTTCAGACAGCAACAAACTGGTGCTGCCGTACGCCACTATTACCAACCTGACCACAGGCAGGCATTCCCTATCTGATCAGGGTGGTTTTTACAAGATAGACGCCACTCGGAACGACAAGATCGTTTTTACGTTCGTAGGTTATCTGCCTGATACCGTGAAGGTGACGCAGACGACCGGTACCCAGACAATTAATGTGAAACTGGTGGTGGCCAGCCGTTTCCTGAAAGGAGTGGAAGTGTCTTCTCAGTATACACCTTACCAGCTGGACTCTATGGAGCGCCGCCGGCAGTATGGTTATTTGCTGGATTTGCCCAATAAGCCGCTGGCTGGTGGCAGTACCCCGCAAGGCGCCGGTATCGTTTTCAGTCCGTTTACCCGATATTCCAAGAGCGAGAAACAAAAAAGACAGTTCAAGAAGAATTACGAGGAGATGGAAAAAGAGAAATATATTGACTCCCGCTTTACCCCGGTGCTGGTCAGCCAGGTTACCGGACTGAAAGGGGATTCATTGCAGCTCTTCATGCGGGATAACTATCCGGACTACGAAACCATGAGGACCATTGGCCACAACGACCTGCTGTACTGGATTACAGACAAATACAAAGCCTGGATCAAAAAATAAAGACATAGAAAAAGGGTGAAGAACAAGCCGAAGTCTTCACCCTTTTGATTTTATATGCTATAGTGTTCAAACTTAATTGTAGACCTTCACCATATATACAAACTCTTCCAGTTTTTTGATTTGGTCTAATCTGTTTAACCCTTCCAGATGGCTCTTACGGGTTATTTCTTTTTTCATGTTTTTATCTTTCGGCATTTCATCGAGCAACCGTTTCAGGTGGGCCGATTTCACAGCGAAGGCGATGCCGTCGGAAGTGGTTTGTTTGCCGGTAACGATACCTACCACATCGCCCTGGCCGTCTAACAGGGGAGCGCCGCTGTTGCCCGGATTAACCGGGATAGACACCTGATAGGCAGTGGTATCGCCGTTGAAACCGGTTTTAGCGCTGATATAACCTTTACCATAAACGATTTCATCGCGGGGGAAGCCCATGGTGAAAACTTCTTCGCCCAGTTTCGCGTTCTGTGGTTTCAGTGCATATGGCAGGGGCTGGCCTTTGAAGGAGGAGTCGGCAATTCTCAATACCGCCAGATCGCTGGAGATATCTTCAAAAACACTGACCGCTTTAAAAGCCTCACCTTTATTATTCTGCACATATACGGAATCCGCGCCGGCCACTACATGATAGTTAGTGACGATGTAACCATTGCCGGACACGGCAAAACCAGTGCCGCCGTAGGTGCCGGGATTAACCGGTGCCTTGCTTTTATTATTGATATCGTTGATGAGTGCATTTTGGGAGCGCTGGATGTTGTTCAGTACTCTTCTGACGTCCTCATACTGGGCTGTGGATTTATTTTTGGCAGCGTTCTGCAATACTGCGATGGTAGACAGGGATGTCACCAGTGCGATACAGGCAGCGGCTGCCAGGTTGGTAATGGTACGGCGGCGGACAGATACCTTTTTGGCTGCCAGGTTTTCTTCCCGGGCTTGTTTACGCAGGGTAGGCATGTCCAGTTGCCGGTGAATGTGGTCCATTTTAGCCTGGAGCGACTGGCGCTGGCCAAAATGTTGCAGCTGCTGCAGAAAAAACTCCTGCTCCTCCACCTGACGGTTGACTTGCGGATTGTTTTTACGCAGTTCCTCAAAAACGGCTTTTTCCTGTCCGCTCATTTCCCCTTCCAGGTAACGTTCAATTTCACGTAATAAATTCATGTCATCTTTCATGGCCGTTGCTGCTTATAAGGATGTATTATACTGATCAAAAAATAACTTCTTGAGGCGCATCAGACACTTATACTTCTGATTTTTGGCATTTTCGGCGTTGGTATAGCCGAATTTCTCTGCTATTTCCTGCATGGACTTTTTCTGTATATAATAATCTTCCAGAATAGTCTTGCAGGGTTCGCCAATGCTGCCCATTGCACTTTCCATAATACGGAACTGTTCGTCTTTGGTGCTGTGTTCATCTACCACCTCTGCGGCCGGAATAGTTTCCTCCATTTCCGGTGGAAGGGCATAAAGCCCGTAAGTGCTTTGTACCTTTTTCAGCCAAATGTGGCGGCAAACCGAATAAAGGAAAGTTTTTAGCCGGCTGGTCAGGTTGAAACTACCTTCGCAGGCTTTTTCATATAGAATGATGATGGCTTCCTGGAAAACATCTTTGGCGTCGTCTTCGCTGCCGTTATGCTGTAAAATCATACGCAGCACAACTGGAAAATTCTCTGAGTAGATGGTTTCCAATGACTTATCATCGCTCTTTGCCAATCCCAGCAATAATTCCCTGTCTCTTGTTATGTCTTGATGTTGCTTCACTCTTAATACTATTATTAGGCATTTGGTAACCCAAAGTACCGAAAAAAAAATTTTTTAAAAGTTTGGGTTACCTTTTGGGTTACTCCGGTATAAAGGGTAAATCATTCAAAAAACACCTTAAATTATTTGTACGATGAAGAACGTAATTAAACTTGGTTTCCTGGCTCTGTCTTTCGGTCTGTTCGCTGTAGCTTGCGGCGGTGGTGAAAAACCTGCTACTGACTCTACTGCAACTAACGCTGGCGCTGTAATCGATTCAGCTGCTGCTAAAGTTGATTCTGCTGCTGCTGGTGCTGCTGCTGTTGTTGACTCTGCTGCTGCTAAAGTTGACTCTGTTGCTGCTAAAGTTGACTCTGCTGCTGCTAAACACTAATTAGCAATCTCTGATTAAATTTTATATGACCGCTATGGCTATGGCCATAGCGGTCTTTTTTTGTGCCCCTGATATTTATTGATGAGCCTGCTAATTGTATTTTTAAAAAGACGACCTTCCCACCGTTTTTATATATGCTACTGTCCCTCTTTTTCTGCAATTTTAGATTTAATTCAATAATAACCACTTATTATTTAAAAAAATGTATTTTTTATATCAGACGCTTGGATAATTAAAATCGTGCCGTATTTTTGTAACACGTTCAAAAAGAGCATATGACTACACAAGCGACTTTCGGATTTTTTGGCTTCTATTATTTCTGGTACCAGGAATAGGGAGGTCGTTTGTAAGTAAAAACATAAAAGAAACTACAAAAAGGCCTCCCGCGAAAACGGGAGGCTTTTTAATTATCAAAATACTGTATATGTCAAACCGTCACTTTAACACTTATTATTTTTATTACTTCTTTTTTTCGAAGAAGCAGGGGACTCGTTTGCAATAAAATACTTTACATACAGGTAAAATAAAGCAAAGGGTCCCGGAGACGGGGCCCTTCTTATTTCAAATAGCTAGTTGCTACAGCAACTATAAAACAATAAAAAATCAACTCCATACACATGAAAATTGCCATACAAGGGTTTGAAGGTGCTTTCCACCAGATCGCTGCTCAGAGTTTCTTCGGAAAACAGACCGATATTGAAGCCTGTGCCACCTTTTCCGAACTGGTACGTAAGGTAAAGCAGGACCCCGGCGTGGACGCAGGTATCATGGCCATCGAGAACTCCATCGCAGGCAGCATTTTACCGAACTACAGCCTCCTCAAAAACTCCGGCCTGCATGTGACCGGCGAAGTTTACCTGCAGATCAACCAGCATCTGATGGTGCTGCCAGGGCAGCAACTGGAAGATATCCGCGAAGTACATTCGCACCCAATGGCCCTTTTGCAGTGTATCGAT
Organism: Chitinophaga sp. 22308; assembly: GCF_052045305.1. NCBI lineage: Bacteria > Pseudomonadati > Bacteroidota > Chitinophagia > Chitinophagales > Chitinophagaceae > Chitinophaga > Chitinophaga sp. 22308. Next base: position 159,989 of record NZ_JBQEOP010000005.1, on the reverse strand, counting down.
TTCCTCGAGAAACACCCTCATATCAAGCTGGTGGAAACAGAGGACACCGCGCTCAGCGCCAAACACGTACGGCAGAAAAAACTGAAAAGCGTGGCGGCGATCGCCGGTAAACTGGCGGCTGAAATCTACGAACTGGATATCATCGCGCCCAACATCCAGACCAACAAAAACAACTATACCCGTTTCCTGGCGCTGTCCCGTACCGCTGTACCCGTTGCGCCGGACGCTAATAAAGCCTCTGTTTACTTTCATACCAGCCACGATCGGGGCACACTCGCCAAGGTGCTGACCAAAATAGCGGATGCTGGTATCAACTTATCCAAGCTGCAGTCTTTTCCCATCCCGGCAAAAGAATGGAACTATTACTTCCACGCCGATATGGAGTTTGAAAATCCGGCACATTTCGAAAAGGGATTGGAAAAAATAGCACCGCTCACCGAAAATCTCAAAGTGCTGGGCATCTACAGAAAAGGCAAAACACATTAATCAGATTCAGAAATCAGGTATATGCAAATACAGGTTGCAAAAAGATTACAGGGAACAGAAGAATACTATTTCTCCAAAAAACTGAGGGAAATAGACGAAATGAACCAAAACGGTCCCAAAGTCATTAATCTGGGTATCGGAAGCCCGGACCTGCCCCCGCACCCGTCTGTGGTGGAGGCGCTCCATGAACAGGCTGCCCTGCCCAATACCCACGCATACCAGGGCTACAAAGGTATCCCTGCACTGCGTAAGGCCATGGCCGACTGGTACCAGCGTTTCTATGGAGTGGACCTCAATCCCGACACGGAAGTGCTGCCCCTCATCGGTTCCAAGGAAGGCATCATGCATATCTGCATGACCTACCTGCAGGCCGGCGATGAAGCCCTGGTCCCTAACCCGGGTTACCCTACCTATCGCTCTGCGGTAAACCTGAGCGGCGCCACCGTGGTGGACTACGACCTGGTGGCGGAAAACGGCTGGCTCCCCGATCTCGATGCACTGGCAAAAAAAGACCTGAGCCGGGTGAAAATCATGTGGGTCAACTACCCCCATATGCCCACCGGCGCTAAAGTAAACAGGGAGTTTGCAGCGAAACTGATCGCTTTCGCCAAACAGCACAACATCCTGATCTGCCATGATAACCCGTACAGCTTCATCCTCAATGAACAGCCGGAAAGCCTGTTACAGTTTGAAGGAGCACGTGACGTGGTATTGGAGCTCAACTCCCTCAGCAAATCTTCCAACATGGCCGGCTGGCGTGTAGGCATGCTGGTGGGCAAAGCGGCATGGATCGCTGATGTGCTCCGCTTTAAAAGCAATATGGACTCCGGTATGTTCCAGCCCCTGCAGATGGCCGCTGTAAAAGCACTGCAACTGGGCCGTGAATGGTACGATGAGCTCAACAAAATATACCGCGGCCGCCGCGAAAAAGTATTCCAGCTGCTGGACCTGCTACAATGCACCTACGATAAAAACCAGGTAGGCATGTTCGTATGGGCAAGCATTCCGGATACTTACGATAACGGCTACACGCTCAGCGATGAGGTGCTGCAGAAAGCACGGGTGTTTATTACGCCCGGCGGTATTTTCGGAAGTAACGGCAACGGCTATGTCCGGGTAAGCCTCTGTCAGGATGAAAAGGTTTTCCAGGACGCTATTGACCGTATAAAAACTGCGATAAAATGATTGTAACGATAATAGGCACAGGTTTGATCGGCGGCTCGCTGGCTATCACCCTCCGGGAAAAAGGAGTGGCAGATAAGATCATCGGGGTAGACCAGCACGCAGAGCACCTGCAACGGGCCAAAGAACTGAACATCATCGATGAAGGCATGCCGCTCAATGAAGCGCTGCAATGCTCCGACCTCGTGATACTGGCCATCCCGGTAGATGCGGTATTACAGGTGCTGCCTGAACTGATGGACAAAGTACGCCCTAACCAGGTCATCATGGACGTGGGTTCTACCAAACAAAAAATACTGCAACTCGTTGCCGGTCATCCCAATCGCGGCCGTTTTGTAGCGGCCCACCCGATGGCCGGCACCGAGTATTCCGGCCCCGATGCCGCTATACGCAACCTCTTCACCCACAAAACAATGGTGCTCTGTGATGTGAAAAACAGTGATGATGACGCCCTCGAAATGGTAGAGGACATGGTCGACAAACTGCAGATGCGCACCGTATATATGAACGGAGAAGAACACGACCTGCATACCGCCTACGTGTCACACATCTCCCACATTACCTCTTTTGCACTGGCACTGACCGTACTCAAAAAAGAGAAAGAGTCGGGCCGCATCTTTGAACTGGCCAGCGGCGGTTTTGAATCTACCGTACGGCTTGCGAAAAGTTCACCGGACATGTGGGTGCCCATCTTCAAACACAACAGGGGCAACGTCCTCGACGTACTGGATGAACACATCCACCAGCTGCAGCAGATGAAATCACTGCTTGAAAATGAAGACTACGAAACCTTCTACAAGCTGATCCAGAAATCAAACAAAATCAGGAAAATCCTGAAATAAACATAAATTCTAACAATCTACTTAACTTCAATACTTATGGTACAGACAATGGAAGAAATATTATCCAAAACCAAATTCTCAGATCCTTCATCTGATAAAAAGCCGTTGATCATCTCCGGCCCCTGCAGCGCTGAAACAGAAGAGCAGGTTTTAGCCACCGCGCTGGCATTACAAAAAACCGGTAAAGTGGACGTATTGCGCGCCGGTATCTGGAAACCCCGCACCCGTCCGGGCTCTTTCGAAGGCATCGGTACCAAAGGCCTCGCATGGCTGCAGAAAGCCCGCGAACTGACCGGCCTGCCGCTGGCTGTGGAAGTAGCAACCGCTAAACAGGTGGAAGATGCGCTGCACTTTGGTGTGGATATCCTGTGGGTAGGAGCCCGAACCACAGTGAACCCCTTCTCTGTACAGGAAGTGGCAGATGCACTGAAAGGTGTGGACACCACCGTGCTGATCAAAAACCCCATCAACCCGGACCTCGAACTGTGGATCGGCGCTGTGGAAAGAATCCAGAAAGCAGGCATCAACAAAGTAGGCCTCATCCACCGCGGTTTCTCCAGCTACGGCAATACCCAATACCGCAATGCTCCCATGTGGCACCTCGCTATCGAGCTGAAACGCCGCATGCCTGAACTGCCCATGATCTGCGATCCCAGCCACATCTCCGGCCGCCGCGATATCCTGCAGGAAGTTTCCCAGGAAGCGATCGACCTCGACTACGATGGCCTGATGCTCGAAACACACGTAGATCCGGACAACGCCTGGAGCGATGCCAAACAACAGGTGACACCTGAAAAACTGGCTGAACTGCTGGACGGTATCGTGTGGAGAAGAGAACACACCGATAAAAAAGATTTCAATACCGCCCTCGAAAAACTGCGCGCGCAGATCAACCAGGTGGACGATGAAATCATGCTGCTGCTCGGCAACCGTATGAAAATCGCTGAGAAAATCGGTATGTACAAGAAAGAAAATAACATCACCATCCTGCAAACCAACCGCTGGAACGAAATCCTGGAGCGCAACATCGCTAAAGGCGAAAAACTGGGCCTCACCAAAGAATTCATCCTGAAATACTTCGATGCGGTGCACCTGGAATCCATCAACCGCCAGAACAGGGTGATGAACGAAGAAAAATAACAGCATCATTTACTGATCGCTAAAATCAATGAATGAAAAAGCTAACCAATAATTTTCAGCAGCAGGCCACTACCTATCTGATGGGAGAAAGCCTGCTGCAGTTGGGAAACCATGTAGACCGTCACCGGTCTGTGATCGTGATCGATGAAAACGTGGAAAGACTGCACGGCCATCATCTGCATGACTGGAAAAAGATCGTGGTGCCTGCCGGCGAAGACGTGAAAAATATGGCCACGGTGGAAAAAGTCATCGACGGACTGATTGCATATGAGGCCGACCGCAAAACCACCCTTATAGGTATCGGTGGCGGTATGATCACCGACGTGGCAGGTTTCGCGGCCAGCATCTACATGAGAGGTATTCCCTTTGGGTTTGTGCCTACTACGCTGCTGGCACAGGTAGATGCCTCCATCGGTGGTAAAAATGGCGTCAGCCATGGGAAACAAAAAAACCTGCTCGGCACTATCCGCCAGCCTGAGTTCATCCTTTTCGACTACGCCCTGCCCCTGACCATGCCCGCAGAAGAATGGCACAACGGCTTCGCAGAGATCATCAAATACGCCTGCATCATGGACGCAGAACTGTTTGACTACCTGGAAGTAAACCGGGAAAAGGCCCTGGCAAGGGATGTGGCAGTGCTGGAATACCTGGTGGAAAAATCAGTGACAGCCAAAACCAAAGTAGTACTGGAAGATGAGTTTGAAAACGGCCCGCGCCGCTGGCTCAATTTCGGTCACACGCTGGGACACGCCGTAGAAAAACTGGAGCATATCGCTCATGGCAAAGCAGTGGCCATCGGTATGGTGGCAGCGGCCCGTTTCTCTGAACAACTGATGGGCTTTCCCAACGAACAAACCCTGCGCCTGATAAAACTGATCACCGATTATCAGTTGCCGGTAGCTTTTAACTCCGACAAGGCAGCGGTGTTTGATATCTTCAAGCTGGACAAAAAACGGGAAAAAGACGCCATCCATTTTGTGCTGCTGGAGAAAATAGGAACGGCCACCACTATGCCTGTTCCTATCACAGACCTGCAACTGCTGCTGCAGGCGTTGTAATTATTTTCTAAACATCTAAAGGCGGACGACACATATATATGCAAGTTACTGTATCACCCGGCATTGTTAAAGGCACCGTTACGGCCAATCCATCCAAAAGCGCCATGCAACGCGCCGTAGCCGCTGCGCTGCTGGCAAATGGCACGACCATCATCCGTAATCCCGGCCTGAGCAACGATTGCCTGGCAGCACTCGAGGTAGCTGAAAATCTCGGTGCCAGAATCAAAAGGGGAGAAGATCATTTTGAAATCACCAGCCATGGCGTAAAACCATTCTACGATGAAATCAACTGCGGAGAATCCGGCCTCGGTATCCGTATGTTTACGCCCATCGCTGCACTGGCTTCTATTCCGATCACCATCGTTGGGCATGGCAGCCTCACTACCCGCCCCATGCACTTTTTCGAAGAAGTGCTGCCACAGCTGGACGTGAAATGCTCCACCCAGGATGGCAAACTGCCCCTGCATATACAGGGCCCGTTACAGCCGAAAAACATTACCATCGACGGCTCTCTCAGTTCACAGTTCCTCACCGGCCTGCTCATGGCCTACGGCTCAGCAGCAGAAGATGTGACCATCACCGTAAAAGATCTTAAAAGCAAGCCTTATATCGCGTTGACCCTGCAACTGATGGAACACTTCGGGGTAAAGGTGGAAGAACAAAACTTTGAGCAGTTCCGCTTTGGTAAAAAACAGTCCTATAACGCTACCGACTATACGGTAGAAGGCGACTGGAGTGGCGCCGCTTTCCTGCTGGTAGCCGCTGCGGTGGCCGGTAAGGCAGAAGTGCAGCACCTCAATACCGCTTCCGCGCAGTCAGACAAAGCCATCCTGGAAGCGCTGGAAAAAGCAGGCGCCCACATTCTGCCGGGAGTGTTTACCGTGAATATCCAGCAAAACGGGCTGAATGCCTTCGAAATAGATGCAACGGATTGTCCGGACCTGTTCCCGCCGCTCGTGGCGCTGGCAGCTAACTGCAACGGCACTACGAAAATAAAAGGCGTAAGCCGCCTCGCCCACAAGGAAAGTGACCGCGGCCTTACTTTACAGGAAGAATTCGGCAAAATGGGCATCCGCATAGACCTCGAAGGGGACATCATGCTGGTGCATGGTGGTACTGGCATCAAAGGTGCGCACGTACATTCCCATAATGACCACCGTATCGCCATGGCCTGCGCCGTAGCGGCCCTTACGGCCGACGGTCCGGTGATCATCGAAAACGCAGAAGCAGTGAATAAGTCGTACCCTGAATTCTACGACCATCTGCAACTGCTGGGAGGTAAAATAGCCGTGGCTGCCAACAGCTAAGGCCCCTTTTTATTCAATTTTAAATCATCAGTGTGTGAACAGTTTTGGCAGATTATTCAGGGTGAACGTTTTCGGTGAATCGCATGGCGCCAGCGTGGGCGTTAACATTGATGGGGTGCCGGCCGGCATTCCGCTTCAACAGGAAGACTTCTTACCCGACCTGGAACGCCGTAAAGGCGGCTCCAGAGGGACTACCCCCCGCAAGGAGGAAGACCTGCCCTTTATTAAGTCAGGCGTATTCAACGATCATACTACCGGCGCACCGGTAACCATCCTCTTTGAAAATAACAACACCCGCAGCACAGACTATGAAAAGCTGCGCGAGTTTCCACGGCCCGGTCATGCCGACTTTGTGGCCACCGAGAAATTCGGCGGCTTTGAAGACTACCGGGGCGGTGGCCACTTCAGTGGCAGGCTTACGCTCAACCTGGTGGCCGCCGGCGTGATCGCTAAAAAAATACTCGGTGACAGTATACAAGTGAAAGCCACCATCACCGAAGTGGGTGGCTATGCCAACCCTGAAGAAGGACTGGAAGCGGCCATCGCAGCAAAAGACTCCGTAGGCGGTATTGTGGAATGCGTGGTAGACGGACTGCCGATCGGTTTGGGAGAACCTTTCTTCGATTCCCTGGAGTCATCTCTGGCGCATGCGGTATTCGCTATTCCTGCTGTAAAAGGAATCGAATTCGGCGCAGGCTTCGCTGCCGCTAAAATGAAAGGACTGGAGCATAACGACCCTATCCTCGACAAAACCGGCAAAACAGCCACCAACAACGCCGGCGGCGTGGTGGGCGGCATCACCAACGGCAATCCGCTGGTATTTCGTATTGCGGTGAAGCCCACGTCCAGCACACCGAAAGAGCAACAAACGCTGAACATCGCCAGCGGACAGGTGGAGACTTTCAGTGTAAAAGGACGCCATGACCTGTGCATCGCACTGCGCGTGCCTGTGGTACTGGAAGCGGTGACTGCAATGGTATTGGCCGATTTTATATTGCTGGAACAGCGCCGCCCGCGGGTGTATAAAGCATAAGGAATTACAAATTACGAATTACAAATTACGAATTGAGGGCTTTCATATAGAGCGGTTATCTTAGTAACCTTTCCATATGAAAGCCCTCAATTCGTAATTTGTAATTCGTAATTATTTTACGATGTCAAGCAGTTCCACATCAAACACCAGCGCTGCGCCCGGGCCGATTTTAGCACCGGCGCCACGGTCGCCATAGGCGAGGTCTGAAGGGATGAAGAGGCGCCATTTGGAGCCTACAGGCATGAGTTGCAGGGCTTCTGTCCAGCCTCTGATCACGCCGCTCACCGGGAAGGAGATCGGCTCGCCTCTGTCTACGGAACTATCGAACACTGTACCATCGATGAGGGTGCCATGATAGTGCGTTTTTACTTTATCGTTGATAGTGGGCTTAGGACCATTGCCTTCTTTCAGGATCTGGTACTGAAGACCGCTGGGGAGGGTTACCACGCCCGGCTTTGCTTTGTTTTCAGCCAGGAACTTATCACTGGCTTCGCGGTTTTTGGCAACTTTTTCCGCTTTCAGTTGCTGAAGGTAATTGCTGATGCTCATCTCACTCTGATCTTTAGATAATGTTAATGTTTTATTGGTCAACATATCCTGAATAGCCTTGGCCAGCAGGGTAGTGTTGACATTGCTTAATCCCTGTGCTTTGAGGTTTTCGGCGATATTAACGCCAATACCATAGCTCACGGAGTCTATCCTGTTTTTCAATAAACCAGGTTTTACAGCGGTATGGGATGCCGGTTTCGCTTTGGGCGCCGGTTTAGCCTGGCTGAATCCCTGCATGGCCAACAGGCCAAGAACACCGGTGAAAATGTATTTTTTGTACATAAATTTGTGGTTGTCAATAACTTTGAATCAAATAAGGTTTTGCTAAAGTCCCCGCAAGTTAAGGAATTAACCTTTTAGAAGCTATTTGCTCTCGTACAACAAAAGGGAGCCTTGCTTTGTTGGCGTAAAAATAAAACCCGTATGTTAACCGTTCAGGCGTCTATGAGATTCTATATTATAACAATGGTAGCGGCGCTGCTGACAGGCAGCCTGCGGGCACAGGATTCAACAGATTTATGGTCAAAGGCCAAAGCTAACCCCAATCTGGGCAGGCAGAAATACATAGAACTGAAGCTGCATACCGGCAGCCACCTGTATAATGGCGATGAGATGTCCAAAATACTGGAACATGGTTATGAGTCCGTGGAAGTCCGGATGGGATGGATGTCCACCGGCAAACAGGAATGGCAGCGGGCCCTTAACTGCCCGAGTTATGGCATCGGTTTCTATACCGGCAGTATTGGCGATGCGACTGTTCTCGGTAACCCCAGTGGCGTATATGGTTTCTTTTACGCGCCCTTCGCCCGCCGGAAGCGGCATCATTTTGAAGCGGGATTGTCCCTGGGCCTCACGTACGACCTGAAGGGCTATAACAAGGACACCAACCCGCTCAACGATGCTATTAGTTCCAAAGTAGACGTTTATTTTAATGTGAACGTCAGCGGCATATGGCGGCTGTCTGAATTATTCGATTTCGTATACGGCTTAGACCTGACCCACTTTTCCAATGGCCGCACACACACGCCTAACCTGGGCCTGAATATGCCTGGTGTGCATGCTGGTCTGAGAGTGCATTACAATACCATCCGCAATATTGTACAGCAACAGATCGATCCTACGTTTGTAGCGCGTATCCGCCCCACCTATATTGACAGCCCGCTTTCCAAAGTGAAACACAAACAGGACTGGAGTATTTACGGGGCCTTCGGAGTAGTACAGCCGGACTCCCGTTATGGTGTTGATGCTTTTTACGGCACTGCCTCTGCCGTGTTGGACTGGAGTTACCTCTACAGTCATGTTTGCAGTTTCGGAGCAGGCGTTGACGGTTTCTATGACGGTTCCCTGGGGTTGGTTTACGCAGAGAAATACGGAAAGGCGTCCACTTTCGATAAGATGCTGCTGGGCGCCCATATCGGCCATACGCTTCATCTACAGCGTTTTGATATTGTTACACAGGCAGGCACGTACCTGTGGCGTCGCGACAGCGAAAAAGGGGATTGGTTCCTGCGGGTGGCCCTTCGTTATAATGTCAGCAGATATGGTTTCCTGCAAATAGGCCTTAAAACACAGAACGGCGCAGCGGCAGACTGGATCGAATGGGGCGGTGGTGGTAAACTGTGAAAGCGTGATAGCCAACATTCATATAAAAAGAAACCCGCCTGATGTATTATCAGGCGGGTTTCTTTTTATATCGATGATAAATGCTTACTGTGCTACCGGCAACAATACCTTAGATGCGTGAGTAGCATCATGATAGATTTTGATATCAGCCTTTTTGAAGTCTTTATCAGTGGCTTTGTAGATATCCATGAACTGCTGCGGATTGCGGTCTACCAGCGGGAACCAGCTGCTTTGTATCTGGACCATGATACGGTGTCCTTTCTGGAAGGTATGCGCTACGTCAGGCAGGGTGAATTTCACCGGTGTTGGCTGGCCCGGAACAAAAGCTTCCGGTTTTTCGAAGCTGTTGCGGAATTTACCGCGCATCACCTCGCCGCGTACCAGCATCTGATAGCCGCCCATGGGATAAGTGGAAGAAGGCACGCGACGGTGTTCTGAAGCGGCGTCTTCTTCGTATTTGAAATCGTCAGGGAACACGTCTATCAGTTTTACAACGAAATCAGCGTCAGTACCGGTGGTGCTGGCCACGATGTCAGCGATAACCGGACCGGCGAGGGTGATGTCATTGTCCAGCACTTCAGATTCAAATACCGCCACGTCAGGTCTGCGGGCAGCAAAACGCTGGTCGTCGGTCATGTAATTGATCGTGCGGTTGAAATGTACATCTGCCGTATAAGGCACTGGTTTGGACGGATCGCTGATGTATTCGCTGAAGCTGTTGGCAGCAGTGGGTTGTGTGAATGCCAGTTTACCGTCAGGTTGCAGATAAACAGGTTGTTCCTTCATATCGGCCGGCGGCCATTTAGGCAGTCTTTTCCATTCGTTTTTACCGGTGAAGAAGATCGTGGCTTCAGCGATATCCGGCGCCTGGCCTTTGCCTTTCAGGTAATAGTTGAAGAAAGGAATTTCGATGTTGTTGGCGTAGTATTCGGATGTATTGCTGCCGAAGCGAACGTTGCCCAGATGGGTACCGTCGTTGGATGCCCACTGGCCATGGTACCAGGGGCCCATTACGATACGGTTGTTGGTATTGGGGCTTTCGGATTCGATGGTTTTGTAAGTGTTCCAGGCGCCGAAGCAGTCTTCCGCGTCAAATACGCCGCCTACTTCCAGCATCACGGGTTTTACGTTTTTCAGGAAGTTGCGTACGTTACGCGCCTGCCAGTAGCTGTCGTAAGTAGGATGGGCATACATCTCGTGCCAGAAGGCCACGCTGTCGCCGATGATTTTGGAGAAATTAGGCAATGCGCCTGTTTCCAGGTAGTATTTGTAATTGTCGCGGGTGTAGTATTCGATGCCTTTAGGTCCAACGGTGGTAGGCTTCGGATGAGGATGGTCAAATACGGTGTAGAAAGAAAAGGCGTCTGACAGCATGAACGCGCCGTTGTGATGGAAGTCATCACCGATGAACCAGTCTGTAACCGGCGCCTGCGGGCTGACCGCCTTCAGTGCAGGGTGACCGCTCAATGCGCCCATGGTGGAATAAAAGCCCGGATAGGAGATACCGAAGATGCCCACGTTGCCATTGTTGCCGGCCAGGTTCTTCACCAGCCAGTCGATGGTGTCGTAGGTGTCGCTGGCTTCATCGATATCATTTTTCCCTTTTTTGTTGGGATTGAAGGGACGCACGTTCACAAATTTGCCTTCACTCATCCAGGTGCCTCTCACGTCCTGGACCACCATGATATAACCTTCTTTCAGGTATTGTTTATAATGGTTTCTGTACAGCGGACGGAAATTGGTTTCGCCGTAAGGTGCGCAGGAGTAAGGGGTGCGCGTCATCAGAATAGGATGTTTCTCCGACTGGTCTTTAGGAAGATAGATGGAGGTAAACAGTTTTACCCCGTCCCGCATGGGAATGTATACTTCTTTTTTGGTGTAATGGGTATACATCCAGAGGGAGTCCTGGTTAACAGCTTTTGTAACTACAGGAAAGACGAACAGCGCGGCACAGGCCAGCAGCAGCCATTTTCTCATAAACGGTTTGTTTTAGACGGGGGCTAAAGTAGCAAAAAGTCAGGTAATATGACCGCATAAAAGGGTGAGCGGTTACCGGGCCAGCTTTTCCCGTTCTTTTTTAGGCAAACTGGCCACTACCAGGTCATAGGAGTTCTTAATCCATTCCAGTATCAGTTTGTTGGAGATATTGGAATGCATATCTATTGTGTTCCAGTGCTTTTTATTCATATGGTAACCGGGTGTCACGCCTTCATAACGTTCGCGCAGCTCCACGGCCTCGTCCGGGTCACATTTCAGATTGACGCTGCTGAATTCTTCCAGGTCAGTAAGGGCAAACATTTTGCCGGCGACTTTATACACGAGGGTTTGTTCTCCGAAAGGGAATTCTTCCGTAACACCCGGAAGGGAAAGGCAGTATTCGCAGAATTGTTCGATGTTCATGAATGACAGATTTCTATGGACATCAAAGATAAAAAAAGTAAGGGCCTTTCGGCCCTTACCAGAAGAATGGTATTATTATTTTACTTCGATGTATTTGAATTTGGCGCTTTGGTAATACGTGTATGATGGGTTGGTGATAGTTGCCTTTTGTGTCATCAACAGGCCGGTTTTCTCATCATATGCATTTTCGAAAGTATATATTGTTCCACTCCGGTCAAAATAAGTGAGATTATGCTCGCTCGGCATAACTATCACACTGGTTAGTTCGGAATAGAAGTGTACATAAGGGTTGTTTTTGTAGATGTTGTAGAAAGGATTGGTGCCTTTATCGTATTTAAAGGTATAAGTGGAGCCGCGTGCAGGGTCGTTCTCTTTAGGACCTGTATATACGTATTGTTTAATGACATCTTTTCCTTCGTAGGTATTCTCAAAATACCGGACAACATTCGTGGAGAAAAGGGAGTCTTTGGAGCCAATCAACACAGCCTGTCCCAGGGAATTGAATTCATAAGCCCAACTTTGGTCAAGGCAATTGGAGCATTCAGGGTGTTGCTCAAAGATGGATACTTTTCCGCCTTTCCAGTTTGGGTTACCAACCGAAATGATTCCACTTTTTGAATTGTTAATGGTCTTGCTGACTTTGCCGGCTTCGTCATACGTCATTTCGAAGCTTTGTCCGTTCTCCGGTCTGGCTCTTGACGGAATGTAAATTGCGATCAGCTGATGCTTGTTGTTATACACAAAGCTGTCTGTTTTGGTGCCGCCGTCGGTAGTAGTGGTAACGGTCTCCAGGAGGAACGAACTTGTTTTCACCGGATCTACCGGTATGGGTTCTGAGCTATCACTTTTACTACAGGCCGTTGCGAGGAATAAAAATGCTACAGCGGCGCAGGCATAGCGCCCTAAGGTGTTGGTTTTCTTCATGACAAAGTATAAGGGTGAATATTAAAAATACAGGCAGGCGGACTGGCACTGCCCTGTGGGTTACGGTTATTGTTTAACAACCCGGTACCGGTAACTGATAGTTGTGCCGGAGGCGAGCCGTTGTTCCTGCGGATAATGCATGGTGTCTGGTGTATAATAGGTTACAGGAATAGTTACTGCAGCACTGGCAGCAGTTTCATATCGGATGCTGGTCACATAGTGTTCACTGGCCAGGAACGGATAGCCTTTCCAGATGTTGTTTTGCAGGTCTGCTGTGACCATGCGCAGCAACAACGGGTTTTTAGCCAGGTATGGGTATAGCGGGTTCGACTGGTTGCCGTAGGTCATATCGTACTGGTATGCTTCGGTTGTGGGCGGAATATCGATAGGTTCCACATAGTTGACGATATGATACTGCCGGATGTCCCGTTGATCGTAGAAGTATTTTTCATAACTCATCATTCTTCCGAAGACAAACGGCAATGTGTCTGTATAGCCGATCAGGGTGAAGCGGCGGGCATCATCCTGTAAATACCTGGTGGTGTCATAGCCCGATATTTCATCTCCCAGGTTCCGGTAAAAGGTAGTATAGATAGTGAGCGTGCCTGGGGCCCATGTCAGGGAATCTTTCTGAGAGAGGCTTTTAAGGGTATTATCGTTCTCATTGTAATGACGCGCTATTTTCAGATAGCCGTTAGCGTTATACAGGAAAGTGGTGTAGTTCTGCCATTGGCGATAGGAGGTATTGTAATCCCAGCGTTCCGTGAGTTGCAGTTGATTGTTGTATACAAGGCTGTCTTTCGGGATACCGTTTATCCGGATGGCGGTCACCAGATAGTTATCTTGTTGCTGTACGGGTGGTGCCGGGTCGATATGTTCCTTTTTGCAGTGGCACGAGGGCGCCAGCAAATACAGGATGGCCAGGAGAAAAAGCCGGTAATATCGTTGTTGGTATAACATACAGCGTGGATAAACGGATGTAAGATAATGTTTAATCATTATATTATTTACCCCTGATAATCTGGTACCGGTAGCTGATGGATGTATTTTGTCCTATCAATTGTTCTTTGGGATAAGCGGAAGTATCAAAGGGGGTGTAGGTGACAGGCAGCGTAGTTTGCGTGCCGGCACCATCTTCATACCGGACGCTGTTGACATAATGTTCGCTGGCCAGGTACGGAAAACCTTTCCAGGTGTTTTGCAGGTCGGCGGTCACGAGTTGTATCAGCAGCGGATTCTTTGCGAGGAAGCGATAGAGCGCATTTACCTGGCTGCCGTAGGTCATGGTATAGCGGTATTCTTCCAGTATGGTGGGAGCGCCGATTACATTGATATAATTATGCCCGATAAATTGCCGGACATCCTGTTGCAGATAGGTGTATTCCTTAAATCGTACCATATCGCCGTAAATGCCGAGGTTGAAAATAAAGGTATCCTTTGAACCGGAGAGCGTGAATTGCCGGTTGGTGTTCACCAGTAATAAAGTAGTGTCATATCCGGATATGCCGGCGCCCAGGTCGCGGTAGCGGGTAGTGTAAACCCACAATTTGCCGGATGTCCATGCCAGGGAATCCTGCTGGCTCAGGCTTTTCGTCGTATTATCGTTCTCGTTATAATACCGCGCCATTTTCACATAGCCGTCAGCGTTATAACCGAAGACAACGTAATTCTGCCATTGGCGGTAGGAAGTATTGTAGTCCCAGTGCTGCACCAGCTGTTGCTGATCGTTGTATACGAAGCTGTCTTTCGGAATGCCGTTGAGGCTGATGGATGTTACCAGCCAGGTGTCTTGCGGTGGTGCCGGCGGCTGCGGCGGGTCCACATGTTCTTTTTTACACTGACAGGAATAGGTGAGCAGCAGGATAGCTGCAAAGAGATAAAGAACATATGTACTCCGGTAAGGCATGCAGGGGGCTCAATAAGCCTTCCTAAGATAAGGATTAATGGTCATATTGGTCCGGTGTAATGGCGGTAGATAAGTTGGGGAGATATACCGGTACGTGGGACGGGCCAACGTACCGGTTTTAGGTGTAGGTTAAAGCTATTTCTTATTGATCGCGATGATCACGCGGGAGTAACGGGCGTAAGTGATTTCCACTTCCTGACCGGCACGGTAACCTTCCAGGGCGCCGCGCATCCAGTAAAACAGGCGTTTTTTCTGGTTGTCCAACTTTATCATGATGTTGGTCTGTGTATCGTTGTTCTCCAGGTATACCGCTTCCATAGGGGCCTGCAGGGTGGCTTTTTGCAATGCTACCAGGTCTTTTTTCAGTGCCCAATACCGGATATCCGTTACTTTGATCAGTGCAAACACCAGTGCGATCACAAAACAAATCATCCATACCCAAAACCAGGCGTTCTTATAGGAAAACAGGGATTCATCCGCATCGCCCAGCGTATTGTGGGTGTACAGGTAAATCTGCGGTATCACTGCCGCTACCAATAACACGATAAAACCTATTAACGCAAATTTCCGTAACTGCTGTTTGTTCCGCTTCAGTGCTTGTTGTAGTAAAAAATTCTCCTCAGTTGTAATAAAGGTGTAGTCGGACATAGTTTCGATGGTTTTTCAGTTGGCTAATATATAGATAAACAATCAATTAATTAAATTAATATATATAATATTTTAAATAATGATTGTTATTTTGCTGTTATTTTAGTTAGATGATCAGTTTTTGGACAAAATATTATCATATAATCTAAATCACACATTAACGTTTATATAATTCCTGGTTCGACCGCATATGGAATAAGTTTTCTAATTTGCGCGTTTTTAACCCATCCTGTTATTATTCCCCATGATCTAGTCATATAAACTAAAACAACGAAAGTGAAGCGGATTTTGATTTTACTTGCGGCTGCATTCCTTACAACAACAGGCCTGTATGCGCAGGACACCACTCAACTGATAGTAGAAGGACGGAAAAACAGCGCCTCCCAGCAAACAAAGCCTTACGTGATCATGATCTCCATCGATGGGTTCCGGTATGATTACGCAGAAAGATACCATGCACAAAACCTGCTCCGCCTCTCCGGCCAGGGCGTAAGGGCTACTGCCATGCAACCTTCTTTTCCTTCACTGACATTCCCCAACCACTATACACTGGCCACAGGCATGTATCCGGCGCACCATGGGCTGGTAGACAACCTGTTCTACGACAGGAAACGCGACGCTATCTATAAAGTGGGTAACCGCGATGCAGTGGAAGACGGCACCTGGTATGGCGGACTGCCCCTCTGGGTATTGGCGGAAAAACAACAGATGATCAGCGCCAGCTATTTCTGGGTAGGCTCCGAAAGTGCTATTCAAAATATTCGCCCCACTTATTATTATAAGTACCAGGAAAAAACAAGCATCGACCAGCGTATCCAACAGGTGGTGAACTGGCTGCAACTGCCGGCAGAGCAACGTCCGCATCTCATTACCTTTTACTTCCCTGAAGTGGACCATATGGGACACCGCTACGGTCCTGACAGCGACAGCGTAAGGAACGCCGTTCAGTTCGTGGACGCGGCCATCGGCCGCATGCAGGAGGCAGTGAATAAACTAAACCTGCCGGTCAATTTTATCATCGTATCTGATCATGGCATGTTGCGGGTAGATACTGAACATAGCCTTTCTCTGCCGGACAGTCCTGCCCTGAAGCCGCTCCGCATTGCGCCCACCAACGAGAAAATAATGCTCTATGGCAATAACGAAGCGGAAATCAAAGCTGCGTACGATTTCCTGAAACAACACGAAAACCACTACACTGTATACCTGAAAAAAGAAACACCGGAAAGATGGCACTACGGACAGGAAGATGTGTATAACCGCATCGGAGACATCGTGGTGCTGGCAGAAGCCAATTATGCGTTCGGCAGCCCGGAAAAGAAAATGTACCCGGGCCATCATGGCTTCGATAACAACCTTACCGATATGAATGCTATCTTCATGGCATGGGGGCCGGCCTTCAAAACTAATACACGCATCGCCACTTTTGAAAACATACATGTGTACCCGTTAGTGGCCCGCATACTCGGCCTGGATATTACACAGCCGATAGATGGTAAAATTGAAGTGCTGGAACCGGTACTAAACCAGCAATAAATAATGGACCAGCAAGATTTATACGGGCTGCTGCTGCAACATGTGGCCCGGCATATACAGCTTACGCCGGAAGAACAGCAGTATTTTGTCAGCCTGCTGAAACCACGGCGGCTGCAACGGCGCCAGTGGTTATTACAGGCGGGCGACATCTGCCGGTACGAGTATTTCATCGTACAGGGATGCCTGCGGTCCTATATCACAGACCGCAACGACGTGGAGCACGTACTGCATTTTGCAATAGAAGACTGGTGGATCACTGACCTGGAAAGCCTGTTGGCACAAACCCCTTCACAGGTAAGTATTGAAGCGCTGGAACCTTCCTGTGTGCTGCAACTGGAGCGGGAGGCGCTGCAAGCCCTTTACCAAAAAGTACCTGCGTTTGAACGTTTTTTTAGGATACTGCACCAGAATGCCTATCTGGCACAAAACCGCCGTATCCTGCAGAATATCAGCCATACCGCTGCAGAACGGTATGAGGCTTTCCTGGAGCGGTACCCGGCCATTGCTGCGCGTGTGCCGCAAAAGTACCTGGCGTCATACCTGGGAATGACACCCGTCTTCCTCAGTCAGCTGCGCAACCATAAAGCAGGAAAATAGAAAGTTATGGATACAAAAAAAGCTGCTCCGGAAAGGAGCAGCTTTTTTTATGTATTGAAATAAGCTGTTACGCTACAGATTCCTCATAGGCACTTACCGGTTCGCAGGTGCAGATCAGGTTTCTGTCGCCGTGGGTGTTGTTCACACGGCTTACGGAAGGCCAGAATTTGTTGGCTTTCACGTATTCCAGCGGGAAAGCTGCCTGTTGACGGCTGTATGGACGGGTCCATTCGTCGGCAGTGATCACATGCTGGGTATGTGGCGCGTTTTTGAGTACGTTGTTCTGTTTGTCGGCGGTACCTTCTTCCACTGCGCGGATTTCTTCGCGGATGGCCAGCAGGGCGTCGCAGAAGCGGTCCAGTTCACCTTTGTCCTCACTTTCGGTAGGCTCGATCATGATGGTGCCCGGTACCGGGAAGCTCATGGTAGGAGCGTGGAAGCCGTAGTCCATCAGGCGTTTGGCCACATCTTCCGCTTCAATGCCGGCAGAGGCTTTAAACGGACGGAGGTCTACGATGAACTCGTGGGCGCAGGTGCCGTTTACGCCGGTGTACAGGATATCATATGCTTTTTCCAGTCTCGCCTTCATGTAGTTGGCGTTCAGGATAGCATATTCAGAAGCCTGTTTTACGCCGGTGTTGCCGAGCATGCGGATGTAAGCGTAAGAGATGAGCAGGATGCTGGCAGAACCGAACGGTGCTGCAGATACCGCGTGGGATACTTTACCATTGTTCAGTTCCACGTGACCTGGCAGGAACGGTGTCAGGTGTTTTGCCACGCAGATGGGGCCCATGCCGGGACCGCCGCCACCGTGAGGGATAGCGAAGGTTTTGTGCAGGTTCAGGTGGCATACGTCTGCGCCGATGATGCCCGGTGCAGTGAGGCCTACCTGTGCGTTCATATTGGCACCGTCCATATAAACCTGGCCACCGTGTTCGTGGATGGTAGCACAGATTTCTTTCACTGATTCTTCATATACACCGTAGGTGGAAGGATAAGTGATCATGATACCGGCGAGATCTTTGGAATGTAAAGAGGCTTTGGCTTTCAGGTCTTCTACGTCGATGTAGCCGTTTTCCAGCGCTTTCACTACTACTACCTTGAAACCGGCCATTACTGCGGAAGCAGGGTTGGTACCGTGGGCGCTGATAGGGATCAGCATCACGTTACGGTGTCCTTCGCCTCTGCTTTCATGGTATTGACGGATCACCAGCAGACCGGCATATTCGCCCTGGGCGCCGCTGTTAGGTTGCAGGCTGCAGGAGTCGAAACCGGTGATTTTGCTGAGGTATTCGCCCAGTTCGGAAGTCATCTGCAGGTAACCGCCAGCCTGTTCTTTCGGGGCAAACGGGTGCATTTTGCTCCAGTGGGCCCAGCTCAGCGGAATCATTTCAGAAGCTGCGTTCAGCTTCATGGTGCAGGAACCGAGGGAGATCATGGACGTGTTCAGGGACAGGTCTTTGTTCTCCAGCATTTTCAGGTAACGCATCATCAGCGATTCGCTGTGATAGCTGTTGAACACCGGATGTTGCAGGTAAGTGGAGGTGCGCTCCAGGCCTGCAGGGATAGCGGCTTTACCATTGGAGATGCTGGCTGCGTCTGTGCTGCCGGCGCCAAATACACCGAGGATATCGTTGATGTCGGCAATAGTGGCGGTTTCATCGATAGAGATGCCTACCTGGCCGTTAGCGAAATAGCGCAGGTTGATACCAGCTGCTTCAGCGGCTGCTTTCACATTGGCGGCGCCTTCGATCACGATGGTGTCGAAGAAATTGCCGGCAACCAGTTTCAGTCCTTTTGCCTGTAATTTTTCTGCCAGGGCAGCAGTGAGCAGCGCCACGCGGGTAGCGATGTTCTTCAGTCCTTCAGGGCCATGGTATACGGCGTACATAGCAGCCATATTAGCCAGGAGGGCCTGAGCGGTACAGATATTGGAAGTAGCTTTTTCACGTTTGATGTGCTGCTCACGGGTTTGCAGTGCCATACGCAGGGCACGCTGGCCTTGCGCGTCGATGCTCACACCGATGATACGGCCGGGGATGGAACGTTTGAAGTCGTCTTTCACGGCGAAGAAGGCAGCGTGAGGACCACCAAAGCCCAAAGGAACACCAAAACGCTGTGCGGAACCGAAAGCGGCGTCTGCACCCAGTTCTCCCGGGGAGGTCAGCAGGGTCAGTGCCAGCAGGTCGGTGGCCACGCCTACAAAAGCGCCCACAGCATGAACTTTCTGGATGAATTCCTGGTAATCTTCCACAGCACCCACATTGTTTGGGTATTGTATCAGCGCACCGAAGTAGTTGGCGTCGAACTGCGCTGTTTTGTAATCACCCACCACTACTTCAATGTGCAGGGGAGTGGCACGGGTCTGGATAACGTCCAGTGTCTGGGGATAAACGTTGGTATCTACAAAAAACTTAGGCCTGGTTACGTGGTCGTGGTCTTTGTTGAGGGCGTTGAAGAACATGGTCATTGCTTCTGCAGCAGCAGTGGCTTCATCCAGCAGTGACGCGTTGGAAATAGGTAACCCTGTCAGGTCGCTTACCATCGTCTGGTAGTTGAGCAGGCTTTCCAGTCTTCCCTGGGAAATCTCCGCCTGATACGGGGTGTACTGCGTGTACCATCCTGGGTTCTCGAATACGTTACGCAGGATTACGCTAGGCGTGATCGTGTCAAAGTAGCCCTGGCCAATGTAATTGCGCATTACTTTGTTCTTCAGGGAGACCTCTTTCAGATGGCGTAGGTAATCGCTCTCGCTCATCGCAGCCGGAACTGCCAGCGGATGCTGCATGCGGATGGCGCCGGGAACAGTTTTGTTGATCAGCTCGTCCAGATTGGCTGTACCTATGGTTTCCAGCATCTGGGTCTTCTCAGCTTCATTCGGACCAATGTGACGGTGCACGAATTCAATTTGTTGGATATCAAAAAGATTCATGATGTAAGCAGGTAGTTTGAAATAGAATGCGCAAAGCTATGCAGATTTTAAGCAATCGCCAAACAACGGGCCGGAGACAGGGAAAACAGTGATAAATGATACTACCCGCCATGTGGCTTCTGTCATAATTTTGTCCACCGGGTATTTGCTTATCTTTGCGCCAATGAGCAAGATTTTAGAAGACTGGGAACAGAAGGCCAAAGACAAACAAAAGGCCAATAAACAATTCCTGCAGAAGTTGCAGACACGCCGCGGTAAAGGGGTGGAGAAACTGCTGCCGGAACTTCATGATGAGGCGTTCAGCCATATCGACTGTATGGACTGCGCCCGCTGCTGCAAATCTATCAGCCCGCGCTTCAAAGCCCCGGACATCAAAAGGATATCCAAATACCTGGGCATGAAAGAAGGCGCTTTTATTGATACTTACCTCCGTATTGACAAAGATGAGGATTATGTGGTGAAGTCAAGCCCCTGCCCGTTTTTAGGGGGAGATAACGGCTGCAGCATTTACGACGTGCGCCCGGGCGACTGCGCCAACTACCCCTATACAGACAGCTACGATTTTTTCAAACGCCCCAATATCACCTACGAAAACAGTACGATCTGTCCTGCAGTGTTCTATATACTTGAAAAGTTGAAAGACACGATGAAGATTTAGTGATTTACGATTTACGGATTTCGGGGATTAATATAGCGGACATCAGAAAATCCGTAAATCAAAAATCAGAAAATGGTTACGGTTTCAGGTCCAGCTTCCGCATGGCCGGGCTGATAACATAAGTGGTGACCACCACCGCCAGCGTTACGCAGCCACCAAACACCACAGAGGTGACCAGTCCCAGCTGCCGCGCCATAAAGCCGCTCTCAAAAGCTCCCAGCTCATTGGAGGAACCTACGAACATGGAGCTGACGGAAGCCACACGGCCCCGCATGTCATCCGGCGTTTTCAGCTGAAGTATCGTCTGGCGGATAATAACACTGATGCCATCCAGCGCTCCGCTGATCAGCAGGGCGGCCATAGACAACCAGAAGCTGGTAGACACGCCAAAGAGAATGATGCTCAGGCCAAAACCAAATACGGCCGCCAGCAGTTTAATGCCCGGCTTGTTGACCAACGGTTTGTGTGCAATGATAAACATGGTGATCAATGCGCCGACAGCCGGCGCGGAACGCAATAGTCCATATCCCAGCGAACCCACATGCAGCACATCAGTAGCGTAAGCCGGCAACATGGCCACTGCACCGCCAAACAAGACGGCGAACATGTCCAGCGCCATAGCGCCCAACACCACTTTTGTATTCCATACAAAACGCATCCCGCTGGTCAGTCCCTGTAAAAAAGTCTCCCCTTTCTCTTTATAGTAAATCGGCTTAGGCTTGATCTGAATCAGGCTGTAAAGCGGCGCCAGGAAAATAGCCACCACCAGCAACATCGACCAGTGTACCCCAAACCAGTGGATACAAAGCCCGCCCAGCGCAGGCCCCAATACGCCCCCGATCTGCCAGGCGGAACTGCTCCAGGTAGAGGCATTGGCATATAGCGCACGTGGCACCAGCAAAGACATGAGGGAGAAATTGGAAGGACTGACAAAGGCCCGCACAATACCGCCGGTAAATACCAGGAAATAGATCGATAATAAAATCAGTTGGGTGGAGAAGCCCGCCACGGCTTTGTCCCACGTCAGCAGAAAAAGGCCGGTGCTGATAAAGAGATAAGCGATCACACATTTCAGCAACAATCCCCGTTTTTCCCGCTTATCTACCAGATGCCCGGCAAAAGGCGCCAGCGTCACAGCCGGAATCACTTCTGACAATCCTATCAACCCAAGGGAAAAAGGGTCATGTGATAAAGCATATACTTTCCATTCAATGATGGCGAACTGCATGGCCAGTGCAAACACAAGTGCGAAGCGAATGACCAGATAATAGTTAAATTCCTTGTAACGTAGCGATGCGTATGGGTCGTTTCTGGGTGTAAAGGCCGTTGTGTCCAAGCGGGTGTAATTTACTGCTAAGGTAAAAAGCAGGAGGGAAAAAGCAAAAAGTCATCAGTAAAGGGATAATAATCTGTTATTTTTATTGCTTCAAAATTCCGCACGATATGAAAATACAAGGGTTGTTATGTGGGATGTTTATTCCCCTGTTATTCACCCATGCTGTGCTGGCCGGCGATCCGGACAAAGCAGCGCCTCCCGCCAGAAAAGCCCGGCTGCAACTGGTAACGGACAAGTTCATTTCCCCAGTCAATATGGCCGTTCCCCATGATGGTACCGGCCGGCTGTTTTTCTGCCAGAAAGAAGGGAAAGTATGGATTGTAGATAAAAAAGGGAACCAGTTGCCCGAACCCTTCCTGGACGTCAGTTCAGATATGGTGAAAGTCAACCCGGCCTATGATGAAAGAGGGCTGCTGGGCATGGCTTTTCATCCCGACTTCAAAAAGAACCGCAAATTCTATGTGTATTACAGCGCACCGGTGCCCAATCCGGTGAAACGGGTGCTGGACCATAAAAGCAGGTTGGTGGAGTTTACCGCATCGGCCACCAATCCTAATGTGGCCGACCCGGCGTCCAAAAGAATACTAATGGAAATCAACCAGCCGGAGTCTAACCACAACGGCGGTCAGCTGGTATTCGGCCGCGACGGGTACCTGTACATAGGCCTCGGTGACGGCGGCGGCGGTGGCGACAAACACGGTACCATCGGCAATGCGCAGGACCTGGGCACCGTGCTGGGGAAAATACTTCGTATAGACGTGAATGGTACACCGTATAAAGTGCCGGCAGACAACCCGTTTGTGAAAACAGCCGGCGCAAAACCAGAAATATGGGCCTATGGCCTGCGCAACCCATGGCGTTTCTCTTTCGATAAAACTATTGGTAAACTGTTTGCCGGCGACGTGGGACAAGCCAAATACGAAGAAGTGGACATCATCACCAAAGGCGGTAACTACGGCTGGCGTATCATGGAAGGGTACCATGATTTCAACGTTCCTGCTGATGCCGACCGCAACAAACTGACGCCTCCCATACACGAGTACGACCACGATCTGGGCATCAGCATCACCGGCGGATATGTGTACAGAGGCAATGCGGTTCCTACCCTGAAAGGCCTGTACATCTTCGGTGATTACAACGGGAAAACCTTTGTGCTGGTGCCGAAGGGAAACAAATGGGAACGGGCAGACCTGGAACTGTCCAATCGTCCTGCTGATAACCCCTTCATTCTCAGCTGGGGAGAAGATGAGCAGGGAGAAATTTATATGCTCACGAGTATGTCTACCAAAGACGGCTTTAAAGGCGCCGTATACAAACTGGTAAAGGACTGATCATGCTGTAAAGGCGCAGCGTTATTGAGCGTTGCGCCTTTCTCCTGTTAGCCTTCCCGCCCTTGCCTGTCGCCCGTTTGCCCGATCCCATTCCACGCACGATCTGACCCTTCGCCCGTCTGCGCGACCGTTTGGCCCAATTTTTTGTTAAAAGGAAATAATTTCAAGTGGCAACGGACGATTTTATTTTATATTTGATCAGACAACGTTTACGTTAATAGAGATACATATGAGACTGAAAGTGATTATCCCGGTAGTGCTCCTCAGCATATCCGCCGGAGTGTTGGCTTTTAACAAGCTGGGCCATGCAGACGATCCCCCTGGCCGTTACGAAGTCATCATGAACCTGGTGGGCCAGATGCTGAAGGAAGGCCACTACCAACCCAAAGCTATTGATGATGCCTTCTCCAAAGAAGTTTTCAATAAATATGTGCGCAGCCTGGACATGGAAAAGAAATTTTTCCTGAAATCTGACATTACCCGTCTGGAGCCACTGGCAACACATATAGACGACGAGCTGAAAGGCGCGCCGGTAGACTGTTTCCGCAATATCAACACCCTCATCAAACAAAGGGTGGCTGAAGCGGCCGGCATCTACCCGGAACTGCTCTCCAAACCGTTCGATTTCACCGTGGACGAGAAAGTGACCCTAGACCCGGAAAAGCTGGACTACCCGGCAGATGAAAACGCCCGGAAAGAAGCATGGCGCAAGGTGCTGAAATACCGCACACTGGAAAAACTCACTGATCTTCAGGAAATGAGGGACAAAGCCAAGGACGGCGACAGCATTAAAACCAAAACCGACGCCCAGCTGGAAAGCGAAGCCCGCGTAAAGGTGAAACAGCTGTATGACCGTTACTTTGAGCGCCTGAAGAACAGACAAAACGACAACGACCGTTTCAACTTATACGTGAATGCCATCACCACCACGATGGACCCGCATACCGATTACTTCCCGCCGGATGAAAAACGTGCCTTTGAAGAACAGATGGCCGGCAAATTCTTCGGTATCGGCGCCCAGCTGAAAGAAGAGGGCGACCGTATTAAAGTGGTGAGCATCGTCACCGGAAGCCCCAGCTGGAAACAAGGTCAGCTGAAAGCTAACGACGTAATTCAGAAAGTGGCCCAGGGGAACGCAGAACCGGTTGATATCGCCGGCTATCCTGTGGAAGATGCCGTGAAACTGATCCGTGGCAAAAAAGGCACTCCGGTGAAACTGACCGTGAAAAGCGTGGACGGTACCACTAAAGACATTACCATTGTTCGTGATGAGATCGTAACGGAAGAAACCTTCGCCAAATCCGCCATCATCAATGGGCAGCATAAAATCGGCTACATCTATCTGCCGGAATTCTATGCTGACTTCAACGACCGCAACGGCGCCCGCAGCGCGGAAGATGTGGCCAAAGAAGTAGCCAAACTGAAAGCGGAGAAAGTAGAAGGCATCATCCTCGATCTGCGCTTCAACGGCGGCGGTTCCCTCCAGGACGTGGTACAGATGGCCGGCCTGTTTATTCCGGAAGGGCCTGTGGTGCAGGTACGCTCCAGAGGCGGTGACGCAGTGGTGCTGCGCGACCGTGATAAAAATGTTCAATACGACGGCCCACTGGCCATCATGGTCAACGAATACAGCGCCTCCGCTTCTGAGATCATGGCAGCAGCCATGCAGGACTATAAACGAGCCGTGATCATCGGTAGCGGCCAGACCTTCGGTAAAGGCACGGTGCAGCGCCTGTTCAACCTCGATGATTTCTACCCGGTAAAAGACGGTGGCAGCCTCGGCGCCCTGAAACTTACCCAGCAGAAATTCTATCGGGCCAATGGCGGCTCCACCCAGTTGAAAGGCGTAGCTTCTGATGTTGTACTGCCGGACCCGTATTATGATGTGGCTGAACGCAAAGACAGCGATGCGCTGGTATGGGATGAAATTCCCCGCGCTTCCTTCACTCCCTGGATCAATCCGGTGCCGACTGAAGCACTCAAAAAGAACAGCGAGAAGAGAATGGCTACCAGCCCCGCTTTCAGGCTGCTCACCGAAAATCTGAACACCCTGAAGAAACTGGAGAAGCAGGAAACCTATTCTCTTAACCTGCAAACTTTCAAGGCTGAACAGAAAACAAATACCGCTGCCCTGAAAAAATATGACGCAGTAAACGATAAGGTGAAAGAACTGAGTATCGTTAATATCAGGTCAGATATGGAAAAACTCGGCAACGACTCCTCCAAGATCGCCCGCAACAAGGACTGGATCAAGGTAAGGACCAAAGACATCTATCTCGATGAAGCTGTGAATGTGATGAATGACCTGATTGCCATGTCACTGCCGAAGATGGAACGCAAACCGAACCGCTAAGCGGAACAACCAGGTAAAAAAAGAGATTATATAAAAAGCGCATCGCCCGTTGNTGTATCAACGGGCGATGCGCTTTTATGCTGTCGTTATCTTTTATTTTTGTTTGCTCAGTTCTTCCAGTGCTTTCTTTACCACCGGGTCTGTAGCGTTGATCGTTTCATAGAACCCTTCGGTGCGGTACAGCTGGCGCGCCAGCATGGCTTTAAGGCGGGTTTTGATCTCGGCGTCGTCATGGCCGTTGAGGTGTTGCAGGCCGGGTATGCTGTCTTTCTGTGCATAGGCCCTGAACTCGTCAAACAGTGCCGGGCTGGTCTGGAAGTTTTTGGTGAAATCTTCAGCGTCCTTGTAGCGTTTGAAGGCTTCTTTGTTGCTGGTATAATACTGGTAAGCGAAGTTGCTCAGGGTATTACGTGTATAGATCGCCGTTAGTGACGGGGAGAACCGGGAAGTGTCAAACGGCACGAAGATATCGGGAGTGATACCGCCGCCGCCATATACACGGCGCCCGGAGGCCGTTTTATAAGGAACGGTGTCAGTGATTTTGATACTGTCCTTGTTCACCAGTTCACCGTGATGGAAACGTTCGAGGATATCTTCGTCATAAGAAGTGCCGTCGCCGTAAGGTTTTTGGATACTTCTGCCGGAAGGGATATAATACCGGGCAACGGTGAGGCGGAGCGCGCCGCCGTTGTCGAGATCATATTGTTCCTGTACGAGGCCTTTACCAAAGGTGCGGCGGCCTATGACAGCACCGCGGTCCCAGTCCTGTATAGCGCCGGCGAGTATTTCACTGGCGGAAGCGGAGCCTTCGTCGGTGAGGATGGCCAGTGCGCCACGTTCAAACATGCCGGGGCGTTTGGTTTTATAATCGGTGCGTGGGTAATCTTTACCTTTTGTATAAACGATCAGCTTATTGTCGCCCAGCAGTTCATCTGCGATGCGTACAGCTGCGTCCATGAATCCGCCCGGGTTCTGGCGTACATCGATGATCAGTTTTGTCATGCCTTGTTTTTCCAGCTTACGCATGGCTTGCATGAATTCATCGAAGGTGGTGGCGGAGAACTTGTTGATTTTAATGTAACCTACGCCGGGAGCGGCCATATAGCTGGCGTCCAGGCTGTAGATAGGGATGACGCCTCTTTTGATAGGCACCTGTATTTGTTTCTGCTGGCGCAACAGGGTGGTGTTGACAAGCGAGCCGGCAGGGCCGCGCAGCAGTTTACGGATTTTATCGGGGGTGATGCCATTACCGGCCACCAGGCTGTCATTAACTTTGAGGATCTTGTCGCCAGTTTGTACGCCGGCTGCTTCTGAAGGGCCGCCACTCAGCACAGATATCACATTCACGGTGTCGGCAGTGATATTGAATTCCACGCCGATGCCCTGAAAGTTGCCTTCCAAATCTTCATTCACGGCCTGCAGCTGGGAAGGGGGGATATAGATAGAGTGAGGGTCGAGATGGCTCAGGAGGCCATCGATAGCTTCCTGTTGTACTTTATCGGCATCCAGTGTGTCTACGTATTTTGTTCTGATGAGGTCCATCACTTCCTGCAATGGCCCTTTGGTGGGCTTGGTGAAGAAGACGGTCGTACCGCCGGTGTTGGACCCGGGCATTTTATGGCCGAGGAACATCCCGATGGCCAGTACTACCGCAAAGAGAAGAGGTAAAAAAACATTCAGCTTCCTGTTTGACATAATTTGATTATTATCCCGCTAATTTATGACCAATCTAACCATGTAATATAAGCCGCAGGCGGAAGGAAATCTGCTGCGTGCATGCATCATCATAGCTTAAACTCTGGGGTGGCATTTGTTTTTATGAAACCCTTTTGTTTAAATTGTGACAAAAATAGCATAAATCAGGAGCAAACGCTTACGATTCTTTAATTTCATAAATTACAGGATGGCTGCAAGAACAAAGCTGATCGCTGACAGCGGATCTACAAAGACGGAATGGGCCTTGTTGGGAGACCACGAGCCGGGGATCTACAACACCCAGGGTGTAAGCCCCTATTTTCAGACAGCAGAACAGATCCGGCAGATCATGGAGGTGGAGCTTATTCCCCAGCTGCCGGCCGGTACGGTGATTGACGAGGTGTATTTTTATGGTACCGGTCTCGCCCAGCAAAAGAACACCCAGCTGGTAACAGCGTGCCTGAAGGCTGTCTGGCCCTCGGCTACTGTAGGTGTCGACCACGACCTGATGGGGGCCGCCCGCGCGCTGTGCGGCCGTACGCCGGGCATCGCCAGCATCCTTGGCACCGGCTCCAATTCCTGTTTTTTTGACGGGACCACCATTGTGAAAAACAATCCGGGCCTGGGTTATATCCTGGGCGACGAAGGCAGCGGCGCCTATCTCGGCAGAAAAGTATTGCAATACTATCTGTACAATACCTTCGATGAAGAGCTGATGGCCCGTTTTGACCAGAAATATCAAACCAATAAAGACGAAATTCTCGAGAACGTATACCGTAAGCCACTGGCCAATCGTTATTTGTCAACGTATTCCACGTTCCTGTCAGAAAACAGGGGCCACTTCCTGATTGAAAATATCCTTGAAGACGGCCTGAATGACTTTTTCTTCAACCATCTGTATAAGTACCGGGAGAGCTGGACCACCTCCCTGCACTTCACCGGCGGCATCGCCTGGCACTTCCGGGACATTCTGAAAGAACTGTGCGAACTGTATGAACTGCCACTCGGCAAAATCCTGCGCACTCCCATGGAAGGGCTTATTGAATATCATCGTTAATCAATTCTACAACAGATCATATATGGCATTTGTAAAAGTAACTGAACAGACTTCAAATTATCGTCACCTCGAAAAGATGAGCCTGACGGAATTATTGACCAACATCAATAACGAAGACCGGTCAGTTCCCGTGGCCGTGGAAAAATCCATCCCACAGATTGAAAAGCTCGTGGCAGCTATTGCAGACAAGATGCTGGCGGGTGGACGTTTGTTTTATATCGGCGCCGGCACCAGCGGCCGCCTGGGCATTGTGGACGCTTCTGAATGTCCGCCTACGTTTGGTGTGCCACAAGGACTGGTAATTGGCCTGATCGCCGGTGGCGACGCAGCCATCCGCAAAGCCGTGGAATTTGCCGAAGATGACCGCGAACAAGGCTGGAAAGATCTGCAGGAATTTAATATCACCGATAAAGATGTAGTAGTAGGCATCGCTGCCAGCGGTACTACGCCCTATGTGATCGGCGCGCTCGATAAATGCCGCAGCAACGGTATTATTACCGGCAGCATCAGCTGCAACCCTGATACGCCCGTATCTGCAGCAGCTGATTTTCCCGTGGAAGTAGTAGTGGGACCGGAATTCGTGACCGGCAGCACCCGCATGAAAAGCGGTACCGCACAGAAACTGGTGCTGAATATGATCTCTACGGCAGTGATGATCCAGCTGGGCAGGGTAGAAGATAACAAAATGGTAAACATGCAGCTGAGCAATGAGAAATTAGTGGACAGAGGCGTGAAAATGCTGATGGAAAAACTGTCCATCACAGATTATGAACAAGCGCAGCAGCTGCTGCTGAAGGCCGGCAGCGTTAAAAAAGCGGTGGACGATTTTGCCAAAGCCTGATTTAATCTGACATTTGTAGCCGGAGACTACGCATGCATACAATCGAACCATATTATAACTGGAGGCACCTGTACGCCGCTGAAGAAGACGAACAATCACCCTTCTATGGAAGGGAGTACAGTGAATTCGAATTCTCCAATACGGTATACAATTATTATGTTCACCCGCAGTGGGACGACTTTGGGTCCCGTAACCTGTACCTGAAAATCCTCTTCGCTGACTATCAGTACAACTTCGCCATTATCGAACTGCTGGGAGAATGGAATGATGCCATCGACAATGATATCATGACCCTCAAACGTGAAATCATCGATGTACTCATCGCGGAAGGCATCTACAAGTTTATCCTCATCGCTGAAAATGTGATGAACTTCCATTCTTCCGATGACTGTTATTATGAAGAATGGTGGGAGGACATCAGAGACGAAGGAGGGTGGATCGTTGCACTGAATATGCCTGAACAAACCAGGCAAGAGTTTGAAAAAGCCCGCCTGCACCATTACGTCCACCTGCTCGATGATGACAAATGGCGAACATATCAACCACTGCATTTGTATAATATGATAGACAACATCATGCTAAAACGTTTGGAATAATTTATATTATATTTTCAGTACAAAATGAAAGATAATATGCATAAAATGATTGGTTTTCAGTTAATTTATGTATTTTTTATTTTTTAAATGCGTGTGAAAACCTGATAAATATCATTTGGTTTTTGTTTTTCCTGCGCTAAATTTGCCCGACATTTCAATCAACTTTAATACAAGGAAGCTTAGAATTTTACTTATGAAGTGGTCACAGTTTTTTAATACATCTATCGGTAAGAAGTTATTGGTAGGTGCTACCGGTTTGTTTCTTTGCAGTTTTGTTATTGTGCATCTGGCAGGTAACTTTCAGCTGCTGTACAACGACGAAGGCAAGGCATTTAACGCGTATGCCCAGTTCATGGGACATAACAGCCTGATTCAGTTCATTGCCTGGGGCCTTAAAGTAGTGATCATTATTCACGCCCTGATCGCACTGAAGCTCACATTTTCCAACAGGGCTGCCCGTCCGGTGAAGTACGCTATCAACCCGGGCAACCAGACATCTTCCTGGTTCAGCCGTCAGATGGCGATCATGGGAAGCATCCTCCTTATCTTTATTGTGATTCACCTGGCTAACTTCTGGGGCAAATTCCACTACGCTGAAATGCCTACCCGCACTTATCCCGGTATCGAAGAACCACTCAAAGACCTCTATGCGCTGAGCTATGAAACTTTCCAGAACGTATGGCTGGTAATCCTCTATGTGATCGGCATGATCGGCCTCTCTTTCCACCTGATCCACGGTTTTAAGAGCGCCTTCCAGACTTTCGGTCTGAACCACAAAAAATACAACGGTTTGATCAACTTTGTAGGTGTATGGATCTTCGGTATCCTGATCCCTGTTGGCTTTGCCCTGATCCCGATTGTTATCTATTTAAAAAAATAATTCTGTAAAGTAAGGATATATGTTGAACGCAAAAATTCCAGCCGGCCCGTTAAATACTAAATGGGAAGACTATAAAGGACATTGTAAACTGGTAAACCCTGCCAACAAGCGCAGCCTCGAAGTGATCGTGATTGGTACTGGTTTGGCCGGCGCTTCAGCAGCGGCTTCATTAGGTGAGTTGGGGTATAAGGTTAAAGCATTCTGCTTTCAGGATAGTCCGCGTCGCGCGCACAGTATTGCCGCCCAGGGTGGTATCAATGCTGCAAAAAACTACCAGAACGACGGTGACTCCGTTTACCGCCTGTTCTATGATACAGTAAAAGGTGGCGACTACCGCGCCCGCGAAGCCAATGTGCATCGCCTGGCAGAGGTAAGCGGCAATATTATAGATCAATGCGTGGCCCAGGGTGTTCCCTTTGCCCGTGAATACGGTGGACTGCTGAGCAACCGCTCTTTTGGTGGCACACAGGTACAACGTACTTTCTACGCTGCCGGTCAAACTGGTCAGCAGCTCCTGCTGGGTGCTTACTCCGCCCTGGAGCGCCAGGTGGCACTGGGTAACGTGAAAATGTATTCCCGCCACGAAATGCTGGAAATCGTAAAGATCGACGGCAAAGCACGCGGTATCATCGCCCGTGACCTGATCACCGGTGAACTGGAGCGTCATTTCGGTCATGCGGTACTGATCTGCAGCGGCGGTTATGGTAACGTGTTCTACCTGTCTACCAACGCGATGGGCTCTAACGTAACTGCAGCCTGGAAAGCCACTAAAAACGGTGCTTACTTCGCCAATCCCTGCTTTACACAGATCCACCCTACCTGTATTCCCGTATCCGGCGATCACCAGTCCAAACTGACCCTCATGTCAGAATCACTGCGTAACGACGGCCGTATCTGGGTACCCAAAAAACAAAACGATAACCGCAAAGCCAGCGATATTCCGGAAGAGGAAAGAGACTACTACCTGGAAAGAAGATATCCTGCCTTCGGTAACCTCGTTCCCCGCGACGTGGCCTCCCGCGCTGCAAAGGAAAGATGTGATGCCGGTTATGGCGTAGGTACTTCCAAACAGGCCGTATACCTCGACTTCGCCGCTGCCATCGAACGTTATGGCAACATCGAAGCCGGTAAACGCCAGCTCTCCAATCTCTCTAAAGCAGAGATCATCAAACTGGGTAAAGAAGTAGTAGCAGAAAAATATGGTAATCTGTTCGATATGTATGCCAAAATCACCGGCGAAAATCCATACGAACAACCCATGCGTATCTATCCTGCCGTACACTATACCATGGGCGGCCTGTGGGTAGACTACGAACTGCAAACCACCGTTCCCGGTCTGTACTCCCTCGGTGAGGCCAACTTCTCCGACCACGGTGCCAACCGCCTCGGCGCTTCTGCACTGATGCAGGGCCTGGCAGATGGTTACTTCGTGATCCCTTACACCCTCGGTAACTACCTGGCAGACGAAATCCGCACCAAAGCTATCCCGACAGACCACCCGGCCTTCGTCGAAGCTGAAAACAAGGTGAAAGAAACCATCTCCAAATTGATGGGCATCAAAGGGTCCAAGTCTGTAGACCACTTCCATAAAAAACTCGGTAAGATCATGTGGGACAAGTGCGGCATGGCACGTAACGAACAAGGTCTGAAAGAAGCCATCGAAGAAATCAAAGCCCTGCGCGCTGAGTTCTGGAAAGATGTGCGCGTACCGGGTGCTGAAAAAGAATTCAACCCTGAACTGGAGAAAGCCGGCCGTGTAGCCGATTTCCTGGAACTGGGCGAACTGATGTGCATCGACGCACTGCAACGCCGCGAATCCTGCGGTGGCCACTTCCGTGAAGAATCACAGACTCCGGACGGCGAAGCACAACGTGACGACGCTAACTTCAGCTACGTAGCTGCCTGGGAATACAAAGGCCCCGGTCAGTTCGAACTGCACAAGGAAGAACTGAAATTTGAAGAGGTAATTCCTTCTCAACGTAGCTATAAATAAGGGTATTGGCCCATTGCTTTACAGGGGGCCAGGATTGTAAAATAAAATAATTGTCCAGCGAATATGGAACATTATAACATGAACCTCACCTTAAAGGTGTGGAAACAACAAAACAAAAATGCTCAGGGTGGATTTGAAACATATGCTGTAAAAGATATTTCTTCTGAAATGTCTTTCCTGGAGATGTTTGACGTACTGAACGAGCAACTGATCAACGAAGGAAAAGAACCGATCGCATTTGACCACGACTGCCGCGAAGGTATCTGTGGTATGTGCTCTATGCACATCAATGGCCGTGCGCACGGTCCATGGGCTGGTACCACTACCTGCCAGTTGCATATGCGCGCTTTCAAAGACGGTGATACCATCACCGTTGAACCCTGGAGAGCTGGTGCTTTCCCGGTACTGAAAGACCTCACCGTAGACAGATCTGCATTTGACCGTATCATCGAAGCAGGTGGTTACGTCTCTGTAAACACCGGCAACGCACAGGACGCTAACTGCCTCCCGGTTGATAAACACAAAGCTGACCTGGCTTTTGCTGCGGCAGCCTGTATCGGTTGCGGCGCTTGCGTGGCTGCATGTAAAAACTCTTCTGCCATGCTGTTCGTGTCTGCTAAAGTTTCCCAACTGGCCCTGCTGCCACAAGGCGATCCAGAACGTCAGACCCGCGCACTCAACATGGTGGCTCAAATGGACAAGGAAGGTTTCGGTAGCTGCACCAACACCGGCGCCTGCGAAGCGGAATGTCCGAAAGAAATCTCCCTCACCAATATCGCCCGCCTCAACAGAGAGTTCATTGGCGCAGGCTTTGGCTCTGAGAAATAACAGTCTTGACTATATAATGCAAAAACGGCGCAGGTACTTACCTGCGCCGTTTTTTTATGGACCTGTTGATCAGTTATTTAATCCTCGCGGCGATATCGCGCCAGTCATAGTAATGGAATGTCTTGTCCGTACTCATCACCACAAAAAGACCGTGTGGATATTTCGGGCCAAGGTTCACATTCACTACATCAGAGCCGTCGCTGTTGATAGCAGATACCGGTATCTTCGCCAGTAACGCTGGTTTCACGTCTTCCCTGCGGTAAACATTGAAACTGTTGGCATCCTGGTCAGATACAAGAATGAAACCGGTGCTGTCGCCGGTTTTGTAAATGCTGATGCCTTCATTGTCAGCCTTGAACTCACCGCTGCCAAATAACGCCAGCTCCTGGTCTCCCTTTGCTGGATCTGCATGGTACCGGCGTACACCGGTCTGTTCATCTGAATAATACACGTACCCCAGCTCGTTGTCTACTGCTACGCTTTCAATTTCTTTTTTGCCGCTGTAGGCGCCAAATTTACGTACAACCGTTCCCGTTACTTGCCCTTTGCCGTTGTCGGTCAACTGGTACTGCCACAGGTAACCCTGTGCAGGGCCGGATTTGCGGCTGACGATAGCAAAGATGGCTTTGTCTGTAGGCCGTGTGTACAGGCTGATGCCCATAGGGCCGCGTTCTTTTTCGCCGGTAAACACCTCCAGGCCGCCATTGTCGACAGGCTCCATCTCCGGCAGGCGGTAAATGCGCAGCTTGTTGGTCTCTCTTTCTGTCGTCACGGCAATGTCCACAGGCTGATTGTTCAGCAGCAGGCCATACGCAACATCCACGTTATTCGGGCGTTTCAGGCCGGCTATCTTTTTCACGATCTGTCCATCCAGGTTGTATACATATAAAGCCCCGTCAGTGTTTTTATCTGTGCCGATGATCAGGCTTTTGCTGCTGTCTGCCTTGTTGATCCAGATAGCCGGATCATCGCTGTCATATTGTGTGACAGGAGTGACCACCACTGGTTTCACTGCATCGGCGGCTGGCGCCGGTATAGGCTTATGCTGTTTATTGTTGCAGGCAGTAAAGCCGGCAACAATGCCGGCTACTGCTACTATTTTTCCATATTTCATATAAGATCGCAAAGTCAAAAAATTCCAAAATCCGTAAATCCGATAACCAAATCTAAAAAATAACCCAATATTAGTGTTGGTTACCGCTGCCATCCTGTTGATAAGCGCCAATGTCTTTACCGGGGCGCATTACATCCGCAGCAGCTGCTGTTTTGACCGTCGTGATGTTCATGGGAGCAAACTGGGTGTTACCTTTTCCTACCGCCAGGGAGGTGGGTTTCACGCGGAAGTTGGAAGTGCCCTGTTGTAACAGTGGCAACGGCTGTTGTTTCCAGGAAGTAGGCATTGCTTTCACAGTGCCGCCCAGCGTGCTATAGTCAAATTGATCTACATCAAAAGCATAGAATACAGGGTTGTTTTGTTTAACCTCGCCATGGATGTCGGTAGCAGTAAAAACAGATACGCCGTCGGTAGCGTTGAATTGGTTCCACAACGTATAGGAGTTACCGTAAAACAGGTTGTTGCCATACGTGAGGTTGGCGAGGTCTGCACCGGTACCGGCGCCGCCTACTACGCGCATGCTTACACGACAGTTGATGAAGAGATTATTGAAAGCTTTTCCTTTGGCAAAAGCTTCGAAGTTGATACCACCGCCACGGCCTTCTTTCGTTTGCCGGAAGCCACAGTTGATCATGGTATTGTTGTAGATGTATACATTGGCCTGCACGGTTTTATCGCCGGAGTTGGATACCTTGAAAGCGTTGGTGGCCGTGCCTATGGCTACGTTGTACGCTACATCCCCAACGGTGCCGGATTTCATGTTCAGTGCTTCTCCGCCTTTTTCACCGCACATTTCAAAAGTATTGCGCAGAATGCTGATACGGCCGCCATCTGTACGGATAGCGTCGTCTTTACTGCCTCTGATCCAGCAGTCTTCCAGGATGAAGTTCTTGTCTACATTGGCGAAATAGATCATATAGCGCGGGTCGCCGGCTTTGTACACATCATTACCGATAGCTACAGGACCGCCGGCGAACTCCAGGTGCGTCCATTTCAGGATAAGGTCGCCGCCTTGTTTGTCTTTGGCAGGTGTACACTGAATACCACCCCAGATCCCTTTGAAAGCATTATCAGTGGTACGCAGCTCTTCTGATACGGTGATATAGTTGGGCGCCTCTTTGGTGCCGAGGCTGATCAGGCTTCCATTCACTGTGATCTGCGGGCTTTTCAGCTGGCTGCTGCCGTCGCCGAGGGCAATCAGTTTTACGCCGCTTTGCATAAAGAGGGTATCGCCGTCATTGATGGTGATGTCGGTAGCGAAATAGTAGGTTTTGCCGGCCAGCAGTGTGCCCTGAATAGCGCCGGACAAGGTGTCTGAGGTAATGGGTTTGCTGGGAGTGATCACCGGTTTGGACACCATCACGTCTGCCTCTTTATGGCAGGAGGTGAGGATGGTACCTGTGGTGACTGCGGCAAGTATATAGTGATGTAATTTCATGTTCGTAAAGTTTTAGAGTTTGAAACGGAGGCCCAGCAGGTAAGTCTGGCCGTAAGTGTTTTTGCGGACAAATACATTTTTACCCACGGTCTGTTCCGGCACGCCGGCAGCAGATTTTTCTGTGTTAGGGCTCTTGATGAACAGCTCGTAAGGCGTGTTCAGCAGGTTGCCCACTTTGGCGTAGGCATACAGTTTCTTCCAGATCCTTTTTTCGGCAGAGAAATCCAGTTGCACAAAGCCTTTCTGCCAGATATCGTTGTTGTAAAACTGGGATACGATGTCGATGCGTTCGCCGGTATATACCATGGCCAGTTGTGCGTCGAGGCCGGAATGCGCGTCTTTATACAGCACGGAGAGGTTACCGATATGTTTGGATTGTCCCTGCAGCGGGCGTTCCTGGCTAATGGTTTTCTGCGTGATGTTACCGTTGTCTTCACGGTACCACTGCATTTTGTTGCTGGTGATGGAAGAGTTGGTATAGGTATAGTTCAGGCGGACACCGAATTTGCGGATGTACTTGGCGGCTTCCAGTTCAAAACCATAGTTGGTGGCGGTACCGAAGTTACCACTCATCAGGTTGATGCTGCGGCCGTTTTGTACCAGTGCAGATTCAATCGGGTCTTTGATGCGTTTATAGAATACGCCGGCCAGCAGCTGGTCCAGCGCTTTGGGGAAGTATTCATAGCGCAGGTCGAAGTTATCGGAGGTGGCTCTTTTCAGGTAAGGGTTGCCTACTTCGGGATAATCCACGTCAGGGTCGCCACCGCGGTGAGGGATCATCTCATAGAAACCAGGACGGCTGATAGCGGAGTAGTAAGAGAGGCGGACGTTTTGTTTGCTGTCCGGCATGTATTTGAAGTGGATGCCAGGCAACACATCTATGTATTTAACAGTACCGGTTTTACCTTCTACGGAAGAAGGCACGGCAGATTCCCAGGAGGCATTGGTATGTTCTACCCTAACGCCGGCGAGGGTTTGCAGGCGGCCGATCTGGAACTTCACCTGTCCGTAATAGGCGGCCACGTTTTCAGTAAAATCATAGTTCAGGGCGTCGTCGGGCGCACCTACTCTGTTGAACAGTGTGAGTTTGTGCGCGTCAATGTCGTTGTTGAAAGCCTGTGTGGTGGAGTCAGGGCGCAGCGTGTATTCGTCATAGTAACTATGGCGTTGTTTGTTGCGGTACATACCCCCTACAGAGATCTCTGTTTTTATATTAGCAATTTTGGGCGTGTACACAAAATTGAGGTAACCGCTTTTGTCTTCGTCCGAGTTACGGGCCCATTCGTGGGTAACGCCTTGCAACGCGTCCAGCAGTACAGCCTCCTGTTTCAGGGTATTGTCTTTCTGCGGGGTCACGCCGGTGTTCACATTCAGTTCGGTGCGGTTAGGCACGTTGGCGGTGGCTTTGGAATAAACGGCAGACCAGTTCATATGCAGGTGACGGGCCAGTTTATGGTCGCCCTGTAAGGTAAAGTTGCTGATCTGTTGCACGCTGCGTTCGCTGCGGTAGTTGTTGCTTACCCTGCCGGAACCCGGTACGGTGCGGCCCAGTTCGAGGCTGGTGTCGGAGCTGAAACGGAAGAGGTTCTGGCCCAGGTTCATATATGCTGCGTATAAGGATATCTGATGATCATCGTTGAACTCATAATCCACTTTGGCGTGCATGCCTGTCCGTTGTTGCTGGATGGAATAGGTCCTGTTTTTGGCGGAGGTGAAAGCGGGGGTGTTATCGTTTTTGTCTACTTCTGTCTGTAGGTACAGGGAATTGTTGGAACGATAGGTATTTTGATAGCTGATACCTGCAATGGCGCCCAGTTTGCCGTTTTTGCTGCGGCCGCCCGCGCTGATGCCGAATACGCTGGCTACTGGGGCTTTGCCGGTATTCAGGTGCAGCGGGTTGTTGGTAAAATCGTTGATGTTGGCTTCGTAGTTGTTACCGTTGCTGATACGCGGAGATGTTTTGGCAGAGCCGCTTCTGTCGAAACGGGTGAAGTCATTGTCAAACAGCGTTTGTGCGTAACCGATAGCGGCGTTGGCATTCAGCATAAAGTGTTTGGGGGCGTCTTTCATCACCATGTTGGTGGCGCCGCCGATGGCATCGCCTTCCATATTGGGGGTAATGGCTTTATATACTTCGAGGCGGTCTACTAGGTCTGCCGGGAAGATGTCGAGCGGAACATATCTGTTCTTGTTGTCAGGGCTGGGGATTTTGATACCGTTGATCAGGGTGTACTGGTATCTTTTGTCCATACCGCGGATGATTGCGTACTGTCCGTCGCCGTTGTTGCTGCGCTCCAGCGATACGCCGGAAATACGTTGCATTACGTTGGCGATGGTAATGTCAGGTGATACCTGGATAGCGGCGGCAGATACAGCGTTGAGCACCATGTCTGCTTTTTGCACGGTCTTCAGCGCGCTTTTTTCGCTGCCTTTGTCGCCTTTGCCGGTAACGGTGAGGGTTTTCAGGGCTACGTCTTTAGATTCCATTTCGATGTTCAGGTTGCTCACCTGTCCTTCGCAGTGGATTTTCTTTTCCACTTCATGATGTCCGAGGTCTTTTACCTTGATTTCATAATCACCCGCCGGTACATTGCGGAAAACGAAACTGCCGTCCAGGCCGGTGGTGCCGGTGGCCGTGTAATGTTCGTTTTTCAGCTTCACCGCTGCGCCTGTCAGCGGCTGACCGGTTTGTTTGTCAGTTACAGTTCCTTTCACGCCGGTGGTTGTTTGTGCGATAGCGCCAAAGCCCGACATGATAAAGATGAGTAATGGTAAAAATATCTTCATACAGCATTGTTTTGTCGGGGCGAAATAACCGCTCTTCCAGCACTGTAGCACTATAGAGGCCGTTAAGTCTTTATGAAGGAATTATGAAGTTTGTATTAAGTTTTCGCAAACACGCTGAAGCGTTTTAGCAGTCCACCGAAACACGCTATTGACCGCTCATAATTCGGATGCATGATTGCTGATATTTTTTATTATCATAGAGCTGCTTTTAAAATCTTATTAAAATCTTGTTGGAATATGTCAGATCAATCCCGTAGGAAGTTTATCAAACATATCGGCAGCACTGCGGCGCTGCTGGGCATTGGCCAGCTGGCGGCCCTGGCAAAGGAAAATGAACCGGTGACCATCCTGCAGCCGGAGAAACCATTTTCCGCCAATGATAAAATCTGTGTTGCCTGCGTAGGCATGGGCATCATGGGCTTCGGTGATGTGGACACCGCCATCAAAGTGCCCGGCGTGGAATTCGTGGCGGCGGCCGACCTCTATACCGGCCACCTGGACCGGGTAAAGGAGGTATATGGCCCGCAGATATTCACCACCCGCGACTACCGCGAACTCTTACACCGGAAAGATATTGATGCTATCATCGTGGCTACGCCGGACCACTGGCATGATACGATCTCCATCGCCGCCATGGAAGCCGGGAAAGCCGTGTATTGCGAGAAACCCATGGTACAGCAGATAGAAGAAGGACATAAAGTGATTGCCACCCAACAGCGCACCAAAGCGGTGTTCCAGGTAGGCAGCCAGCGGGTGAGCAGTATCGCTATGGCGGAGGCGCGTAAACGTTACCAGGCCGGCGAAATTGGTCAGCTGAACGTGGTGGAGGCCCGCATGGACCGCCACAGCGCACTCGGCGCCTGGCAGTATTCCATTCCTACAGATGCTTCCCCTGCTACAGTGGATTTTGATACCTTCCTGAAGGATACCGCTAAAGTGCCTTTTGATGCAAAACGTTTCTTCCGCTGGCGCAACTACCAGGCATATGGCACCGGCATCCCCGGTGATCTGTTTGTGCACCTGATCTCCGGCCTGCACTTCATCACCGGCTCACTCGGTCCCACCAGTATCTATGCCAGTGGCAACCTGGTGCAATGGAAAGACGGCCGCGACGTGCCCGATGTGGTAGTGGCCATCTTCGATTACCCTGAAACAAAAGAACATCCCGCATTCCAGATGACGCTCCGTGTGAACTTCGCTGACGGTAGCGGCGGCGGTGAGTACACTCGCCTCATCGGCACAGAAGGCGTGATGGAGATGGGATGGAACGACTTCAAAATCAAAAAACATAAATTGCCCGAAGCTCCCGGCTACGGCGGATGGGACACCTTCCGCACTTTCACCGAAAAACAACAGGCCGAATATGTGAAAGATTACAACGCCCGCTACGGCGCCAACAACGGCAAGCCGGTGGAGACTTCCAGCAACTACGCAGCACCCGCAGGTTACGACGACCGGCTGGACCACTTTAAAAATTTCTTTGAATCCATGCGTACAGGCAAGGCCGTAGTAGAGGATGCCACCTTCGGCCTCCGGGCCGCAGGCCCGGCACTGGTCACCAACCAGAGCTACTTCAGCAAAAAACAGCTCCGCTGGGACCCTGTAAAAATGAAAGTACTGGCTTAAATCAAAACATATTATCAACATACGGGCGTCATGGTATTTTTCCATGGCGCTTTTTTATGCAGAAAATATCGGCAATTGCTTAAATTGAGTAAAACCTGTTTCCATGAAGAAGGTATGCTTACTTTTACTTACAGGAATTGTGTTAATGTCTTGTCACGAAAAGAAAAAAAATATGACTAATCAGGATAACCTCCAGCCACCCGTTGCAGAAAAAATTCCAAAAGAACTGACGATACACGGAGATACCAGAATTGATAACTATTACTGGATGAACAACCGGGAAGATCCTAAAGTACTGGCCTGGCTTAATGCCGAAAACGCCTACCTGGATTCCACCATGGCCCCCGAAAAAGAACTGCGTGAAAAACTGTTTGAAGAAATGAAAGGCCGTATCAAAGAAACAGATATGAGCGTGCCTTATCTCAAAAACGGTTATTACTATTATTCCCGCTACGAAAAAGGAAAGGAATATCCCATCTACTGCCGCAAAAAAGGCAGCCTGGAAGCAGACGAGGAAATCATCCTGAATGTGAACGACCTCGCTGTAGGCCATGCCTATTGCCAGGTAGGCGGACTAAGCGTCAGCCCCGATACCAAACTGCTGGCCTATGGCGTTGATACGGTTAGCCGTCGCCGTTATACCATCTATGTGAAGAACCTGGAAACCGGCGAAACCTATAAAGACGCTATCCCCGAAACTACCGGCGGTTCCTGCTGGGCCAATGATAACAAGACTTTCTTTTATACCCTGAAGGACACCGTTACCCTCCGGGCCGACCGTGTCATGAAACATTTGCTGGGTAACGATGCGGACAAGGAAGTATATCATGAGAAAGACGAAACCTTCAGCCTCAGTTTACAGAAAACAAAATCCGGTAAATATATTGTTATCCACAGCGGCAGTACCCTTTCTTCCGAAAGCCGCGTCCTTGATGCTTCCAAACCTGATGGCGCCTTTACCGTTTTCCAGCCGCGCACCAAAGACATGCTGTACGACATCGATCATAAAGGCGATAAGTTCTATATCGTGACCAACTGGAACGCGCTGAATTTCCGGCTGATGGAAGCACCGCTGGACCAAACCGGCCGCGACCATTGGAAAGAAGTGATCCCCCATCGCAGTGACGTGCTGTTAAGCGGCATCGATGTGTTCAAAGATTTTATGGTGCTGGAAGAGAGAAAGAACGGGCTTACCCAGATCCGTGTGATCAATGATAAAACGCACGAAGACAAATATCTTTCTTTTGCAGAACCGGCCTACGACGCCTACCTCGGTATCAACCCGGAGATGGACAGCAAAGAACTGCGTTACCAGTACACCTCCATGATTACGCCCACCTCCGTGTACGATTATAACATGGAAACAGGCAAGCAGGAACTGAAGCGGCAACAGGAAGTGCTGGGTGGCTACGATCCTAAAAACTACGCTACTGAAAGACTGACGGCCACTGCTACAGATGGCACTAAAATCCCCATTTCCATCGTCTACAAAAAGGATTTCCATAAAAACGGCAAAGGCCCGTTGTTGCTGTATGGCTATGGGTCTTATGGCCACAGCCTGGACGCGGCCTTCAGCTCCAACCGAATCAGCCTGCTGGACCGCGGCTTTGCATTCGCTATTGCGCATGTGCGCGGCGGACAGGAAATGGGACGTCAGTGGTATGAAGATGGTAAAATGTTCAAAAAGAAAAACACCTTTACTGACTTCATCGACTGTGCTGCCTTCCTGGTGAAGGAGAACTATACCAATCCGGGCCAGCTGTATGCTATGGGCGGCAGCGCCGGCGGTCTGCTGATGGGCGCCGTGATCAATATGCGGCCCGACCTGTTCCATGGCGTGGTGGCACAGGTGCCGTTTGTTGACGTGGTGACTACTATGCTGGATGAAAGCATTCCGCTCACTACCGGTGAATTTGACGAATGGGGCAACCCTAAAAACAAAGACTCTTATGAGTACATGAAGTCCTATTCCCCGTATGATAATGTAACGGCCAAAGCCTATCCCAACCTGCTGGTGACCACTGGTCTGCACGATTCACAGGTGCAATACTGGGAACCGGCGAAATGGGTGGCCAAACTACGGGAGCTGAAAACAGACCATAACCTGCTGCTGTTGCACACGGATATGGAAACAGGCCACGGCGGTGCTTCCGGACGGTTCGAAGCCTTGAAGGAAGTAGCGCTGGAATACGCTTTCCTGCTAAAGCTCGCGAAATAGGTACACAAAGGTTATAAACGAAAAAAGACGCTGAGGATGCTCCTCAGCGTCTTTTTTCGTTTATAACGTCACCGGCTATACGGTCAGCATCAGCTTTTCAGACTGCACCGTTTTGCCGTAGAAGATTTCTGCCATCGTATCAAAGATGGCCGGATCATCGGTGGTGAAGAAGCGGCGGAGGTTGTTCCTGCTCAGGCGGGATTCCATTTCCGGATGCCGCTTCAGGTAGTCTTTGAGGCTGTGGGCCACAATTTTGCCTTGCGACAGGACCGTGATGCCGCCGGGAAGGTGTTGCCGTATTTTTTTCATCAGCAGGGGATAGTGGGTGCATCCCAGTACCAGCGTGTCTATGTTTGTCGACTGGGAGAGGATTTTATCCAGATATTCCTTGACGAAATAATCGGCGCCGTCGCTTTCGTGTTCGTTGTTTTCCACCAGCGGCACCCACATGGGGCAGGCCAGCTGATAGGTTTGTACTTCCGGGAAGAATTTTTTGATTTCTATCGGATAGGACTCGGAAGCAACGGTCCCTTTGGTGGCCAGAATGCCCACTTCGCCGGTTTGGGTAAGGGTGCCTACCATTTCGGTGGTGGGGCGTATCACGCCCAGCACCCGCCTGTCGGGCGCTATCCGCGGGAGGTCTTTCTGCTGTATGGTGCGCAGTGCTTTGGCAGAGGCGGTGTTACAGGCAAGAATGACCAGCGGGCAGCCCATGTCGAACAGTTGCTGCACACACTGCAGCGTATAGGCATGGATGGTTTCAAAACCACGGCCGCCATAGGGCGTCCGGGCGTTGTCTCCCAGATAAACGTATTCGTACTGCGGCAGTTCCGCGATGATTTCTTTCAGCACGGTGAGCCCGCCGTAGCCGGAGTCAAAAACACCAATAGGCCCCATGATAGTATGCTTTATTGGTTATTATTGTCTTTCTGCATCATGCCGGAGCCGGTGAGGTCGTATATCCGCTGGATTTCGTGCAGTACGCCTTCAAAGTCGATTTCCAGGTCTTTCAGCTGGCCGTTTTTGATATCGTATACCCAT
This sequence comes from Chitinophaga sp. 22308, assembly GCF_052045305.1. Taxonomy (NCBI): domain Bacteria; kingdom Pseudomonadati; phylum Bacteroidota; class Chitinophagia; order Chitinophagales; family Chitinophagaceae; genus Chitinophaga; species Chitinophaga sp. 22308. The sequence continues at coordinate 116,034 of NZ_JBQEOP010000005.1, read as the reverse complement.
CCGTGTACCACAGGGTACCCTTTGGCGAGGTAGGATTTCTGTACTGCGGCTGTTTTGATGACGTTGATAGCCTGTTCCTGTACGTTCAGTTCCACGAGGCGGTTGTAACGGTCGTGCTCATCAGGAATAGCATTGAGCTCATCCATGTGCAGGCGGTATACGTCACGGATGTTACGCAGCCACGGATTAAGAATGCCCAGGTCTTTGGGTTGCATGGCGGCTTTTACGCCTCCGCAGTTATAGTGGCCGCATACCACGATGTGTTTCACTTCCAGGTGCACTACAGCGTAATTGATGACCGCCATTACATTGAGATCAGTGTTGGGTACCACATTGGCGATATTGCGGTGTACAAATACTTCACCGGCGCCCAGTCCCATGATTTCATTGGTGGGTACCCGGCTGTCGCTACAACCGATATAAAGGTACTCCGGCGTCTGGGTGTCAGCCATTTTCTCAAAGAACTCCGCGTCGGTGGCCAGTTTGGAGGCTATCCACTGGCGGTTGTTTTCAAATACCTGGTTATAACTTGTCATTGCCGTGTTTTTTTGTGCTAAAGATACGTACAGAAAGGTTATATGGGTACAAACCCTTAAAAATCAACCGTTAAATATTGATTTTGATATAGATCTGTTAACTTGGAATCCAGTTATAGTATTCGTACCTTTGCAGCTTCAAAATTTACATAGCCAGCATGATCAGTGTTAAAAACGTAACGCTCTCTTTTGGAAAGAGAGTATTGTTTGACGAAGTAAACCTCAATTTCACAAAAGGGAACTGTTATGGTGTGATTGGGGCTAATGGAGCAGGTAAGTCTACCTTCCTGAAGATATTGTCCGGCGAAATAGAGCCGAACAAAGGCACCGTGGAAATCACTCCCGGCGAGCGCATGAGCGTACTGAAACAGAACCACTTTGAGTTTGATGAGGTTACGGTACTGAATGCAGTGTTGATGGGCAACAAGAAGCTGTGGGAGATCGCCAAGGAAAAGGATGAGATATACGCCAAAGAAGATTTTTCTGAGGAAGACGGTATGCGCGCCGGTGAACTGGAAGCGGAATACGGTGAAATGGGCGGTTACACGGCTGAAAGCGATGCTGGTGTACTGCTGGGCGACCTCGGCGTGAAAGAAGAATTCCACAGCGTGCTCATGAAAGATATCCCCGGTAGCCTGAAAGTAAGGGTACTGTTGGCCCAGGCACTGTTCGGTAACCCGGACATCCTGCTGCTGGATGAGCCCACGAACGACCTGGACGTGGAAACGATCGGTTGGCTGGAAAACTTCCTGGCCGACTACGAAAATATCGTGATCGTGGTGTCCCACGACCGTCACTTCCTCGATGCGGTATGTACGCATGTGGCAGACGTGGACCGCGCCAAAATCCAGATCTTCTCCGGTAACTACTCTTTCTGGTACGAGTCTTCCCAGTTGATGGCCCGCCAGATCGCTGATAAAAACAAGAAAATGGAAGATAAGCGGAAAGACCTGATGGACTTTATCGCCCGCTTTAGCGCCAACGCTTCCAAAAGTAAACAGGCCACTTCCCGTAAGAAAGCCCTCGAAAAACTGGTTATTGAAGATATTCAGCCTTCTAACCGTAAATACCCGGGCATCATCTTCAAACAACAGCGTGAAGTAGGTAACCAGATCCTGAATGTGGAAAAACTGGAAAAAGCAGTGGACGGCCGCAAACTCTTTACTGACGTTACCTTCTCTATCAATAAAAACGATAAGGTCGCTTTCCTGTCTAAAGACCACCTGGCACTGACTACCTTCTTCCAGGTTATCAAGGACGAAGTGGCAGCAGACAGCGGTAAAATAGAGTGGGGCACCACCGTTACCAACGCTTATCTGCCAAACGATAACTCCGCTTACTTTACAGATCCGTCCCTGAACTTGCTGGACTGGCTGCGCCAATACGTGCCTGCTCACGTTACAGACGTGGACGAACCTTTCCTGCGCGGATTCCTGGGCAAAATGCTCTTCGCCGGCGATGAGATCATGAAGAAAACTTCTGTGCTGAGCGGTGGTGAAAAAGTACGTTGCATGGTGAGCCGTATGATGCTGCAGGACCCTAACGTGGTGATCCTCGATGAACCTACCAACCACCTGGACCTGGAGTCTATCCAGTCTTTCAACGAAAGCATGATCAACTACAAAGGCATTGTGCTGTTCACAACACATGACCATACGTTTATGCAGTCTGTGGCGAACCGTATCATTGAGCTGACGCCTAAAGGCATCATCGACCGTATGATGACTTTCGACGAGTACCTGGCCGATGAACGTGTGAAAACACTGCGCGAAGAAATGTACAACAATGCAGTCTTTGCATAAGAAAATAAATAAGGCATAAAAAACGAAGACCTGAGCAACTGCTCAGGTCTTTGCTTTTTTAGTTGGAATAGTAGTTAGTAAGCAAGGACTAAAGGTATTCTTCAATAACCTTCATTTTATTCTTGTCCAGTGGCTTGGTAATATACGCCATCAGTTCAGGGGTATGTTGTACTTTTTGCATGTCACGCACGTCCACAGAAGAGGAGCACATGATAATAGGAATATTGTTTTTGAGTGATGATTTCAGTCCGCGGTATGCCTCTATAAAATCCCATCCGTTCATCCGTTGCATGTTCATGTCCAGGATGATAAGAGAAGGCAGCGTGCGTTGTGGATTACTGGATAACTGCTCCAGGGCTTCTTCTGCACACAGGAAGGAAGTAATGACAAGATTATCGTCCTGTTGCACCAACATCTTTTTGATAATGAAGTGGAAAATTTCATCATCATCTACAACGTACACTATTTTGTTCATGTCTTCCATGCTTATGGTTTAATTGGGCTGCTGAACTGGTCCTGTCAAATAGCATCGGCGCACAAAAAAGAGGGGAATGTAATTCCTGTATCAGAGTTCCTGTTCGCATAAATGACCACGATTCAGGGCATAACAAATTCTGAAATCGCAGATCGTTTTCATGACATCAAACGGGTTAAAGCTGGTACATTTACTCAGGTCACATCCTCGATTCAAAAGCATTGGTCCCGGTTATCCTCACCATTTTGGGTGGCCTTAGGCTATTTTGTAATTATAGTCGCAAAGAACGTTAATTTAATTTTATTTTTATATATAACTTTTTATCAATAACTAATCGTTAACAATTAAGAACGGTTAAAAAATTATCAGTGGTCCGCACTGGTGAAGGCTTTGGAAAGAAATCTAATCTTGATCGGAGAGAGGAAACGTTCGCATCATGTTATTGACAAGCTGCATGTACAGGTATTTTGTTTCCTATACCTTCGCCCTATATTTAATCCCTGAAAACTCAATTATCATGCGTCTTACTTTTTTACTCCTGCTGCTGGCCGGCAGCCTGCAAAGTGCAAGGCCGGTCCTTAAAAGTGCCCCAAAAAATACTTCTCCGGACACGGCCCGTCATACCCTTTTTACAGCCGGGGTCGGGTCAGCGCTCATCGGTGGCCTGTATGATGGTTTTTATCCTTATAAAGCCCTTCTGCAACATGGTGATTTTGGCCTGGGAGCGCCGGACAAGCTGGACGGAGAAATAATGATCTATCAGGGAAAGACCTATCAGACCCAACACACCGGCAAAACTTTCCTGGTAAACGACAAACAGCTGACGCCCTTCTGTATGGTTAATTTCTTTCATGCAGATAAGAAAATCTCCCTGCACCAAACGCTGGACAAAACCGCGCTTTTCCATTATCTCGACAGCATCCTTACCAATGTGAATGGCATGTACGCCGTCCACATCAGCGGGAAGTTCAGCTATATCAAAACCAGGGCTTTTCCTCCTGTTCAGGAGCATGACCATACACCGCTGGCGGCAATGCTCAGCAAGCAGCAATTCTTTGAATTTAAGGAAGTACAGGGCGACCTGATTGGCTACCGCCTGCCTTACTTCATGGACAATACGAATATCTCCGGTTATCACTTTCATTATCTGTCTGCCCAAAAAGATGCAGGAGGGCATATTATCGACCTGAAAACGGATGATATCACCATTGAGATAGACATATTGGACAGCTACACCATCAAGGTGCCTGCCACCAATGACTTCCATCATTTTGATTTTAAAAAGAACCGGGAGGAGGATATTAAAAGCGTGGAAAGGGGAGGGAAAAACTAAACTTTGTTTAGGCTACAACAAACATGTAAGAAAACGGGCTAATCCTAAAGTATTTACTTTTTGGATTAGCCCGTTTTTTATATCTCTTTATCAGGTCCGATTAAAACAGACCACCTTTTTTCAGCGTCACTTTACCCTGGCCGATCTTGTAACCGTTGTGATAGATTTCAACGGTGTAGTCACCTACTTTATAGTCAGAGTTCTGTTTCCAGTCCATGGTAACGGATTGTTTCTGACCAGTGGTGTAAGCCACGGTTTTTTTGGTGGTGTACAGTTTTTCGGTACCGTCTTCCAGTGTGAACCTGCCTGAACCCAGTGCTTCTACAGCCAGCGGGGTATTGTCTGGAGCAGTGATGGCAACGAAAATTTCCTTGTCACCGGTAGGAGCGATCCTGTTGTCGTCCAGGTCAAAGCTCACCCGCATCATGTCTGCGCGTTTAGCTTTGGAAGTTTCCACTTCTTTGCCGTTGTGTTTTATGCGCAGCGGCAGCAGCTGGATGTTGGAAGCATGTAATACGGAACCGAGGTCCACTTTTTTGTTCAGGCTGTCTTTTACCACGCCCACAGAGTCCCTTTCTTTACGGGCCACGTCTCTTTCACCTGCCAGTACAATTTTTTCACCTTCCAGGCGCTCGATGGTCTGTTGATAACCTTCGATGCTGGATTTCAGTTGTTCAATCAGGCGACGGGCTTCGGCCAACTGCGCCTGTGTAGCGTTTTTATTGCTCAGGATACTGGAAATACGCGCTTTCATATCCTGAATTTCTTTATCCTTGGTTTTCACCAGGCTGTCCATACGGGTATTCTGGGAAACCAGGTCGTCCAGACGGGCGTTGGCAGCATTATATTCCTGTTGTAAGGCATCACGGGATGAAGAAATGGAGTCTACCTGAACAGTTTTTTGTGCGAGTTGCTCACTGGATTTATTTTTGTCGTACAGCATGTAAATCCAGGTACCTGCCAGAGCCGCAATTAAAATACCGTAAATTAGGCCATTGCGGCTGCGCGGTTTTTCTGGTCCGGGTGAACCCGGTGCAGGTGTGTTAAAAGTGTTCTCAGTCATAGTTGTTTGTTTTATGTTTAATTGTTATATGGTTAAAAATCATTATTCAAAATTACTATAATAATAGAATATATTTTCTCAAACGCATAAAAGTCTTCAAAACGTGTTACCTAATACAGGATTAGATCAGTTATTGTTGTTGGACATAGAAACAACTCCGGCTACCTCGGCATTGGAACAGTTGCCGGATAACATGCAACGGCTCTGGGGAGAGAAAATGGCAAAAACTGCGCCAGAATCCGAAAATGAAGCGGAACTATACGCTGACAGGGCTGGGATCTACGCCGAATTTGGAAAAATTATATGTATATCCGTCGGCTTCTTCAGCCTGGAAAATAATGCCTATCATTTGCGGATGAAATCGTTTTATAATGACGATGAAGCAATTGTGCTCAATGGTTTTTTAGCATTAGTGGATAAGTTTCATACGAAGTATCCCCACTTCCAGTTCGCCGGGCATAACATAAAAGAATTTGATATTCCTTTTATTTGCCGCCGGTCTGTTATTCATCAGTTATCTTTGCCCAAACCTTTGCAGCTTCACGGCTTTAAACCATGGGAAATGCCCATGCTGGACACCCTCCAGCTCTGGCGCTTCGGTGATGCAAGGCATTACATCTCCCTGAAACTGCTCACCGCGGTATTGGGCATAGAAACGCCCAAAGACGATATCGACGGCAGCATGGTAGGGAAGGTATACTGGGAAAACCACGACCTGGAAAGAATAGTGGCCTACTGCCAGAAAGATGTAACAGCCGTGGCCCAGCTACTGCTCCGGTTTAAAAGACTGCCCCTGTTGAAGGAAGAACAGGTAACCCTGGTGAAATAACCGGGCAAACCCACAAAAACAGATCATGGAATATCAGGACATTATACGCGACTGGAAACAAAAGAAATTCCGGCCCCTCTACTGGCTGGAAGGTGAGGAAGAGTTTTTTATCGATCAGGTGACTGCCTACGCGGAACACGACCTGCTGGATGAAGCAGAGAAAGGGTTTAACCTCACCGTATTATATGGCAAGGACACTGACTGGACTGCCGTGGTCAACGCCTGCCGCCGCTATCCCATGTTTGCCGAAAAACAGGTGGTGGTGCTAAAAGAGGCCCAGTCCATGCGCGACCTGCTTAAACTGGAAGGCTATATTGAAAACCTCATGCCATCTACGGTGTTTGTAGTGGCCCACAAACAGGGCAAAATAGACGGCCGCAGCAAAATGGCCAAGCTGATCAAGGAAAAAGGCGTGCTGCTGTCTACTAAAAAAATGTACGATAACCAGCTCCCGGCATGGGTGGAAGCCTATGTCAGCAGCCGCGAACTGGCCATCACGCAGAAAGCGGCCATCCTGCTGGTAGACCATATTGGCAACGACCTTTCCCGCATCGCCAACGAAATAGACAAACTGCTGGTCAATCTGCCGGCAGGCAAAAAAATCGATGAAGGCGATATCGAAAAATATGTAGGCATCAGCAAGGAATACAACGTATTTGAACTGCAAAACGCCCTCGGACAAAAGAACGCCGACAAGGTTTTCCGCATCATCTCCTACTTTGCGGCCAACCCTAAAGCGGCGCCCATTCAGATGACGCTGCCCGCCCTCTATAACTTCTTCGCAAAAGTGAACCTCATCTTCGGCGTGAAAGGCGGCGAAAAGGAAATAGCTTCGGCATTGGGCGTGCATCCGTTTTTTGTGAAGGACTATATGGCTGCGGCCCGCCAGTATGGCCCCGAGAACGCGGAAAAGGCTATCCTGCTGCTGCAACACTATAATCTGCGCAGCATTGGTATCAACGATGCAGGTGTGGAGGACGGAGAATTGATGAAGGAACTGATGTATAAAATAATGAACTGATTAAATTCATCTGAGATGCATCCCGTATTACGTATAATACTTGGTATAGTGGTACTGATAGCCGGGTTTTATGCACTATACTCCAGTGCCACATTTATATGGATGATGGTCAAGCTCCATCCTGTCATGAAAAACGGCGGTTATACCACCAGCTATGTGCTTCAGTCAGGAGGAATGTTGCTGGGCGGACTGGCATTGGCCTGCTATTTCTTCTACAGGGCCTATAAATTACTGAAACCGCCAAAGAAAGAGGAACCAATCGAATTCCTGGGAGAAGAGCTTTAGGCTTTTGCTCCCAGTATCTCTCTGGACTGGGCAGAATCCCTGTCCATCTGTACGATCAGGTCTTTAATATCGTCAAACTTCTGATTGGCGCGGATATACGCTATAAAATAGACAGTCAGCTCCTGACCGTAGAGGTCTTCATTAAAATCAAACAGGTGTACTTCCAGACGGAGGTCTGTGCCGTTGAAGGTCGGACGAAAGCCAATGCTCATTACAGCGGGCAGCAGGTCGTCATGACCGGCGGCTTTTACCCTTACGGCATAAATGCCTTCTGCCGGGATCAGTTTCCGTTCGTCGTTCAGGTGAAGGTTGGCGGTGGGATAACCCAGCTGCCGGCCCATTTTGTCGCCATGTACCACGGTGCCGCTCAGGAAATACGGATATCCCAGCAGTTCATTGGCCAGTAATACCTCGCCTTCCTGCAGGCTCTTACGGATTTTGGTGGAACTTACAGTGAGATCATTGACTACCTGCTGTGGGATTTCCAGCAGCCGGAAACCGTATTGTTGTTGTTCCGCTTCCAGCAGTTCCAGCCCACCTTCCCGGTTGTGGCCAAAACGGTGGTCGTAACCAATGATGATGGTATGTGGCTTGAAACGAGCTACCAGAAAGTCTTCCAGGTATTCGCGGGCGGAGAGTTCAGAAAAAGCTTTGGTGAAAGGCACCACTACCAGGTGATCAATACCAGCCTGTTCCAGCAGGGCGATCTTTTCCGGCAGGGTGGTGAGCAGCCGGATATTATTGGGGCGAGGCATCAGTACTTCCCGCGGATGGGGGTCAAAGGTGACGATCACGGTCTCTCCGTCACACTCCGCAGCGGCCTGCTCCAATTGTTCTATAATGAAGCGGTGCCCTGCATGTACGCCATCAAAAGTGCCTATCGTGATAATCGCATTACGGAATTCCGGTAAATGCTTTAAGTCCCTGTGAACCTGCATATAATTCAATAACATCAAAAATGCCATGCAAATCTAACACATTCAGCGGGCATTATGCACGGAATCTGTTACTTTTGCAGCCAGATTGTTACTTTATTCTCATATTTATTTGATTTCCGGTGGATAATAATATTTACGCCAAACGTGGTGTTTCAGCTGGCAAGGAAGATGTGCACAATGCCATTAAAAATATCGATAAAGGCCTGTTTCCGAAGGCTTTCTGCAAAATAGTGCCGGATATTCTCGGCGGTGATGATGCTTATTGCAATATCATGCACGCAGATGGCGCGGGCACCAAATCCTCCCTCGCTTACATGTATTGGAAGGAAACCGGCGATCTGAGCGTATGGAAAGGCATTGCACAGGACGCTATCATCATGAACATGGACGACCTGCTCTGCGTAGGCGCTACCGATAATATCCTGTTATCCTCCACTATCGGCCGTAATAAACAGCTGTTGCCCGGCGAAGTGATCGCTGCTATCATCAACGGCACCGAAGATATCCTGGCTGAACTGCGCCAACACGGCATCAGCATCTATTCCACCGGCGGGGAAACCGCAGACGTAGGCGACCTGGTACGGACCATCATCGTGGATTCTACGGTGACAGCCCGCATGAAACGCAGCGATGTGATCTCCAATGACCGTATTCAGGCTGGTGATGTGGTAGTGGGACTCGCCTCCTACGGACAAGCTTCCTACGAAACGGAATACAACGGCGGCATGGGCAGCAATGGCCTTACCAGCGCCCGTCACGACGTGTTTAATAAAGCCATGGCGGCCAAATATCCGGAGAGCTATGATCCCGGTATCCCGGCTGAACTGGTGTTCAGTGGTAAAAAGGCACTGACAGATAAAGTTGATATTCCCGGCTTCGGCGCTATAGATGCCGGTAAGCTGGTACTGTCGCCCACCCGCACCTATGCGCCGGTGATCAAAAAAGTACTGGAACAGTTCCGTCCGCAGATACACGGCATGGTACATTGCAGCGGTGGCGCCCAAACCAAGGTGCTGCACTTCATTGAAAACCTGCATGTGATCAAAGACAACCTGTTTCCCGTTCCGCCGCTGTTCACCCTGATCCAGGAGCAGTCCGGCACTTCCTGGAAGGAAATGTACCAGGTGTTCAACATGGGCCACCGGATGGAATTGTACGTACCGGAAGCTATCGCGGCAGATATCATCAGTATTTCCAAAAGCTTTAATATCGATGCACAGATCATCGGAAGAGTGGAAGCTGCCGCACAGAAACAGGTCACTGTAAAAGCGCCGGCAGGCACTTTTATCTACCAGTAAAAAATCGCTTTAAGATTATAAAATAAACGCCGGACCTGAATGGCCCGGCGTTGTTGTTTTAGTTTTAGCAAAAATGGATTATTGGTGTTGATGTTTCGATTCTTCCTGCATGGTAAAACGTATCGGCAGATTGAACTGCACATTGACGTTCCTTCCGTTTTGTTGACCCGCATGCCACCGGGGCATGGCGTTCACCACACGGATAGCTTCTTCCTCCAGTCCATTGCCCTTCGGAGCGCCCACTGTATGAACATCTTTGACGAACCCTTCCTTGTCTACCACAAACTGGACGAATACCGTGCCGCTGGTGCCTTTTGCCTGTGCTTCCTTTGGGTACAGGATATTTCCTGACAGATAGCGTGCCAGCGCATCTTCACCGCCATCATAGGTAGGTGGCTTTTCCACAAAGGTGAATATCTCGTCTGGACCTGTCTGGGGATTTTTAGCGGTGCCTTCGGCGGGATTGTTTTCTCCAACAAAGATAGTTCCCAGCTTTTTTTCCAGTTGGAACCGTATGGGGATCATGTAGTCCACGGCTACTTTCTGCCCGTCTTTCTCCGCCGGTTTCCATGTGGGCATGGCTTTGACCACCCGGATGGCTTCTTCTTCCAATCCTGCTCCCAAAGGAGTATTGGTGGCTTCTGCATGGGTAACGTTACCGCGGGCATCAATGATGAAGTGAATTTTAACTGTGCCCTGGATGCCCTTATCATAAGCCACTTTTGGGTAGCGGATGTTGCGGCTCAGATAGATGGCCAGCGTTTCGTCGCCACCCGGGTAAGCGGGGCGGACGGAGAGCTGTGAGGGATCAACCGTAACCACGGTAACGGATGGAACGGCGCCGGGTTTTGGACGGACGGTGTCGCCGGTAGTATGAGCAGCCTGCGCAGGCCCTTCCGGTTGCGCCTTTGGACTTAATATGCTGCCGGTGGGCACCAGCGCCCGAATGGCGGATGGGCGCTGGTCGGCCACAAAGGCAAGTGAGCAGAAAATAGTGGCCGCAACAGGCAGCACCAGTATTCTGCGCAAATAACTGAACCTGGGTTGGTGGAATTGTGTGAGCATAAAAATTCGTCGTTTTATTGGCGGATGGAAAAAATCGTTGGTAATTGAAAACTGCCGGCTGTTAAGGGCGTTCCGGAGAATGTTTTCGGCGTAACCAGTCACTTCGTTACCGGCTGCTTTCCTGTCAGCGATGAATTCATGCACAAGGGACAATTCCCTTTTTATCAGATGGAAGAAGGGATTGATCCAGCAAATGGAGGTGATCAATTCCAGTAATATTTTATCGATGCTGTGTCTCTCCCGCAGGTGCACCAGCTCGTGTTGCAGCACCTGTTTGTTGTCCGGCGTATCGAGGCTGGAGTCCATGTCCCAGAAGATATACCGGAAGAAGGAAAAGGGCGCCTGTACCTGTGGGTGGCGGGCAAAACGGAAGGGCGGGATTTCCTGCACGGTACTGCGCCGTATCAGTTTCCGGATGCTCAGGACGCCGGAGAGCAGACGATACAGGAAAAAGGCCACTACCAAAGCGTAGGTAACGGTAAGGGCTATACGCAAATAAGCGGTCGGATCTGTTGTGGGGGTGGCGGCGACAGGTTCCCGCAGGGTGAGCATTTTGCTGGTGTAAGTCAGCACGGCGGACGTTTTTTCATTATTGTCCGGAAGAGGGATCTGTAGCAGCGGGGTGACCAACGATACCAGGGTAATGAGCATCAGGTAGTAACGGTTCCATTGGTGAAACCGGTTGTTACGCAGTGCCAGATGGTAATAGCCATATAGCAAGGCGCTGCACAGTACGACTTTCTCCAGGTAGATAAGCGCTGTCATGTGGAATGCTTTTAAATCGGATGATAAAGGTGAGCGGTCCTGTTGTTATTGTTTGTCGTGGTCTTTGATTTGTTTTATCAGCTGTTCCAGGTCGTTGACGCTCATTTCTTTTTCCTTCACAAAAAAGGACACCATGTTGCTGAAGGAGCCGCCAAAGTAGCTTTTGGCCAGGCTGTTGAGTGTTTTACGGCTATAGGCGTCTTTTGTGATCAGGGCATAGTACTGATGGGATTTGCCAAATGCCTTAAAGTCCACAAAGCCTTTTTCGATCAGGATTTTCACCAGGGTGGACACCGTGTTGTAATGTGGTTTGGGCTCCGGCAGGGCCTCGATGATATCTTTCACGAAGGCAGGCCCTGTTTGCCAGAGCGCCTGCATGATCTGTTCTTCCGCTTTGGTAAGTTGTTTCATGGCTGGTGGATTATTGTTCCTAAGTTACAACTAAGTTTTTAGTTTGAAAACTATTTTTTTAGTTTTTAGGAAGAAGTGTTTATTCGTGGCGGCTGTTTTTGAGGAGGTGGATGCCTGTCGTTCTTCGTTTACCAGAGGGATAAGTACGGGCATGACCATCAAGGGTTAAATTTTGTTGCCGGAAGACGCAACGAATTATTTTTTAATTGGTTATTTTTGTCGCCATAACGCAGTTTAGCATTAAACAGAACAAGTACATGACACCCGAACAGCCGATTATCCAGTTAACGAATGCCAGTATTTACCAGGGAAATTCTTTGATTTTGTCTGATGTGAATATCACGGTGAATAAAGGAGAGTTTGTATATCTTATTGGTAAAACGGGGACAGGCAAGTCCAGTCTGTTAAAGACCCTTTACGGGGATTTGCCTTTAAAGGACGGAACGGGCCAGGTAGTGGGGTTTGATCTGAAGAAGATGGACTGGAAGAAGGTGCCTTACCTGCGTCGTAATCTGGGCGTGGTGTTTCAGGACTTTCAGCTGTTGACCGACCGTAACGTGCATGACAACCTGAAATTTGCGTTGCGGGCCACTGGCTGGCAGGACAACAAGCAGATGGAGGATAAAATTGCGGATGTGCTGGACAAGGTAGGGCTGGGCACCAAGGGATTTAAGATGCCTTATGAACTGTCAGGCGGAGAGCAGCAGCGTATAGATATTGCGCGGGCGATGCTCAATTCGCCGCGGCTGATCCTGGCGGACGAACCTACCGGTAACCTGGACCCTGAGACTTCTGATGGTATTATGCAGCTGTTGTTCCGTATTTGCCGGGAGGGCACCGCTATTGTGATGGCCACGCACGATTATATCGTTTTGCAGAAATTCCCGTCACGTGTGTTACGCACTGAAAACGGGCATGTAACAGATAATGCTGCCCTGAATTTTTCTGCCTAATTGATTTCAAGTAGCTTACAGATATAAAATATTCGGAATTAATTATAAATTCCGGCTTTATTGGTAATTCGTATTTTTTAAATTACCTTTGCACCGGAAAAATAGCGACAAAAAACATTATTATTACTTATTATTATTAAAGATGTCTTACTTAACTGTTGAAAAGAAAGCCAATATTTTTAAGGAATTTGGTGGAAGCGAGAAAAATACAGGCTCCGTGGAAGCGCAAATTGCCCTGCTGACTGAGCGTATCAACAGCATTTCCGGTCACCTGAAACAAAACAAAAAAGATTTCTCCACTCATCGTGGTCTGATGAAAATGGTAGGTCAGAGAAAGCGTCTGCTCGCTTATCTGTCTAAAACCAACCTCACCGGCTATCGTGCCCTCATTGAGAAGTTAGGTATCAGGAAGTAACCATGACTTAATTATAGCGCTATTCCCAACTTTTATGTTGGGAATAGTTTTTTTGTATGTATACGTTTTGTTATCCTTGTGATTGTAAATGGATAACGTTATCTAATTAATCCTCACTTTTTTATGAATCTGACACCTATCTCAGTGAAATTCGATATAGGAGACGGTCGTATCGTGACCATCGAGACCGGCAAGTTGGCCCGTCAGGCTGACGGCGCGGTAACGGTGCGTTTGGGGAATGCAATTCTGCTGGCCACGGTGGTAGCGAATAAAGAACCTAAACCCGGCCAGTCTTTTTTCCCGCTTACTGTTGACTACCAGGAAAAATTTGCTTCTGCCGGCCGCATACCCGGATCTTTTTTCAAACGCGAAGGCAGACTATCCGATTCTGAGGTCCTGATCTCCCGCCTGATTGACCGTGCATTACGTCCCCTGTTCCCCGACAACTATCTCTGCGAAGTACAGGTACTGGTTACACTCATCTCTTCCGATGCTGAAGTAATGCCGGACGCATTGGCCTGTCTGGCTGCATCTGCTGCACTGGCCGTTTCTGACGTTCCCATCCAGGAAATCATCTCCGAAGTACGCGTTGCGCGCATCGAAGGTAAATATGTGATCAACCCTAACCGTTCTGATCTGGCGAAAGCCGACATGGACTTCATCATTGGTGCTACTGAAAAGAACATCATGATGGTGGAAGGCGAAAGCAAGGAATGTCAGGAAGAAGACCTGATCGCTGCTATTGAAGCTGCACATGCCGCTATCAAAATACAGGTTAAAGCCCAGGAAGAACTGCGCGACCTGAAAGGCGTGAAAGGCAAACGTGAATTCGCACAGCCTCATCAAAACGAAGAGCTGAAAGCAAAAGTGACCGCTTTTGCGAAAGATAAAATTTACCAGGTAGCGAAATCCGCTTCTGCCAAGCATGACCGCAGCGATGCGTTCAAAAAGATCGCTGACGAGCTGAAAGAAAGCCTCGGTGAACTGCCGGAAGAAGATGCGCCACTGGTAGGTGAATATTTCCACGCGCTGGAAAAAGAAGTGATCCGTAACATGATCCTGGACGAGTCTGTCCGCCTGGATGGCCGTTCTCTGGACCAGGTACGTCCGCTGGCGATGGAAACAGACATTCTGCCTTCCCCGCACGGTTCTGCCCTGTTCACCCGCGGTGAAACCCAGTCTCTCACTACGGTTACCCTGGGTACTCCGGAAGATGAGCTGCTGATCGAAAGCGCTGCTGTCTCCAATTACGTTAAATTCATCCTGCACTACAACTTCCCGCCATTCTCCACCGGTGAGGTGAAAATGATGCGCGGCCCCGGCCGTCGTGAAGTAGGGCATGGTAATCTGGCCATGCGCTCCCTGAAGCAAATGATGCCTGGTTCCGAATACCCTTACACTGTACGTGTAGTATCCGATATCCTTGAGTCTAACGGTTCCTCCTCCATGGCTACCGTATGTGCCGGTTCACTGGCACTGATGGACGCAGGTGTTCCGCTGCCGAAACACGTTTCCGGCGTGGCAATGGGCCTTATCTCCCGTGCTTCTGATGGCAAATGGGCGGTACTGACCGACATCCTGGGTGATGAAGACCACCTCGGTGATATGGACTTTAAAGTAACCGGTACCCGTGACGGTATCGTGGGCATCCAGATGGACATCAAAGTGGATGGCCTCAGCATGGATGTAATGCGCTCTGCACTGGCCCAGGCCAAGAAAGGACGCCTGCACATCGTGGAAGCCATGTACGCTGCTGTACCTGCTGCCCGTCCTGAACCAAAACCACACGCACCACGTATGGAGAAGATCATCATCGACCGCGAATTTATCGGCGCTGTGATCGGACCGGGTGGTAAAATCATACAGGAGATCCAACGCGAAACCGGTACTACCATCAACATCGAAGAAGTTGGTGAAACCGGCGAAGTAAGCATCTTCTCTGCACAGAAAGACGGTCTCGACAGAGCCGTGGCATGGGTGAAAGGCATTGTGGCCGTTCCTGAAGTAGGAGAGGTGTACGAGTCTGTAGTAAAATCCATTATGCCTTATGGTGCTTTCGTAGAGTTCATGCCTGGCAAACAAGGCCTGCTGCACATCTCCGAAGTGTCCTGGAAACGCCTCGAAACAATGGAAGGCGTATTGGCTGAAGGCGAAAAGGTAAAAGTGAAACTCACCGGTACCGATCCTAAAACCGGTAAGTTCAAACTGAGCCGTAAAGTGCTGATGCCGAAACCAGAAGGTTATGTAGAACGCGAAGAAGGTGATCGCGGCGAACGCCGTGACCGCGGAGATCGTGGTGGCGATCGCGGTGACAGACGTGACCGTGGCCCTCGCGACGACAGGCGCGGCGGTGGTGACCGTGGCGACAGACGCGGCCCTCGTGAAGATCGTGGTCCCCGTGAAGACCGTGGCCCTCGCCCGGAACGTCAGGACTATCCTGAAAAACCACAGGAACCTACCTTCGACGAAGAATAGTTTATAACTGAAATTAGATAAATGAAAAAGCAGCTACTGTCTAGTAGCTGCTTTTTCATTTTAAGAAAGTATGAAATGGTTGCTGTATATATCCCTATCCGCCACTAAATGTCCTTAAACACAAACAAAACAGCCCATTATCAGAAAAAACTGAATTGTAACCCAGGGCTTCAGCCCTGGGACTTTTAGCGATGCGTGATCTGTTCCACGCAGAAAGTGCTTTCCCGGAAAATCTCCTTGCCGTTGTTCATGCGGAACACGCGGTAGTTGTTGTTATTAATGGGCTCAAAGATGAGTTTGTACGCCGGCTGTACGATTTTGCTGCCCCGTTCCACTATTTTCAGGTTACCGGTCGCCAGCAGGTCGGGCAGTATTTCTTCCACATAGGGCATCAGGATGCCGCAGTCTTCTGCCCACAGCAGGTTCATTTTGTCTGTGCGGAAGCTGATTTCCTTGTTGAGCGTATCTTCCACGAAGCAGTAGGCTTTCAGGAAGTGGTTGGCCATGTCGTTATTGTTGAGCCGGGCGAACTGAATGTTACGGAATACCTTATTGCTGTTTTTGTTGTTACGCAGGGTGGTGTCCATAGTGATCATGTAATCGAGCAGATGTTGCCGGTCGAAGATAAGGATGGCATTATCTCCCTGATATACAATGGAGTCTCTGAACGGCTCTGAGGGCGGCTGTACTTTAATCACTGTTTGTGCTGTGGCGGCCCATGAGCAGGCGATACCTGTGAGCAGGAGCAGTAATGTTTTCATAGGTAATATTGGTTAATTTTTATATGTCAAATATAGTAATATTAATAATAAATGTTATAAATTGGCCCATGGTAAATATTTTCTTACTATTTCCCGGTGCTGGCGGATGTTTCGGGCAAATGATTATATTTGCCGCATATGTCACATATTGCTATTACGCTGCAGGCCAGCGCTGAACAGGCCGACCTGCTGATTGCGCAGCTGTCAGATACAGGTTATGAGGGATTTGAGGAGCAAGCGGACCAACTGATCGCCTATATTCCGGAAGCTGACTTTGATGAGGCGTTATTGCAGTCGATTCTGGTACCTTACGGTATAACCTATACGAAAGAGACGATTCAGCAGACGAACTGGAATGCAGTGTGGGAGAGCAATTTCGAGCCTGTGCTGGTAGACGGCTTTTGTGGCATCAGGGCCGGTTTTCATCCGCCATTTACGCCGGCGCCAACCTATGAGATTGTGATCACGCCCAAGATGTCGTTTGGTACAGGGCATCACGCCACTACTTCTTCGATGATACGGTTGATGCAACACCTTTCGTTTGAAGGAAAGAAAGTATTCGATTTCGGGACTGGTACGGGCATTCTGGCTATTCTGGCTGATATGATGGGGGCTGCGCAAACCGATGCTATTGATTATGATGAATGGGCGGTGAACAATACGCTGGAGAATATACAAACCAATCATACCCGTCATACGACCGTATGGCAGGCTGATAACCTGGACGCGGTGACGGGCACATATGATATTCTCTTGGCCAACATCAATCTGAACGTGTTATTGAGGTTTATGAACGATATGCGCCGTTTGCTGGTACCTGATGGCATCCTCCTGTTGAGCGGCATTATGCCGTCAGACGAACAACAAATACTGGCCTCAGCAGTTCCGGCCGGATTTACGCTCCTGGAAAAAATTGAGAAAGACAATTGGCTGGCACTGAAACTGAAGGCAGGTAGCAAGGAATAGTTTAAATTTTTATATGAAAAGTGCTGATAATCCAACTTTTGTGTTATAAACTTTTCTAATGTTTGCTTAATTTTAACACAGAATTTGTTATCTTAGCAATCCTAACTTATAGTGATGACAGAAATTTTATTGCTTTTTTGTGCTTATCTGATCGGTTCTGTACCTACGGCTGTATGGGTAAGTAAAGGCGTTTTCGGGATGGATATCAGGGAATATGGCAGCGGCAACGCCGGTGCTACCAACACATTCCGGGTACTGGGCCCCAAAGCAGGAACTTTTGTGATGGTGGTGGACATGTTGAAGGGTGTACTGGCTGTACGGTTAGCATATCTCGCATCTTACTATCATGATCCCGAGCACCTGACACAGCTGGTGAACCTCCAGATCGGACTGGGCCTGGCTGCGGTGGTTGGGCATATTTTCCCTATCTGGGCCAACTTCCGGGGCGGTAAAGGAATCGCTACCCTGTTCGGCCTGGTACTGGCCATTCAGCCGGTGGTGGCCTTGTGCTGCGTGGGCGTATTTCTGATGATCCTCTTCCTGACACGTTACGTATCTTTAAGTTCTATCATTGCCAGCATCGCATTTCCTGTCCTGATCCTGTATATCTTTAATGAACCTGAAATTTACTATCGCATCTTTGCCATTGCTGTGGCTTTGATGGTGGTATTAACACATCAGAAAAATATTACCCGTCTGTTGAAAGGCAACGAGAGTAAAGTTCCCCTGTTCAGGAACAGAAAAGAAAAACATTAATTCAACTTTTTAGGAATAAACGTCAAAGCATAAAGTAAAAAGCCGGCCAACTGAAGTGTGCACGCTTTTTGCTTTATGCTTTTCTGCATTATAGCTTTTCTGCATTATAAATTTGATTCACCCATGAAAAAGATCGCACTTATCTTTACTGCCGGCATCGGACTGTTAGCGGCGTGTACCCGTGTACCTATAACAGGACGTAGCCAGTTAAACCTGCTCCCCGAAAGCACCATGCAATCCATGGCACTTCAGGAATACCAATCATTTCTTTCTTCCAACAAAGTCGTGTCCCAAAGCACCAACAGAGACGCAGAAATGGTAAAAAGAGTAGGACAGCGTATTGCCGGCGCCGTTACCGCTTATATGAACCAGAACGGCATGGGCAACCAGATTGCTGACTATAAATGGGAATTTAACCTGGTAGATAGTAAAGAAGTGAATGCCTGGTGTATGCCGGGAGGTAAAGTGGTGGTGTACACCGGACTGTTGCCTGTTACCCAGAACGAAACGGCACTGGCCTGCGTAATGGGCCACGAAATTGCCCACGCCATCGCCCGTCACGGTAATGAGCGCATGAGCCAGGGACTGGTGGCACAAGGCATCCAGGTGGCCGGCTCTGTAGCCCTGGGCAAAAATCCCACTGCTGTAAACCTCTTTAACCAGGCCTTTGGCGTAGGCGGTAACCTGGGTATTATGGCCTTCTCCCGCCAGAATGAGCTGGAAGCCGACCATCTCGGCGTTATATTCATGGCCATGGCAGGATATAACCCACAGGAGTCCATTCCGTTCTGGCAACGTATGGCCAACATGAGCAACGGCCAGAAACCACCTGAGTTTTTGAGCACCCACCCCAGTGATGCAAGACGTGTGCAACAGCTTCAGCAACTGATGCCGGAAGCCATGAAGTACTACAAGCCAAGATAGCATTTAGAGATTTTTTGATTTACGATTGCTTGATTTCGTAGATGAATAAATAAAAAGACCGAAGCAATTATTATTTGCTTCGGTCTTTTTATTTATTCGCTTTTAACTCGCAGAAATCAAGCAATCGTAAATCAAAAAATCCCTGAATCTTACATGTTTATTTCGATGACCTTCTTATTCTTCTGCGCTTTGGTCTTTTCCGGCACATGCGCCAGTATCTCTTTTTTAAAGGCTTCTATCAGGGCCTGTTTGATAAAATGACGATGGGTAACGAGACTGATTTCCCTTACCGGTTCGGGCGTTTTAAAATAACGGACCATATTCAGCTGACGGCTGGAAAGGTCCTGCAGGGACAGCTCCGGTAAAATAGTATATCCTTCATTCAGATCTACCATCCGTTTGAGTGTTTCCACGCTGCCGGTATTATATTCCAGGTTTTTATGCTCGCCCATGGTAAACTTGTCCTTGCAGATGTTCAGTACCTGGTTACGCATGCAGTGCCCTTCATTCAGCAGCCATACGTCTTTTAGCTCCAGTTCTTCTGCACGCACTACTTTCTTTTCATACAACGGGTTGCTTTTCGCGGTATACACCACAAAGGACTCATAAAACAGCGGATGCTCTTCCAGATGGGGATTATGCAGCGGCGTGGCCAGCAGGCCGCAGTCCAGCAGTTCCTGCTTCAACTGTTGAATGATCTGTTCTGTGGGGTATTCCCATATTTCCAGTTTTACTTTGGGATATTTCTTCATGAACCCCGTCAGGATGCGGGGAAGGAGATAGGGTGCAAGGGTAGGTATGATGCCTACTTTCAGGTTGCCCTGTACTTCTTTTTTCTGGTCGGCGATAATTTCCCGGATACGGGCGTTTTCTTTCAGGATGATCCTGGCCTGTGCCACCACAGCAATGCCTATTTCAGTGGGCACTACCGGCAGTTTGCTGCGGTCAAATAATTTAATGCCCAGCTCATCTTCCAGTTTTTGTATCTGCATACTCAGCGTAGGCTGTGTAACGAAGCATTTTTCCGCTGCGATCACAAAGCTCCGGTAGGTGTCTACCGCAACGATGTACTCCAATTGAACCGTTGTCATGCTGCAAAGGTATTGATAAAATCTATAGATAGGCAATTACGAATTACGAATTAAGGGCTCCCTTACAGAGCGGTTAGTAAGTAACCTCTCCTTAAGAAAGCCCTTAATTCGTAATTCGTAATCTGTAATTCGTAATTAGAATATACGATAACGATATTTGATTTTTTCAGTATTGCTGTACAGCTCGCGGATGTTGATAGATGCCTGGATTTCCTGTACGGCATCGGTTTTCAGGTTACGGAACTCAGCCTGTTTGTTGTCGATAATATTTTTTTCGGCCAGTCCGTTGTCCTGCGCGATCTTGAGTGAATTGTTCACCTTGGTGTAATAAGAGTCCAGCAGGGTAAAGTATTCGTTGTAAAGATTTTCGAAGCGTTTGGTCTGCAGCACCAGGTCTTCCAGTTGGTTGTTCACCTCTTTCAGATTGGGGTTTTCCCGCAGCAACGATTCATAATCGATACGTTTGTTTTTAGTGTATTTGGCTTCCAGCTGCCCGAAATAATCTACCACCTTTTCCTTTTTGAACTCATAGAAATATTCGTTCATCGTTTGGCTCAGCGGCTTGGCGCCTTTCTGCGGAGCGGGGAACTTCAGGGAAGTAGCGGTAAACGACAGGTGGTCGAACAGGTTGTCCTGCAACAGGCTGAGTTGGTCCTTATTGAAGTTGAGGCCATACTCAAACTTCTGGTTGGCGTCGTTCAGGGCTGTATAGTACACTACATATTTATTCAGTTCTTTTTCAAAATCCTGCAGTGACTTCTGATTGATCTGTTTATTGTTCACGCTGACACTGTGCAGGAAGTTCATCACTGAATTGGCGATGGCCAGCGGTGGTGTCAGGGAGGTGAAGCTCTGGAAGATAGGGCTGTTGATAATGGATTTGGTGGATTCCACTATTTTGGAATTTTTTTCACCCTTGTCTGATTTGTTTTTCAGGATGATTTTTTCCACCAGTTCCACGATGCGGTCGCTCAGTGAAAACCCTAAGGCCTTGCTTTCGGGGTTGTTGAGCGAGGTAATGAATACATCGAGGTTATTGGTGGTGGTGCGCGATTTCAGGTCAATGATCTTTTTGTTGAGCAGGTAATAAGTTTCACTCGCGTTGATAATATTATTTTTGATGAGATCGTACTTGCTCATATTATCGATCTCTTTACCCTGCAGCAGGGCCTGAATAGCATTGGAGTTCGTTTTGTCGTTGTCCGTGATGCGCTGCATTTCTTCCACCAGTTTCCGTATAGTGGTATCCTGTGTTTTGATGACTGGAGAGGTGATGGCTTTTAACTCCGGGTCCTGGGCTTGTGCGGCCTGAAAGGTTAACAAAAAGATAAAGGGTGCAGGCAGCACTTTCATCCATTTGAAAGTCCGGGAATTTTTTCCGGGCTGTACTAACGGCAATGAATAATTACAGGTGGCCTCTGGACCGTTACCATGCTTCATTTCCGTTGGTAGGTGTTTTAACATGTTCTTTTTGCTTTTTGTTAACAAAAATTTTAGAAAATATGATGCCAAAATCATCAAGCTACAAAGATAAATAATTAATAATAGTTAAAATTAAATCATGATAGGTGGTACACATGGGCATTTGAGCAATATATTTTGAATTATCAGCAGGTGACTTACCTTTGCACCCAAATTTGATCCACTTTTCATGCTGAATGACAAAAAGATAGTGGTTGTGTTACCAGCCTACAACGCAGCACTTACACTGGAAAAGACGTTCCGGGAAATCCCTTTCGACATCGTGGACGATGTGGTACTGGTAGATGATGCCAGTAAGGATGACACCCTGGAAGTAGGAAGACAATTAGGGATTAAACACCTGATACGCCATGACAATAACAAGGGGTATGGCGGCAACCAGAAATCCTGTTACAACAAGGCGCTGGAGCTGGGAGCGGACGTAGTGGTGATGCTTCATCCTGATTATCAGTATACGCCCAAGCTGATCACCGCCATGTGCAGTATCATCGCCAATGACCTGTACCCGGTTGTTTTCGGTTCCCGTATCCTGGGCAAAGGCGCGCTGAAAGGCGGAATGCCCATGTACAAATACATATTTAACCGTATGCTCACGCTGACGCAGAATATTCTGATCGGCCAGAAGCTGAGCGAGTACCATACCGGTTACCGTACCTTTTCGGGAGAAGTGCTGAAGAACATCAATTACATGGCCAACAGTGATGACTTTGTCTTTGATAATGAAATGATTTCGCAGATATTCATGAAAGGATACGATATTGCGGAAATAACCTGCCCCACCAAGTACTTTGAAGAAGCGTCCAGCATCAACTTCAAGCGGAGCGCCATCTATGGCCTTGGTGTGTTAAGGGTGTCTTTACAGCACCGTTTGCATATGTGGGGCCTTTTTAAAGGAAAGATTTATTAAAAAATTCGTATAGTCAGTGAGTTTAGCGCAGCAGTATCGATTAGCTACCAAATATATCCGGTATTATTTTACCTCCGGGAACCGTCATGATGTCCATTCCCCGTTCGTTTTCTCCCTCATAGAAGACGTATTGCTGGATAAAACCCGTCATGCCGCCTTCGGTGAGATAGAACAGCTGCGCAAACAACTGCTGGCCAGCACCGAAACCTTGCAGGTCACCGATCTGGGGGCCGGTTCCCTTATTTCTTCGGGCAACGAACGGAAAGTCAGCGACATAACCCGTTATGCCGCTAAACAGCCTAAATTCGGGCAGTTGTTTTACCGGCTGGTCCAATACCTTCAGCCGAAGCAGTTGCTCGAATTAGGCACCTCAATGGGCCTTTCTACCGCCTATATGGCCAAAGCGGCGCCCGATGCGCGTATATACACCATTGAAGGCTGCCCCAATATCGCCGCCAGAGCCCGCAAAAACTTTGATGCGCTGCAGCTCGATAATATCACGCAGGTGACAGGCAATTTTGATACGGTATTACCGGACGTGCTCCGCCAGATACAACGGCCCGACTGGGTGTACATCGACGGTAATCACCGCAAAGAGCCTACACTGGCCTACTTTGAGCAATGCCTGCAATACGTGCATGAACACTCCCTCCTGATTTTTGATGATATCCACTGGACTCCGGACATGGAAGCGGCCTGGCATACTATCCAGGAGCATCCGCAGGTGACCATGACCATCGACCTGTTTTTCATCGGGCTGGTCTTTTTCCGGAAGGATTTCAAAGTGAAACAGCATTTCACGCTGAAATATTAAAAAAAATTAAAAAATACCGCTGCGCAGGTAGTATATTAGGAAACAAATTCCTCATATGGACTACTGCAGATACCTCCTTTTTTGCTGTTGCCTCCTGCTGGCCGCTGTATGCAGCCAGGCGCAGGACCTCGACGCGTTCAGCTATGAAACCTATTACCATCATGGCGACACCCTGCGCTACCGCCTGCTGACACCGGCCAATTACGATGTGCACAAAAAATACCCGCTGATCGTTTTCCTGCACGGCGCCGGAGAGCGGGGATATGATAACAACGCGCAGCTGCTGCATGGCGGTACCATGTTCCTGCGTGACTCTCTGCGCAACAAATACCCGGCCTTTGTACTGGCGCCGCAATGCCCTACCGGCAGCACCTGGGCGCCGATGAGCCTCGAACGGGACAGCACCGGTAAAATCATCCGCGGGGACTTTCCGCTGGATGCCCCCGCTCCGCCGGCCACGGCAGCGCTCAATGTGCTGCTGGACAGCCTGTTGTCCACCGGAAAAATCGATAAGAAAAGAGTATATATCGGCGGCCTGTCCATGGGAGGCATGGGCACATTCTACATGATCACCAAAAGACCGGAATTGTTTGCAGCGGCGTTCCCCATCTGTGGCGCAGGCAACGTGGCGGCTGCCGGCCGTTTTGCCCGTAAGGTGCCGGTTTGGATATTCCATGGCGGGGCTGACGGTGTAGTACCGGTGGAAGGCTCCCGTGTATATGATGCCAAACTGAAATCCCTCCATGCAGACTACAGATATACTGAATATCCCGGCGTAGGCCATAACAGCTGGGACAATGTGTTCGTGGAACCGGACCTTTTCCGCTGGCTGTTCTCCCACAAAAAGAAATAATACATCTTTAAGAGGTGAAAATAAAAAGCCCCCGGCCATACGGCCAGGGGCTTTGCTCTATAAAACCTTCCGGGTCAAACTAATATCACACTGTCATCCGGTAAAAGAAGGTTTTATTCATCACACTCATCCATTCTCCTTCCGCCATTCTGATCTTCATTTTATCATCTGTCTAAAACAATCCGGTATTAACGTGCGCCGGAGCCGCCCAAAGACCGGTATAGCGATACCAGTCCCTGGTACACGCCTTTTCGTGTGTTTACCAGCGCCAGTTCCGCTTCCAGTACGCTTTTCTGGGCGGTGATCACTTCCAGGTAATTGGCGTAGCCGGTGGTGAACAGGATATTGGCAGTAGACACGGCCTGCTGTAATACCAGCACCTCTTTGGATTTGAGGGAAAATGCCTGGTGCTGGTTCTCTACTTTGTTAAGTGCAGTGGCCACTTCCTGGTAACCGTTCACAATCGCCTGCTGGTATTCGTAAAATGCCGTATAGGCGTTAGCGGTGGAAATATTGTACTGTGCTTTCAGCTGTTTTTTGTTGAAAATGGGAGCCGTGACACTTCCCAGTGCGCCCCAGGCAATGGAGGCGGGAGATTTAAACAGCAGTCCTGCCTTGAAGGCGTTAAAGCCGGCATAAGGTGTAATGGTGAGTCCCGGTAAAAAAGCGGCCCTGGCGGCTTTTACGTCAGCCTTAGTGGCGCTGAGCTCCAGTTCGGCCCGTTGAATGTCCGGACGGTGCAGCAACAGGTTTGCCGGGATGCCGGAAGGAACAACGGGAGGCAGGTTGGCGGTATCTACCAAGTCTGATACAGCGCTGCGCTCAATATGTTGCGGCAGTCTGCCCATCAGTGCGTTCAGCTGGTTTTCGATGGATGCGATTTCCTGTTTTACACCAAATTCGAGCGCCTGTGTGCTCAGCAGCTGTGCGGTAAACTGTTGCACGGCCAGCTCGGTAGCGCGACCGGCATCTTTCTGTATGTGTACTGTGGCCACGGCTGCCTCCTGTAGCTTGATGTTGCGGTGGATGATCACCAGTTCATTGTCCATGGCCAGCAGCTCATAATAGAGGCCGGTGATACCGGCCACGATTTGAGTGGTGAGCAGGCGGCGAGCCTCGCTGGTGGCCAGGAAGCGTGCCATGGTGGCATGCCGCTGCTGTTTCAGTTTACCCCACAGATCTATCTCCCAGGAGCTTCTGATACCGGCAAAGTATTCAGGCGTAGGATCAGATACCCGTTGATCGTCATTGATATTGGGCGATTTGTTGGTGTCGAAGTTGCCCACGCCGGTCATCGTGTAATCCGCAAAGTGGTCAACACCAGCTGTCAATGATAGATTGACAGAAGGCAGCCATGCGTTCCGGGCCATCATCAGGTTGGCCTGTGCGGCAGAAATACGGCGGCTGGCCGCCAGCAGGTCGTAGTTGTTTTGCAGCGCGCTGTCAACCAGATTTTTCAGGTACCGGTCCTGGAAAATGCGGTCAAAGCTCGCCAGTGATATAGTGTCAGCAGCCGGAGCGGTAGTAACGGGCGCGGATATACGTTCCGGCAGCTGCAGTTCTTTCTGTGTGGTGCAGGCGACGGCGCCCGTCAACAGACAGGCGCCCAGCGCATATTGATATATTCGTTTATTCATTGGTGTAAGCTTTCAGTTCAACTTTCTTTTTCGGAATCATAGAGGCAAACAGCACATAGAGGCCGGGGATGATAACAACACCGAAGAGGGTGCCTATCAGCATGCCGCCGGCGGCAGCGGTGCCAATGGAGCGGTTGCCCATGGCGCCTGCGCCTGAAGCGATACACAGCGGGACCAGGCCGGCAATAAAGGCGAAGGAGGTCATCAGGATAGGCCTCAGCCTGGACACCGCGCCCTCTTTGGCAGCTTCGAGAACAGAAGCGCCGTGTTTATTGCGCAGGATCGCAAATTCCACGATGAGGATCGCGTTTTTGCCGAGCAGGCCTACCAACATTACCAGCGCCACCTGCGCATAGATGTTGTTTTCCAGTCCTACCAGTTTAAGGGAGATGAAAGCGCCGAAAATACCGGCAGGCAGGGAGAGCAGTACCGGCAAAGGCAGCAGGAAGCTCTCATACTGTGCGGCCAGCAGCAGGTATACGAACACCAATACGATGGCAAAGATGTATATCGCCTGGTTACCGGAGAGGATCTGTTCACGGGTCATACCGCTCCATTCGTAGCTGAAGCCCCTGGGCAGTTCTTTGGCGGCCACTTCCTGTACGGCTTCAATAGCCTGGCTGCTGCTGTAGCCGGGGGCGGCGTCGCCATTGATCATGGCGGCGGTGTACATGTTGTAGCGGGTAAGCTGCTCCGGTCCGTATACCCGTTCCAGTTTCACGAAATCGGCATAGGATACCATTTCTCCACGGTCGTTTTTAACATGCAGTTTCAGCAGGTCCTCGGGTTTGGTCCTGAAGGAAGGATCGGCCTGCACCATCACTTTGTACATCTGCCCGAAGCGGATGAAGTTGGACGCGTAGTAGCTGCCCATCAGCGTTTGCAGGTTACTCATGGCATTGTCGGTGGTGACGCCTTTTTTGGCAGCCATGCCCTGGTCCACGTGGATGAGGTATTGCGGGAACTCCGCATCGAAGCTGGTGAAGGCACTACCTATTTCCGGCCGTTTTTTCAGGGCTTCGATGAAGTTGTTGGTGATCTGGGCGGTCTGCCGCAGATCGCCGCCACCGCTGCGGTCCAGCAGGCGCAGCTCGAAGCCGCTGGCATTACCGAAACCGGGTACTGTTGGAGGCGGGAAAAATTCGATGCTGGCATCAGCGATGCCGGCAGACAACTTTTGCAGTTTGGCGATGATATCGTTGACGGAAGCTTTACGTTCATCCCATGGTTTGAGATTGACCATGCCCATGCCGTAGGAGGCGCCTGCCACCTCGTTTACGAGGCTGTAGCCGGCGAGGGTGGACACGGATTCTACTTCGTCCAGCTGTGCTGCGAGGGCCTGTATCTGGTCCAGCACTTCTTCGGTACGTTCTACCGTAGCGCCGGGAGGGGCCGTTACGTTGACATAGATCATGCCCTGGTCTTCAGTAGGGATGAAGCCGGAAGGCAGGATAGCGCTGGCGCCCCAGGTGGCCACGAAGAAGCCGGCGAGGGCAATCAGCGTGATGATTTTACGGCCGGCGATAAAGCTTACCAGTCTGGCGTATTTATTTTCCGTAGCGCTGTATCCTTTATTGAAGCCGTTGAAGAAACGCTGCAACAGGCTCTTTTTACGCGGTTTGCCGTGGGTGTCTTTGAGCATGATAGCGCAGAGTGCAGGCGTTAACGTTACCGCGTTGATACCGGATATCACGATGGAAATAGCCAGGGTGAGGGAGAACTGGCGATAGAACACGCCTACCGGTCCGGAGAGGAAGGCCACGGGCACAAACACCGCCGACATGACGAGGGTGATGGCCACGAGTGCGCCGCTGATTTCGCGCATCGCGGCGATGGTAGCCTCCATGGGCGGGAGATGGTCTTCGCTCATTTTCACGTGTACTGCTTCCACCACTACAATGGCGTTGTCCACCACAATACCGATGGCCAGTACCAGGGCGAAGAGAGTAAGCAGGTTGATGGAGAAGCCCATCATCTGCATAAAGGCGAGCGTGCCGATTAGGGCTACCGGTACTGCCAGCGCGGGGATGAGCGTGGAACGGAAATCCTGCAGGAAGATGAACACCACGATAAACACGAGCAGGAACGCTTCAAAGAGGGTACGTACCACTTCATGGATAGAGGCATCGAGGAAGCGGGAAACGTCGTAGTTGAAGTTGTAGGTCATGCCGGGAGGGAAAGAGGTGTTTTTCATCTCTTCCATCTTTTTCTTCACGTTGTTGATCACCTCGCGGGCATTGGAGCCGGGCCTTTGTTTGAGCATGATGGAGGCCGATGGTTTACCGTCTGTTTTGGACACCATGCTATAGGTGAGGGAGCCAAACTCCACGTCTGCCACATCTTTGAGATGAAGCACCGATCCGTCGGCGCCGGCCCTCAGTACGATCTGCTTGTATTGTTCCGGTTCAAAGAACTTGCCGGTATAGCGGAGAACATATTGCAGCAGGAGGGGATTTTTATCGGAGCTTTCACCGGTTTTACCGGGAGCGGCTTCGATGTTTTGTTTGCGGATAGCGTCGATGACTTCATCGGAAGACACGTTGTAGGCCAGCATGCGGTCTGGCTTCAGCCATATGCGCATGGCATATTCCTTGGCGCCCATGATTTCAGCGCGGCCTACCCCGTCAATACGTTTCAGTTCCTGCAATACGTTAATATCGGCGAAGTTGTAGATGAACTGCTCATCCAGTGAGGTGTCTTCACTCATCACGTTGAGATACAGCAGCATACTGTTCACTTCTTTTTCGGTGGTAACACCGGCTTTGATTACTTCTTCGGGTAATTCATCGATGATGGTGGCCACCCTGTTCTGCACGTTTACAGCGGCCTGGTCGGGGTCGGTGCCTACCTGGAAAAACACCTGTATAACGGTGATACCGTCGTTGCTGGACACGGACGACATGTAGGTCATGCCTGGTACGCCATTGATAGCGCGTTCCAGCGGGGTGGACACTGCTTTGGCCGATACTTCGGCGTTGGCGCCGGTGTATTTGGCCGTCACGGTCACCGAGGGAGGCACGATATCGGGGAACTGGGTGACCGGCAGCGTGAAAAGTGCCAGCAGGCCTACCAGTGTGATAATAAGCGATATGACCAGTGATAACACCGGTCTTTTAATAAATATTTCAAACATTGATCTCTCTTTTACAGCTAATAAGCAGGGTGATTTATATTCTCAGCAGACTGTCCATCGGCACCGTGCGGGGGGCGATCTGTACGCCGTCGCGGATATTGCGCACGCCTTCGCATACGATGCGTTCACCGGGTTTGAGGCCGGATTTTACGATGTAGAAATGAGAGAACCGGGCCTGCGGAACGAAATTCCGCATCGTTACCTTGTTGGAGGCGTCTACCACGAAGACATAGTTTTTGTCCTGCATTTCAAACACCGCTTTTTGCGGGATGATGATAGCGCTGTCCATTTCCGTGGTGAGCCGCACTTTGCCGCTGGCGCCATGTTTCAGGAGTTTGGCGGGATTGGAAAAGCGGGCGCGGAAAGCGATGGAACCGGTGTTCTCTTCAAATTCGCTTTCCATGGTTTCGATTTTGCCGACGTTCGGATAATCACTGCCATCGGCGAGGACCAGCTGTACCTGGTTGTAGCTGTTGTCGCCTTTGGCGATGGCTTTGCTGTATTGGAGATATTCTGTTTCGGATACGTTGAAATAAGCGTATACCTCACGGGTGTCTGACACGGTGGTCAGCAGGGCACCTTCACTGATAAGGCTTCCTTTTTTCAGTGGTATACGGTCTATGATGCCGTCGAAAGGTGCGCGGATACTGGTGTAGGAGAGGCGCATGGCTGCATTGCTTTCAGCGGAGCGGGCTTCATCGATTTTAGCCTGGGCAGCGGCAAGGCGTGCCTTGGCCACTTCCAGCTCGGAGGCCGCGATGACTTTTTTCTCTACCAGCATTTTCACCCGTTCCAGCTCCAGCGAAGCGGATTTTGCTTCCGCTACCATGTTACTGAGAACAGCTTTGGCTTTGGTCAGTTCTGCACTGTATTCCGCATCGTTGATGCCAAACAGCAGTTGTCCTTTTTTCACTTCCTGTCCTTCGTCCACATAAATTTTATCCAGGAAACCACTCACACGGGCACGTATTTCCACGTTCTGAACGGCTTGTATATCGGTAACATATGTACGGTGCAGTATGGTGTCCTTTACCACAAGACTGGTAACAGGCAATGATTTCAGTTCCTCATTTCCGGTACTTTCTCCTTTGGTAACGCAGCCTGCCACGAATAACGCGAGCAGCGAAGCGTAAATCCCTGTATTTTGACGCATAGATATAATAGTATTGTTTCCGGTGGAAGCCGGAAAGTTTAGTTCACACATAGGAAGGCTCATTCCGCGTCAATAGCGGCGATGGTTGTCATCTCCCTAAAAAAAAGAAAAAAGAAAAACAGTAAAACGAAAGGGAGGAAGTCCTCAGAATGGAGTAAACCGGAAGAGAAAACTGTAGTAGGCGGGTAAAAAAGCCTTTTGCCGGCCATATTCGCCGGGCAGATTTTCTTTGATAAGACAATAGGGAGAAAGGTTGTCGCCCTCTATATAGGCCACCCGGGTGGCGATACTGAATTGTTGGGAAGAAGCGCTGAGATAGTACCGTGTTTTACGGCGGTGTTTGGTGGCATGTATACACTCGTGACCATCGTCCACATCATCTGCTTCCAGCTGGGGAGGCAGTTTGGCGGCAAGGTCTTCGATAGAATCTTCCAGTGCGGCCTGCCGGTAGATCTGTTCAAACAACAG
The DNA here is from genome assembly GCF_052045305.1 of Chitinophaga sp. 22308. Taxonomy (NCBI): domain Bacteria; kingdom Pseudomonadati; phylum Bacteroidota; class Chitinophagia; order Chitinophagales; family Chitinophagaceae; genus Chitinophaga; species Chitinophaga sp. 22308. The sequence continues at coordinate 85,425 of NZ_JBQEOP010000005.1, read as the reverse complement.
GTGTTTGTGTGCTGCCAACGAGGGCAGCACGCTTGCTGTCAGCTGTGTTATCATCAGCAGACAAACAAACATCCAACGTTTGAGTATGGGTGACGGCATGCTCATTACGCACAAAAATAGTCCTATTTTTTGATTTGCTTATTTGGTTATTTGATAACCGGTATGTTACCTTTTTGAAAACGGCGTAAAAAAGGGTTGGCGTAAGCCAACCCTCCCACTCTGCACAGGATTTAATTGTTAACTATTGTTTGATGGCCTGCATGGCTGCTTTGGCTGCCTGTATAGTGGCATCAAGTTCTTCTGTGGTCAGCGCATTACACATGAACCAGCTTTCAAACGCTGATGGTGGCAGGTATACGCCGCGTTCGAGCATAGCATGGAAGAAGCGTCTGAACAATTCGTTATTGGCAGCGGAGGCGCTGGTGAAGTCAATAATCGGATACTCGGTAAAGTGTACGCTGAGCATAGATCCCAGTGTATTGATCTGGTAAACGCTACCAGATGCGCCAAATGCTTCGCGGAGGCCGCTGACGAGGTAATCGGCTTTTTCCTGCAGCTGTTGGTAGATCACCGGATTTTCATTCAGTGTCTGTAACAGCGTATAGCCGGCGATCATGGCGATAGGGTTACCGCTCAGTGTGCCTGCCTGGTATACTTTTCCGGCAGGGGCCAGGTTCTCCATGATAGCTTTGGGGCCAGCCACAGCGCCTACAGGCATACCGGCGCCGATGATTTTACCGAAGGTAACGAGATCGGCACGGATACCGAACAGTTCCTGCGCGCCGCCGCGGGCGAGGCGGAAGCCGGTCATCACTTCATCAAAGATGAGCAGGATGCCGTTGGCATCGCAGAGCTGGCGCAGTCCTTCCAGGAAGCCCGGCTGGGGCAGGATACAGCCCATGTTGCCGGCCACCGGTTCCACGATGATGGCAGCGATCTGCTCCGGATTGCCGGCGATCAGTTGTTCTACCGCAGGAAGATTATTGAAAGGGGCAGTCAGCGTGTCGTCTGCTACGGTAGCGGTCACACCGGGAACGGACTGGATGCCGAGCGTGGCCACGCCACTGCCGGCGCTTACCAGGAAGGCATCTGCATGCCCATGGTAACAACCCTCGAATTTGATGAATTTATTGCGGCCGGTATAGCCACGGGCCAGCCGGAGGGCGGTCATACAGGCTTCGGTACCGGAGTTTACCATACGTACCATGTCGATATTGGGCACCATGCTCACAATGAGCTCCGCAATTTTTATTTCCAGTTCTGTAGGCGCGCCAAAGGAAGTGGAGAAGGCGGCATATTCCTGGATGGCTTTTACTACGGGTCCATAAGCGTGCCCGAGGATCATTGGGCCCCAGGAATTGATATAGTCAATATACCTGTTGCCGTCCACATCATACATGAAGGGGCCCTGGGCGCGTTGCATGAATACCGGTACGCCACCTACGCTTTTGAATGCACGCACGGGGGAGTTTACGCCGCCGGGGATAACCTCTTTGGCTTTCCCGAATAACATTTCACTTTTGCTGTAGCTGTACATGAAAGGAAACTGTTTTATTTAGTTATTTTTTTATTTTCTTATTGCAAGATACTGAATTAAGCATTCAGCAGTCTTACTGCATCTTTAGCGAAGTAGGTGGCGATCAGGTCGGCACCGGCACGTTTGATGCTGGTCATACTTTCCAGGATGGCCTTGTTCTCGTCGAGCCAGCCGTTGGCAGCTGCTGCCTTGATCATGGCATATTCGCCGCTCACGTGGTACGCGCTAACGGGAACGGTAGTACGGTCTTTGATGATGCGCATGATATCGAGATAAGCCATGGCGGGCTTCACCATCACGATATCGGCGCCTTCTTCAATGTCCATCAGTGTTTCCTTGATCGCTTCGCGGGAATTGGCGTAGTCCATCTGGTAGGTCTTTTTATCGCCGAAACCGGGAGCGGAGTCCAGTGCATCACGGAAAGGACCGTAGAAGCAGGAGGCATATTTGGCACTGTAGGCCATGATACCGGTTTTGTCGAAACCGTTTTGTTCAAGGATATTTCGGATGGCGAGGATGCGGCCGTCCATCATATCGCTGGGTGCCACAAAGTCGGCGCCGGCCTGTGCATGGCTGAGGCTCATACGGGCCAGTACTTCCACGGTGGGATCGTTCACGATTTCCGTTCCTTCCACGATACCATCGTGGCCATAGGAAGAGTAAGGGTCCAGCGCTACGTCTGTCATCACCACCATGTCCGGAACAGCATCCTTGATGCCGCGGATGGCACGTTGCATCAATCCGTTGGGATTAACCGCTTCGGTGCCTTTATTGTCTTTAACACTATCAGGCGCTTTCACAAAAAGCAATACACTTTTGATGCCGAGGCCCCATAATTCTTTGGCCTCGCGGATGGTGAGGTCCAGTGAATACCGGAAATAGCCGGGCATCGAGCTGATCTCTTCCTGCACATTTTCTCCTTCAGTTACAAACAGCGGGGCGATGAAATCGCTGGGACGCAATATTGTTTCTGCTACCATTGCACGAATGGCAGGGGATACTCTCATGATTCTGTTTCTTCTGATCATCTTAGGTAAGTTTTTGTGTTTGTTATTTTGAGATGATGGCGGATCATCTGTTGTCCTAAATATTAATCCAGTCGCGGGGCTTCAGCCATTCTACCAGTTGAGCTTCAGGGCTTCCGGGCGCCGGATGGAAATCGTATTCCCAGCGGGCCACGGGCGGAAGGCTCATGAGGATGGACTCGGTACGGCCATTGGTTTTCAGTCCGAACAGAGTGCCGCGGTCGTGGATGAGATTGAACTCCACATAACGTCCACGTCTATACGCCTGCCAGTTTCTGTGGGCTTCTGTATAGGGGATGTCTTTTGTTTTCTCTACAATGGGCAGGTATGCTTTCAGGAAAGCTCTGCCATTGGCTTTGGAGAAGGCGAAGAGGTCTTCTGCTGTTTTTTCCGCATTGGGACGGAGGTAGTCGTAAAAAATACCGCCGATGCCACGGGCTTCGTTATTACGGTGTTTGTTCACGAAATATTCGTCGCAGTGTTGTTTGTATTTCGGGTAGAGGTCTGTGCCGAAGGCGTCGCAGGCCTCTTTGAAAGTGCGGTGGAAATGGCTGCCGTCTTTTTCTTCGAGATAGTACGGCGTAAGGTCGGCACCGCCGCCAAACCAGCTGTCCTTTAGTTGCCCTTCCTGGTCGTACAGCTCGAAGTAACGGAAGTTGGCGTGTACGGTGGGTACGAAAGGGTTGAGCGGATGGATTACCAGGGAGATGCCGCAGGCCATGAATTTGCTGTTGCTGACACCAAACTGCTGGGCCATCACTTCGGGCAGGTCGCCATGTACCACGGAGGTGCTGACGCCGCCTTTTTCAAACACGTTGCCATCGGCGATCACGCGGGAGCGGCCGCCACCGCCGCCAGGGCGTTCCCAGTGGTCTTCCCGGAAGGTGGCTTTGCCATCTATTTTTTCAAAGGCGTTGCAGATCTCATCCTGCAGGTCCCGTATAAAGACGATGAATTCGTTTTTGATGCTCATGGTATGTTTAGCCGTGTGCTTTAACAGTTTCAACAAATGCTTTGGCATGGTCTACCGGTACATTAGGCAGGATGCCGTGGCCGAGGTTGGCGATATAACGCTGACGGCCGAAGCCTTTCAGCATTTCCTTCACTGATTTTTCAATTTCAGGGATAGGCGCCAGCAGCTTGGCCGGATCGAAGTTGCCCTGCAGGGTGATGTTGCTGCCGGCAAACTGGCGGGCCAGTTCCGGTTTAATGCACCAGTCGATGCCGAGGCCATGGGCGCCGGTAGCGGCCATGTCTTCGAGGGCAAACCAGGCGCCTTTGGCAAATACGATGGTCGGGCAAATGTCTTTCATCGCTGCCACGATCTGGCGGATGTATTGCAGGGAGAACACTTCAAAGTCCTGTGGGCTGAGCAGGCCGCCCCAGGAATCGAATATCTGAACGGTGTCTGCGCCGGCGGCCACCTGCGCTTTCAGGTAGGCGATGGATGTATCGGTGATCATCTGCAGTAGCTGATGGGCAACGGCAGGTTGCTGGTAACAGAAGGCTTTGGCTTCATCAAAAGTTTTGGAGCCTTTGCCTTGTACCATATAACAGAGCAATGTCCAGGGAGCGCCGGCAAAACCGATCAGCGGCACGCGGCCGGCGAGGGTTTGTTTGGTGAGCTTCAGGGCATCGAACACATAATGCAGTCTTTCGTGTACATCGGGAACGCATAAACGTTGAAGGTCTTGCGCGCTTTTTACCGGTTGTGGCAGCAGGGGACCCACTTTCTCTACCAGTTGCACTTCCATGCCCATGGCCTGCGGCACCACCAGTATGTCGGAGAAAATAATGGCGGCGTCCACACCTACCTGGTCAACCGGCATCACGGTGATTTCGGTGGCCAGTTCAGGATTTTCACAGCGTTCAAAGAAGCTATATTTATCACGCAGTTTGATATAATCCGGTAAATAGCGGCCTGCCTGACGCATCATCCATACGGGTGTGCGGGAAACAGTTTCGCCTCTAAGGGCCTTCAGCAATAAATCATTCTTCAATGCGCTCATTCGTAGCAGTTAATGTTGTTAAAGTAAAATATAACTGTTTTCACCATGGATTCCGCATCGGTATGAGGGGCCATGATGATTTTATTATCGGTATAATCTTCCAGTTGGGCGGCTGTGGTGGCCCCAATCGCAAAACAAACAGTGTTGGGTGCCAGCCTGTTAACGGAGAAAAAACTCTTTACCGCACTGGGACTGAAAAACATGATACCATCGTATATGCCAGTGACTACAGCAGGAGTGGGATTGTTTTCGTAGATCACATATTCATTGACGATGATACCTGCATCCTTTAAGCTTTGTGGCAGTTCATCCCTGCGTTGGTTGCCACAGAAAAAATGTACTTCGTTTACATTGCCTAACGCAATGATGGCGGCTGCCAGGTCTTTCCCGTAAGAAGCTGCTGCTATGATCGGATTATCAGGTAATTCCTCCTGTAATACTCTTTTGGTGTTACCATCGATGCAACAGACAGGATTTGAGATAACATGAAAGGTGTCATTATGAAGGTAATAATCAGCAAACACCTTTACAGCATGCGCGCTGGTGAAAACGAGCGGTATATTGGCATTGGGACTGCCGAATATGCGCAACATGTTTTCATCACCTGCCAGATCATTGTTGAGCAGTGGTTTTATCTGGATAAAATCCTCTACCCCGATAGCAATACCGTGATCGCCCGCTTCGGTGATCAGGTTACCAGACAAGGGTCTGGTACACAGTACGCGGTATTTGACATTATCGGGCATTTCTGATTTCAGCTACTACTTCAGCGCCGCCCTGGGCCATGATTTCTTCCGCTGCGGACTGGCCCAGGTGTTGTGCCTGTTCCATTGAAGCTTCCCGGCTGATGCTGAAGAACCGGGAGCCGTCGAGGCTACAGAGTTCTCCGCTGAAGTGTACGGTGTTATTTTGTATTTGAGCATACGCGCTGATAGGGGTGGTGCATCCGCCCATCAGGGTACGCAGGAATTCGCGTTCAATAAAAGTGGCCAGGGCTGTTTCCGCGTCGTTGAAGGCGGCGCAGGCTTCCCGGCAGAAGGTATCGTCTTCGCGGCATACGGCCACTACAGCGCCCTGTGCGGGGGCTGGCAGCATCCAGTCCAGGTCGATGGAATTGGAAGGGCGTACATTGATCCGTTCCAGTCCGGCCACGGCGAAGATGGCGCCGTCCCAGTTTTCCGCTGCCAGTTTTTGCAGGCGGGTGTTGACGTTGCCGCGCAGGTTATGCAGCTGGTGTTGCGGATATTTCCGCAGCCACTGTGCTTTACGGCGTACGCTGCTGGTGGCGATGTTGGCCACATAGTGTGGCTGATCGAGGAAAGACGTATCGTTCTTATAAACCAGCAGGTCTTTCACCGGTCCGCGCTTTAATACGGCCGCCTGTACGATCTGTTGCGGCAGCTGTGTGGGCACGTCTTTGAAAGAGTGAACGGCAATGTCGATGCGGTTGTTCAATAGCGCCAGGTCGAGGCTTTTGGTGAAGATGCCCTGTACACCGATTTCGTACAGTGGCGTAACGAGGTCGATATCACCTTCGCTTTTGATGGGCACCAGCGTTGTTTTATAGCCCTGTGCGGTGAGCAGGTCATTAACCTGGTGTGCCTGCCATAAGGCCAGCTGGCTTTCTCTTGTGCCTATCCTGATAATTTTGTCCATGATGATTAGTCCTGCTTGACGCCTGTCTCAAAAATATCGTTGATCATGGCGATATACAGGTCGCTTTTGTCGGTTTCCTTGCGGACCTTGCCTGCCATGAGATTGATCATTTTCTGGATGATACGGGAAGATACCTGTTCCATATCTTCCACTTTATAACCGGAGCCGTTTTTCTGTTGTTGTATTTCGCGGGTATGGATCTCCTGCAATTTGTCTTTTACAGCTTTAAGTACAACGGCATGTTTGCGCATTTTGTACCAGTACAGGAATTCTGCCATATGCTCCTCGATGATGGCGAGGGCTTTGGGAACTTCGCCCAGCCTGTTTTGCAGGGTTTCGTCCTGTACTTTGGAGAGCTCGTCGACATTGATCAGGGAGATGTGTTCCAGATCGCCTACTGCTGATTCTACGTTGAAGGGAATGGAGAGATCGAGTATCAGTTTGGGAGAAGACTGATGGAAATGAGATGCCAGTACGGTAGGTTCGGGAGCGTTGGAGGCCACGAGCACCACATCGGCGGCCTGCATTTCAGCGACCATATTTTCATAGGGCGCATAACGCAGTCCGTGCTGACCGGCGAAATCCTCCGCCACCTGGAGGGTGCGGTTGATGAGGGTCACCTCTTTTACGCCTAAGTACTCTATCATGTTCTTGCAGGTGTTGCGGCCTATTTTGCCTACACCTACCAGTACGATTTTTTTATTGCGGATGTCAGGGCAACGGCGTTCGAGCAGGCGTACCGTGGCAAATGCCACTGATACAGTGCCTTTGCTAAGGCCGGTTTCCGTCTTGATCAGTTTGGAGACTTGTAATACGCTGTTGACCAGTCTTTCCAGGAAGCTGCCGAGGCATTGTTGCGCTTTGGCGAATTTAGCGGCAATACGTATCTGGCCGATGATCTCGTAGTCCCCCAGGATCTGGGAGTCGAGGCCGGTGCCTACCTGGTACAGATGACGAATGGCATCTTCACCGGATTTGATGTAGGCCAGTTCTTCCAGCTGTACACGATCGCCGTTTGTTTCGCGGGACAACAGATCTAACAGGTCGCCAGGTGTATTGGCGAACCCGTATATCTCGGTTCTGTTACAAGTGGAAAGTACAAAGAGATCATCTAATTGCACAGTCCTGGCATGCTCCAGGAGTTGTTGGTATTGGGCCTGATTAATGGCGTATAATCCCCTGATAGCAGCGTCTGTTTTCTTATAGTTGATCCCAACGATATGAAAATTTGCTATTTCTTTTGAGTGACTGACCTGCATGTTGTTGAATAAGCTTCCGGCTGCAAAAATACTTGGATACGCCGCAAACAAACGGGATTAGGCTGTCATTAGTGTGTCATTTCTCCTACTGGTGTTCATTACGAGGAAAAAATGATTTTTATCAGGTTTTGCATGCTTCGGGCACTGTGGCGGATGACAACACGAATATACGAAAAATATCACCGTATTCATTACAAACACATGACATTTGGGCCGGCAGCACGGCTTGCAGGCCCCTTTCCGAAAAAGCATTTTGTGTGGATTTGTTATTTACTTTTGCAGCAATTTATAAAGCACATGGTATCTAAATCTGAAGTTGGCATTATTCTGATGAACCTGGGCTCGCCCGATAGTACGGCCGTTCCTGATGTAAAACGTTATCTGCTGGAATTTCTGATGGACAAGCGCGTGATTGATTATCCATGGCTGTTCCGTAAAATACTGATAGAAGGGATCATTGTTCCGCGCCGTGCTGAGAAGTCTGCCGAAGCTTATTCCTCTATCTGGTGGGAAGATGGTTCCCCGCTGATCGTATTGACAAAACAACTACAGGCGGCTGTGCAGCATGATATGGACGTGCCGGTGGAAATAGCCATGCGTTACGGAAACCCGCATCCGGAAGTGGCTTTTGACAATCTGCTGAAAAAGAACCCACAGTTGAAAGAGGTGATCGTGTTGCCTTTATATCCGCATTATGCAATGTCTTCTTATGAAACAGCGGCGGAGTATGCAAAAGAAATCTACAGGAAGAAAAAATATAAATTCAAGCTCTCTATCATTCCTCCTTTCTATGATGAGCCTGCCTACATCGATGCGGTAGCAGAAAGTATGCGCCCGTTCCTGCAACAGAGCTATGATTACGTGCTGTTCAGCTACCACGGCGTACCGGAGCGGCATATCCGCAAAGGCGATGTTACAGGAAGCCATTGCCTGAAGGTGACAGATTGTTGCCATGTGAAATCAGCGGCACATCAGTATTGTTACCGGCATCAGGTAACGATTACAGCAGAACTGGTAGCCGCTAAACTGGGGCTGCCCCGCGAAAAATGGGGTATCTCCTTCCAGTCGCGCCTGGGCAGGGAAGAATGGTTGAAACCCTACACTGCCGGCCTGTTGGAGACATTGCCCAAAGAAGGAAAGAAAAAGCTGCTGGTCGTATGTCCGGCATTTGTATCTGACTGTCTGGAAACACTGGAAGAAATTGCAGTAGAAGGAAAACATTCATTCATGAGCAATGGTGGCGACAGCTTTACCATGATACCGTGTCTGAATGTACATCCCATGTGGGTCAGCGCTATCGTGAAGTACTGTAACCAGATCATGCAAGCGGAAACCGTATAATCTTGTTCCATATGCCACAGAAACCCGTTTTGATCATCGGTGCCGGTATTTCCGGCCTGAGCATCGCCTATGAGCTGCAAAAAAGAGACATACCCTACCAGGTGCTCGAAGCAGCCGGCCATAGCGGCGGTGTGATACAGTCATTCAACAAGGAAGGTTTTGAACTGGACGCTGGCCCGAATACCATTGCTGCTACGCCCGAAACGATGGCGTTCCTGCAGGAGATAGGGCTGGAGCAGGAGATACTGCCTGCCGCCGCAGCCAGCAAAAACCGCTTCCTGGTGAGAAACAACCGTTTACATGCTGTGTCGCCTCACCCGTTCAAGATCATGGGTTCTGACTATATTAGCCGTGGCAGCAAATGGCGCCTGTTTACCGAACGTTTCCGTAAACCCGCACCGGTACAGGAGGAAGAGACGGTGACACATTTTGTGGAACGCCGGTTTAACAAAGAAATAGCAGATTATTTATTCGACCCGATATTGTCCGGTATCTATGCCGGTAACCCCGACCAGATGAGCATCGCAGCAGTGTTGCCAGCTTTGCCGCGCTGGGAGAGGGAATACGGTAGCGTCACCAAAGGCCTGATGAAAGAAAAAGGCGTGATGGCCGGCCGTAAGATCATCAGTCTGGCTGGTGGCAATCAAACACTGACCAGGCGTTTACAGGAAAAGTTACAGACACCGGTACGTTTTCACTGTACTGTAAAAAATATTGCGGTTTCCGCTGTGGGCGGTTATCAGGTGATCGCAGAAGAGCAGGGCGGTGAGACCGTGCTGGAGGCAGACCGTATCATCCTCACTACGCCCGCTTATACCGCAGGGCGACAGCTGGAGGGATTAGATGAAAGTCTTGCTGCGTTACTGCAACAGGTGTATTATCCACGTATGGGCGTGCTGCATCTGGGTTTCGATGCCACTGCCCTGCCTCGGCCACTGGAAGGCTTTGGTTTCCTTGTGCCGCATGCGGAAAAGCTGCATTTCCTCGGCGCCATCTGTAATTCGGCCATCTTCCCTCATAAAGCGCCCGACGGAAAGCTGCTGCTGACCGTATTTACAGGCGGTTCCCGCCAGGAGCATTATTTCGATGAGCTGGGAACGGCGCAGTTACAGGAAACCGTAGTAAAAGAAATCCGTTCCCTGCTGGGGCTGACGGCCGCTCCTGTGATGCAGCATTTCAGTTTTATGCAGAAAGCGATCCCGCAACTGAACATCGGACATGCAAAGTTGCGCAGCGCTGTTGCCGCCATGGAACATAATTATCCCGGCATACTGCTGCGGAGCAATTTTGTGCAGGGCGTGGCGTTACCTGCGCTGATACAGCATGCCGCATCACTGGCGGACAAGCTGAAGAAAAATTAATCAACGATTTTGTTCCATAGTTGCCGTTTTTTCTTTAAATTCCATTATAAATTTCCACCAGATGATTGCAGGAATTTTAAAAGAAAAAAACGGCGAAACCCGGGTGTCCCTCACGCCTGAAATCGTGAAACGGCTGCAGCAGATGTCGGTAACCGTGTGGGTGGAGCAGGGTGCCGGCGCACAGGCCTTCTATAACGATGACGCCTATATGCAGGCGGGCGCGCAGATCAAAACCGCCACAGACATTATTTCCCAATCAGACATCATTTTTACGCTGCAGCCACCTCCGCGGGAGGTGGCTGGGCAGATACCCGCCGGAAAGGTGATACTGGGCGTATTACAGCCACTGTTCCGTCCGGAAGAGGTGGCGTTCTGGGCAGCTCAACAGATCACTGCGCTCAGCCTCGACGCCATTCCCCGCACCACCAGGGCGCAGGTGATGGACGTGCTCAGCTCCCAGGCCAATATTGCCGGGTATAAAGCGGTACTGCTGGCAGCGTATACCTATTCCCGTTATTTCCCCATGTTTATGACGGCCGCAGGCAGTATTGCACCGGCCAAAGTGCTGATACTGGGCGCCGGTGTGGCCGGTCTCCAGGCCATTGCCACCGCCAGAAGGCTGGGGGCCGTGGTGGAAGTGTTTGATACCCGCCCGGCCGTGAAGGAAGAGGTGATGAGCCTCGGCGCCCGCTTCGTAGAAGTGGACGGCGCCGCAGACGCCTCCGCTGCTGGTGGTTATGCGGTAGAACAAAGCGAGGATTATCAACAGAAACAACAGGCTAAAATAGCCGAAAGCATTGCCAAGGCAGATATTGTGATCACCACCGCCCAGATACCAGGCAAAAAAGCGCCGGTACTGGTCACTCAACCTATGCTGGACCAGATGCGCAGCGGGGCTGTTATCGTAGACATGGCCGCCGCCACCGGCGGTAACACCGCCCTTACCAGGAACAATGAAACAGTACACTATCAGGGTGTCACCATCATCGGAGATTCCAACCTTGCCGCCTCCATGCCGGCAGATGCCAGCAAATTATACGCTAAAAACGTTTTTAACTTTCTGAAACTCATATTGACCAAAGAGGGAAACCTGCAGCTGAATTTCGAGGATGACATCGTGCGGGGCGCCTGCATCACCCACAATGGTGAGATCGTTCACGAGCGCCTGAAAAGCGCGAAACCGGCCACCAGCAGTGTACAAGGCTGATGGCGGGGACCGTACCGACTAATCAAATACCGCGAGCATGGAACATATTCTATCTTTTTTTCAACAACATATAGAGCTGATCTATATCGTGATCCTCTCCATTTTCCTTGGCGTGGAGGTGATTTCACGGGTGCCGTCTGTATTGCACACGCCGCTGATGAGCGGCGCCAACGCAATTCATGGCGTGGTGATCATTGGAGCGATCATCGTCATGGGACAGGCAGAGAAAGATAACTACCTCGCGCTGATACTCGGCTTCCTGGCGGTAATTCTGGGTACGGTCAATGTGGTGGGCGGTTTTGTGGTAACAGACCGTATGCTGGAGATGTTCAAAAAGAAAAAGAAATAATGGTTTAAAGCGCAATGTTTATGGGACTCAGTGTACTATCCATCATCTACCTGATCGGCTCTGTTACGTTTATCCTTGGCCTGAAAATGCTCAGTAAACCGGATACCGCCCGCAAAGGCAATCTGGTGGCGGCAGCCGGTATGGCGCTCGCTATTGTGGGCACTATCTTCCTCTATAAATCTGAAGGGAAACACCTGCATAACTACGGCTGGATAGCGGCCGGCCTCCTGATAGGCACCGTTATCGGTGTGATGGCCGCCAAAAAAGTGAAGATGACGGCCATGCCCGAAATGGTGAGCATGTTCAATGGTATGGGAGGCGCCTGCGCGGCCCTGATATCCATTGTGGAGTTTGATCATCTGTTGCATCCCGATTTTACGGTAAATGTGGACATCTCTGGCGACGGTGATGCCCTGGGACGCGCGATAGGTGAGATATGGGCGGCGGCTTCACGGGCGATGGACCACGATTTACGCGGGCATCTGCTGATCATTCTGCTCGGCCTCATCATTGGCGCCGTTTCTTTCGCCGGCAGCGTAATTGCCTGGGGAAAACTGAACGGCCGTATCAAAGATTTTGCTTTTAAAGGGCAGCATATCGTGAACCTCGTGGTGATGGCCGTGGTGCTGCTGGGCGCCGTGGTGTTGATCTGGACTGTCAACGGACGCGTGGAAGCGGCGGCAGAACATTCCCTGCTCAGCTTTCAGTTGTTGTTTTACCTGGTGCTGGCTTGTGCGCTCATATACGGTATCCTCTTCGTATTGCCGATAGGCGGTGCCGATATGCCGGTGGTAATATCCCTGCTCAATTCCTTTACAGGCGTGGCTGCCGCGTGCGGCGGTTTCCTGTACAACAATCCGGTGATGCTCACTGGTGGCATCCTGGTGGGATCTGCGGGCACTATCCTGACCATTCTCATGTGCCAGGCGATGAACCGCTCCCTGAAAAATGTGCTGATCGGTTCTTTTGGCGGCGGTGCCACCGCGACGGCGGCAGGTGGCGGGGAACAGGGCAGCTACAAGGAAATCAGCCTGTCGGATGCGGCCGTGGTAATGGCTTATGCCAGCAAAGTGATGATCGTACCGGGTTATGGCCTGGCCGTGGCACAGGCGCAACATGCCTGTCATGAACTGGAAAAACTGCTGGAAGATAAGGGGGTGGAAGTGAAATATGCGATCCATCCGGTGGCGGGACGTATGCCCGGTCATATGAACGTGTTGCTGGCGGAGGCGGACGTGCCCTACGAGAAATTGCTGGAGATGGAAGACGCCAACGCGGAAATGCCTACTACCGATGCTGTTCTGGTACTGGGGGCCAATGATGTGGTGAACCCCGCCGCTAAAAGCGATCCTGCCAGCCCCATTTACGGAATGCCTATTCTGGAAGTGGAAAATGCCAAACTGGTGATCGTGAATAAACGTAGTATGAAACCTGGTTACGCAGGCATCGAAAATGAGTTGTTTTTTCAACCAAAAACATCCATGCTGTTTGGTGATGCCAAGCAGGTATTGCAGCAGCTGGTGGCAGAAATCAAACAAGTATAAATTACAAATTACGAATTACGAATTACGAATTGAGGGCTGTTTTATACACCGGTTACTAAGTAACTTTTTTAAAAGAGGGTCCTCAATTTGTAATTCGTAATTCGTAATTCGTAATTTCGCAGGAAAAGCATTGTCCAATCAATTACCCGCAGCACTGATCGCTTCTCTGGAAGGCCTTCCCGGTTTTGACCGGGCGCCGTTTGAGCAGGTGCATGTTGCAGCAGAAAAAATCACTTCCCTGAGATTTAATCCACTGAAAGTACGTACTGCGGAAACGCAGGAAAATATCCTGTCTGCCTTGTCTGCCAGCGATGCTGTGCAGATACCCTGGAGTTCTGCCGGGTATTACCTGTCACAGCGGCCTTCCTTTACGTTCGATCCTTACTTTCATGCCGGCGCGTATTACGTGCAGGAAGCCTCTTCCATGTTCCTCGAACATGCGGTGCGGACAACAGTTGACCTCAGCCGCCCACTGAAGGTACTGGACCTCTGTGCGGCGCCGGGCGGTAAATCTACCTTGCTGCAATCGTTGCTCAACGAACAAAGCATGCTGGTGGCCAATGAGGTGATCAAGCCAAGAGCGGCTTTGCTGGCGGATAACCTCAGCAAGTGGGGAGCGGCCAATGTGGTGGTGAGCAATAACGACCCGCGCGATTTCAGCCGGCTGCCGGGGTATTTTGATCTGATCGTGATTGATGCGCCCTGTTCCGGTTCCGGCCTTTTCCGCCGCGACCCTGAACTGATACCTGAATGGTCCCCTGAAAATGTGGAGCTATGCAGCCAGCGCCAGCAGCGGATTTTGGCCGATGTGTTGCCTGCATTGAAGGAAGATGGTATACTCATCTATTCGACCTGTTCTTTCTCAAAAGAAGAGGACGAAGTAATACTGGACTGGCTGGCCGATCATTTTGAATTGGAAAATATTGCGCTGAACGTACCGTCAGCATGGCAGATAGTACCAACGGTAACGGATAAACGAAATTGTACCGGTTACCGTTTTTATCCCAACCGGCTGAAAGGCGAAGGCTTTTTTATCAGCTGTTTCCGCAAGCGGGACATGGCACACACGGCAAAACGCAAAGAGACGAAACAGGGTGTTGTCAGTGCAAAGGAACGGGAGTTGTTATCTTCCTGGATACAGTTGCCCGACGGGTATAGTTACCTGCCCCATCAGGATGAAATGTTGATTTTGTCGCCCCTGGTGGCAACAGAAATCGCATTCTTGCAACAACAGTTGTATATTCGCAAAGCGGGCGTTAAAGCCGGTCAGCCGGGAAAGAAGGAATTGATCCCGGACCACCAGCTGGCCATGAGCCCCATGGTAGCGGCGGAAGTACCGGTGGTGGACCTGGAACTGAAAGCGGCATTGCAATACCTCCGCAAGGAAGATCCGGGCATCGATACGCCTGTCAGAGGCTGGGCGTTGATGCGTTACGGTCAGATGCCCCTGGGATGGGCCAAAATACTGCCCAACCGCATAAATAATTATTATCCTAAAGAACTCCGTATTTTGAAAGATATCAGCGGGCTGTAAAAAATGCCCGCGCTATTTGTTCCCGCTGTTACATATTTGTGAAATAGGCTGCCAACAAGTGTTTGCCGGTGTGTTGCGATTAACCCCGCCACATCATGGCAAACAACAAAAAGCATATTTTTTCGTTTGTTTTATTAAATATTTTTGTCAATTTTATCGCATATATTCGTTGCCCGAAAGAGGACGGTCATTCAATCATAAAAAGAGTTAGTATGGTAAAATCGATTCTATCAATTGCCTTGTTTGGTTTAAGTGCAGGAGTGGTAAAAGCGCAGGACACGCTGCTGGTACAGGGTACCACACCGGCTCTTTACATCTCTCACGTTGTTAAAAAAGGAGAGAACTTCTATAGCCTCAGCCGTGCTTATGGCGTGCCCCCCAAAGAAATTGCTGCCGCCAACAAGATAACGATGGATCAGGGTTTGCAGTTAGGACATCTGCTGCATATCCCGCTGACAGCTTCCAATTTCTCCCAGAAAGCGGATGCCAGCGGAACACCGGTGTATCACAAGGTGACCGATAAGGAAACTTTATACCGCGTGAGTGTTAACCACAACAAAGTACCCCTGGACAACATCCGCCAATGGAACAACTTCCAGGGCGATGGACTGAAAAAAGACGGTTACATCATTGTCGGCTACCTGAAAGGCGGTAACGGCGCTGTGGCCTCCGCACCGGCACCGGCACCACGCAAGGAAGTGGTGAAAAACGAACCGAAGGAACAGGCACCTCCGGCAGAACCTGTAACACCGCCTGCTACAGAAGCTCCCCGCAAAGAAGTGAAGAAAGAACCCGAAGCACGCCCGGTAACAGACGCGCCGGAAACAACAACACCTGCGCCTGCTCCTGCCCCTAAAACGGCAGCACCGGTGGTAGCTAACGGCGACTTCGAAAAACTGTATGAGCAACAGACCAACGGCGGTAAAAAAGCCACAACGGAGAAAGGACCCGGCACCTGGTTTAAAAGCAATGCAGTAGGTAAATACTACGCGCTACATAACACCGCGGCCCGCGGCACTATTATCAAAGTGACCAATCCGCTGAATGGTAAAGCGATCTATGCAAAGGTGCTGGACGTGATCCCGCAAATGAAATCCAACGCCGGCCTCATCGTGAAACTGAGCGATGGCGCTATGCAGGCGCTGGGCACTACGGACGCCCGTTTCTATTGCGAACTGAGCTACGATAATTAATCGCCGGACAACACCGGACATAAACGAAAAGAGCGGGATATTATATCCCGCTCTTTTCGTTTATGTCATGTATGTAAGGGCGTCAAAACCGGTAACCCCGCAGGAAAGCGGAGATATCCATGCGTTTCTTGCCTTCCAGCTGCACTTCATCGAGATAGAGGTATCCGTCCGGCGCAGCGATCCGCACATATGTTTTCTGGTCAGTGTCGAATTCACCGGGAGCAACAGACGGTTTTCCCGCTTCTTTGTGCGCCTTGTATATCTTCATGCTTTTATCCTGGATGGTGGTCCATGCGGCAGGATAGGGACTGAGGCCCCTCACAAGATTGTATATTTTGTCCAGCGGGTCCTGCCAGTTGATCTGGCACGTTTCCTTGAATATTTTAGGCGCGTGTTTGATATCAGCGGCCGCTATGTTGGCCTGCGGCGTTTCTTTGGCGGTACCGGCGGCAATGGACTGCACTGTTTTCAGCAGCAGGCGGGCACCGGTGTGCATCAGTTCATCATGCAGCTCTCCGGCTGTTTCATCATCGCGGATCACTACCTTGTCTGCCAGTAAAATATCACCGGTATCAATTTCATGTTGCAGTTTGAAGGTGGTCACGCCGGATTCTTTTTCTCCGTTGATGATCGCCCAGTTGATAGGTGCGGCGCCGCGGTAGTTGGGCAGGAGCGAAGCATGTACATTGATAGTGCCTTCGGGCGGCATGTTCCAGACAATTTCCGGCAGCATACGGAAGGCCACTACCACCTGGAGGTCCGCTTTGAGGGCCGTCAGTTGGGCAATGAACTCCGGGTTTTTCAGTTTCTCCGGTTGCAATACGGGCAACCCTTTGCTGACAGCATATTTTTTAACGGCGCTTTCCTGCATCTGCAGGCCTCTGCCGGCTGGCTTGTCGGGCGCTGTGATCACTCCAACGATATTAAATCCATTCTCTACCAGTATATCGAGGGATGCTACTGCAAAATCAGGCGTCCCCATAAAAACGATGCGAAGCTGTTTGTCCATATGACGCAAAAGTAAATGAATTATTCCTCGTACAGCAGGTATTTTGCGCGTATGGCTTTGAACTGCCGCAGTCCTGGTTCCCAGCTCATGCGGATGTCGGCTTCTGATACGCCGTTTTTGATCTGCTGTTGTAATTGTGCATTGCCCGCCAGTTTATTGAAGAAGGCGTTGAAGAATTTATCTTTCTGAGGATACAACGCATATGCCTGTAACAGCCATTTGAGCGCTATTTTACGGCCTTTCGCAGGAGATGCTTCCGGTGACCTGCTCAGGTCAAATCCGTAGCACAGCTGGTCCTTCAGCGGTGGATTTTTGGCGCCTGCCACACTGCGGGGCGTAAAGGAAAATCCTTTCTTTGGGAACAGGGGTGAGCCAAACAGCTGGAAAGGCTTGTCAGTGCCACGTCCCAGGCTGATGGGCGTGCCTTCAAAGAAACAGAGCGAAGTGTACAGGTTCACAGCGGCCATATCAGGGAGATTGGGGGAAGGTGCTACCGGCAGGCTGTAATACGTGTGATGGGTGTAATTTTCGCAGGGGACGACGGTCAGTTTGCATTTAACGCCTTTGCTCAGCCAGCCTTCGCCATTAAGCATTTGAGCGTATTCGCCTACGGTCATGCCGTGTACGATTGGAATGGGCTGCATGCCTACAAAAGAGCGGAAGGCGGTGTCCAGTACAGGTCCGTCTACATAATCGCCATTGGGGTTAGGCCTGTCCAGCACAATGATGGGTTTGTTGTTTTCTGCGGCAGATTCCATCAGTTCCTGCAGGGAAGAGATGTAGGTATAAAAGCGGGCGCCTACGTCCTGCACGTCGAAGATGAGCACGTCCACGTCCTGCAAATCCGCAGCAGTGGCTTTACGGTGCTGGCCATATAGTGATACGACCGGCAGCCCGGTGTTTTTATCGGTGCTGTTGCCTACTTTTTCGCCGGCATCGGCTTGTCCGCGGAAACCGTGTTCGGGACTGAAGATTTTAGAGATTTGCACCTGCAGTTTCAGCAGGGTGTCTACCAGGTGTGTAGTGCCGATAGTGGCAGTCTGGTTCACCAGCAGGGCCACCCGTTTGTTTTTCAGCAGTGGCAGGTACTGGTTGGTTTGTGCGGCTCCCGGTATAACATGGGAGGCATACTGTGCCTGCGCAGATGTCAGCAGGCCGCATAAAAGCGTGCAGATGATTAATAAACGGTTCATGGCCTTAATATACGGCAAAACCCGTATGGCAGTGAGAAAAATTGATGAGATATGGTCTGTTTTAGTATCTTGCGGCTATTATTCACTATAAACAACTAATTTATGCAAGCTGTTAAAAACGGGGATACTGTGAAGGTGCACTATCAGGGCCGTTTGACTGACGGGACCATGTTTGATTCCTCAGAGGGCAGAGCTCCGCTGGAATTCAAAGTAGGCGCCCACATGGTGATCAAAGGCTTTGAGAATGGTGTACTGGATATGACGCCGGGAGAGAAGAAAACCATCCATATCCCTGTTGATCAGGCATATGGTCCGAAGAATGATGAAATGATCATGGAATTCCCTAAAGCAAATATTCCTCCTGATCTGAACCCGGAAGTGGGCATGGAACTGCAGATGAGCAATCCTGAAGGCCATGTGTTCCAGGTGAGAGTAGCTGCTGTTGGTTCTGAATTTATCACCCTGGACGCTAACCATCCGCTGGCTGGTCAGGACCTGGTGTTTGATCTGGAACTCGTGGAAATCGTATAATATTTGGTTATTTGATCATTCAAATATTTCAATATTAAAATGATCAAATAACCAAATAACAATATTTTAAGCCGGTACTTTAATAGGTATCGGCTTTTTATTTTCATCGATCGCTACAAAGGTGAAAGTGCCGCAGATAGCATGTTCCCGGTGATCGAGGTACATTTGCTCCACATAGATGTCCACCCTTACTTTCAGGCTGGTGTTGCCCACATGAATGACAGTGCCTACCAATTCAATGATGGTGCCATGCGGAATAGGTTTTTTGAAATCGATCCTGTCTGATGATACGGTGACGGTGCGCATTTTTGTAAAACGGGTAGCGGTGATAAAGGCCACTTCGTCCATAAGATGCATGGCAGTGCCGCCGAAAAGGGTGTCGTAATGGTTTACCGTGTTAGGAAATACCGCTTTGAAAATGCGTGTAACGGATTTCTCGATCTGTTCTTCGTATGCCATGATATAATTTATAGTGGAGCGTCAGGCTGCTCTTGCATGACAGCCTTCAGCTCGCGTAAACAATTTTCGCAGAGGCAGCCCTGGTATTTTTCGCTTATCCTGAAACGTTCTTCCAATGTGAGCGGTACATCGCTGCACTGGCAGCGGTGAATACTGTTGACCCGGCATTCAAAAGCCCGGTTGCAGCGAGGGCAGGGGACAATTTCATGTTTCAGCATGTACCAAATGTACGAAATGCTGAAGGAATGAAATCACGCCAGTTGTTTCCTTACTTCGCGGGCTGCCTGCACCATATTCCGCAATGACATTTCCGTTTCGGGCCATTTCCTGGTTTTAAGGCCACAGTCGGGGTTTACCCAGAGGTTGCGCACCGGTAGCAATGTGGCTGCCCTGTGCAGCAGTTTGCCCATCTCGGCTACGCCCGGCACACGGGGGGAGTGGATATCGTATACGCCCGGACCGGTTTCATTCGGATAGCTGAAGCGCGCAAAGGCTTCCAGCAGTTCCATCTGGGAGCGCGATGTTTCCATGGTGATCACGTCCGCGTCCATTGCGGCAATATGAGCAATAATATCATTGAACTCTGCATAACACATATGCGTGTGTATCTGTGTGGTGTCCTGCACCGGTGCTACCGACAGGCGGAAGGCGTCGATAGCCTGCCTGAGATACGCGTCCTGCCTGCTTTTACGCAGGGGCAGTCCTTCGCGCAGCGCTGGTTCATCTACCTGGATAACTGTAATGCCGGCATCTTCCAGGTCTTTCACTTCGTCGCGGATAGCCAGCGCTATCTGAAACGCTGTATCCATGCGTGGTTGGTCGTTTCTTACAAAAGACCACTGTAAAATAGTGACCGGGCCGGTGAGCATTCCTTTGACAGGCTTGTGGGTAAGCGACTGTGCAAACTGGCTCCAGGCAACGGTCATAGGCTGCGGACGCCATACGTCGCCATAGATGACCGGCGGCTTCACGCAACGGGAGCCATAACTCTGCACCCATCCGTTTTGGGTGAAAGCAAATCCTTCCAGTTGCTCCCCGAAATATTCCACCATGTCATTGCGCTCAAACTCGCCATGCACCAGCACATCGAGGCCGAGTGATTCCTGCCAGGAGATAGCCTCGCGGATAGCGGCGCTGATATCCTGATCGTACTGTGCTGCTGTGATATGGCCTTTTTTGAGATTGGAGCGCAACTGCCGTATTTCCACTGTCTGTGGGAAGGAGCCGATGGTAGTGGTAGGCAGTAACGGTAGCTGCAGTTTGGTCTGTTGCAGCGGCTGACGTTCTGCAAAAGCATGTTGCCGTGAAAAGTCGTCGGCTGTAATACTTGCCAGTCTTGCTTTTACGGCCGGCACATGAATGCCCGGCGCGGTTTTGCGTTGTTCCATCACCTGCTGGTTGACGGTCAGCAACGTGGTGTCTCCGGCAAGGATTTGTTTCAGGGAGATGACTTCTTCCACTTTCTGTTTCGCAAAAGCCATCCACTGTTTGATGTCGGTATTCAGGGTTGTTTCATCGTCGAGGTTGTAAGGCACATGCAGCAGCGAGCAGGAAGTGCCCAGCATCAGGCGTTCCCGGCCAATGGCCTGTACGGCCTGGTTGATGAGCGACAGCGATGTGGCATAATCGTTTTTCCAGATGTTGCGGCCGTCCACTACGCCCAATGATAACTGCATGTTTTCAGGAAGGGCCCGGAGAACAGCGTCCAGCTGCTCCGGTGCGCGAACGAGGTCAATATGCAATGCGTTCACCGGCAGCTGCAAGGCGAGGTCCGTATTGTCTTCCAGCGCGCCGAAGTAGGTGGTGAGCAGCAATTTCAGATCAGGGAATGCCTCACGGATAGCGGTGTACGCCAGTTGATACAGTATTTTATCGGCGGGTTCCAGGTCGGTGACCAGGCTGGGCTCGTCCAGCTGTATCCAGTCGGCGCCGGCGTCGCGGAGCGCGGCCAGCAGTTCCAGGTAGGCGGGCAACAGCTGTTGTAACAAGGCGGCCCGTGTTACGCCGGCTGTCTTTATTTTGCCACAAAGAATATAGGTGACAGGCCCTATCAGTACGGGCTTGGTGCGGATACCCTGTTGCAGCGCCTCAGTGAATTCATGGACTGCCTTGCGTGACTGCAGGCTGTAAGTCTGGCTGGCATCAAATTCGGGCACCAGGTAGTGATAATTGGTGTCGAACCACTTGGTCATTTCCACGGCGGTGAGATCGAAGCCATTTTTCTGGTAACCCCTGGCCATGGCGAAGTACAGCTCCAGGCAGTTGGGATTGGCGAAAGAGCGTCGCAGCTCCCGGAAACGCTCTGGTATTACGCCCAGGGCTACGCTCATATCGAGCATCTGGTCGTAAAAAGAGAAGTCGTTGGATGGGATCAGATCTATGCCAGACTGGTGAAGGGTTTCCCAGTGTTCTTTTCGTAGAAGCCTGGCCGTTAGTTCCAGTTTCTCCAGGGAAATTTTACCTGCCCAGTAGTTTTCACAGGCTTTCTTCAGTTCTCGCTGGCTGCCTATTCTCGGGTAGCCTGGAATATTGGTAATCATATACAGGATGGTTTTTTATTCGCGACAAACCTATCATTATTGTATGTTTGTTTTATTAAAAATGAAAAAATTGGTGTTTTGTATAAGAGTTTTATCTTTTTGTAGAATATTTTACTAAATCAACTATTGTGAGAGATGGTAAAACAGAAAATTTTACGGAAAAAGGGGGCACCGGTTTTTTCCTTACGTTTGCAATATGTTTACAAATTATTCATACACTGTTGATACGCGCTTTATTCGTTACGCGCAGATAGATACACAATCCGATCCGCAAAGCACGAGCTTTCCAACCACTGAAAAGCAGAAAGACCTGTCCCGCCTGCTGGTAAAGGAATTACACGAGATGGGCATCACAGATGCAGAACTGGACGAACATGGTTACGTATATGCCACTATTCCCGCCAATACTGACAAACAGGTGCCGGTTATCTGTTTCTGTTCCCATGTGGACACGTCTTCCGACAGTAGCGGCACGGGCGTAAAACCTATTGTACACCGTGCTTATGATGGGGGTGATATTGTATTGCCTGATGACAGCAGCGTGGTGATCAGCCCCCGTGAACACCCTTATCTGGCCTCCAAAAAAGGAGACGACATCATCACAGCCAGCGGCACCACTTTGCTGGGCGCTGATGACAAAGCCGGCGTAGCGGAGATCATGGACGCGGCCCATTTCCTGATGACACATCCGGAAGTGAAACACGGCGCTATCCGTATCCTCTTCACACCCGACGAAGAAGTAGGCCGTGGCGTGGAAAAAGTGGACATGAAAAAACTCGCTGCTCAATTTGGTTATACCATGGACGGCGGTGAACTGGGCTCACTGGAAGATGAGAACTTCTCTGCCGATGGCGCACGTATCACGGTATATGGCGTAAGCGCCCATCCCGGTTCAGCGAAAGATAAACTGGTGAGCGCTATCAAGATTGCCGGTGAAATTGTGGATGCCCTGCCGAAAGACAGTCTTTCTCCCGAAACAACAGAAGACAGGGAAGGGTTCATCCATCCGGTACGTATAAGCGGCACCGTAGAGAAGACAGAAATTGATTTTATTATCCGTGACTTCGTGACCTCCAACCTGGAATTACACGAGGCTTTCCTGCGCCGCCAGATGGAAAAAGTGCTGGAGCGTTATCCCAATGCTACCGCCAGGCTGAAAATCACTGAACAATACCGCAATATGAAAGAGGTGCTGGACCTGCATCCGGAGGTAACCGCCCATGCGGCGGAAGCTATCCGCCGCGCCGGCGTACAGCCGTTGAAGATGAGCATCCGTGGCGGCACCGATGGTTCCCGCTTGTCTTTCATGGGACTGCCCTGTCCTAATATTTTTACCGGCGAGATGGCCCTCCACAGCAAACAGGAGTATGTCAGCATCCAGGACATGCAGAAAGCAGTGCAGACAATTGTATATCTGGCACAAGTTTGGGAGGAAAAGGCCTGATCAATTACAAATTACAAATTACGAATTACGAATTACGAATTACGAATTACGAATGGAGGGCCTTTTTACAGAGCGGCTTCTAAATAACCTTTCCATAAAATAACCCTCCATTCGTAATTCGTAATTCTTAATTCGTAATTATTTTACTATTTTAACCGTTAATAGAAGAAAATCCACATGATACTAGGGCTCATCACATTATTGCAGGATACATTGCTTTCGAAGGCCGATTCGTTGGCACAGGCCACCAACGCAGCTGCGGCGCCGGCACCACAGATACATCTGATAGATATGCTCATGAAAGGGGGCGTACTCATGATCCCGCTGGGTATTCTCTCCGTCATTGCCGTATTTGTGTTTGTGGAGCGGTATCTGACCATCGCAAAGGCTGGCCGCCTGGAAGATAACTTTATGCCGATGATCCGTGACCAGATCACCACCGGCAATATTATGGGCGCCCGTTCCCTCGCCAAAAACACGCAGGGGCCTATTGCGCGGATGATCGATAAAGGTCTTCAGCGTATCGGTAAGCCGATCGAGTCTATTGAGAAATCTATGGAGAATGTGGGCAAACTGGAGATCTACCGGATGGAGAAAAACCTGGTGATCCTTTCCATCATCGCGGGTATTGCGCCGATGTTCGGGTTTCTGGGCACCATCGCGGGTATGATCCAGACCTTTTTTAATATCTCCATCACCTCTGATATTACGCTGGGCACTATTGCGGGCGGTATTTATGTGAAGATGATCACGTCCGCTACGGGCCTGATTATCGGTATTGTGGCCTTTATCGGTTACAGTTTCCTGAATGCACAGATAGATAAGGTTGTTAACAAGATGGAAGCCTCTGCAGCGGAATTTACGGATATCCTGCAGGAACCTACCCGCTAAAACCCATGGCTCATGAATTTACGCAGGAGAAATAAGAAACATGTGGAAATGCACAACTCGGCGCTGAATGATATCCTTTTCATTCTGCTGTTGTTCTTCCTGATTGTTTCCACGCTGGCCAATCCCAACGTCATCAAGCTGATGTTGCCTAAAGCCCAGAGCAATACCAAAGCCAAACAAACGGTGGTGGTGAGCATCAACGAAAAACATGAGTTCTTCGTAGGTACCACCAAAGTGCCTTTTGAAGGCCTTAAACAAGCGCTGGCCCCGGCTGTCGCCAATGAAAAGGTAGATCCCACCATTGTGATCAATGCTGAAAAATCGGTGCCGATAGAAGATGTGGTGAATGTGATGGAGGTGGCCAAGCAGATAGGCGCAAAGGTGGTGCTGGCAACAGCTAAAAAATAATTACGAATTACGAATTACAAATTACGAATTGAGGGCTTTCTTATAGCGAGGTTACTTAAATGACCTTTCCATAAGAAAGCCCTCAATTCGTAATTTGTAATTTGTAATTCGTAATTGCCTTTACCATTCTGTCTTTGCCGAACATGTCCTGCCGGAGCGTTACCTCCCTGAACCCCAGTGATTGCAGCAGTAGCACTACTTCCTGTCCCAGTGATTCATTGATCTCAAAGTAAAGCGCGCCGCCCGGGTTGAGCTTCTGCAGCGCGGTACGGGCGATATGCCGGTAAAACAGCAGCGCGTCATTGTCTGGCACAAAAAGCGCGATGGACGGTTCAAAGCCCCATACCTGTTGCTGCATGGTGGCCTGTTCGCTTTGTGTGATGTAGGGCGGATTGCTGACGATCACGTCAAAGGCCGGCAGTGTGGCCATTTGCTGCTCATCGAGGGCGCTGAGGCGGGAGAATTCTACCTCCAGCCGCAGCCTGACAGCGTTTCCACGGGCAACGGCCAGGGCTTCTTCGCTGATGTCGATGGCGGATACCACAGCAGCGGGGATGTTCTGTTTTAATGCCAGCGGGATACAGCCGCTGCCGGTGCCGATGTCCAGCAGATGTGGGTGGGGATGCCCTGCCAGGTCCTGTATGATCCAGGCTACCAGTTCTTCTGTTTCAGGCCTCGGGATCAGTACGTGATGGTTGACAGCCAGCTCCATGCCGTAAAACCAGCCCGAACCGGTGACATATTGTACCGGCTCCATCCGTTGCAGGGCTTCTATGGCGCTTTTGAGCCGGGTATTCTGATCAGGCGTCAATAATTTGGCTTTATGCACAAGGCGGTCCAGTTTATTCATGCCCGTTATATGCTCCAGCACAATATGGGCTATATTGGCGGCTTCGCGCGCATCGTATAAATCGCCTATGGCACCTGTGATATAGGTAAAGGCTGTTTGTATTGTCAAATTTGATGATTTAAGAATCAGCCGGAAAATACAAACCAGGAGGTGATTGGCATTTTCCGTCGGCTAAAAACGTAATTTTGGCAAAAATATTACTTTAACAGGGTATCATGAATAGCGCAGACCATGAAATTTTTATGAGGCGGTGCCTGGAGCTGGCCGCCATGGGTCGTGGCCATGCGGCGCCTAACCCGGTGGTAGGGGCGGTGCTGGTGCATCAGGGCCGTATCATCGGGGAAGGTTACCACCGGCAATATGGTCAGGCACATGCGGAAGTGAACTGTGTGAACAGCGTTACGGCAGAAGACAGGCCCCTCATTCAGCGGGCCACGATGTACGTAAGCCTTGAACCCTGTGCGCATCATGGTAAAACGCCGCCCTGCGCAGATCTGATCGTGTCAGAAAAAATCCCGGAAGTAGTGATCGGTTGTGTGGACACTTTCTCTGCGGTGGCCGGCAAAGGGATCGAAAAACTGAAAAAGGCAGGCATAAAAGTACATACCGGTGTGCTGGAAACGGCCTGCAGGGCTATCAACCGCCGCTTCTTTACGTTTCATGAGCAGCAACGGCCCTATATCATCCTGAAATGGGCGCAGAGCCGCAATGGCTTTATGGCCGGTCCCGACGGCGCGCCGGTGCGTATCTCCAACCACTGGAGCGACCGCCTGGTACATCGCTGGCGCAGTGAGGAGATGGCTATTCTGGTAGGCACCCGCACGGCCATCCTCGATAACCCTCAACTGAATACGCGGCTGTGGCCCGGTAAGGACCCGGTGCGACTGGTCATCGACAGAACGCTGGCGGTTCCCCGCACACATCACCTGTGGGATGGCAGTATTCCTACCATCTTTATTACGGCGGAAAAAACAACGGATAAAAAAGCAGACCTGCTGACACTCGATTTTACGGCGCCATTACTGCCACAACTCATGCAACACCTCCACCAGCGCCAGATACAGAGCGTGTTGGTGGAAGGCGGCCCTTACGTGCTGCAACGTTTCCTGGAAACAGACCTTTGGGACGAAGCGCGCGTTATAACGGGAACGAATACACTGTCTGATGGACTGCCGGCGCCGGTACTAAGACAGGCCGCGGTGGAAGAGACTTTACACCTGGAAGGTGACCGTATCGACATTTACCGTCGTGGTTAAAAAAGAATATTCTGGTTTTTCTAAAATATATAGATGGAGGTTTATTTTACAATTGATAAAACCGCTGTTGCTGAATTCAAGGACAGGGGCAGCAAATTTCTGGCTTATGTGTTTCCCGTGAAGACCCCTGAAGCGGTGAAAGATTGTCTGATGGAAGTGAAAAAGGAGCATCCCAAAGCCACCCACCATTGTTATGCTTACCGCTTGGGTACGGACGGACTTCAGTTTCGTGCCAATGATGACGGAGAACCTTCCGGTTCTGCGGGCAAACCTATCCTCGGGCAGATAGACAGTAAACAGTTGACGGATGTGCTGATCGTGGTGGTGCGGTATTTTGGCGGTACCCTGCTGGGTGTTCCCGGGCTGATCAATGCCTATAAGATGAGTGCTGCCATGGTATTGCAGCTGGTGCCGGCGGTCCAGAAGAACATAGAATCAAAATATCATCTCACTTTCGACTACACCATCATGAATGACGTGATGATCGTTGTGAAACAAAATAATTGCACCGTGCTGGCGCAGGAGCTGCAGCTCTTTTGTACTATGGACATAGGAGTGCCCCGGGCGAACGAAGAGTTGTGCCTTTTACGCCTTCGCGACATTCACGGACTGGAGATAAAGACGTTGAAGTAGCGGCAGCATGTTTCCCTGTCAGATGAAAATCGGCAAACAGTTCAAAACAGAGATAAGGCGATTGGGAGGCTTCCGGGGTGTCCAATTTAACGCATGCTCTTTTTAATAACAGCACGGTGGCCACGGCGGCCGCTGTAATTAAGAAGAATCGATAACGTTTCAACATAGTTGTAATATTAGGGTGATAACGAGGGACGATAAAAGAATATGCCAGAAATAGATTTGTTGAAAATGAATAAGTTATACAGCAGATAGGTCGATAAGATTGTCCGAACACGAAAGCCGAACGTCCAAAACCGGACAAAATCACGAAATCAATTACAAATTACGAATTAGGAATTACGAATGAAGGGCTTTCTTATAGAACGGTTAATTATTAACATTTCTATAAGAAAGCCCTTTATGTTTGTTGGGTCGTTTGTAATTCGGAATTAAAACCGGGGACTAACCACAAGATCTTTGCTGCCAGGGGTGTATTTGTAGAAACCTTCCCCGCTCTTTACGCCCAGGTATCCGGCGGTGACCATGTTTACCAGCAGGGGGCAGGGTGCATATTTCGGATTGCCAAAGCCATCATGTAACACATTAAGGATGGACAGGCATACGTCCAGCCCGATGAAGTCTGCCAGTTGCAGTGGTCCCATCGGATGGGCCATGCCGAGTTTCATCACAGTATCTATTTCTGCCACGCCGGCCACGCCTTCAAAAAGAGAATAGATGGCTTCATTGATCATGGGCATGAGGATACGGTTGGCGATGAAGCCGGGATAGTCGTTCACCACGCAGGGCACTTTACCCAGTTTTTCGGAGAGGGCCACAATTTCCTGCGTGATGCTCTTATCTGTAGCATAGCCGTTGATGATCTCCACCAGTTTCATTACAGGCACCGGGTTCATAAAGTGCATGCCGATTACTTTTGCCGGCCGTTTGGTGGCGGCAGCAATTTTGGTGATGGAGATGGATGAGGTATTAGTGGCCAGGATAGCGTCTGGGTGTGCATGCTCATCGAGTTCCTGGAATATTTTCAGTTTCAGCGCTACATTTTCAGTAGCCGCTTCCACTACGAGCGATACGTCTCTTACGCCGTCAGAAATAGAAGTGAGAGGATTGATATTGGCGATCGTTTGTGCTTTCTGTACCTCGGAAACAGTGCCCTTGGACACTTGTCTGTCAAGGTTCTTGCTGATGGTCTGTATGGCCTTTTCGAGAGCTGCAGCTGATACATCTATCAGGTTTACCGCATAGCCATTCTGGGCAAATACGTGCGCTATACCATTGCCCATGGTGCCCGCGCCTATAACCGCTACTTTTTGCATGGAGATTATTTTGGTTCTGAATTATAGAGCAATATAAACAATTACGAATTACGGATTACGAATTACAAATGAAGGGCTTTCTTATAGAGAGGTTACTAAATGACCTTTCCATAAAAGCGCCCTTCATTTGTAATTCGTAATCCGTAATTCGTAATTAATAGTCGTCTTTTCGTTTGAAATCACCCCGTTTCCAGGCCTGGATAAACTGTGCCCAGGCGAGAGGGTTGAAAATATTTTGTGGTGGTGGCTGGCCGGCGTAGTACAGGGATTGCGCCTGTTTGTTGAGGTACATGTTCGTGCCTTCTGCGCCGTCTACGGGCGTAAAGCGGGTCATGGCCCTGAGGCGGGCGTTTTCCGTGTTTTTACGGGCTATTTCGTACGCATCGTCCGGGATGTCCATGCTGGCGAACGCTCTTTCAAACTCCTGCCGGTTGAGGTAGGGTTTGATGATGGTTACCGGAAGATAGGTAGTGTCCTCCACCATCAGTTGTATGAGGGAGAAATTATTGCCTTTGAGTGTGGTTGGTATTTTATAGTCTTTCTTTTTGAAGCCTACCGCGCTGAAAGTGAGGGTGTCACCTTTAAAAACCACGATAGAGAAGACGCCGGCGGAATTGGAGATGGTACCGCGGCCCTGGCCTCTGACGAGGACGCTGACGGCTGGTACGGCCCGCAGGCTGTCGGCAGTCATGGTGATCCCTGAAATTTGAATTACGCTGTCCCTGAAATCCGCAATTTGGGCTTTCAACAGGAAAGGAGATAAAAGGAACACCAGGATAAGTGACAGTATGTAGGATCTTTTGTGATGCATGCCGGCCCTAAGATATAGAAATTTAATTTACTTGTCTCCCTGCGATGGATGAACGCGAAGAAGAGTTTGTAAATTAACTTCCAATTGGGTTAACTTTGCAGGCAGGAATCGAATTTTAACAACAATTTATGATGACGAAAGAGCAGATTTTACAGGCCCTGAGCAACGTCGAAGAACCCGATCTGGGAAAGGATCTGGTGACGTTGAACATGGTAAAAGA
Source organism: Chitinophaga sp. 22308 (assembly GCF_052045305.1). NCBI lineage: Bacteria > Pseudomonadati > Bacteroidota > Chitinophagia > Chitinophagales > Chitinophagaceae > Chitinophaga > Chitinophaga sp. 22308. The sequence continues at coordinate 55,849 of NZ_JBQEOP010000005.1, read as the reverse complement.
TATAGAGATAAACGGCAATAAGGTGAAGTTTACGGTAGTGCTGACAACACCGGCCTGCCCGTTGAAGGATCTTATCAGGAACGCATGTGTCAATGCCATTCATATGATGGTGAGCAAGGACGCGGAAGTGGAAGTGGTGATGACGGCAAATGTGAGCTCCCGCCGTACGGAAGGTAAAGGTGTACTGGCCGGCGTTAAAAATATTATTGTCGTGGCTTCCGGTAAAGGTGGCGTGGGCAAATCTACCGTAGCGGCCAATCTGGCGCTGGCACTGGGCCGTGACGGCGCCCGTGTGGGCCTGATGGACGCTGATATCTACGGACCGTCCGTTCCCATTATGTTTGGCCTCCGTGGCGAAAGACCGATGATGGTAGAGGTGGAAGGCAAAGGCATGATCCAGCCGATAGAGAAATTCGGCATCAAAGTGATGTCTATCGGCCTGCTGATCGATGAAAGACAGGCCGTGGTTTGGCGTGGCCCAATGGCCAGCAGCGCCCTCCGCCAGTTCCTCACCGATGTATACTGGGGCGAGCTGGACTACCTGGTGATCGATATGCCTCCCGGCACCGGTGATATCCACCTGACGCTGGTACAAACCGTACCGGTAACCGGCGCAGTGATGGTGACCACCCCGCAGGACGTGGCACTGGTAGATGTACAGAAAGGTATCGCCATGTTCAACGGCCAGCAGATTAATGTTCCTATCCTGGGACTGGTGGAAAATATGGCCTATTTCACACCGGCAGAGCTGCCGGAGAACAAATACTATATCTTCGGAAAAGAAGGAGGCAAAAAACTGGCGGAAGACCTGGAAATACCATTCCTGGGCCAGATCCCGCTGGTACAAAGCATCCGCGAAGGCGGCGACAGCGGTCAGCCCGCTATGGCCAGCGATGATAAAATTACCCGCAAAGCCTTCCTGGACGTGGCCGGCGCCGCTGCCAGAAGCATAGCTATGCGTAACGCTAATATTGCACCCACCAAAATTGTGGATGTGATCGTATAATAGTTGTTCATTTAGATATTTGGTTATTTAATTATTTTAAGCATTAAATAATCAAATAATTAGATGTCATACCTGACAGCGAAAATGAAGTGGTGTCGCCACGGCATTTTCGCTGTTTTTTTTGGAAAATCTTCATTCTTTTTTTCCTTATCTTTAGTTGAATCTTCCTCCGAAATGATTGTCGGTAAAGCATAACGACCACAACAACTACCACACAGTAAAATATTTTAGAGGTAATCATAATATGTTTAAACTGCTGCAATGCTTAAGTTTTACTTAACTTTGCGCCCCAAATAAACCGACTATGAATCGACAGGAATTGGTGAATCTTATTAAGGAAAAACAATCTTATCTGTGCGTAGGATTGGATACAGACATGCAAAAGATTCCAAAACACCTGCTGTCTCACGCAGATCCGGTGTTTGCCTTTAACAAGGCAATTATTGACGCTACCAAAGACCTTTGCGTGGCGTATAAAATCAATACGGCCTTTTACGAGTGTATGGGCATCCGCGGATGGGAAAGCCTGCAGCGTACGGTAGAATATATCCCTTCCGGTATCTTTACCATCGCCGATGCCAAACGCGGCGATATCGGCAATACTTCCACCCAATACGCCAAAACTTTTTTTGATACGTATAAGTTTGATTCCGTTACGGTAGCTCCTTATATGGGGAAAGACAGCGTATTACCGTTCCTCCAGTTCCCGGAGAAATGGACCATTCTCCTCGGGCTCACTTCCAACGAAGGCAGCCAGGACTTCCAGCTGCAGCAGGCAGGAGATGAGCTGTTGTTTGAAAAAGTGATAAAAACAGCGATGGAGTGGGGTACCCCGGACAACCTGATGTTTGTGGTGGGCGCTACCCAGTCCGCTCAACTGGGCTATATCCGCAAAATGGCGCCGGACAACTTTTTCCTGGTGCCGGGCGTAGGCGCCCAGGGAGGCAGCCTGCAGGAAATATCCACACAGGCCATGAACAAAGACTGCGGTCTGCTCGTCAACGTGAGCCGTGGTATTATCTATGCCGGCAACGGTGAAGACTTTGCCACCGATGCCCGTAATGCCGCCCTGCAATACCAGCAGGAAATGGCCACTTACCTCAATCAGACAACTGTCAGCCTCTGATACTGACAATAGCCGTTGGCGTTAGCTTTTGGCCTGCTGTGAAAATTTTTTCCATAAGGCTGAAAGTTAACCGCCACTCAGGCAGTTATTTGAATACACAGTTCTTTTCTGTCCACCACGGAAGCACCTCAAAACGCAACCTCCCCGCACGTACCGCCGGATCTTCCTTCACCAGCTGCGCCGCTTCCAGACTGTCCCTGCAATCCAGTATAAATATTCCCTTCATATCGCCATCATTATCAAAAGGGCCTGCTACCAGCAATTTGCCGGTCTGCGCCAGTTGTTGTATATGCTGCAGGTGGGCGGACTGAATACCGGCGGCTGCTACTGCCGGCTGATCGCGGTGTGGGCCGTTCTTCAAAAAGACCATCCAGTAACGTTTCATGTTCGGGTTGACGCTTGTCTCTTTCCTGGCTTCATGGACAGACGGTGATTGCAAAGCAGCGGGATGAAAAGATACTATCACGATAACCAGAAATCCCAGCAGAAAAATTGCAGGAATAACTTTGCTTGCCATACGGGTTATTTTCACCGAAGGTAGACAATCAATGACGAATTGTGAATTAGAATTAAATTAAGAAATGATGATGAATGATTGATTCCTAATGTGTTAGCGAGGCCCGCCATTAGCCGTTACCGTTATGGGCGGCGCGCCACCCGCCGTTCGTAAGTCGTAATTGGTTATATTGGGTTATTAAACATGAACAGATGTCTAAAGATTTATTCCAGTCACCGGATTATTATGCTGTAGATGGTTTGTTGACAGAAGAACACCTGTTAATCCGCGATACAGTAAGGCAGTGGGTAAAGAAAGAGGTTTCGCCCATCATTGAAGATTATTGCCAGCGTGCCGAATTCCCTTCGCAGATTTTAAAAGGGCTTGGCGAACTGGGCTGTTTTGGCCCTACTATCCCGCAGGAATACGGCGGTGGCGGCATGGACCATATCGCCTATGGACTGATGATGCAGGAGCTGGAACGGGGTGACAGCGGCATCCGCTCCACGGCTTCAGTGCAGGGCTCGCTGGTGATGTACCCCATTTTTACTTTCGGCAGTGAAGCACAGAAAAAGAAATACCTGCCCAAACTGGCCACAGGCGAATGGATGGGCTGTTTTGGCCTCACCGAGCCAGACCACGGTTCCAATCCGGCCGGCATGATCACCAACTACCGCGAAGACGGCGACCACGTGATTCTCAATGGCGCTAAAATGTGGATATCCAACGCGCCATTTGCACAAATAGCGGTGGTATGGGCTAAAGACCCCGAAGGCGTTATCCGCGGCCTCATTGTGGAACGTGGCATGGAAGGTTTTACCACACCGGAAACGAAAGGTAAATGGAGCCTGCGCGCCAGCGCCACCGGTGAACTGGTGTTCGATAATGTGAGAGTGCCCAAAGAAAATATTCTGCCACTGGTAAAAGGACTGAAAGGGCCGCTCAGCTGCCTTTCTTCTGCCCGCTATGGTATTGCATGGGGCGTGATCGGCGCCGCGATGGACTGTTACGACACCGCCCTGCGTTATTCAAAGGAACGTAACCAGTTCGGCCGCCCTATCGGTGGTTTCCAGCTTACACAAAAGAAACTCGCTGAAATGGTGACAGAGATCACTAAAGCGCAGCTCCTCAACTGGCGCCTCGGGGTCTTGAAGAATGAAGGAAAAGCCACGCCGGCACAGATTTCCATGGCCAAGCGCAACTCCTGTGAAGTGGCTACCAAAATAGCCCGCGATGCCCGCTCTATTTTAGGTGGCATGGGCATCACCGGTGAATTCCCTGTTATGCGGCATATGATGAACCTGGAAAGCGTGCTTACCTATGAAGGAACGCATGAGATCCACCTGCTGATCACAGGTATGGATGTTACCGGCTTTGACGCGTTTAAGTAACGGCATGTTTTCATTAGCAGGTAAACAGGAGGCAATATGACTTACCTGACACGCACTGTCTGGATATTATCTTGTATTAGCCTGGTAACGGACATTGCCAGTGAGATGCTTTATCCCGTTATGCCGATATACCTGCAAAGCATCGGCTTTTCCGTATTGTTGATCGGTGTGCTGGAAGGCATCGCGGAGGCCACTGCCGGTTTAAGTAAAGGATATTTCGGAAAGTTATCAGACCATACCGGCAGGCGTACGCCGTTTATTCGCCTGGGGTATGGTCTGAGTGCCGTCTCCAAACCAATGATGGCGGTCTTTGTTTACCCGCTCTGGATATTTTTCGCCAGGGCTGTTGACAGACTGGGAAAAGGCATCCGCACGGGCGCCAGGGATGCATTGTTGTCTGATGAGGCAACCACCGCTACCAAAGGCCGTGTGTTTGGCTTTCACCGTTCCATGGACACACTGGGCGCGGTGTTGGGGCCTTCGCTGGCGTTGTTGTTCCTCTATTATTATCCGGGGCGTTACCGCAATATGTTCCTGTTGGCTTTTATTCCCGGTTTACTGGCCATCGTTTTTTCGTTATACCTCAAAGACCGTTCTGCTGCACCCAAAGAGAAAACCGGCCCTGTCAGTTTTTTTGCTTTTTTAGGTTACTGGAAAGAAAGTCCTGCCATATACCGCAAATTGGTAGTGGGTTTGCTGGTATTTACCTTAAGCAATAGCTCCGATGTCTTTTTGCTGTTGCGGATAAAACAGGCCGGTTTGGGTGATACCGCCACTATTGGCATTTATATTTTTTACAATCTCGTATATGCATTGGCGGCTTTCCCACTGGGTATACTGGCAGACCGTATCGGCCTGAAAAAGATATTTATAACAGGGCTGGTGTTGTTTGTGCTGGTATATGCGGGAATGAGCATTACGGGAAACTGGTATTGGTACGGCAGCCTGTTTTTACTATATGGATTGTATGCTGCAGCTACGGAAGGAATTTCTAAAGCCTGGATCAGCAATATCACGAGCAAAGCCGATACGGCCACAGCTATCGGTACTTTTACCGGTTTTCAGAGTATTTGCACTATGGCGGCAAGTTCCCTCACCGGTTGGATATGGTTTCAGTTTGGGGCGATGGCCGCTTTCCTGGCAACGGCCGGCATGGCCTTCCTGGTAGTAGTTTATCTGTTGTTTTTTGTTCCTGCGCCGAATACGGCTGTATAATAGTTCCGAAGGAAAACCCCGCCACAAAATATTATCTTACCTGCCCGTTATCCATGTTATCTGTTTTTTATGAAGATGATTTTATTGCTTTTGATGAGCGTGTGTACTGTGGCTGCAATACAGGCGCAGGAACGACCACTGAAACTGGTGGCTTGTGAAGGAAAGGCGCAGGGTACCTATTACATCGTGAAATACCTGGCTCCGGACACGACTTCGCTGCAGGGCCGTATTGATTCAGTGTTTGCGGTGATAGACCAGTCGCTGTCGTTGTACAGGCCCGGTTCCCTCATCAACCAATTCAATGCCTCCGGCGATGTGAAAATGGACGAGCATATGCGGAACGTGGTGGATAAAGCTATCTATGCCAGTAAAGCGACCAACGGCATTTTTGACATTACGGTGAAACCGCTGGTATATCTCTGGGGGTTCGGTGTGACCAAACCTTCTTTCAAGGGTATACCGCCGGCAGACAGCATCAAAAAGGCATTATCGTATGTGGGTTACCGTTATTTATCAGTAAAAGGTGATCATCTCACTACAACAAAAAAAGGTGTACAGATAGATTGCAATGGTATCGCGCAGGGATATACGGTAGACGTGCTGGGGAGGTTCCTGGAGCAGCAGGGCATTCAAAATTATCTCGTGGACGTAGGTGGGGAGCTGTGTGCCAGAGGCGTGAACCAGCAGGGTAAAAGCTGGCGTATTGGCGTTGAGCGGCCATCGCCCGGCGACACCACGTATGAACCGATACAAGCCATGGTGGAACTGAAGGATAAAGGCATTGCCACCAGCGGCAACTATCGCCGTTTTTTTGACCAGGGGCGTACCCGTTTTGCACATACCATCGATCCGGTGACGGGCGTGGCCTTGCACAATCACATCATCAGCGTGACCGTGATCGCGAAAGATTGTTTTACCGCAGATGCATTTGATAATCCCCTGATATTAATGGGGGTGGAAAAAGGATTGAAATTTATAGCACAACATCCGGCGTACGGACTGGAAGCGCTGTATATCTACAAGGCTGCGGATGGCAGCATCAAAGAGGCTTACAGCAAAGGTTTCAGCCAGTACTTTTTTGTGCCATAAAATAAAAACCCCGCTCCGTATAAACGAAGCGGGGCGCATTCTCACTATTTCTCTTTCATGAATATGGATAAAAAAAGTTTTAGTGTATGTGTACTTTAATACCAATATTTCCCTGAATGCTATTAAAGCTGGTGATCTCGTTGAACTTGTACGGCGCATAGTTGTACCGTACATTGGCGTTGAACATGACCGGTGAGTAGCGGCCGAAAGGCACGTTGATGCCTACTTCCGGGCTGACCATGAACTGCCAGCTGTTTTTCTTGTCTACAAACTCGCCCCAGTATTTTTCATAGTTCATATTAGCCGCGCCGATACCGAGCACACCATAAGGAATAACTGCGCTGGTGGCAGGCGTGAAGGCATAGCCCACAGTGGCTTGCAACGGTATTACCTGCAAGGTGCGGGACTGTACCGCAGATACGTCCCCTTGTTTATCAGGATATACCGCGCGGGGCAGTCTTTCGTAGAAATCCTGGAAGCCGCTGCGAACGCCCACAGACAGGCGGTCGTTCAGCATATAGGACAGACCGGCGGACCAGCCACGGAAGCTGGTTTTATTGGCATAGTCCTTTACAGAACCAAAAGGTTGGGCAATGGAATAGTTGAGGTCTATGGACAAAGGCGGACGGCTTTGCGCAGACACAGCCTGTGCAGCGATACATCCCGCAAAAATCAGCAGCCAGTTTTTTATCTTTTTCATCTCTCTATCAATTTAAAATTTTCGGAATGGACTTTATTTGCTTTTGCTCAGGTAAGCTGATTGTGCAAAGGAAGCCTGTACCATCGGGTCTACGTTGCTGGTGCTCCACACGCCTGAGCCACGCCACAGCGCGTTCCAGATAACGTTGAACTTGTCGTTTTTGGCGTTTTTCAGATCGAAGAGATCGATGGCTGTCTGCCTTTCGTTTACCTGGTACACGGTGTAGTAAGAAGGCCAGTACCAGCCACCGCCGGGATAACCCCACCAGCCTGCGTCCCAGTAGCCCGGGCCGCCCCACCAGCCTGGATTCCAACCGATGCTTGTATAGGAGTTGTCAATACGGGTAAGGTTAATGCCCAGATCAGGTTTGGCAGATTTGTCCACCAGTGTGTAACCTCTCTGTTTCATGGCTGCCGTTACGGAAGCAATCAGTTGCTGGTCGTAGGTCGTCAGTGCTTTTTTGGCAGAATCACTGTTTCTGCTCAGCACGGCCACGGAGTCAACGATGCTGAAAGTGGAATAGGAAGTAAAATCAACGGTACTGTCGTGGTTGGTGATATAAATCCTGGACTCCTCGTCTGTCATGTCTTTCAAGGGGTCTTTACGGCAGCTGCTGATGGAAATCATTGCCACGAGAGCGGCAACAGCACTTAGTAAATACATTGTTCTTTTCATATCCTCGCGTATTAATTTTTATGATAGGTCTCTTCCGTAAAGGTTAACAGCGGAATGCGTGTCAAATGTTAACATATAACGCCGGCTGGCACGCGGCTGCAGGGAAGTTTCCGTTTATTCCTATTATTCAACGCTTTGGATAGAAAGATGTTACAGGAAGTTTAGTCGTTAATTGTTAAGGGTATCTTAAAATGAAAATTGGGTTAACAAAATGAGCTTTTAACAAAGATGACTAATTTAATATGTTTTTAGAAACTAATGCATCTTTTAACTGCTCCGGATGAACGAAATGGACGCTGTCGATACCTTGTGCTTCCGCCGCTTTCACATTGCGGAGATTATCATCGATAAACAGCGCGTGATCTGCATCTACCTGATAACGGTTGAGCAGTAACTGATAAAAAGAGGGAGAGGGTTTGCGTTGTTTTTCGCGGCCGGACACCACGATACCGTCAAACCATTGCAGGAAGGGGAATTCCACCAGGGCGAGGGGGAATGTTTCGTTGGACCAGTTGGTGAGTGCATATAATTTGTATTTACCGCTGTCTTTCAGTTGGCGGAGCAGTTGTACAGATCCCGGGATTTCTCCGTTGAGCATTTCTTTCCAGCGGCCGTAGTAGGCGCGTATCTGCGCTTCATGTGCCGGATGGCTGGCCACCAGCATTTCGGTAGCTTCCTGCAGGCTTCTGCCGGCGTCCTGTTCTTCGTTCCAGTCGGATGTGCAGATGTTCTGCAGAAAACTGTCCATTTCTGCTTCTGTCGCAAATATTTTGCGGTAGAGGTAACGGGGATTCCAGTCGATCAGTACTGATCCCAGATCAAAAATAATTGTGTTGTACACGTTCTTCGTTTGGCTTTTCATAGGTTAATGAGACAATTAGAAAGCGATTGAGTTTAAAGGTTGTCTGATATTTCATCAGCAGCGTCTTCCAGTAGTTTGAGATCTACGGAGTCGCTGCCGGCGATACCTTCGATGGAACCTTTGATATGAGCAGCGTTGAGTAGTACTTTTTCCAGCTGTTTTTCGCGGGCTTTCCATAGTTTTTCCATGGCATCGCGCTCGCGTTGGATGGAGAGTTTCATGGCCATGAAACCTTCCCGGATAGCCTTCCATTGCTCAGCAAATTCTGTGCTGGTGAGGTAGCCGTACAGCATATGCATTTTATCTCCTTTGTTTTCCTGCGTGCGGATACTACCGGCGATTTTGATGATACTGTCTCGCAGCACATAGGCGAGCGATTTCACTTCTGCGAAAGTACAGATCCAGATACCTTCTTTTTCGCCGAAGCGTTCCATATCGCGGGGCATGGTCTGGGTAACGAGGATGGCCACGTCTATGCCCTGGCTGCGCATATCGGCTTTCAGTTTCTCTACCCAGTCACGTGCAAATTCTTTGGTCCTTTTGCTTTCGTAGATAATGCGGCCGCATTCCTGGCCGAAGGAGTTGCGTATCAGTTGCACACAGTCGGCGCCACGCACCCCTTTGCCTACCGGTGTGACCTCGTCAAACGGGAAGGTGCTGCGGAGCATTTCTTCCAGCACCAGTTCCTGCACTTCGCCCTGCAATTGGGTGGAGCCCTGTTCTGCGCGGCGTTTCATTTCTTCCGCCAGTTTACGCTGGTCTTCCAGTTGTTTTTCCAGTTCGCGCATGCGCATCTGGTATTCGGTATCTTTCAGTTTATTGCGTTCTGCTTCTTCCGTGCGTATTTTCTCCGCCAGTTCGCCACGGGCTTCCATCAGCCTTTTCTGCAGGTTCAGCTCCAGTTCTGTTTCTTTATTTTTCAGTTCCTGTTCTTTCCGGAGGAATTCCAGTTCCTGTTTGCGGGCTTCACGCAGCCGGGCTTCCTGTTCCTGGTTGGCTTCACGGAGGGTGGCCAGCTGGTTGTCGAAATCTGCTGTGATGGATTTGCGCAGCTCTTCAGCCAGGCTTTCCTGTAAGCGCTTTTTTTCCGATTGTACGCGTTGGATAACTTCCTGTTCCTGCTGCTGCCGGAGTATCTCTATCTGCTGGCGCTCCTGCGCCATGCGGTTTTTTTCTGTTTGCAGGCTGGTCTTTTCGGCCTGCAGGGAATCGAGGCGCTTGCGCCATTCAGATTCCATTTTCCCCCTCATTTCCTTCTCGATGTCTGCAGCAAATGCATCCTCCATGACAAACTGGTGTCTGCAATTGGGACAGGTAATAGATGTTCCCATAATTTCAGTACAAAAATTACGTAAAGATAGGGTTTAGAAAGGTTTGGCGGGTACGAATAAAAAAAGGAAGGAACATGACTTCCTTCCGGTCTGGATAAACGGCACAAACAATAGCAATAAGGTTTTTCAATAAGATAGTTAAATTTCCTGTCTGGGGCTATTGCTAAGTTCCTTCTTTATTATTAGCTGGGCGTTAAGGAATGGTGATGGAATTGTTAAGAAAGCGGCCATTGAGGAACGCGGAAATAAAAAAAAGCTCAGCGTAATGCGCTGAGCTTCAGTTTTTTGGTTAGGAGAGATCCTAGTTAATGAGGACAGCCATGTAGGTGGATGTTATTATTCCGCTTGCTCCTGCTGACTGATCAAGCGAAGAAACTGAATAGTGATCCCCAATGTTGGCCTGGATTATTGCCCCTCCGGCAGTAAAATGATATAGGTGATAAGAGGTATCGTTCCAGACTAGTAAGGTGCCACTCATAACCCATTGGCCATTATAACTGTAGCGAAAGTCAAACCAAATTTCGTCGGTTGCTTGTGTCGTGAAGGTTGTTGCTTTTGCGTGATGCACACTGGAAAAAGAGGATACTCCCAATAGAAGCGATAAGAGGGTTAAAAAGATTAGCTTTTTCATATGGGTTGGGTTTTTTGTAAAGTTAAGCTGCGGCTGCGCGTCCGGCTGTCAGTGGGTTGATACGGACCAGGTGTATTTATGGGGCATGCCAGAAAAACAGATGGAAATTGTTGCGGTGATGGTAAACTGCCGCGAAGGTGAGCTACTGTCAATAACAAAAAATCCCCGCTCGGTGAGCGGGGATTTTTTGTTTGGTGCGAAGGAGGAGATTCGAACTCCCAAGCCCTTTCAGGCACTACCACCTCAAAGTAGCGCGTCTACCAATTTCGCCACCTTCGCATCTTTTCTGGTAGAATGGGCTGCAAAAATAATGGCTTTTTAGAAATAAGCAAATTTATTTATGCTTTTTCTCAAAAATGTGTCTTTCCCGGCGGGGGTAGAACCGGCTACTTCCTAAGCAGGATGCGGAAAGTAGTGCCTTTGTTTATTTCTGAAGATTTTACAAAAAGCCTCCCTTTGTGATACTCTTCGATGATTCTTTTGGCCAGAGACAGCCCTAAGCCCCATCCTCTTTTTTTGGTACTGAAGCCGGGCTTGAATACTTTTTCGAAATGCATTTTGGGAATGCCTTTGCCGGTATCGGCGATATCGATGGTCACGAAGGTGGGGTGGTTTTCGATGTTGATATCGATACGGCCGCTGCCTTCCATGGCGTCGAGCGCATTTTTCAGCAGGTTTTCCACCACCCAGTCAAACAGCGGCGGAGAGATCATCACGGGCAATTCCTTTTCGGTGGAATGAACAGTGAAGCGTACTTTCTGCGGGGCTCTTTTCCGGATATAGGCGGTCATGCTTTCTATCTGTTCCAGTACGTTGCGTTCTTCCAGTTTGGGCACGCTGCCTATTTTGGAGAAGCGGTCGGTGATGAGTTTGAGGCGGTCCACATCTTTGGCGAGTTCTGTCACCATCATGGTATTGGCTTCGTTCTCGCGGAGTATTTCCAGCCAGGCTTCCATGGAGGAGAGGGGGGTGCCCAGCTGATGGGCGGTTTCTTTGGCGAGGCCTACCCATACCTGGTTTTGGGTGGCGCGGTTGGTGCTGGACAGGGCAAAGAGCACGAGGGCAATGAAGAGCGTGACCACGCCCAGCTGTATATAAGGGTAATAGCGTATTTGTTTCAGGATCAGGGAGTCGCCGTAATAGATGAAGTTGTATAGTTTATGCCGGGCATCCACCTCCATGATAAAGGGTGGGTGTTGTTTTTTGAATATCAGCAGCTGTTCCTGCAGGTAGGCAGGGTTTTGTGCAATGCGGATGGAGTCGATGTTGCGGCTGTCAAGGATATGTCCTTGTTCATCGGTCAGGATAAGCGGGATGGTGGTGTTGGTGGTCACTATTTCTGTGGCGAGGTTAAGATTGGCGTCGGGGGCTGATTTGAGCAGTTCCCGGTTGGCCTCTACCCAGGTGGCGACCTTTTTCCGTTCTTCATCCTGTATTTTTTTTGTCAGGTTGCTGACGAACCATATCGTGGTCACGATAATGAGCACTGCTATGGAGGCCAGTACGAACTTCCACCCGATGTATTGTCTAAACATATAACTAATTTAAGCCTTATTCCGCTTTGGTGATTCGGGACGATTAGCAAATATTAGAATCCTTTGTTGCATATTTGCATCTCTTTATTTTATTATTCACGCATAAACGTAATATCATTTGCACATATTGCCGTCGGTTGCTGTCGTTATATTAAATTGGAACGGAAAGGCTTTCCTGGAGAAATTCCTGCCGTCTGTGTGTCGCTCTACTTATGGTAATTTACAGCTGGTGCTGGCCGATAACGCTTCTACTGATGACAGTGTGGCGTTTGTGGAAGCGCACTACCCGTCGGTACGGATCATCCGTAATCCGTCCAACGATGGTTTTGCGGGCGGTTATAATGACGCGCTGGCACATGTGGAGGCCGATATTTATGTGTTGCTGAACCAGGACGTGGAGGTGGAGCCGGGATGGATAGAGCCGGTGGTGGCGCTGATGGAGTCCGATCCCCGCATAGCTGCCTGTCAGCCTAAGATGCGGGCTTACCACCAGCCGGACGAGTTTGAGTATGCCGGCGCTGCCGGTGGATGGATGGACGTGCTGGGCTATACTTTCTGCCGCGGCCGTATCCTCTACACCACGGAAAAAGACGAGGGCCAGTATGATGATGCGCAGGACATTTTCTGGGCTACAGGCGCTGCGCTTTTTATCCGGTCAGCCTGTTTCAGGGAGGTAGGTGGTTTTGACCGCGATTTTTTTGCTCATATGGAAGAGGTGGACCTCTGCTGGCGCCTGCAAAGGGCCGGGTACCGCGTTTGTTACTGCCCTGATTCAAAAGTGTTCCATGTAGGGGGCGGCAGTTTGCCACAAGGCAATCCACGCAAGCTTTATCTTAATTTCCGCAACAACCTCATGATGTTGTGGAAAAACCTGCATAGCGAAGACCGTTGGATTGTGCTGTTCCAGCGTTTTTTCCTGGATATCCTCGCTGGTGTTAAAAGCCTGGTGTCCGGCAAGCCCAAGGACATGGTGGCTATTTATCGCGCTTACCGGGACTATTACCGCTGGCGGAAAACATATGTCAACAAACACGAGCTGCCGGAAGTGAAGCTGATGAAGATGAAGGGCGTTTTCCACGGAATTATGATCTGGCGCTACTATTTTCTCCGGAGGAAGAAGTTCAGGGACCTGATATGACAATCAGGGAATATGCCCGTTTTTCTTGCTAAAATATCCCGATAACTAAATAAATAAATCCAAAATATTTGTTAGGTTTGCACCGGAAATAAACTGAATATGGAACACAATACCGTAGAAAATAAGAATGACATCACCCGCGACAGGGTTTCCCGCTCCCGTTTCTTTTATTATGTGGGTCTGTTTTGTTTAGTGGCATTTATGCTGGGAGGTTGCTACAATCTGTATAAACACAAATACCAGGGTAAACCTGATGTGACTGTTCAGGAAAGTTCCTTGTATAATCCAAAATATAAATAAGTAACATAGGCGATCGCTTATTTACTGCCAAACATAATTATCCAGCCTCCCGGTTTTGCCGGGAGGTTTTTCTTTTTCAGCCCCTGATGATTTTCCGGAATTTTCTGATTTTACCCCTGTTTTTGGTGATTTTTGACGATTTTACCTGAGATCTTTCGTTTGATGCTTTTCCCTTTCGCGTAAATTATATTCCCGATGCGAGTAGCCTGTTAACCGATAAGCGGGGAATTTTGTAGCGTCGGATAATCCCCGCATGGCTTTATGATAACAATGGTCCAACGGAAAAAGAAGGAAGCGCGCAAACCTGGTAAAAAATCTGTGGCAAGACTGGTCGTCGATAAACTACACCTGTGGCTGGGGCTGGCCTCCGGCATTATTGTGCTGATCATCGCCGTCACCGGTTGTCTGTTTGTTTTCCAGCGGGAGATCAATGAAATGATTTACCATAAGGAGATGTTTGTGACGCCGCAGGAACAGGTCCTGCCACTGAGCGAGCTGCGGACGCGTGCGCAGCAGGCGCTGGGTGACAAGCCTATCCTTTCCGTGACCACCTGGCGCCTGCCGGACCGTGCCTGGGAATTCATGGCCTATAAAGCCAACGATACGGCATTTACCTATTTCGGCTGTGTGGAATATTATGAATCGGTGCTGGTAAATCCTTATACCGGCGCTATTAACGGCCGTATCAATTACAAATACAGTTTCTTCCCCATTGTGAAGATGATACACTGGAGCCTGCTGCTGAATACCCGCTACGGTCAGCCGATAGTGGGCTGGAGCACGGTCATCTTTGTTATTTTGCTGATTACGGGGTTGGTGATGTGGTGGCCGAAACGCTGGACCAAGGCCGCCCGCGACCAGAGCTTCAGGATTAAATGGAAAGCCGGTTTCAAACGGGTCAATTACGACCTGCATAATGTGCTTGGTTTTTACTGCCTCATCATTGCGCTGGTACTGGCCCTTACGGGGATGGTGTGGGCCTTTACATGGTTTGAGAAGGCCGTTTACGTGGCTGCTGCGGGCACTACTGCGCCGCCGGCCGTGAAACAGGTCACTTCCGGCCCGGCCACGGCTGCTGCCAGCGGCAATCCGCTGGATATCGCTTTTACCACCGCCCAGCCCCTGTTAAAAGATGCCACCCGTGTTTTCGTATATCCGGCCGCGTATCCGGAAGGAGTGAACACTGTTGGCGGTTACCGCGGAAAGGATATTTATTTTGGCAGTGACGAATATCAGTTTGATCAGTACACGGGTAAAATGGTAGGGCACAGCGAATACAAAAAGAAGAACCGTGGGGAGAAACTGATCGCGATGAATTATGATATTCATGTGGGGGCTATTGGCGGACTGCCCGGGAAAATTATTGCTTTTGTGATCAGTTTTATCTGTGCGTCGCTGCCGGTGACAGGCTTCTATGTGTGGTGGGGCAAACAGAAAAAATCAAAAAAGAAAGCAGTAAAACCGCTTGCACGATTGAATACGGTATAAAATTGTAATAATTATTGTTTCTTTGAAATAGGCTATGGTATTGGTTTTGGGGAGATGATTTACAATTGTGTGCAACTATTTTTTAAAAAACTTTGAAAAAATATTTTGTGTTTTCGGTCCGTTTCCTATCTTTGCAATCCCAACGAAAACGCCACACGGCAAAACAAACACGCCGAAAGCGCCGACAGTCGGGAAGTTCTTAAAAGTTTTATGTTTTAAAACACCTGCGGAAGTAGCTCATTTGGTAGAGCACGACCTTGCCAAGGTCGGGGTGGCCGGTTCGAGCCCGGTC
>NZ_JBQEOP010000005.1:0-40524 GCF_052045305.1 Chitinophaga sp. 22308 | reverse complement strand
AAGTAGCTCATTTGGTAGAGCACGACCTTGCCAAGGTCGGGGTGGCCGGTTCGAGCCCGGTCTTCCGCTCTAAAGCCTGATCATGAATATGGTCAGGCTTTTTTTATGCCCTGTGCTTTCAGGTCTTCTCCATAAAAAAAGCGCACCGTTGCCGATGCGCCGTTTATATCCATAGTTTCATTTATTTTTTAGAAATCACCGCTGGCGCCGCCGCCACCGCCTGAACCGCCACCGAAATTGGTACCGGTGTCTGCCGGTCGCGCTCCCGGCGTGAACGTCTGCGCGATGATCAGCGACTCTACTTTCAGCCGGTCTGCCATGCCTGGTTCATCAGAAGCTGCATAGGTAAAGCCGTTTTTAGGCGTATGCAGGTACCTGATCAATGCCCAGGCACCACCGGTTAGTACCAGTCCGCCAATGACCATAGCTGTTTCCAACGGCATTACGCTGTGGTAATAACGGATGGTAAAGACGATCATGGCGATTAAAATAATGCCGGTACGCAGCAGCACTGCATCTTTTTTCCTGACGCCCAGGAATATATACAGTGGCGGGATAATAACGGTGAGTATCCAGAAGATCCATCCGCCCGGGATACCCTGGCCGGGCTTAAGTTCCAGCATAAACATGGAGTTGGTCGTTTCCCTTACTACATAATAGTTGCCCGCCATATAAAGCGTTATCAGCGATAGTACCCGCAGCAGCGTGAGGCAATCCGCATAATGGCGGAGGGCCGGGCGTTTCTCCATTTTGGTAGCGATCAGGTAAACCGCCAGCGACAAGGCCATAAGCAGAAAGGGCAATGCCTGTACGCCGTACGGGATATACAGGGCCTGCCAGAAAACGAGCAGCAGGAAAGACAGGTAAGCTACAGCAGAAGAAACCATGTCCGCGTAACGCAATGTGCCCAGCACGGTAAGCCCGAAAACCACCAGGGCGACGGTCTTCTCAGAAGTATTATGGGATTCGAGGAATATGCCGGTGCAGAGCAGCCCGACAGCGCTCCACAACAGCGCTTCGTTTATCCCTGACCGGTAGGAGCCTTTCTGGCTGATCGCAAATTCCAACGCTCCTATACACAGGAGGGAGGCTATGACCAGCATCACCCGGAAAACGGACATCGATTCGCTGGTGATAGACAGCAGTACGAGAAAACCAGCGGTGAAAGTTGCCACGATGGTAGTGAGGATGAACAAGCCAACACGGGTAATCGGGTGGGGCGTGTACAGTTTAGCCGGGTGTGCGGCACGTACAGCTTCCAGCGTTTCGGCGCTGATGCAGCCCTGCCGGTGTGCTTTGGCTGCCTCGTTTTGTATATCGAAATTATCGAGGGTAGTAGTAGGCCAGGCAATCATTGTTTGATTTTTTTGCTGAGGTTAACCAGGAAGAAGATGATCGCTACTGAAGATGCTATCACATAGAGGAAGCCTCCGTAGATATCGCCCAGTTGATGGAACACCGTGCGTGCCAGGAGGATCGTAAAGGCAATGTAGCCGTACAGCACCGCCAGCAGTATGAAATAAAAAGAGTGGTCGCGGAACGCGCGGTACCAGGTGAGGTATACGCCTGCTGCTGCCAGCAGGAACCACAGGAAATACCATTTTTCAAAAATGCACATGCCGGCAATGGTGGCGATGAAGAAGATATGCACGCCGAAATTGCGATAGCTAAAGGCAAAGTGTTTTTTGAAATCACGTTTTTCCGATAGTTCCGCCATGCCCACCAGCGCTGCGCCCAGCACCGCGCCGGTATATATCAGCGAATGGTTGCTGAAGTCATTTTGCGACAGCACCTGGAATGGCGTAATGGCGATACCCGCCCAGGCGGCCAGGTTGGTGATGGCCATAGACAGGATGCCCAGATGGTCGAAGTAGTAGGCTGTAGCAAATAATACCACCATGGGAATAAAGGTGGCGAGGCCGTAGGCCGTACCAAAAGCGGTATACTGGTATTGCAGGTATCCGATAAATGTGACGAAAGTAAGGCTGCCTAACAGTAACGCATAATCGTAGAATGCATTGGGCGATTCCGTTTTTTCGCGGGAGAAAGGAGGGCGGTGCCTGAAGCAGTAGGCGTAACAGCCGATGCATAGCAAAGCGATGAAAAGAAGAATAACCTGGTGGCCGATGGTATCAATGTTTTTATAAACCAGGATGCCGAGGCCGCCGCTCAGTAGCAATACGCCGAGGTACAGGGCTGTTTTGATTTCCCAGTGAAGGGAGAAAAGGCGGGTGGTTTCGGTGTGGGTAACACGTTGCATTTCCTCGTCACTGATCAATCCTTCTTTTTGGAGTTTGGAGAAAGTATCAATGTTCATTGGGTGAAATTACGAATTACGAATTACGAATTACGAATTCAGGTCCGTTTTCTGAAGAAGTTACTAAATAAACCTCGCATAAGGGAGCTTAAAATTCGTAATTCGTAATTCGTAATTTCACTCAATGGAACTTTATCAGTCAACTTTATTTTCTGCCGGCCCTTTTGAATTGGGCGAAGGCGCTTTCTGGTGGCCGGAACGTTCGGCATGGTGCTGGGTGGATATTCTGGGCCATTCTCTTTATATCATGGATAGTAAAGGCCATCGTACCCAATATCATATAGGCGAGTACGTGAGCATGATGGTGCCGGTGCAGGGCAGTAATGAGTTGTTGCTGGGGCTTCATGGCCGTGTGGCGCGTTTTTCACCGGAGCAGGGCGTAGGGCGTACGCTGGCCGTCCTGGACGGTAACCCCAGTCTCCGTTGCAATGATGGCAAGTGCGACCCCGCCGGCCGCCTGTGGATAGGCACCATGCACCTGATCAACCAGCAGGGCAACGGCGCTTTGTATTGCCTGGACCATAACCGCCCGCCGGTAATCAAAATCCCGCAGGTCAGTATTTCCAATGGGTTGGTATGGCATGGCGACCGGATGTAC
Organism: Chitinophaga sp. 22308; assembly: GCF_052045305.1. Classification (NCBI taxonomy): domain Bacteria; kingdom Pseudomonadati; phylum Bacteroidota; class Chitinophagia; order Chitinophagales; family Chitinophagaceae; genus Chitinophaga; species Chitinophaga sp. 22308. The sequence goes on along the minus strand of NZ_JBQEOP010000005.1, from coordinate 37,609 downwards.
TTTAATGATACGGTCACCAACAAGGTACAGGAGTTTGCTTATGATGTAAACTCCGGGGAAATCCGTTTCCTGCGTAATGCCGTGGTCATTCCGGCAGAACTGGGATCACCCGACGGGATGACGATAGACAGCGAAGGGATGTTGTGGATCGCCCAGTGGGGCGGTGGAGGCGTATACCGCTGGAACCCGGTCAACGGGGAGCTATTGGGCAAAATAGAGGTGCCGGCCCCGCATGTGTCCTGCTGTGTTTTTGGCGGGCCGGACATGCAGGAAATGCTGATCACGACGGCAAGGGAGCATATGACTCCCAAACAGATTGAAGCCTATCCTATGAGTGGAAACGTGTTTCACGCCAAGCTGCCTTTTAAAGGCCTGCCTGTCAGTCATTTTAAATATTAGTTTAACATAGATGTAAATGTTTCACGGGAGTGTCGTATTTTTTTCGTACATTTGTAAGGATGAACAGGCATTTTTAGGGTATTTTAATACCATTCGCAGCACTATCTTATCCAACTTCCCTTTATAAATACTTCCCTTTAGTACGCTACTGAAACATTGAAGTGTATAAACTAATGAACAGTCATGAAGGATTTCAAAATTATCGACAACAAAGAAGCCAGACAGTTTGAGGCGCATATCGCCGGACAGATGGCAAAGGTTATTTATGAGAGAAATGGTAGCCGCATTTTCCTGACAGGCGCAGAAGTGCCTCCGACACTGGAAAAACAAGGCGTACTGCCGATGATGCTGGGTAAAGTGATGGAGGAAATTTCTGCACAGAATATCCGGATGGTCCCTTCCAGCAAAAAAGTAGCAGAATACGTGCGCAGCAATCCTAAATGGAAAACACTGCTGGCGCATGGGCTCCACATCTAATGCGGAGATGTAAAGGTTATTAAATTAAACGGGCTGTTTATTTATTGGGCTGTTGCAGGAAAAGTTACTTTTTCCGAATGGCGGTTGGAGAGGAGTATCTTCAAATGGCTACAACGAACCCAATAAATAAATCAGCCCGTTTTAATTTTAGGATTTTGAAAATTGGCTATTTCAGTCCCAGCTTGGCTTTTACCGGTGTCATCAGATCGTCGGCATCAGCGCCTATCAATACTTCATCCTTGGAATTGTCAATCACCAGCGTGTAGCCTTTTTCAGCAGCAACCGCTTTCAGCGCTTTTTTTGCTTTGTCCATGATCGGTACTAACAGCTGTTGGTCTTTGAGCTGTAATTTCTCTTCCATCCGCTGGCGGTAATCCTGGATGCTTGCCTGCGCATCCTGTAATTCTTTTTCTTTCGACTCTTTCACCTGTTGGCTCCATTTGGTGCCAAGACTGTCATATTCCTGCAGTTTGCGCGTGTATTCCGCTACCAGGTATTGTCCGTCTTTTGCCAGCTCCTGCTGATATTTTTGCAGTGTGTCAGTCGCCTGTTTAGTCTCGGGCATAGCAGCAATCAGTTGCTGAAAATTGATATAGGCAGTCTTTTGCGAAAATGCTGCAGTGCTCATCAGCAGCATCAAAGTGACAGCGCAAAAATATTTCATGATATAGTTTTCAGCAATATTATGGAATAGATATATAAGAGAATGTTAAATTGTTGTTGTGCGGGCTTATCAGGCCATTTCTCTTGATAATTTAACCTGATACGGTTCCCTTTTGGATGGATGTTTTTGCTGGCTGATATCCCGTTGTTAACAATTTAATATTAATGTTAATGTATTTTTCCGCACTTTTGCGCGGCGGCTGCCAGGCACTTTTATGTGAATTTTTTCGTTTCCCCGTAGGGGTAACAGCCAACATGGGTGTCGTCTATGAAAGCATTTCAATTGGCAGAAGGACTTATCTTTGACTATAGTTATCAAAACCTACGCATGGAGTTGCAACATCCAGGTGATACTTCGTTACTGGAAAAAGAAGACGTATTAACTTTTGAACAGGCATTTAAAACCCATTTTAAAGGCTTGCACGCCTATGCCTGCACCATATTGAAAGATGAAATAATGGCGGAGGAAATGGTGCAGAATGTATTCTGCAAACTATGGGAGAAATCAGGAGATATTAAGATCAAACAAACCATCTCCGGTTACCTGTACAGGGCAGTTTATCATGAGAGCATCAATTATCTGCGCCATCAGAAAGTAAAAGCTACGCATCAGGCACATACCCAATATCAAATGAGCAATAACAGGGATACCGGCAATACTTCCGGCAAAGTGACCATGCGGGAACTGGAAGAAAAACTGGACAAAGCGCTGCGCGACCTGCCGGAAAAATGCAGGACCGTATTCCAGTTGAGCCGCTTCGAAGAATTAAAATACCAGGAGATCGCTGATAAACTCGATATCTCGATAAAAACAGTCGAGAACCAGATGGGCAAAGCCTTGAAGCTGCTGCGGCTCAACCTGGTGGATTTCCTTCCCCTGTTGTTAATATTGCTCCATCTTTAAACCTTCTACCGTGAAAAAGCAAACTGACCATATAAATGATGATCTGCTGGTGAAATATATGCTGGGCATCACCACACCGGTAGAAAAACAAGCGGTGGACGCATGGATGGCCGCTGATACGGCCAACGCCAAATATTACGAACATTTTCAGCTCATCTGGAACGAAAGTAAAAAGCTGGCCGCTGTCAGCACCGTTAATGAAGACGACGCCTGGAAACGTTTCCAGCAAAGGGTGGGCGCCAGCGAAGACGCAGGCGGCGCCCGCGTGATCAAAACCGATTTCTCTACCTGGCGCCGTAACCTGGCCATAGCAGCCACTTTACTGGTACTGCTGGGAGCAGCAGGGTTCTGGTTCATGAAATCGTCCCGCCCGCAACATACCATCTACGCCAGCAATGCTGTCAGACTGGACACATTGCCCGACGGATCATTCGTTACCCTGAACAAACAATCTTCTATCAGTTATGCTACCTCTTTCAGCAGAGAAAGACAGGTGAAACTGGAAGGCGAAGCCTTCTTCAATGTGGCACAGGACCCGGGACGCCCTTTTGTGATCACCGTAAACGACGTGACCGTAAAAGTACTCGGAACATCGTTCAACATCAAAAGCACCAACGGTAAAACAGAAGTCATTGTGGAAACAGGCGCAGTAGAAGTAACCAAACAACACTACAGCGTACAACTGCAGCACCACGAAAAAGCTGTTGTCACAGACAAGGACGCAGCGCCGGTGAAACAGGAAAACACGGATGAGCTGTATAATTACTACCGCACCCAAACATTCGTATGTAACAACACCCCGTTGTGGAAACTGGTGGACATACTGAATGAAGCGTACGGTGTTAATATCGTAATCGCCAACGCCGGCAAGCGCGATCTGCCGATCAACGTTACCTTCAGTAACAGTTCGCTCGACAGTACCCTGAATATCATCGGGCTTACCTACGGTATCACCGTAGAACAAAATGGAACCAATATCACCCTGAAATAATTGTAGCTGAAGTGTATGCCGTTTAGCAGAACATTGACAATATTGATACTGATCATCACCCTTCCGTTTTATACACAGGCACAAGGCCTGCTCAACAAGACCGTGACGGTGGAGGCAAGAAAACAAAAGTTATCGGAAGTATTAAATATCATTTCCCGACAGGGTGGTTTTTATTTCTCCTATATCAGCAACATTCTCCCGCAGGACAGCCTGGTCAGTATATCGGTAAAAAACAAAACAGTCCGGCAAACCCTTGACCAGCTGCTGGACGGAGAATATCTCTACAAGGAATCGGGCAACTATATCATTCTCTTTAAAAAATCTCCCGGACAAAATTATTATCAGATCACGGGGTTCGTCACGGACAGTAAAACAGGGCAACGGGTACCCAATGCCAGTGTGTACGAACGACAGCAACTCATTTCAACTTTAACGAACAACGATGGATATTTCAGGCTGCGGTTGCGGGATAAAACCCCTACCGCAGCCATCAGCATTAGTAAGGACCTGTATACCGACACCTCCGTAACGGTGCACGGAGGGCAGGACCAGGAAGTGGCCGTGAATATTTCGCCGGTAAGCTATCAGTTACGGGTGGTGGAAATCACCGGCCATAATACGAAGGTGGAAAAGACCTGGTGGGGCCGCACGATATTGTCTTCCCGCCAGAAAATGCAGAGCCTCAACATCGGCAGTTTCTTCGCAGACAAGCCTTATCAGGCCTCACTGACGCCCGGACTGGGCTCCCATGGCAAGATGAGCAGCCAGGTGGTCAACAAATTCTCGATCAATGTTATTGGCGGTTATACCGCAGGTGTAGATGGTTTTGAACTGGGCACCGTGTTCAATATAGTGAAAGGTAATATGCAGCATGTGCAGATAGGCGGTGTTCTCAATGTGGTAGGTGGAAAAACCAACGGCGTGCAGCTGGCCGGTGTACACAACCAGGTGCTGGATTCCATGCGTGGCGTGCAGGTAGGCGGTGTGAGCAACATCGTGGAAGGAAGCACCAATGGCGTACAGATTTCTGGTGTTGTGGGCCAGATACACGGCGACATGGAAGGGGTGCAGGCGCAGGGCGTGGTGGGCATTGTTAAAGGCAATGTAGCTGGCTGGCAGGTGTCTGGCGTGAGTAACCACACATACGGTAACATGTCCGGCGCACAGATAAGCGGCGTGTACAACTATGCCGACCGTGATGTCAGTGGCGCCCAGATATCAGACCTCGGCAATATCAGTCATGGTACCGTGAGAGGTGTGCAACTCGGCGTCCTTTTTAACTACGCCAGACATCTGAAAGGCGTGCAGATTGGCCTGGTCAATATCGCAGATACTTCTTCCGGTTACACCATCGGTCTTGTTAACATCGTCAAACATGGTTATCATAAACTGTCGATATACACCGGTGACGTCATTAATTATAATCTTGCCTGGAAAACGGGCAGCAGTAAGCTGTACAGCATTTTGGTCGCAGGGATGAACACCGGCGACAGGAAAGTATATTCTTTCGGATATGGTATCGGAAGAGAGTTCAATTTCAACAAACATTTGTTCCTCGGTGTAGAGATCACTGCTCAGAACATGTATACAGGCAGTGATGAAGACTTCTCCCAGCTGATTCGGATAAGGCCTTCGCTGAATTATCGTATCTCTGATAAAATATCCATCTTTGCGGGACCTTCTTTGTCACTTCATGTGTATGATAAATGGAACCCCAAACCAGGCTACCTGTCTGAAGTTCCGGGACCAGCCTATCATCCTTTCAAACTCGGGGATTCCGGCAATGGATGGATAGGATGGCAGGCCGGCATCACTATTTTCTGATTTTTGTTGTACTTGCATAGGGGTAGTTGTTTTCTGACGTGTCGTTAATCAATACGCATTAATACACACAGATATGAGAACAGATACCTTGACCAGAATTACCGTTTTATCCCTCCTGACCGTTATCAGCTTAACCGTTAAGGTATTGGGACAATCAGCTGTCAGACCGGCACACGTGGGCATTGTTTACCCACTCAGCACCAACGGCACACAGGCTGCCGAATACACCAACCGTTTTTCACTGCATGCCATTGCCGGATTGTCCGGGGGCGAAACAGGCGCCGCTATATCCGGTGTGTCCAACATTATCAAGGGACGTGCCACAGGAGCCGCTGTGGCCGGCTTTTCCAATCATATCGGCCTGCTGCAGAATGGCGCCGCTATTTCAGGGTTTATGAACTCGGTAAAACAAACCTCGCAGGGTGTAATGGCGACGGGCTTCATTAACCTGGGAGGAGAGATGCGCCGCGGATACCAGGTGGCCGGTTTTGGGAATTTCGCACACAAAAGCGATCCCACCAGCGGACAGATATCCGGTTTTATAAACCATACCGACAGCGTGGGCGAGGCTGTTACGGGCTTTATCAACAGCCATCGCTCCGCTAAGGTACAGATAGCGGGCGCTATTAATGTGACCAAAGATGCAAATGTACAGGTAGGAGGTCTTTTGAACGTCGCTAAAAAAGTGAAAGGCGTACAGGTGGCAGGTTTGCTGAATATTGCCGACAGCAGTGACTATTCAATTGCGCTGATCAACATCGTGAAGCATGGCGAAAAACAAATCAGCCTCAGCATCGATGAAACATCCAACACGATCCTTGCCTTCAAGTCCGGTGGCCGTGTGCTGTATGGTATCCTGGGCGTAGGATATAACTTCAAAAATGATTCTGCTACGCGTTATGCATTTCAGGGTGGTATAGGCGCGCACCTGTTTGTGAACTCCCACTTCCGCGTTAACATGGAAGCTGTTCATACCACCAATACCGACTTCCATAAAGTGGTCTTCAACAAAGGTACTTTTGGCGTTTACCCGGCCTACCGCTTTGGCAACAACATAGAAGTGTTTGCCGGCCCTACTTTTAACTGGGTACATACCAAAGACGGTGTGGGCGAAGATCTGGCGCCTTACTACATTTGGTCCAAACATCGCAGAAACGACAAGTTTGACGGCGCATACATTGGCGGATCATTGGGAGTGCAGGTACGATTGTAATTACCGGCTTGTGTTTTATAAAAAGTAAAAGGAGCAGACCACGACCTGCTCCTTTTTTGTTTTAATATATTCGTTCACGTTATTTTCCGGGAGAGAAGCGCAGGACATTGCCTTCCATCATAGCAGGCGTGACCACGTCTCCGTTTTTGTCGAGTGTGAAATCGGCAGGGCCGGGGATGGGTTCTTTATTGACCGTGGTGGTTTTTCCTGTTTTGAGATCTACTTCCAGGACCACGCCTTTCTTTTCAAAGGCCACCCAGTCAGAAACCAGCAATGTATTGTGGTTGGTGAGCATGATGCCATCGTAGTAACCGGTGCGGTCTGTGAGGCGGACAAACTTTTTATTTGCCGGCGCCAGGTCTACGTAGCCTATTTCACCATTGGGCGTGCCGGCGGAGCCAAAGCCGCATACGTAGAGGCGTTTCCGTTTACTGTCATAAATAACGCCGTTGGCGCCCTTTACCGGATTGTCGAATGTCAGCTCTTCGTAACGGGGATGTGCGCCCAGGTGTACGAGGTATACTTTGTTGATGTCTGTGGCAGAAACAAAAACGGTGGAATCGTTCATAGGTGCGATATCGTTGAGCATTACGCTGCCGGTGGCCGCCATGTCGAGCGTGAAGACCTCTTTGCCGGTAGATATGTCAAATCCCCTGAGCTTGTCCACGTCTGGTGTGTAGAGGATATTATGCAGAATCCATGTGCCTTTGGGCGAGTCCAGTCCGCTGGCGAATACTTTGACTTCTCCCTGGCTGTTCATTTTGTACAGCACACCGTCGCCGTCTTTTTTGGTAGGGTCTCCGCCGGTGTCGGAAATGTAATAATCGCTACCGTGAATGTATACACTTTCAGGGGCTTTCATGGCCGTGCGGTTAAGCTGCTGCATCTGGCCAAAGCTGCTGCCGGCAGCGGCCAGCAAAGGAAGCAGCAAATGAATTGTTTTCATAATGTTGAGTGTTTAAGGCAAAGGTAGGGGCGGTCCGGGGCAGCACGATAACAGAAAGCGCTCAGAAAATAGCAATTTTGGCCCGTTGCGCATTTTTAGGCGTATCGCCGTAGCGGCTTTTGTATTGTTTAATGAAATAGGAAGCGCTTTCAAACCCGCATTCGTCCGCTACTTCATTCACATTTTTCTGTGTATTCCGCAGCAGGTAATTGGCATGTTTCAGCCGTTCATCGTTGATCCATTTTTTAGGAGGCGCATGGTATATTTTGGCGAATTCCCTTTTGAAGGCGGAGAGGCTTAATCCGCACAGGGCGGCATATTCCTGAAGAGACAACGGTTTCAGCAAATGTTCACGGATAGTGAGGGTGAGATTTTCCGTGCTGGTATCGAACATGTGATGCAGGAAAGCCAGTACCTGCGCGCGATGCGGGCCTGCAAGCAATAACAGGAATACTTCCTGTATTTTCAGTTCCAGCAGTTTGCGGGTATTTTCGTTGGGCCGTTCCATATAGCCGATGATACTGTTGCGCACATTGACCAGCTGTTCAGAGCATGGCAACACCATGGGGATATTTGTACGCGCTTTTTTGATGTCGTCCATTTCCTCCAGGAAAGAGCGGAGGATATGATCATCCACACAAAGCATCAGGCCCTGAAAGGTGCCTTCAGGTTCCGGGAGCAGGGCAGACATGAAGTAAGTACCTCTTTTGAGCAGTATCAGATCGCCTGCTGCCGCTACAATTTCCTCATCCGGCAGATGGATGTGTTTACTGCCTGAAATGATGAATACGAGGGTATTTCCGGTAAGGAACCCTTCGGCTTTGGCCTGGCGTTCCACCAGTTTAAACCATGCCAGGGCAGATTTACCGGCGCGGTTAATACACATGCCCGGAAAACTGCCGAATTCCTGCGGTAAACGATACAACATACAACGCAGATTAAAAAAAATGAAGCTTTTTACAAATATCAGGATTTCTCCATTTATAGGAGGAATATTTATGGCATTGTATTTGAATAAATCCATACCAAACACCTTGTATATGAAAAGATGGCTATACTTATTACCCCTGCTCATGATTGCCGCGGTATTCTCCAGTTGTACCAAAACCACCAATGAAGTTGTTATTCCCAACAAAACGATCTTCTTCACCATGACGCCTGATCAATGGACGTTGGATAATAACGGTGTGTATTTCATTCAATTCAACAACCTCCCGGAACTCGACCAGAACGCCAATCAGAACGATGGCGTGGTGGTGTCTATCGCCCGTCAGCAGAACGGAGGCTATGAGCTCTACGAGCTTTTACCGGAAGTGTTCAACAATGAATCCTACAATGTGATTCACACTACGGGCAAACTGGTAATAGAACTTCGCGGGCCTAACAATACAGTTGCCCAGAAGCCTAATGTGACCATGAAATTCAAAATTGTGATCATACCATCCAATAACGTGTCTTAAATTTTTTGAACTTAATATGAAGGGCTTTCGCAGCAATGCGGGAGCCTTTTTTTATTGTCTTTATCTGACCTTTCGTCCTTTGTTAATTGTGGCATAACATACTTTTTGTTATTTTAACCCGCTTAAAGCAACCCTGTTGGATGCTTACAGCTGAACAATAAAAAGTATTTCATGAACACCAGAAGAGATTTTATCAAGAAAGCAGCCCTGCTGTCTGGTGCCGCCGGCGTAGCCGGGACCCTGCCCGGGTCCATCCAGCGTGCATTGGCCATTGACCCCCATCCCGGTACCACCTTCCGCGATGCAGAGCACATCGTGGTCCTGATGCAGGAGAACAGGTCATTTGACCACTGCTATGGCACCCTCAGAGGCGTAAGAGGATATAATGACCCCCGCGCTATCCGGCTTCCCAACAATAATCTCGTATGGCTGCAGACCAACGACAAAAACGAAACATATGCGCCTTTCCGGTTGAACATCCGCGACACCAAAGCTACCTGGATGAGCAGCCTGCCGCATTCCTGGGCCAACCAGGTAGATGCACGCAACAACGGCCGTTATGATAAATGGCTACAGGTAAAACAGTCAGGCAATAAGGACTGGGCGCCGATGCCACTGACGCTGGGCTACTACAACCGCGTGGATATCCCTTTTTATTACGCCATGGCAGACGCCTTTACCGTTTGTGACCAGAACTTCTGTTCCTCGCTGACCGGCACCACGCCCAACCGTCTGTATCTCTGGACCGGCACCCTGCGTGATGAGCAGAAAGCCAGCGCCAAAGCCAACGTATGGAACGAAGATGTGGACTACGGCGCTGAAGCTCACTGGACCACTTTCCCTGAGCGGCTGGAAGACAATGGCATCAGCTGGAAAATTTATCAGAATGAAATCAGCGCCGCAGGCCTCGAAGGGGAAAAAGACGGCATGCTCGCCAATTTTACAGACAATCCCATCGAGTGGTTTGCCGCTTTTAATGTGCGGTTTGCCACCGGCCACATAAAATATCTGCAACGCCGCATACAACAGCTGCCGGAAGAAATCGCGAAGCTGACAGCGGCCATTCCTGCTGCTGAAGGAGAGAAAGCGAAAAAAATGCAGCAGCAGCTGGAAGAGAAAAAGCAGGAACTGGAGAAAGCGAAAAAAGATGCGGAAACCTTTACCGCCGCCAACTTCGCCAAACTGCCCCAACGGGCGCAGCAACTGCATAACAAAGCCTTTACCACCAACATTGCGGACAAGGACTATCATGAACTGGAAACGCTCCAGTACAAAGATGGCGATGTGGAAAGATCTGTACAGGTGCCCAAGGGCGATATCCTGCATCAGTTCCGCACCGATGTGCATAACGGTCAGCTGCCTGCGGTTTCCTGGCTCGTAGCCCCCGGCGAATTCTCCGACCACCCCGGTTCTCCATGGTATGGCGCCTGGTACGTGTCTGAAGTGCTGGACATTCTCACGCAGAAAGAAGAGGTATGGAAGAAGACTATTTTTATCCTCTGTTACGATGAGAACGATGGATACTTTGACCATGTGCCTCCTTTTGTTGCGCCCTTCAAACCCGGTACAGGCCTTGTCTCCAAAGGGATAGACACCGCGGTGGAATACGTCACCAAAGAACAGGAGCAGGCCAAAGGCCACGTAGGGAAAAATTCCGTGCGGGAAAGCCCTATTGGTTTGGGATACCGTGTACCGTTGGTGATTGCTTCACCCTGGAGCCGTGGCGGTTATGTGAACTCACAGGTGTTTGACCACACTTCCATCCTTCAGTTCATGGAAGATTTCCTGCAACATAAAACCGGTAAGGCTATTAAAGAAACAAATATTTCCGCCTGGCGACGTACCGTATGTGGCGACCTCACGTCTGTATTCCGCCCGTTCAATGGCGAAAAAGTGAAGGTGCCTTTCCAGGAAAGAAATGAGTTTATCGAAAGCGTCTACAACGCGCGTTTCAAAAAGCTGCCGGACGAGTTCAAAAAACTCACCGCTGCCGAAATTGAGAAAATCAATACCAATCCGGCCAAGGCAGAATGGATGCCACGGCAGGAAGCCGGTACCCGTGTGTCCTGTGCGTTGCCTTACCAGTTGTACGTAAATGGTAAGCTGGGCGCTGACAAAAAAACATTTGACATCAGCTTCGCCGCTTCCAATGAGGTGTTTGGCAAAAAAGCCGCCGGCTCGCCGTTTAACGTGTATGCGCCCGGCAAATACCTGCAGGCAGACAGCCGTGAAATGGAACCGGTGCGTACCTGGTCTTATGCCGTGACGGCCGGCGACCAGCTGAAAGACGCCTGGCCTTTGTCTTCTTTTGAAGGTGAACAATATCGCCTGCGTGCGTATGGTCCCAATGGCTTTTACCGTGAATTCGCCGGTAACGCCCAGGACCCGCAGGTAGACGTTACCTGCGAGTACCAGCGTTCACTGCGTAACCGCAAACAGCTTACCGGTAATGCAGACCTGCATATCGCCAACCGCAGCAACAAAGCCATTACAGTGACTATTACTGATAATGCCTATGGCAAAGCAGTGGTGCGCAAAACCATTGCCGCCAACACACAGGCCGCCATGATCATTGATAACAGCAAAAGTCAGCACTGGTACGACTTCACCCTAAAAGTGGAGGGGCATGACCAGTTTGAGCAACGTTTTGCCGGCCGGGTGGAAACCGGTGCGGAGAGTATCAGTGACCCGGCCATGGCTTAGTCAATTACAAATTACGAATTACGAATTACGAATGAAGGGCCCTTTTATGGAAAGGTTATTTAGTAGCCGCTTTATACAACAGCTTTTAATTCGTAATTCGTAATTCGTAATTCGTAATTGATTTCCACGCTTTGTGTCGCTGCAGCCACAGCCACAGCGCTGATACCGCCGGCTACAGCCTTTTTTCGTTCTGGTGTTTATTTTGATATGAAAAAGGCATGAGATACCTTTTTCTGCTTACCCTGCTGGTATATCTCCTGTCAGGCTGCAATAGCCCTTCAGCGCCTGAGCATGCCGACGTAGCGACCGCTGACGTGCTTACCCCCAGGAACACGGCGATCACCGCCGAAAATGCCTATAATGACCTTTTTCTGGACACCACCGCCCTTGAGCAGTTTATTAACAAGCGGCAGTTGACCGATGCCGTGGCCAACCGGTTGCGCAGTTTTTATAACGCGCGTAACTATCAGTTTGCCTGGATAGACAGCCGTGGCCTTACAGAAGAAGCCGCAGCCTTCCGCAGCCTGTTCAACCAAAGCCCGGACACTACCGGCGATAAGCCGTTAAACAATAAGCTGGACCGGTTGCTGGAAGAAGACACCTTGCATGCGAAGGCGACCGATCCTGATATGATACAAACGGAACTGATGCTTACGTGGCGGCTGGTGCGGTATTTCCGGCAGAACGGCGGCAGCGTGGAACAAATGGAGCACATGGTGCCCATGCAGAAAGAAGACATGATGGAGATGGCGGACTCCATGCTGCATACCAGCGAGAAACAGTACCCGGCCATCGCAGGCCTGAAGCCTGCCCTGCGGCAGTACCGCGATATCGTCAAAAATGGCGGATGGAAGCCCGTGGATTCATCAGTCCGGGCTATAAAAAAAGGGCAGTCATCTCCCGTGATCATCTCCATAAAACAGAGGCTGGCGATAACCGGGGAGCTAAAGGAAAAAGACAGCAGTGATGTATTTACTGACGAACTGGAAGCCGCCGTGAACCGCTTTCGTAACAGTCACGGCTACTCGGAAAACGGCGTGATCAATGACACGGTCATCCGGGCCATGAACGTGCCTGCGGAGGAGCGCTTAAAACAGTTGCTGATCAATATGCAGCGGATGAAGTGGTTGCCCGCCACCCCGCAGGGAAAGCTGATCGTAGTGAACATTCCGGCCTTTATGCTGCATGTGACCAACGAAGGTAAAAAGGTATTCGACATGCCGATAGTGGTGGGGAAAGAAGGGCATAGCACGACGATGTTTTCCGGGAAATTAAACCAGGTGGTGTTTAGTCCTTACTGGAACATACCCCGCAGCATTGTGAGGAAGGAAATATTGCCGGCCATGTCGCGTAACAGCGGTTACCTGGCGCGCAAGAACATGGAGATCACCGGGCATGTGAACGGATTACCGGTGGTACGGCAAAGGCCGGGCGCCCGCAACGCTTTGGGACGGGTGAAGTTCCTGTTCCCCAACAGTTTTAATATCTACTTTCATGATACCCCCGAAAAAGGATTGTTTAACCGGGACGACCGTGCTTACAGCCACGGGTGTATACGGCTGAAAGACCCTGTCGCCATGGCCAGGTTTATATTGGAGGACTCACCCCAATGGACCGACGAAAAAATTGATGAAGCCATGAACAGCGGCAAACAAAAATATGTGGCCGTAAAACATCCGGTACCGGTGATTATCACTTACTTCACCGCCTGGGCGGATGAGGAGGGTGCGTTACATCTGGTACGGGACGTCTACGGCCACGATGCGGTGATGAAACAAAAAATGTTTTAGCTGTTCACACTGTCTTTTACCAGCATCCTGGAATGCATGGAGTAGTATTTGTCCGGGCTGTACAAAAACAGGCAGGTGCCGTTGGCAATGCGCTGAATGACTTTGCGGTGCACGCCTTCCGGAATGGCCGGGCAACCGAGGCTGCGGCCGATATAACCCTGGCTTTTGATCAGTGCTTCGTTGACATAGGCGGCGCTGTGCATCACGATACCACGACTGAGCGCGTTGTCGTTGATGCCTGCTTCTTCACCTTCCAGGCGCAGGGAATAACCATGCTCCCCGTTATAGGTGTCGCCGGTCACATAAAAACCCAGGCTGCTCTTGTAGCTGTTCGTTTTGTTGGAAAAGGTGCTGGCCAGCAGCGTACCTGAATTCCTGCCATGAGATACCAGCGTGTTAAACAGCAGCAGTCTGTTTTTGATGTCAATCACAAAAAGCCGCTTTTTGCTGGAGGGCAGCGAAAAGTCGATAATGGAAAGAATGTCCGGGTTTTTGAGCCGGCCTTTACCTTCAAGTTGATTGTAGCCTTGCAGTGCGCTTTCAAATGCTTCCCGGGACAAGCCGGTAGTGTCCAGTCGCATGCTTTCATACAAACTTTCCTCCTGCAGTGAGTCGTTCACTGCCGGTCTGAGGGTGCGGTATGCGGTGGCAGGATTTTTTTCAGCTGAGGTAAGGGTGGTAATCAAGAATACAAAAAAACCGATGGTTGCAATAAAAATTAACGGTTTAATAAACTTCTTCACTTTCAATGTCACTCCGTAAAATATTTATCAAGGTTAGAGAATAACGATTAATCCATATCAAACGAAAATAACGAATATCGCCGGGATATGTTGCCCTAAAAAACGCTCTTCCAGCTCGCTTCCGGCTATTTTAACAAGATGTTGACATACATAAAAAATGTTGATATGGAGCAATTTTGGTGTAAAACGGGACAATTTCAGCATAGGATGCCAGGGGCGGATGATTATCTTTAATGTCAGATTTAAAACAGCTTTTGCATTATGATAAAAAAATACCTGGTCCTTATTCCCTTGCTGTTCCTTTTTGTCCGTACCCATGCCAATACGGGTGAGCCTGTTAAGGAACTGATCCAGCAGATGGCCTTAGACGTAGACGATCTGCACCGGGTATACATTTTCCGGTACAGCCCGGAGTATTTTGACCGTATGCGCACGTATTATCAGCAAACACTGGCATCGCTGGCATCATTGTCATTTGCGTCATTGCCGGTGAGCGACCAGGTGGACTATATCCTGCTGAAGCGCAAGATAGGACAGGAGCTACAGGAGATCAGTGAAAATGAGGCATTGTACAAGCTGCTGCAACCAGCCGTCATTCCCTTTGCGCAAACACTGATGACCATGCAGGTGAAGCGCCGTCGCGGTGACAATCCTGACGTGCCCAGGATCGTGGCCGACCTTGGCACAGTGCAGCAACAAATCACTGCTGCACAGGCCGCATTGAAGAATAAAAGTTCCCTGACGCCGGCACAGGCCCGCCAGGCAGCAGAGATCGTAGATGACCTGCGTAACGGCCTCAAAAACGTATATACTTTCTATTATGGCTACGAGCCTGCGTTTACCAAACAGGTGAAACAGCCTTATCAGCAAACAGACAGCCTGCTGGGCCTGTATGGCCGCTTTCTGGGCCATGAACTGGCAGATAAAACCGATAAAACACTGGATGCCTCCGGTATCAAAGGCACGCCCATCGGCCGCGAAGCGCTCATCAAACAACTACAGTACGAGATGATCCCATATTCTCCGGAAGAGCTGGTGGAGATGGCCAACAAAGAGTTCGCCTGGTGTGATGCAGAAATGCTGAAAGCATCTGCTGCGCTGGGTTTTGGGAAGGATTGGAAAAAGGCGCTGGAAAAGGTGAAAGAAAACCATGTGGAACCTGGCAGGCAACCGGAAATGATACACCGGCTGGCAGACGAAGCGATTAAATTTGTGGAAGACAGCAACCTGGTGACGGTACCGGCACTGGCCAAAGAAGCCTGGCGCATGTTTATGCTGTCTAAAGAGCAGCAACGCTTTGCGCCGTTTTTCCTGGGAGGCGAGTCTATTCTGGTAGCCTACCCGACAGATGATATGGACGAAGCTACCCGGGCGATGAGCCTGCGCAGCAACAACTACGCGTTTTCCCATGCCACAGTGTTTCATGAGCTGATACCCGGCCATAACCTGCAGGGTTTTATGAACAAACGTAATAAAGCCTACCGCCGTATGTTCAGCACGCCTTTCTCCGTAGAGGGATGGGCGTTATATTGGGAAATGCTCCTGTGGAACAAAAATTTCCACAGCACGCCCGAACAGAAAGTAGGCGCGTTGTTCTGGCGCATGCACCGTTGCGCCCGCATTATCTTCTCCCTGAATTATCACCTGGGCAAATGGACTCCTCAGCAGTGTATCGATTTCCTCGTTGACCGTGTAGGCCACGAACGCTTCAGCGCATCGTCCGAAGTGCGCCGCTCCTTTGAAGGCGACTATGGCCCGCTGTATCAGATCGCTTACATGATGGGCGGGCTGCAGCTGCGGGCATTGCACCATGAGCTGATTGACAGCGGAAAAATGACGGAAAAACAGTTCCACGACGCTTTCCTTCATGAGAATGCCATCCCCATTGAGATGTTCAGGGCTATTATCACCAACCAGCAACTGACACCGGATTTTAAAACAAAATGGCGTTTTGCGGACCAATTGTTGCAGCAATAACGAATCGTTACTTTTATAAAAAAATTGCCATGCCTGAATTACCTGACCTGAACGTGTTCAGCCACAATCTGGAAAAAGCCCTGCTGCACAAACAGCTGGAGACAATTGAGGTGGTCGTGAAAAAGAAACTGCGTACGCCTGAAAAAGAGCTGAAGGCTGCACTGGAAGGGCAGCGTCTGGAATCTATCCGGCGTGTGGGAAAGGAACTACATTTCGAATTTAAAAATGGCCATGTGCTGGGGATGCACCTGATGCTGCATGGCAAACTATATTTATTTGACCGGCAAAACGAGCAGAAACATACTATCTGCACGTTGTTGTTCAAAGATGGCAAAGGCCTGGCCCTGACGGATTATCAGGGCCAGGCAAACATCTTCCTGGACCCTGACCCCAAAGAGGCGCCTGATGCACTTTCCAAAGAGTTGACCGAAGCGTGGCTGAAAGCCGCACTGGCCAAAAAGAGGACGGCCATCAAAAAATTCCTGACAGATCAAAAAAACATTCTTGGCATTGGCAACGCCTATGCAGACGATATCCTGTGGGAAGCGCGTATCTCACCTTTTTCCGTTGCCAACCAGATTCCTTCAGCGGCGGTAAAATCGCTGCACAAAGCCATCCATAAGGTATTGACCAACGCGGAGAAAAATATTCGCAAACATCATCCTGACATCATCAACGGAGAAGTGCGCGACTATATGCTGGTGCATAGCCACAAGCTGACGGAAAGTCCTGGTGGCGCAGCGATACAGCATGTTTCATCAGGCGGTAAGACATATTACACGAATGAACAAGTGGAGTATAAATGATTTCACTGTTTTGATATTCTCAGACTTGTAGCAAAGATTTTAGCTCAGTCGCATTTTTTAGTGCGTACCCATGACCGTCGTTATTGAAAAAGGCCCAGACGGCGTGATTGTCATCATGCCATTGTTTAATTTTGGCTGCGTAGGCGGCCATCGTTTTATGGCTGTAGGCAGTGTCGTAGTGACCGTTAGGGCCATGGAAACGGATGTATATATGCTTTGCCGTTATTCTTTCTGCAAACGGCCAGCGACCACCGGAATCTGCGATGACCCACGCTATGTTATATTTCTCCAGCAGCTTAAAGGCGTCTTCCTGTAACCAGCTGTCGTGCCTGGCTTCCAGCGCAAACTCATAATCCCGGTAGATGGTTTTCAGGAGGTCAAAAAATACGTGTAGCCGTTCCGGTTCGAAAACCAGGGACGGCGGTAGTTGGATTAATACCGGTCCCAGGCTCTTTTTCACGGGGTCGAATATACTGAAATAGCGTTCCAGTGGTTCTGCCGGGTCCAGCAGCCGTTTTATGTGTGTAATGTACCGGCTGAGTTTCGGACAGAACCAGAAACGTTTTGGTACCTTATGTACCCAGTTTTCCACAGTGCCTGGTTTGGGCAGATGATAAAAGCTGGTATTGATCTCCGTTGTTTTATATGACTGCGCATAAAACGCCAGATACTCTACCGGCTTTAATTCAGGAGGATAGAAAATATCCTTCCAGTGTTTATAGCTCCAGCCGGAAGTGCCAATATAAATACCCTTTTTTGCCATATGCAACAGGGTACAAAAGCTGTTCCGGCATTACAGATCAGGCTGTTGTAATGGCTACCGCCGGTGTTTCTTCCCGTTGTTCATAAATGTTGCCCGCAATTTTTTCTACCAGTGGTTTGGGGAAAAATTTAGGCAAGAATGCATTCAGTTTGTTGATGAACCCGGGCACAATTTCCGCTTTGCCTTTAAATAATCCGTTCACTGCTATTTTAGCCACGCTTTCCGGCGTCATGTTGAACCGGTCCGCAATTCTGCGGGTGTTGTTGCCCATGCGGGCGCGGTTCACGAAATCAGTGTCGGTGCTGCCCGGGCTCAATGCACTTACCGAAACAGGCGAGTGGCGCAGCTCATAGCGCAGGCCTCTGGTGAACGACAGCGCAAAGGCTTTTGTAGCGGCGTAGATATTGAGATAGGGGACGGTCTGATAGGCCGTGGTGCTGGCGAGGTTGAGCAACCATGATTTTGGAAACCGGCGCAGTACCGGGATATAGGCGTATGATAATCCCACCTGTGCTTTGATGTTCACATCGATGATGTTGAACTGTTCTTCGAGGGAGAGATTTTCAAAAGCGCCGTTGATACCATAGCCGGCGTTGTTCACTACCACCGTCAACTGTTCGTGCCAACGGCTGCTCCATGCCGTGACTTTCGACAATGCATCCGGTTGAGACAGGTCCTGATGGAGCGTGTGTACATGGACGTGATAAAGCCCCACTAATGCTGTCGCAGTTTCCTGCAAAGATGTATCGTCGAGGTCCACCAGTAGCAGGTGATAGTTTCTTTGTGCCAGTTCGGCTGCAATGGCTTTGCCAATACCCTTGGCTGCGCCGGTTACCAATGCGTAAGACATACGTATAATATTTTAGATAGCAGTACTATTGACTTTTGAGAGTTTGCCTTCGGCGGCTTTAACAGCGGCCCATTGCGGTTTCCCGCCGTACAGATGCTGTTTCAGCTGCGCCAGTTTGTGATAAAATGGTGTGGGGGACTGTGCATGTTTTGGCTGATAGGCGCCGGTCACCACGGGGATGTACATCACCCTGCGGCGGCTTTTTTCGCCGATGAAAGGCGACTGTTGCACGCGATGCCATAGCCGGCCGTCATGCACGGTAAGGTCGCCGGCTTCAATATCGAAGCCTGTTTCCCGGTCGTCCGGCGTATGATCGATGAAATATTTTTTACGGAACAGCAGCCGGAAAAGACTTTGATGGTGTGTGCCTGCAAGCACCCGCAGGCCGCCGTTTTCCAGGGGGCAGTCGTCCAGGTGGATGCCCACGTTGAGCATAGGCAGTATCCGTGATCCCAGGAAAAGGTCACGGGGACTGTCGGTATGCCATCCTAACTGCCGGAACTGGCTGTTGTCGGTATTTACATAATGATTGATGACGAGGCCGTCTTTTTCATTTTCGCCGATGCGGCCGTCATAGGGCGATAGCAGGTTGGTCAATGCGAGCAGGCGTTCATCTTTCAGAAGTTCGCGCAGCGCATTGCTGTAATGGGAGGCAAATGCGATACGTTGTACCAGCGGCGCGCCGTTGATGTCGCTGCCAAATTTCAATGGGATACCGTTTACTTTCTGTACCTGGTTGCGTAGCAGGAAATCCTGTACCTGTGCCACTTCGCTTAAAATGAGAGACAACGATTCTTTGTCGAGGAAGTTCTTAAACTGTATAATACCATGTTGCTGGAAGTAATTCAGTTGTGGCGCAGTGACAGTTTTCCCCAGATGAAATACGGGTTGGTTGTTCGTTTTCATGACGAGCAGATTTTGTAACAGTAAAAAATGAAGATTTGAAATGATGCTATACGTGCGGAAGTTGGTGGGGAAGACCGCAGCAGAGGGGAGCAGGATTAACAACAACAGGAGCCGGCAGTAGGTTGACTGGCTGACAGAAGCCTTTGCAGGCGCAGGTTTAGATATCGATGGTGATTTTCCATAATGGTAGATTTTATTAGTCTACTAATTCTGTAGACAAATGTAGGAAAAAAGATCTGATAAAAAATACAACGGCCTGATGTTTTTTTTCGATGATTGATAATGATGGGGTTAGCGGAGATTTTCGAGATCTTCCGGGGTATCGATATCTATGATGCCTTCGGGAAAGGGGATGGTTGTTACCTCCTGTTGGTATTGCAGGATGATTTTTTTCGCGCCTTCCTGCCCTGTTAACGCCAGTAAACCAGGAAAACAGGCGCTGCTGAATATTACAGGCGTACCAATGACCGGGCCGTAACTACAGGCGGTGATACCTTTATTTTGGTGGTAGTGAGTGGTGATCAGCTCCTCCAGCAGGGTTGGGGTGATAAAAGGTTGGTCGCACAGCAGGATAAGGACGTCACTAACGTTATGGTCTATACGTATCAGTTCCCGCACGCCGGTTTGTATAGAGCTGCCCATGCCGCTTTCCCAGTCAGTGTTGATGACGATGTTGGTTTCACTATCCTGCAGGTCGGGCAGGATAGTGTCTGCAAAGGCGCCCAGCACCACTACCACGGGGTTGGCGGTGGTTTGCCGTGTGGTTTGGATGATCCGTTGCAACAAGTTTTGTTGCTGAAAGCGCACCTGCTGTTTGGGTGTGCCCAAACGCCGGGAGGCACCGGCAGCAAGGATGACCGCACCTGGATGCCTCATTATAACTGTTTTTGGATAATCTGTTGCCGGGCGCGCTGATGGATCGCGGATGGATTGTTGCGCAGGGAATCGCCGGGTGCGCCGGCCATGACAGCCTTCACTTCGCTGATGATGGAAAGGGCTATCTCTTCTGGTACGTCTGCACCGATATCCAGTCCAACGGGACCGTATATACGTGCCTGTTGTTCAGGGGAGACCACGGTGCCGGCATCTTCCATTTCCTGTAGCATCCGTTGCAGTTTCCTGGCGGGACCGAGGACGCCCGTATAAGGAAGGTGATGTGGCAGCAGTGCCGTAAGCAGGGCGATATCGTAGTTGTAGTTATGTGTCATCAGTACGGCGGCGGTATAATCATCGGGTTGCAGGTGTTGCAGCACCTCTACCGGTTTAGCGGCAATCACGCGGGTGGCTTCCGGAAAACGCTGCCGTTGGGCATAAGCCGGCCGGCCGTCCACCACGATGGTGTGCCATCCCAATATCGCCGCTATTTTCACCAGTGGCTGTACGTCGTTGCCGGCGCCGGCAATGAGCAGTTGTAATGCCGGTGGATGCCAGGCGATAAGCGCGGTGATTTGTTCGCTGCCATTGTCGTATGTTTTCACGGCGGAGCGCCGCGCCGTAAAGGCCGCACATACGTCTGACAGTACGGCGGTACGCAGCGGGCCGTCTTCAAGGTGGACCTGTCTTTCACCGCCGTCGGTGACGAGAATACAGGTGCCTGGCTGCGGAGCGGAACGTTGTTCGAGATTAAACAGTGTAACCATGACCGTAGTATCGCGTCTGCCTGCATGTTGTTGCAACAGCGTGAGCGGGTTCATGGCGAGGTGTGGCCCCAGCGGTTCCAGGAGGATGTGTATAACGCCGTTGCAGCCCAGTCCCACGCCAACGGCAGCATCATCTTCGTCTGTCGTATCGTAGGTGACCAGCATGGGTTTTTGTTGCATCATGGCCAGCTGGGCTTTGCGCAGCGCATCGCCTTCGAGGCAGCCGCCGCTGATAGCGCCTGTCAATGCTCCGTTTTCGGTGATCAGCATGCGTGCGCCGGGTTGGCGGTAGGCCGATCCTTCTACATGTACAACGGTGGCGAGGGCCGTTTGCAGGCCTTGCTCAACGGCGGCAAGGTACGCCTTCACAATATCTTCCAGCTCTTTCTGCATGGTATTAAATCAGTTTGTCGGGAGTGATGGGCAGGTCGCGGACCCGCTTGCCGGTAGCATTGAATACCGCGTTGGAAACAGCGGCAGCAAAGCCTATCAGGGCTATTTCGCCCATGCCTTTGGCGCCCATCGGGTTAATAACAGGATCTTTTTTATTGATGAACAGCACGTCTGTTGGCGGTGTGTCTGCATTCACGGGAACATGGTAGTCCGCATAGTTGTTGTTGACATAACGGCCGAAGCGGTGATCGATCAGGGCTTCTTCCGTGAGTGCCATGCCGATGCCGCCTACCACGCCGCCAATCATCTGGCTGCGGGCCGTTTTGCTGTTTACGACGGTGCCTGAATCGGCCACGCTGACGATATGTTTGATCCGTACCACGCCAGTGGCCGGATGTACATGTACCTTGGTGAAATGAACAGAGAAGGAGTACATGGCGTACTGTTTCCGTTCGTCGCCGGCCTGGGAGGTGGTGGTGACCACTAGCTCCGGCAGCTGCTGCTGTTGCAGTACTGCGGCATAATCCAGCCGGGTGTTGCCGGCTACCAGCCGGCCGTCTTCATGCTGAATGTTTTCCGCTTTCAGGTTTTTGAACGCCGGGATGTTGGCGATGGCCATTTCGCCCAGTTTCTGTTGCAGGTTGCGGCATACGTCATTCACGGCGCTGCCAACGGTGGATACCGTGGAAGAGCCGCCCTGGCGGGGCGCTTCGGGGTATTCCGATTCTCCCAGCAGAAATTTTATTTTTTTAACATCGATGCCGGTAGCATCGGCGGCTATCTGTACCATGGCGGTGGCGGTACCCGGACCGATGTCTGCGGCGGCGCTGCGTACCACCAGGGTGCCATCGGCTTTGAAAGTGGCGCTGGCGGTAGCTCTGCCACGACCCGCGCCAAATACGCCGCTGCTCATACCATAGCCTACCAGCCAGCCGTCTTCTTCCAGTTTGCCGGGAGTTTGACTGCGTTGATGCCAGCCTATTTTAGCGGCGCCCATTTCGTAGGCTTCTTTCAGGTATTTGCTGGAGTATGGGAGGTTCTTTTCCGGGTCTGTGTCGGCATGATTGATGATGCGCAACTGTAACGGGTCCATCTGTAGCTTATGGGCCAGTTCATCGATGGCGGATTCCAGTGCGAACGCGCCGGTGGCTTCGCCGGGGCCACGCATCCATACCGGTGTGCTGAGGTTGAGCGGCACCAGCTGGTAGTGTGTGTTTACATTGGGACAGGCATACATCATGCGGGTTATGTTCACAATCCCTTCTGTAAAATCTTCATACGGTGAAGTGTTGGCCACGGCCTCATGGGTGATGCCGGTCAGTTTGCCATCGGCAGTAGCGCCAATGCCTATACGTTGTTTAGCCGCAGGGCGATAGCCCACCAGGGTGAACATGTCTTTGCGGGTGATGACCAGTTTTATTGGTTTGCGTATCTTTTTTGCAGCGATGATAGTGGCCACTTCCATGGGCCACATGCGGAGGCCCATGCCGAAAGCGCCGCCCACGAACTGCGAGTGTACGGTGATCTGGCTTTCCGGCAGTTGAAAGAGTGTTTTTAATGACTGTTGTACGCTTTTCACACCTTGTGTTTTGGCGTACAGCGTCAGTTTATCGGGTGTTTCCCAGTGGGCGATGATGCCCGCCAGTTCCATCGGGTTGTGCACTTCGATGGGGATATTATATTCCGCTTCCAGGTTGACCGGCGCTTTTTTCCAGGTATCAGCCTCGCCGCGCAGGTAGTCTTTCATGTTTTTGTTCTGAAAGGCCAGGTCCATGCTGCGGGCCATATCCGTCTGGTGTACTTCCTGTGCATAGGTGACTTTCACCAACGTGGCGGCGTATACCGCCCGCTCCAGTGTATTGGCCACCACAATGGCCACTGGCTGGCCGTTGGAATAAATGCGGTCGTCATGGAATATTTTGAGTCCCTGTTTAGGATTGGGATTTTCCATTTTATAACCGGGAACCGGCGGTGCGTTGAGGTGAGACACCACGTCTGCCACGCCGGGCGCTCTGAGCGCTTTTGTAGCGTCAATAGCGGTGATACGGCCACTGCTGACAGGGCTGCATACCAATGCGGCATACAGCATGCCTTCCGGCTGATGGTCAGCGAAGTAGCGGGCGCCTCCGGTTACTTTGAGGCGGCCGTCAACACGGTCCATGGATTGTCCTACTGCTTGCTTTTTCATACGGCAGCTGCTTTTTGTAAGGCGGTGACGATACTGTTTTGTGCCATGGGCACTTTGAATGCGTTGTGTGTATAAGTGCGGGCCGACTGCGTGGCCACGGTAGCGGCTATACGGAAGTTATCTGCCGTCGGTGTTTTGCCGATCAGTGTTTTTTCCGCTTCGTGCAGGCGCCAGGGTTTGTGGGCCACGCCGCCCATCGCCAGGCGGGCGCCGCGTATGGTGTTGTTGCTGATATCCAGTGCTGCGGCCACAGAGACAAGGGCAAAAGCATAGGAAGCACGGTCACGCACTTTCAGGTAATATATGTTTTTGGTAAAGGGACTGTTTGGTATTTCTATACCGGTGATCAGTTCGCCTTTGCTGAGGTTGTTGTCTTTGTCGGGCGTATTGCCGGGCAGCCGGTGGAATTCGCCGAAGGGAATGCTGCGTTTGCCTTTGGGGCCGGCCACCAGCACGGTGGCATCGAGGGCTGTGAGGGCAACGCACATATCGCTGGGATGTACGGCGATACACTGATCGCTGGCACCAAAGATGGCGTGCATCCGGTTGATGCCACCGATGGCGCTGCATCCGCTGCCGGGCGTCCGTTTATTGCACGGCATGGTGATATCGTAAAAGTAGCTGCAGCGGGTGCGCTGCATCATATTGCCGCCGGTGGTGGCCATGTTGCGCAACTGCTGCGAAGCGCCGGCCAGCAGCGCCTGTGACAACAAGGGGTGATGTGTTTTTACCAGCGGATGGGCTGCCACTTCACTATTGAGCGCCAGGGCGCCGATATGCAGGATATTATTGTTCAACGCAATGTTTTTCAGCGGCAGCCGGTTGATGTCTACCAGCCTCTCCGGTGCCAGCACGCCGTTTTTCATCAGGTCGAGCAGATTGGTGCCGCCGGCTATGAACCGGGCGGCGCTGTCCCTGGTGATGGCGTCAATAGCGGCCTGTTGGCTGGCAGGCCTTACATAGGAAAACTGGTTCATACGATATGCCCTCCCTGTTTTACTTCCGTAATAGCTGCTACGATATTGTCATAGGCACCGCAGCGGCAGATGTTTCCGCTCATGAACTCGCGTATCTCTTCCGGAGAGCCTGCATGCCCTTCGCGGATACAGGCCACGGCCGACATGATCTGACCGGGCGTACAATAACCGCACTGGAAGCCATCATGCTTAATAAAAGCTTCCTGTACAGGGTGTAAGGTATCTCCCTGAGCCAGTCCTTCGATCGTAGTGATTTTTTTTCCTTCCTGCATCACGGCGAGGGTAAGGCAGGAGTTGATCCGCTGACCGTTGACGTGTACTGTACAGGCGCCGCATTGACCATGGTCGCAGCCTTTTTTGGTGCCTGTCAGGTTCAGCTGTTCACGGAGGAGGTCGAGCAGGGTCACCCTCGGCTCAACAGACAGCTGGTAAGCTTTCCCGTTGATTTCCAGGCTGAGCGGCATTTTTTCAAACAGGCCGGCGATCGCTTCGTCATGTTCGCCTGCTTTTACGACCAGTGGCGGGGTGAGCGCCAGGGCCATTAGCGCGGAGGACTGCTTCAGGAAATCACGCCTGGCTTCGTGTTTATCTTTTTTTCCCGGGCAGGACGGGTTTTCGTTGGGTGCTTGTGACATATACACAAGGGTTTTATTCAGCAATAAGGTACAAATATTTAGGAATTTTTCGATTTACGATTTTTGGGGGATGGTAAAAAGAGGAAGACCGAAGCGAGTTTAAATCGCTTCGGTCTTCTTATCAAAATTGTACGTCAAAAAATTCTTAGTAACCAGGATTTTGCCCCAGGGTTTTGTTGATGTCCCTTTCTTTCTGCGGAACAGGCCAGAGGTAATCCCTTTGTGGATTGAAGTTACGCTGCTCAACTACCACATGGTTGCCGGTCAGCGTCACTTTACCGGTGGTGGCGTCTACGGTGCCGAGGCGGGTGCCATATACGGTGCCGGTCCTAACGGTGCTGCCTATCTGCCAGCGCTGGATATCATACCAGCGGAGGCCTTCCAACGCCAGTTCCACGCGGCGTTCGCGACGGATGAGCGTACGCAGGGAAGCGATGTTGTTGTACACAGCGCGGTCTACCACAGGCATGCCGGCGCGGGTGCGGATATCGTCCAGTGCCTGATATACGCTGTTGTCCATCACACCGGATTCTATCTGTGCTTCAGCGTAAGTGAGCAGTACTTCTGCATAACGGATCACGATGATGTTCACACCGGTATTCCACATGTCAGGGAAGTCAGACAGGAAAGGAACAAACTTTCTTACGAGGTAACCGGTAGGAGAGTTGTTGCCTTCGCTGTAGTAGTCGGCGCCGCCTGAAGTGATCGGGTCATAGAACTTGCCACTGTACTGTAATCCGGGATATACAACGTTGGCGGCTAAACGAGGATCTCTGTTGGCGTACGGATTGTCTTCACTATAGCCGGAAGCAGGATCGTCGATGGTTTTGCCGTTGGTCATTTCGTAGGCATCTACCAGTGACTGGGTAGGGCTGAGAGAAGCCCATCCACCATAACCAGAGGAAGGCAGGATACCCAGGTCGGTATTGGCATTGTCTTTCTCGTTGGCTTTGTACTGAACATCCAGGATCACTTCCTGGTTGTTTTTCTTATCCTGACGGAAAAGATCGGTGTAGTTGGGATAGAGGCTATAGCCCAAAGCCATTACTTTTTTACAGTCTTCAATGGCAGCAGCATAGTTTTTGTCAAACAGTTCCACGCGTGCCCTCAGTGACAAAGCGGCGCCTTTGGTGATGCGGCCCACATCGCTGCCAGAGTATTTATCAGGCAGTATCAGTGCAATGGCTGCGAGTTCATCGGTGATGAATTTGCGGACATCCGCGCGGGCAGTTCTGCTGATGCTGTTGGCTTCAGCTACGCTGATATTTTTGGTTACCAGCGGAACGTCGCCATAGAGCTGAGACAGCAGGAAATAGCGGTATGCGCGCAGGAAGCGGGCTTCTGCCTTGAAACGATTTTTCAGGTCATCGCCGATGGTGGCTTTGTCCACATTTTCAATAAACCAGTTGCATTTTTGGATGGTGACATAATCCCATTGGCTTACTACCTGAGGATCGGTAGCAGTGGCGGTGCCGTTGCCGAGGTGCTGGAAATTGTCCCATGCCCATTGGCTGTAGCTGTTGTCACTTACAGCATCCATGTAGAGGATGTTGGTGCTGGTTTCCCATCCTTTGTAACACCCGTTGAGCGCGGCGGATGCAGCAGCTTCGGTGGTCCACAGGGATTCATTGCTGTAACCATCGGAAGGGGACTTGTCCAGAAAATCTTTCTGGCAGGCGGTCTGTGTGAGTACGCCTGCAAGCAGTATATAGAGAAGGTTTCTTTTCATGATCATGATTTTTCGTAACGGTTAAAAACTAACATTCACGCCAAAAGTGTGCACTTTCACCTGCGGGTAATAATAGATGCTGCTGGTGATAGACGCTTCCGGATCTATCCATTTGTAGAGATGGTCAAACGTGAGGATGTTCTGGCCACTGTAGTAGAAGCGCAGTTTGGTCAGTCCTATGCGTTTGATCATTTTTTCAGGCAGTGAATAACCCACCTGGAGGTTTTTCAGGCGCAGATAAGAACCATCTTTCACCCAGAAGGAAGAAGGCGTGCCGCTGGGATCATTTTGTTTATAGTTATACCAGGCGCGTGGTAAAGAAGCATTCGGGTTGTCTGTTGTCCAGGTGTCCAGCAATGCTGAAGTAGGCTTGTTGGCGTTGCCACCGACAGCGCCGATTTTACCTGCATCGATATAGTTTTTAACACCGGCAGCGCCCTGGAAGAAGATACCGAGGTCAATATTTTTCCAGGAAGCATTGAGGTTCAGGCCAAACGTTACTTTCGGGAAGTAGTTGCCAAGGTATTGCCTGTCATCTCCGGTGATTTTGCCATCGCCGTTGATATCGCGGTATTTCAGATCGCCAGGTGCTGTGGTAGGTAACTGGGTAGCTGAATTTTTTACTTCATCTTTTGACTGGAAGATACCGTCTGCGATATAACCGTAGAGGGAGTTTACAGGATAACCTACCTGCTGGAAGGTGTAACCGTTAATGATAGGGCCGGAACCACGGAGGTCGGTCACTTCGTTGTGAATAAACGCTGTGTTGAAAGCGGCGCTGTAATTAAAGTCTCCTTTGGTATCCGCATAGCTCAACACAAATTCCCAGCCGCGGTTCAGCACAGAGCCTGCATTCTGGGCAGGCGCTTTGAAGCCGTACGCTGCAGCTACAGGAATGGCGAGCAGGATATCATTGGTCATTTTATGGAAATAGTCCGCAGAAAAATTCAGTTTACCGTTGAAGAATCCTGCATCGATACCTACGCCTGTTTCCGTGGTGCTTTCCCATTTGATGTCCGGGTTGGCGCCGTTAACCGGGGCCACGCCTGGCACTACGCCGGCTGCCGGTCCGCCTAATACATAGTTCTGGTTGCCGACAACGGTGAATATGTAGGGATAGTACGGGTAGGTAGGATAAGCTGCGTCATCTATTCCTTTGATGTACTGGTTGCCCAGCATGCCCCAGGAAGCTCTCAGTTTCAGGTTGGACACCACCGGTTTCAGCGCCTCGAAGAACGCCTCCCTGTCGATGTTCCAGCCGGCGGAGAAAGACGGGAAGGTGCCCCATCTGTTGCTCTTTGCAAAGCGGGAAGATCCGTCATAACGCAGATTAGCTTCCAGCAGGTATTTACCGTCTAAGTCATAGTTCAGTCTGCCGAACCAGGAGCGCAGGCCCAGTTGATAACCGTAGTTGAGCGCATATTGTCCTTCAGTGGCACCGAGGTTAAGATCGGTCAGTTCGTTGTTCAGATAGCCTTTACGGTATCCTTCATCAAAGGAGTATTTTGTTTGTTCCTGGGAGAAACCACCCAGTATTTTGAAGTTGTGCTTGTTGAAAGATTTGGCATATTCCAGCAATGCCTGCTGGGTAACGGTGTTGCCGAAGTTATTCTGATCGGTAACGGAGCTGGGGCCCTGGTAGAAGGTTTTGTCCCCGTTGGCATTGTAATATTGTTGATCAGCCCTGAACTTCTTAATGTGGTTGATCTTCATGATATAAGCCAGGGAGGGCTTGAAGTGCAGGTTTTTTACGATCTCCCAGTCCACGCCCACGTTACCTACCAGGTCGTAGTAGGAATAGGTGTTCAGGCTGTTGCCTTCCAGCCATGCCATGGGGTTGCCGTCGCCAATGGAGCCATATTGACCATTGGCATATTTATAAGGTATACGCGGGTTGATCCTGTTGATCTGTCTTACCAGCTGTTGGAAATCGCCGGTGTAAGGATTGGAAGGTTCTTGCTGACCGGTAGAAGTAAAGCCAATGTTCGCATTTACTTTCACGTGGTTGGCCACTTCGGAAGTCAGGTTGAGACGCGTCGTATATCTTTTGGCGTTAGTTTTCTTTACAAGGCCGTTTTCGTCGAAGAGACCGAGAGACAATGCATACTGTGTTTTCTCGGTGCCGCCGGTGAGGCCCAGGTAATGGTTTTGCTGGATACCGCTGCCTTTATAGAAGAGGCCGAGCCAGTCTGTGTTCGGGTAGTTGTAAGGGTCGGAACCGTCTTTGTACTTGGCGATTTGCGCCGGCGTATATTTGGCTGCGCCGCCCTCATTGATGGACGCTTGGTTTTCCAGTTCGGCTACCTGCCAGGAAGGCAGAAAGTCAGGCAGACCTGTCGCTTTTTGTTTGCCTACGTAAGCATTGTAACTAAGTTGCGGTGCGCCTTTTTTGCCTTGTTTGGTGGTGATGAGAATGACGCCATTGGCCGCGCGGGAGCCGTAGATGGCCGCGGAGGCGGCGTCTTTCAGCACAGACATGGAGGCGATATCGTCCGGGTTGATATTGTTCAGGTTGGCCACGTTGGTCACTACTCCGTCTACTACGATCACCGGATCGGTGGTATTGAGCGTACCGATACCGCGGATGCGGATTTTAGCGCCGTCGGCACCGGGTTGGCCGCTGTTGGCAGCCATTACGGTCACACCGGGCATGGTGCCCTGTAACGCGTTGCTCACGCTGGTAACGGGCCTGTTGGCCAGTTCTTTGCTGCCGATGCTGGAGACCGCGCCGGTGAGGTTGGCTTTTTTCTGGACGCCGTAACCTACGACTACCAGTTGTTTCAGTGAAGCCACATCAGACTGGAGGACGATGTTGAGATGTGTTTTTCCTTTCAGGGCTATTTCCTGCGCGGTATAACCAATGCTGGTGATGGTCACCACGGCATTTTCATCCACGCCGGCGATCTGGAACTCCCCGTTAGGGTTGGTGATAGCGCCTTTGGTAGTGCCTTTCACCATCACGGAAGCGCCCGGGATGCCTGTGCCGGTTTCATCTGTCACCCTGCCGGAGATGGTTACCGGCGGAGGGGTGTTGCTTACTTCCGCTTTTATATTTTTTTCTGTTTTTTCATTACGGGTGATGAATACCGTATTTCCCTGTACCTCGTAGCTGAGGGACTGGTGTTGCAGCACGATGTCCATTGCGGTGTGCAGGGACGCGTTTTTCAGTTCCACAGTTACCGGTGATGTGTTTTTCAGGTCTTCCCGGTCGTAGAAGAACGCATATCCGGTTTGTTGGCGGATAACGTTCAGCACTTTCTGGAGACTGGCCGCGCGGGCGGACCAGGTGACGGTTTGGGCGCTGGTGGCAGCGCTTACCTGTAAAATAGCCGTCAGGAGCAGTAGAGAAGTTAGCTTCATAACTAACAAAAGTTTGTTGAACAGCCCGGCCTTTTTTGGATGACAACCGGGTCCGGAATTACAAATAGCCTTTACTTGCATACTTTTGCAATGTTTGGTTGAATTAATGAAGAATGTTTACCGACTTGTTTGTTGGTTTAGCTGAACTAAGGCCGGGGTTCTGACGCCAATCTTTATCCCCGGCTTATTTCATTAAAGTACATGGGAGTGCCTCTATGTTAGCCTGAATTGATCATTGTTCCTGTTTTGTTTTTCATCGTTCTTTATAAAGGTTATGGCTGGATAATAATCCGGTGGCCATCTTCTATTCTGTATTTGATCCTTGTTTTGGACAGCCCTTTCAACACCTGTGCGAGGGTGAGGCTGCGACCTATTTCCCCGTTAAACACGCGCTCTGGTATTTTCCCTTCATAGCTGACCTCCAGGTTGTACCAGCGGGCCAGTTCCCGCATGACAGTCGGTAAATCCGCGTTGGTGAAGGAGAAGTACCCTTCTTTCCATGCTGTGATGGCGGACAGGTCCACCTGGTCGGCCACTTGTACGTCCGTATGTCCCACCCTGGCCTGCTGGCCTGGTTTCAGCACCATTTGGCGGTTGTGGGCAGACACTCTGATGGCGCCTTCCACAAGGGTGGTATTGATGGTGGCTTCGTCTGTATAGGCGTTGATATTAAAATGAGTGCCTAATACTTCCACGGTGGTATTGTGAGCTGCGACGCGGAAGGGCATGGCAGCGTTTTTTGCTACATCAAAAAAGGCTTCGCCTGTTACGCTTACTTTCCTTTCCTGGCCGGCGAAGGCGGTGGGATAGGTGATAGACGAACCGGCGTTGAGCCATACTTTGGAGCCATCGGGGAGGATAAGGCTGTATTGTCCACCAAGCGGTGTGCTCATGGTGTTGTACAGTATTTTGCCCTGACTGCTGCCAGAGGCATCGTATACCAGTTGACCGTTGGCCAGTTTGGTGACTTTGCTGCTGCCTTGTTGCGCCAGTACGCCGTTGGTGGCACTGTCGAGTGTTATTTGGGAACCGTCGCTGAGGGTGAGTATGGCTTTGTTGCCGCCGGGGGCCACATCGGGCGTGGCTTGTGCGTGTACCGGCACCGGTGCTTTGGCCGGTTGCAGCCACCACCAGGCGGCGCAGGCCAGCAGTAACAGGCTGGCAGCGGCCACCCATCTCCAGCGGAGGGGTTTTATGCGGGTGGCGGGCCGCGACTTGTCGGCCGCGAGGATATCGGTCACCAGTTGTTGCCATTCCGCAGGGTTGTTGCTGTCCGGGGCCGTGGGGCCGTGGAAGGCTTCTATCTGCGCATTGACCATGCCCGTTTCGTCTGCCTGGACCATCTCCAGCAGTTCCGTGTATTCCTCTTGCGTGGCGAGGCGTTTGCGGGCCTGTGACAATAGATATATCAGTCTTTCAGTATCTGGCAATGACGTGGTTTTAGTATCGCGTGAACGTTGGATTTTGGTGCGGGATGACCCGGTTGCAGGGGTATCCCTGCCTATACGTACCGTGAACAATGCGATAGTACCTATCTGTCTGAAAAAAAATTTAAAAAAAGTGGGAGAGGCTGTAAGAAAGCAGCATCAAAGGGATACTAATGCCATGTTTGAGGAGGTATTCACGGATGGCACGGAGGGAGCGTACAAGCGAGTTTTTGACGGTTTGAACGGAGATGTCCAGCTGGCCTGCAATTTCGGCGATCTTCAGGCCGCTTTCCCGGCTGAGGAGGTATATTTTCATGGCCTGCGGTGGCAGCTGAGCGATGGCTTCCCGTATCAACCGGGACGTTTCGGAGAGGGACAGGTTTTCTTCCGTGACGTTGGTATATTCATCTTCGCTCCAGGACAGCTGGTGACGGGCTTTTTCGCGGACGCCCTGTTTTTGGAGCCAGCTGTAGGAACGGTGATAAGTCATTTTGAAGATCCAGTTGCGGGGGCTGCTGACAGCGGACAGCTTATCCCGTCCCATCCACAGGCCGAGGAATACTTCCTGGATGATATCTTTTACCGGCGCTTCTTCCTGGATAATCTGGAAGATGACAGGCCTGATGCGGGGCACATAAAGATGAAACAGTGCTTCAAACGCTGTTTCGTCCCCTTCCGAGATCCGGTCAAATAATATCGTCTCCTGTGCTACGTCGTGCTGCATCCTGCGTCCAGATACTTATCAATCAATTATTTGGCCCCCGGCGAGGTCACTACTATAAAATGAATGACGGGTATAACAGTGTAATGAAAGAAATGGCAACCGGGGTCGTCAAAGATAACATGATAAATCGGTAAAAAAGCCAGAACCTTTGGAGAGGAGATGCGGTAATGGAAGCCCGTGCCGGTTGTAATCCGGGGCGTTAGTCCCAAGGCCCGGGACTATGGTTTGCCATTCCGGGCATCAAAGTCCTGTATTTCCTGTTGCAGCTGGCGTTTCCGCAGGAGGTAGGTTTTGAGGTCCATCCGGGATTTTTCTGCTTCCAGCGCTGAAAGGGCCTGGTGGAGTTTGATCCTTTCGTTGCGCAGCAGGTTTTCCGGTGACTGGCGGGCGGCTATAAAAGCCGGGGCTTCCCGTAATACTTCCAGGGAATAGCCTTGTTGTGCCCATTGAAGGAAATCGTCGCTGAGAACGTCCATGCATTCCGGGTCCAGGGCGCCGTACCCGGTGATGTACACGGTTAACGCAGGTTGGGTGGTATTGAGAAAGATACCGCAGCCTCCGCTGTCGTCTGCAATGCTGAGATAGCCGGGAAGGTAACGTTGTACCTCATAGTCCTGGTTTCTGGTGACGATATCGTTGGTGCCATAGAGGTTTACCAGATCGGTGACGAGGCGGCTTTCCCGCAGTTGCTCCGTTTCGAGGAAGCGGGCATAGGCACCCGGCAGGGTGATGCCGAGTGCTGTTGCTATTTGTGAGAGGGTATTATCCATTGTTTTTGAGATGGGAGAGCCATTGTTGGGCAAATTCATTGCCTGGTTCAAGGGCCAGCACTTTTTCAAACGAGTCAATGGCCATGGGCACATCTTCCATTTGGTAGAAGAGGATGGCACGGTTGAGGTGTACATAACTGTTGTCCGGAGCAATGGCCAGCGCTTTGTTATAGGAGGCCAGTGCTTCTTCATAGTTTTCGGCCAGCATGTACAGGGAGCCCATATTGACGAGCAGACCGGGTTCATCAGGGGCCAGCTCAAGGCCTTTGATGGCGTATTGCAGCCCTTGTAACAGGCGTGTTTCAATACTTTTTTGGGCGGCTTCATCATAGCCGTTGTCTTCCATATCGGAAATGCTTTGATGAATGCCCTCGAGAAGGTTGCGCACCTCGTTGTCATACCAGCCGGCGGTTTTCTCCACTTCCTGTGTGAAAGGAACGGCGTCCAGGTCCAGGGCTATGTCTTTGTCCAGTTCCGCGGCTGTTTTCATTTTCCCTTTGGCGGGAGCGTACCACCACTCGCAGAATTTGCCGAGTTCACCGCCTTCGGGCAGCTCGTCGATGGGTGGCAGGTTTTCCTCATAGATGGCGTCGTTGGCGACTACGTGACCCAGTATGGTTTTCAGGGCTTCCTGGTCGATGGGTTCATTTTCCTGTTCGGCGGCCATCACCATGTAAGGCAGCAGGTGGTACCAGCTGGCGAGCACATCGCGGTATTGTTGTTGCGCGGCGTTGTCGGCAATGATGTGGGCCATGGTGAACACATCGAACAGCTGCGGCGGCACAGCGTCGGCGCCCTGCAGCGTGCCGTTGGCCACAAAAGCCTCCCACAGGGTGGAACCGGCATCACAGTAGAGGATATACTGCTGCTGTTGCTGGTCGAAGTGGGCGTAACCGGCTACCGGGTTGGTTTCTGCGTCCCATTCGTTTTCCGGTTCGGTATAAATAAAGCTGAACTTCTGAGCAGCGGCAAGGCTGTCCAGGAATGCCTGGTGTTGGGCATAAGCAGGATGCGCGGTTATCGGGAACGTATACACGAAACGGTGTTGTGTCAGGATGTCCATCACCCGGAAATGGGTAAAGCCGGTATCAAACTGCGACTGCAGTTCATACAGGCTGTAAAAAAGGCTTCTGCGGTCCAGGGAATTATCCTGGCTTTCATGCAGGCAGTAAACGGACATCTCCACCAGGGATTCTATTTCATGCATCGACATATCTTAGGTACGCTTTGTTTGAAATGCGAAAGTACGTCATTATGGAAAAAGCCGTGGGGTGGCATCTGAATTAAAAAAATGTTATGAAAAACGTCCTGGTCCCTATGGTAAAAACAGGCCTGGTAGGTTGCAGCCTGCTGTTGTATTTCGGAAGTTTCTTTGAATCGCGGATGTATGAAATGGAGTATTGGTGGATAAGGCTACTGGTGGCTGGTGGGGGAAACTGGCGCGATGACTGGCCGGTACATATTTGTTTCACATTGACGATGATAGCGCAGCTGGGAATATTACTAAGTATCGGAATGCGGATGCGGCTTACCTGGCAGATTATTTTTGCGAGTGGCCTGATTGCTTGCGTGGTGGGGATGTCGGCCATTATCGGGCAGTTTTCCATGACATTGTCCTGGGTATTACTCGGTATACTGTATGCCGCTTTGCTGGTGGGATTGATACCCCGGGCTTTAGCCCGGGGCTGAGGAATTTATTTCAGTAATACGTTCTTCACGTAATTGTAACTTTTGGTGATGCTGTCAAACGGATCAATGGTGATTTTGTCCTGCTCAACGAAGATATGCTGTACGCCGGCCTGTTTCGCCTGGGCGAAGATCTGCCGGAAGTTGATGCTGCCGGTGCCTACTTCTGCGAAAGACACGCTGGACAATAACTGCATGGAGGTCTTGTTTTCATTGCCGGCAGCAGTGAGACTGGCAGTGTTCTTTTTATCCATGTCTTTTACGTGCCAGGCTATGAAACGGCCGGGCGCTTCGGAGAAGAGCTTCAGCGGGTCTACGCCGGACTTCACGGCCCAGAAGAGGTCCAGCTCAAAGGACACCAATTTTGGGTCCGTGTTTTTAAGCATCACTTCATAGCCGGTGGTGGCGCTGTCTGCCAGTTTTTTAAATTCCCAGTAGTGGTTATGATAACCGATATGAAGATTTGATTTCTTACACAGTTCGCCGGCTTTGTTCAGTTGGTCGGCCATGAACTTATAATCGTCCATTTTCAGTTTTTTGTCCCACAAGGAAAGCGGCAGTACGGGCACAATAAAATACTGCTGGCCCAGTTCCGCAGCCAGGTCGATCTGTGGCTGCAGGGCAGCGGGGTTGCCGTTGCCGCGGGTCAGGTAATCGTTGAGCTGATAGTGCCCGCTGGGAGTGGCCAGCTGATATTCCTGGAACAGGGCTTTCAGCTCCGACGGTTTGAGGCCCCAGAAAGTGCCTTTGTCTTTTTCACCCTGATAGCCGTAATAAGTCTCCACTTCTTTATAACCGATCTGCGCTACGCGGATGATGGTGCTTTTAACGTCTTTGTCCAGCTGGTCGCGCAGCGTGTACAATTGCAGCCCGATGTTGCGGGTGAGGCCTTTTTTTTCCGTCTGTGCAAAAAGATGGCCGGGAAGCATCATGCCGGCAGCTAGTAATCCGGCCTGTTGAATAAACGAACGTCGTGAGTTATGCATGTAATAATATTGTTTGCAACGTGGATAATGACCGAAATTAAGAAAAACGGTTTTATCATCGCGGAAAATGTTGCTGCTGCTTTACTGCAGCGGGTTTGCGGCTAAATAATTTTTATCCGGATATGGTTTTAATTGGTTAAATTGTTTAGACAACTCATTATCCTAAAGCCAACTCGATGAAGCTATTTTTCTGGAAGAGGAAAACGGCCGGGGGACCCCAAAAAAAGAAATCAAAAGTCAGGGAATGGATAGATGCGGCCATTTTCGCCGTCGTGGTGGCCACACTGATCCGGACCTTCCTGTTTGAGGCCTTTATGATCCCCAGCGGCTCTATGGAAAGGACCCTGTTAATCCACGACTATCTTTTTGTTAGTAAGATCAGCTATGGTCCGCGTATTCCCATGACGCCACTGGCGTTCCCGTTTGCGAATCACACCCTCCCCTTTACCAAAACCGCAAAAGCCTATTCCACCGCGATACAATGGCCCTACAGAAGATTGCCCGGCTTCAGTGACATAGAAAGAAATGATGTGATCGTGTTTAACTATCCTTGCGGCGACACGGCTTTGTACAGCAAATCGGGTGATGACGCGGATTATTACGTGATGAAACGGAACATGACGCCCGACACGCTCAAAATGTTTTACAGCGATCCCATTTACCGGCCGGTAGACAAACGCGAGACCTGGATCAAACGTTGTGTAGGCATCAGTGGCGATACCATCATGGTGGCAGACGGACAGCTGTTCGTAAATGGCAAACCCGGATTTGAGCCACCGAACGCGTTGACCAGCTACCGGGTGAAAACAAGAAGCGGTAAACCGTTCAATGATAAAGAGGAAAAGGACCTTGGCCTGTCTGGCGGATATGGCCTGGGAACAGATTCCAGTCGTTATTATACCTACGATCTTACGAAGGAAGCAGTGGCACTGGTAAAGAAATGGGGCGATACCATTTATGCAGATCCCAAAATACAAATACGCAAAGGCATTTTCCCCGGAGACCCTGACAAATACGCCTGGAGCGAGGATGTATACGGGCCGGTGTACGTGCCTAAAAAAGGTGCCACGGTGCAGTTGGATACCTGTGTACTACCATTTTACCGCCGTGTCATCGTCAACTATGAGCACAACCAGCTGGAGGTGAAAGGGGATAAAATATTTATCAACGGCAGGGAGACAAAAGCCTATACTTTCAAAATGAACTACTACTGGATGATGGGTGATAATCGTCACCAGTCCATCGACTCCCGTTTCTGGGGCTTTGTGCCGGAAGACCATCTGATTGGCAAAGCCTGGGTGATATGGTTCAGCTTCCATAAAACTTATAAGGATTTTTATATCCGCTGGGGCAGGTTTTTTACGCTGATCAAATAAAAAAGGCGAAGCCATCTTCAGGTAGCCTCGCCTGGTATGTATGACAGCAGGGAAAATCAGCGGGCGTTGTCCGCTTTCACTTTATTGAGCAGCTGGTCCAGCGCGGAGCGGTCCAGCAGACGGCCTTTCGTGACTACGGCATTTATTTTTTCTGTATTGTGAATGTCTTCCAGCGGGTTGGCACGAAGCAGCAGGATGTCCGCTTTTTTACCGGCGGCAAGCGCTCCATAGCCTTGCTGATGCAGGAACAGGGGAGAGTTGATCACAGAAGCCTGCAACGCCTGTAACGGTGTAAGCCCGAAA